>NZ_JAZBJP010000022.1:0-137413 GCF_036352915.1 Streptomyces bugieae
CGGCAATGTCACGCAACGAACCGTTGGGGTTGCCGTCCAGGTAACGGAAGACCACCCGGCCCTCCGCCTCCAGCTCATCGAGCGTGCGCTCGTCAGCGGTGTACCGGCCATCGATGTTCTTCAGCGGAACGGAGATCTCCTGCCCGGCCGAGAATTCGGTCGTCCAGGCCGTGTTCGCGTTCTCCACCCGCAGTCTCTGATCGCGGCAGATGAAGTGCAGATGGTTGTTGCGCAGCATCGCGCCCGGCAGCAGATGCGTCTCGGTCAGCACCTGGAACCCGTTGCAGATACCCAGGACGGGAAGTCCGGCCTTCGCCTGCTCGATGACGGTCTCCATCACCGGCGAAAAGCGCGAGATCGCTCCGGCGCGCAGGTAATCGCCGTAGGAAAACCCGCCGGGCAGGACCACGGCGTCGACCTGCTTGAGGTCCTTGTCACGGTGCCACAACGGCACCGCCTCGGCGCCCGCCAGACCGACCGCGCGCTGGGTGTCGCGGTCATCGAGCGTACCGGGGAAAGTGATCACACCGATACGCGAGGTCATGACTCGACCCGCACGGTGAAGTCTTCAATGACGGTGTTGGCGAGAAAGGTGTCGGCCAGCTCCTGGATACGGGTGAGGGCGGCGTCATCGACGGGCCCGTCCACCTCCAGTTCGAAACGCTTGCCCTGGCGGACTTCGGCGATCGCGATGCCGTCGAAACCGAGGCGGGGCAGTGCGCGCTGTACCGCCTGCCCCTGCGGGTCGAGGATCTCCGGCTTGAGCATGACGTCGACCACGACGCGTGCCACTGGCACTCCTTCCGGTAAGGGTGTTGACGCAAAAGGGAGTTGCTTGGTTCCACCGGAAGGAAAAAGTGACCTGTTTCACTTTGGAGTCGGCGGATTCGCGCCGGAGTGACGCTGTGCACTCCGGCGCGAAGTCGGTTCGGTCCGCTCGGTCCGGGCCCCCGTCCGGTCGGCTCCATTAGGGGGAAGTCGGGGCGGTGAAGTCAAGGTTCGGCAGGAATCCAGCCGGTCGTTTGAAAGTCCTTGAAAGTGGCTGGAGTCGACCCCGCGACTTGATGAAGTCTTGGTCGTACAGCAGCACCCTCACAGGCTTCGGAGGGGGCTGCGTACGCCGCACCATCGATGGGGGAATTCAGTTTCATGCCAGAACCACAAGTGGATCCACGGCCGGTCGCCGTCATCGGAGCGGGCCCTTCCGGGCTGGCCTCTCTCAAGAACCTCAGTGATCTCAACATTCCGTGTGTGGCGTACGAGTCCCACTCCGGCGTGGGCGGTATCTGGGACATCCGTAATCCGCGGAGTTCCGTCTACCAGAACACCCACACCATCACCTCCCGCGAGGTGACGGGTTACGCGGATCTTCCCATGGACCGCGGGCTGCCCGCCTATCCCCGGCACGATCAGGTGCACGGGTATCTGCGGCAGTACGCGGAGCGGTTCAACCTGCTGCCGCTGATCCGGTTCGGCTCCGACGTCACGCAGGTCGAGCGGCTCACGGACGGCTGGCGGGTCACCACCGCGGACGGGCACTCGGCCGAGCACCGCGCGCTGATCATTGCGAACGGCCACAACTGGCACCCCCATATGCCGGCGTTCTCGGGGAAGTTCGACGGGGAGATCCTGCACAGCCGGGACTACACCAGCGCGGCCGCTCTCGCCGGCAAGCGGGTCCTGGTCGTCGGTGCCGGGAACTCCGGCTGTGACATCGCGGTGGAGGCCGCCGGCGTCACCGATCACGTCGCGATCAGCATGCGCCGCGGCTACTACTTCTTCCCGAAATTCATCTTCGGAAAGCCCGCGGACCAGGTCTCCGAATCGAGCCAGAATCTGCGGCTGCCGGCCCCGGTGGCGCGTGCGGCGTACCGGACCATGCTGAAGCTGAGCATCGGCACCCCCGATCAGTTCGGACTGCCGAAGCCCGATCACGAGCCGCTGGAATCCCCGCCGATCGTGAACTCCCTGCTGCCGTACTACTGCGCGCACGGCCGGGTGAAGGTGCGCAAGGCCCCGGTGCGTTTCGACGGGAAGTTCGTCGAGTTCTCGGACGGTACGTCGGAGGAATTCGACACCATCATCATGGCGACCGGTTTCCGGATCCACATTCCGTTCGTCGGTGAGGAGCACCTGGACTGGAACAAGGGCCGGCCGGACTTCTATCTGCTCGCCTTCTCGCCGCGCTACGACGATCTCTTCATCGCCGGAATGACCGACGGAACGGGCGGCCATTTCCCCACCGTCGAGCTGCAGTCGCGGGTGATCGCGAGCTATCTGGCGGCCCGGGAACGGGACCCGGAGGCGGCCCGCCGGTTCGACGAGCGCAAGCGGAGGCGGGACGTGGACATCACCGGCGGGATCAAGTTCCTCGACTCCCCGCGCAATCTCACCCAGTTCGAACTCCTCACCTACCTGCGGGTGCTGCGCGACCACCTGTCGCTGCTGGGCGGCCGCGACACCACCTACGCCCAACGGCCCTCCCTGCTGGAGCAGGCGGCCGCGCTCTTCTCGGGAGGCCGCAAGTGAACGCCGTCGGTGCGGCGGTGCTGAGCGAGGTGCAGAAGGAGGTCCTCGACGAGGTGCTCGTCGGGGTGCCGTACAACAGCGCCTCCCAGTTCCACGAGTACTTCGGCACCCGGGCCGCCCCGCCGCGGTTCGGACAGTCCTGCGCCTGGCAGTCGTTCACGGCCGGCCGGCTGGTCGCCGAACGGTCCGGGATCACCGCCGAATACCCCATCGACGGGCGGCACGTGGCGGCCGTCTACCGGCGGGCGGAGGGCCTCGACATCCTCGACCCGTACCTGCTGCACGCCGAGCCGCTGCGGCTCGACCGCGCCGCCGCGACCGACGGCGTCGTGCAGCTGACCGTCGACGCCTACCCGTTCCGGGTCAAGAAGGACGGCAGCCCGGCGCCCAGCCGGGTGCGGGCCACCTGGACGCTCGACGACGACGCGGTCCGCCTGGACTACCTGCGGTACAGCCCGCGGCGCGGGCACAACATCGCCTCGCGGTCCTTCGTGCTGCGCCCCGAGTCGCAGCTGGAGACCGTGCCGCCGGCCGCGGACTGGGTGCGCCCGCTGCTGGTCCACCCCGAGCAGCACAGCGTGTCCGTACGGGTGCTGCACCCGGTCAGCCGGCAGATGGCGGAGCTGGTCCTGCCGCTCGCCGGGCGGCCCGCCGGGGTCGCCGAGGACAGCCTGCTGATGCTCACCAAGGACAACCAGGGCGCCGTCGCGACGCACGGCGACGCCCGCTTCCGGCGCGACCTGGAGGTCGTGGCCGACGCTGTCGGCGCGCCGCAGGACGACGTGGTCGCCTTCCTCCTCGAAGCGGCCGCGATCCACCGCGCCGCGGCACCGGCCGGGCTGGTCCTGGCCCCGTACTCCCTGGAGGACGAGTGACCGCCCCAGACGCGCGGGACGACCGGCCCGCCCGCTCCTACTTCCTGGCCGGCACCATGCAGGGCGCGCGCACCGGCGCCGACCTCACCGATCAGTCCTACCGGCAGCGGCTGACCGAGGCGCTGCGCGCGCGCCGCCCCGACGCGGTCATCCACGACCCGGGTGTGGTGATGGCCGAATGGCTCGCCTCGCACCCCGCGGACGTCCGCGCCGCACACGCCGCGCTGGCCGACCGGAAGGTCCTGCACCACGACGAACTCGCCAAGGAACTCCGCGAGTTGACCGACCTGTTCCACTGGCTCACCCGGCTGGCGGCGGACAGCGACGTGTGCGTGGCCTGGCTGCCCGGGCACGAGCCGAGCATGGGCACCGCCGCGGAGATGCTCTCCGCGCACCGTGCCGGCCGCACCGTCGTCGCCATCACGGACATGCGCCAGAACCTCGCGGTGCTGTCCTGCTCGACCGTGATCCTGCCGGACCTGGACGCCTTCACCGACTGGCTCGACTCGGGCGGTGACGCCTTATGAACGGGCCCCTGTACGACGCGGACAAGCCCCGCGAGGCCTGTGGCGTCGCGGGCGTCTGGGGGCCGGCCGGCCACCACGCCGCACTGGTACGGGAGATGCTCGTCGCACTGCAGCACCGCGGCCAGGAGAGCGTCGGCATCGCCGTCGGCACCGGCGCCGCCCTGGTCGCCCGGCACGGCGCCGGCACCGTCGCCCAGGGAATGCCCGACCTCGACGGACTGCCGCACGGCCCGGTCGCGGTCGGCCACGTCCGCTACGCCACCCACGGTGCCCGGGACGGGCTGGCCGGCGCCCAGCCGGTCGTCCTGGACCGGCCGCCGCTGGCCCTGGCCCACAACGGCACCCTGGTCGACCCGCACACCGCGCCCGGCGCCGAGGCGATCGACCCCGCCCGGTGGGCCACCGACAGCGAGCTGATGGCCCACTTGCTGCTCGCCCGGCGCGCCGCGGCGGGCGTCGACACCTCGGCCGCCCTGCACGCGGTGCTGCCCGGACTGACCGGCGCCTACGCGCTGGTCCTGTCCGACGGCACGCAGCTGTACGGCGTGCGCGACCCGCACGGCTTCCGGCCGCTGGCCCTCGGCCGGCGCGGTGACGCCTGGCTGCTGGCCTCCGAGACCGCGGCGATCACCGCCGTCGGCGGCGAGGTGGTCCGCGAGCTGGAGCCGGGCGAGGTGCTGACCATCGGCCCGCACGGCACCGCGAGCAGCCGGGTGCCGGTGCCGGACGCCAAGACCGCGGCCTGCCTCTTCGAATACGTCTACTTCGCCCGGGCCGACTCGGCCCTCTCCGGGCGCAGCGTCTACCAGGCGCGCTACCGGGCGGGCCAGGCCCTCGCCGACTACGCGCCGGTGACCGGATCGCCGCGCCCGGTGGTCGTCGCCACCCCCGAGACGGCACGGGTCGCGGCCGACGGCTACGCCGAGCGGTCCGGACTCCGGGTCGTCCAGGGCCTGCTGCGGCCCGGGGCGGTCGGCCGCAGCTTCATCGCGGGCGACCCGGCGGCCCGGGAGACCACCGTGCGCCGCAAGCTCGCCCCGGTCGCCGCCGCGGTCGCCGGGCAGCGGGTGGTGCTGGTGGACGACTCGCTCGTCCGGGGCACCACCATGCGCACCGTGACCGGCTTGCTGCGCAGGGCCGGGGCCGTGGAGGTGCACCTGCGGGTCGCCTCCCCGCCGTACCGGTGGCCGTGCTTCTACGGCATCGACACCGGACGCCCGGAGGAACTGCTCGCCGCCCGACTGCCGATCACCGAGCTGGCCGAGCAACTGGGCTGCGACAGCGTGGCGTTCCTCTCGCTGGACCGGCTCCTGGAGGCCGCCGGCGGGGACCCCTCCGGCTACTGCACCGCGTGCCTGACCGGCCGCTACCCCACCGCGATTCCCGCCGGTGCGCTCGCCGCCCCGGCCACCCGGCCGCAGCCGGGAACCCGATCCGGCACCGCCCTCGCGTCCCGAGGCACCGTCGAATGAGGAGCACAGCAGTGAACACCCCAACCGAGGCGACCACGACCACGGCGCCGGGCCCCGGCCGGGAGCCCCGCACCCTCGTCGCGGCGCTGCTCGCCCGCGCCGCGGGCCCCGACGCAAACCGGCCGGTGGTCACCGCCCTCGACGCGTCCGGGGACACCCTCGAGACCCTGAACCCGGTCGAACTCGACCTGTGCGCACGCCAGTTGGCGGCCGCGCTGCGCGAGATCGGCACCGCCGGGGACCGCGTCATCGTGCCCGCGCTGCCCGGACTCGACTTCCACATCGGCTTCCTGGGCTGCCTGTACGCCGGCATGATCGCCGTGCCGGTGCCCGCGTTCCGCACCGCCGCCCGCGGCGGCACCACCACCCGCGCCGAGCGGCTGTCGGCGATCTGCGGCGACTGCGACCCGTGCGCCGTCCTCGTCTCCACCCAGGAGGACGCCGACGAGGCCGACGCCGAACTGCTGCCCGGCGTGCGGTGGATCGCCGTGCGCCGGCCGGACCGCCCGCGGCCCGACGGGGCGGCGCTGCCCGACCCGGTCGCGCTCGACCCGGCGGCCACGGCGCTGCTCCAGTACACCTCCGGCTCCACCGGCGACCCGCGCGGCGTCGTCGTCCGGCACGGCAACCTCGTCGCCAACCAGATCGCGATGCGCGACGCCTGCGAGGTGGAGCCCACCACCACCATCGTCAGCTGGCTGCCGTTCTTCCACGACATGGGCCTGTGCACCGCGGTGGTGCTGCCCCTGGTGTCCGGCGCGTCCACCGTCACCATGGAACCGGCCACCTTCGTCCGCGACCCGCGGGTGTGGCTGCGCGCCATCGCCGCCGAGGACGACGTCTTCACCGCCGCGCCCGACTTCGCGTACGACATGTGCGTCAACCGGGTGCCCGCGGAGGAGCGCGCCGCCATCGACCTGTCCACCTGGCGGGTCGCGGTCAACGGCTCCGAGCCCGTACGGGCCGCCACCCAGCGGCGGTTCGCCGAGGCGTTCCGGCTCAGCCTCTTCCGCGAGGAGGTCTTCTCGCCCGGCTTCGGGCTCGCCGAGTGCACCCTCCTGGTGAGCGTGAGCCCGTCGCTGGAACCGGTGGTCGCGGCGTACTACGACCGGGACGCGCTGGCCGAGGGCAAGGCCGTGCCGACCGCCGACACCGCGGCGGGCGTCGAACTCGTCGGCTGCGGACCGGTGGCGGACGGCATCCGCGTCGCCGTGGTCGACCCCGCCACCCGCCAGGCGCTCGCCGACCGCGTGGTCGGCGAGATCTGGGTCGACTCGCCCGGCAACTGCGGGGGCTACTGGGGCCGCGAAGAGGAGTCCGCGGAGGTCTTCGCGGCCCGCCTGGCCGGCACCGAGGACACCACCGGCCCGTCCTACGTACGGACCGGGGACCTCGGATTCGTCGACGGCGGCCAGCTGTTCATCACCGGCCGCATCAAGGACGTGCTGATCATCGGCGGGGAGAACTACTTCCCGCAGGACGCCGAGGCCGTCGCGGTCGCCGCCCACCCCGCCTTCGCCCAGCAGCGGGCCGCCGCCTGG
This sequence comes from Streptomyces bugieae, assembly GCF_036352915.1. Lineage (NCBI taxonomy): Bacteria > Bacillati > Actinomycetota > Actinomycetes > Kitasatosporales > Streptomycetaceae > Streptomyces > Streptomyces bugieae. The sequence continues at coordinate 6,945 of NZ_JAZBJP010000022.1, forward strand.
CCGCTCCACGAGGACGACCGGGGCGTGGCCGTGGTCGTGGAGACCACCGTGCGCGACCCGGAGGTGCTCGCCACCGCCGTCCGCGCGGCCGGTATCGCGGTGGCCAAGGTGCTGCCGACCGCGGTCAGCGTCTACGCCGTACCGCGCAACAAGGTGCCCCGCACCACCAGCGGGAAGATCCGCCGGCGCGCCTGCGCCGAGCAGATGAGGTCGGGCCAGCTGCCGCCGCTGGCCCAGTGGTCCAGCGTACGGAAGGACGGTGCGGCATGAGCGTCACCCAGGAGATCACCCCGGAGCTGGTCGTCGAGCGGCTGCGCCACGTGCTGGCCGAGATGCTGGAGATGGCGCCCGCCGACCTCGACGCGGACGTCCCGCTCAGCGCCTTCGGCATCGACTCCATGACGAGTTCCGTGCTCCTCGGCGACCTGCAGAAGTGGTGCGGCGCCGAGCTGCGCACGGAGGCGTCGCTGGGCGGACTGAGCCTGACCGAAGCGGCCGACCTGGTCGTGGCGGAGCTGCGGCAGCCGCGGAAGGAGTGCTGAGCATGGCCCTGGACGCCTTCGGGTTCCTGTTCACCGGACGCGGGCTGGACCCCGACCGCGACCGCTCCGTCATCGAACGCGACGGCTTCCGCGCCGTCCTCGTCGGCATGGCGGACCCGGCCCGGGCACCCGAGGTCGCCGCCCGGCTCGTCGACGAGGGCATCCAGCTCATCGAACTGTGCGGCGGCTTCGGCCCCGTGTGGACGGCCCGGGTCATCGAGGCCACCAAGTCCCGTGTCCCGGTCGGCTCGGTCGGCTACGGCCCCGAGTCGATCGACGGCATGGCAGCGCTCTTTCCTCCCCAGGCAGGCTGATCCCGCAGCCTGCTCCCCGCCGGGCCCCCTCCCTCCCCCGTACGGGAGGGAGCCCGGCGGGCCCCGGCCGTTCCCCCGACACCACGAGAGGGACCACCATGAACCGCGCCGGACTCCACGAGCTGCGCGTCCTGGCCGCCAGCCGCCCCGCCCTCCCGCTGCTGCTGCACGCCGGCCGGCTGGCCCGGCCCCTGACCTACGTCCCGAAGCTGGGCTGGCTGACCGCCGACGCGGCGACCGCCCGGTCCGTGCTCGTCGACCAGAAGCACTTCACCGTCCTCGACCGCGGCGGCGTCGGCCGGCTGTGGGCCCAGCTCCTGGGCGGCTGGGTCGAGGACCTCTTCGACGGCGAGGGCCACCGGGCGCTGCGCGCCGGCACCCGCGAGCTGTTCGGCGAGACCGCGGCCCGCGAGCTGGTCGACCGCACCATCGGGGCCCGGCTCGTCGAGGCCCGCGTCCAGCTCGCCGCGGGCCGGCCGCTGGACGTCGCGGCCCTCGGCCGGGCCGTCGTCGGCCGGATCGTGACCGAGCTGCTCCGGGTCCCGGTCACCGGCACCGACGACGCCGCCTACGAACGGGTCTTCGCCACCGCCCGCGAACTGGCCGCGCTGTCCGTCGAAGCTGCCGGCGGCGGCGAGTTGACCGAGGCGACGGTGGCCCGCGGCCGGGGCATCGTGGCGCGGCTCACCGGGCACGTCGAGGGACTGTGGGCCACCGAGCCCGCCGACCACCTCATCGGCCGCTGCCGCGAGGTCGGCCTGAACGCCCGGCAGACCGCCGGCATGGCCGCGCTGGTGGGCGTGGCCGCCACCGAGACCGCCGCCAGCGCCATCACCCGGACCGTCGCGCTGCTGCACGACACCGGCGAGCAGCACGCCCTGCTGGCGTCCCCGCAGCGGGTCCCGGAGGCGGTCCGCGAGGGGCTGCGGGTGACCGCGCCGGCGCCGGTCATCGGCCGGACCGTGCGCAGCCAGGTGCGGCTGGCCGGGCGCACCCTGCGGGCCGGCGACCGGATCACGCTGCTCAACTACACCGCCAACAGCCTCACCGGCGGCTTCCGGCTCGGCCGGCCCGCCGAACCCGCCAACCGCCAGCTGTGGTTCGGCGCCGGCCGCCACCACTGCCTCGGCTCCGCCATCGCCCAGGCCGAGATCGGCCGGACCCTGGAGACCCTGACCGCGGTGGGACGGCCCTGGCGGATCACCGAGCGCCGCTACAGCCGCCGCGTGGTCATCCCCTCGTACGACCGGCTGACCGTGACCCTCGTCTGACGGGAGACCAGCACCATGCCCCAGATCCACGCGCGGCTGGCCGGTGTGGCCGTCCACCTGCCCGAGACCCTGCGCTCCACGACGGACACCGAGCACCGGGTGGCCGCCGCCGGCACCGGATTCCGCCCGCCGCCCGGCCTCGTGCACCGGCTGACCGGCGTCGAGCGGCTGCACGTCATGCCCGACGACTGGCAGGCGTCCGACCTGGCGGCCGCCGCGGCCCGCAAACTCCTCGCCGACACCGGCACCGACGCCGGCACCATCGACCTGCTGCTCTTCGCCGCCGCCAGCCAGGACATGATCGAGCCGGCCACCTCGCACATGGTCGCCGACCGCCTCGGCCTGCGCTGCCCCGTCTTCGACGTCAAGAACGCCTGCAACAGCGTGCTCAACGCGCTGGAGACCGCCCACGCGCTGATCGCCCAGGGCTCCTACCGCCGGATCCTGATCGCCTGCGGCGAATCGCCCTCCCGCGCCGTCCGCTGGGCGGTGCCGGACCTGCGCAGCTACCTCGCGTCGATCCCCGGCTACACCCTCTCCGACGCCGGCGCCGCGCTGCTCGTCGAGGCGTCCGCGGAGCCCGGCATCCTCGGCTGCGGCTTCACCGCCGACTCCGCCTCCTGGAACGTCGGCACGCTCGCCTCGGGCGGCTCGGCCCACCCCCGCGGCGACGAGCACACCTACTTCCGGCTCGACGGCGTGGGACTGCGCCGCGCCTTCGAACGGCTCGGCCCGCAGATCCTCGACGACACCCTGGACCGGCTCGGCGTCCGCTGGCAGGACATGGCGGCCATCTGCGTCCACCAGGTCTCCAAGCCCTATCTGGACCAGCTCGCCGAACGGTTCGGGCTGCCCCCCGACAAGATCCCGCTCACCGTCACCGAACACGGCAACGCGGCGTCGGCCAGCCTGCCGCTGCAGCTCGTCCGCGCCCGGGAGAGCGGCCGGGCCGGCGTCGGCGACCTGGTGGCCCTGATCGGGCTCGCCGGCGGCATCAGCATGGGAGTGAGCGTGATCCGGCTGTGAGGCTCTGGGTGGTGGTACCGGCCTACAACGAGGCCCCCGGCATCACCGCGACGCTGCGGGCGCTCGCGGCCCAGACCGACCGGGACTTCTCCCTCGTGATCGTCGACAACGACTCCACGGACGGCACCCCGGACGTCGTACGGTCCTTCGGCTTCCCCGGCGACCTGCACCTGGTGCACGAGACCCGCAAGGGCACCGGCGCGGCCGCCGACACCGGGATGCGCCACGCCATCGCGCACGGCGCCACGCACCTGGCCCGCACCGACGCCGACTGCCTGCCCGCGCCCGACTGGACCGCCCGGGTCCGGGCCGGCTTCGACGCCGGACTGGAACTGATCGCCGGCCGGCTGCGGCCCCGCACCGACGAGGCGCCGCTGCCCCCGCTGCGGCGCGCCGCCCTGGTCTCCGCGACCGAAGTGGCCGCGCTCTTCGGCCGGTTCCGGCCCGGCAACCGCGGCCCGGAGTACCTCGGCCCGTACGTGATGGCGCCCGGCTGCAACATGGCGATCACCGCGGAGCTGTACGAACGCGCCGGCGGGTTCCCGCGCACCGCCATCGAGGAGGTCCACGAGGACCGCGCCCTGGTCAACGCGGTCCGCCGGCTGACCACCGCGTACGGCACGCGGCGCGACGTGAAGGTGGCCGGCTCGGCCCGCCGGGTGCGGGCCTGGGGACTGCGCCGCACCCTCGGCTGGTACGCGGACCACCGCTACCGGCCCGAGGTGGTGGACATCCGGTGACGACGACCACCACCACGGCGGCGCCCGCCACCTGGGAGCACTGGGAACACCGGGTGCAGACCGCCGCCCACCCCGTCGCCTACCGGCTGCTGCGCGCGATCGCCGCCCGCGGCCCGGTGGTCCGGGTGCCGCGGGTCGGCGTCGTGGTCAGCGACGCCGCGCTGGCCCGCGAAGTCCTCTGCGACACCGGCCACTTCACCAAGACCGGGCCCGGCTCACCGTCCGACCTGTGGACTCCGGTGCTCGGCCCGTCGGTGCTGCTCAACATGGAGGGCCCCGACCACGCGGCGCTCCGCCGCCGGCTGTCCGGGCTCTTCACCCCCGGCTACGTCACGGCCCTGTGCGCCCGGGTGCTGGCGCAGCCGCTCGACGCGCTGACCCGCCGGCTGCGCGCCGGCGAACAGGTCGATCTGGTCCGGGTCGCGCAGATCTGCGCGGGCGCCGCGATCTGCGCGATCGTCGGGATGCCCGCGGAGCCCGGCCGGTTCGGCGGGGCGCACGCCGAGGCGTCCGAGGTGACGAAGTCGGTACGGCTGTGGCGGTCCGGCATGACGGGCCGACAGGTGGCGCGGGCGCGCGAGGTGCTGGGCCGGCTGACCGCCTCCGCGGTGACGGCCTACCGTCAGGGCGGCGACGAGACCCTGCCGGGGCGGCTGCGGGAACTGGGCCTGACCGAGCAGGAGGCCCGCGGGGCCGTCGGCGCCTTCCTGCTCACCGGCACCGAGACCCTGGTCTCGTTCATCCCGCGGCTGATCGCGCTCTGCCACGACACCGGCCGGCTCGACCGGCTCGCGGACCCCGCCGCCGACCCCGACCCGGTGATCGAGGAGGCACTGCGGATCACCGTGCCGTCCCCCGTGATGCTGCGCAGCGTCGCCCGCGCCGCACGGATCGGCGGCGTCCCGGTCGCGCCCGGCGACCGGGTCGTGGTGGCCACGCTGCTGTGCGCCCAGGCCTACGGGCCGTTCGACCCCGAGCGGCCGCACCCGCCGGAACTGCGCCGGCTGTGGTTCGGCGCGGGCCCGCACTTCTGCCTCGGCATGCCGCTGGCCATGGCGCAGATCCGCGCGGTGCTGGCCGCCGCGCTCGCCGCCGGGCCGGTCGCCGTCACCGGCCGCCGCCCGGCCCGGCACGTCCTGATCCCGGGCTACGCCCGGCTGAACCTCGAACTCAGGAGCGCCAGTTGACCGGCACCCGGCCCGCGGCGGACGACCCGATCGATCTGCTCACCGCCTTCTTCGACACCGCCGAGCGGCGCGCCGACGCGCCCGCCCTCACCGGCCCGGACGGCCGCACCCTCGGCTACCGCGAACTGGCCCGCGCCGTCCTGACCACGGCGAGCGGGCTGCGCGCGGCCGGGATGGCGGCGGGGGAGCGGATGCTGTTCTCCGTACGGCCGGGACCGGACGGCGTGGTGCTCGCCCTGGGCGTGATCGCCGCAGGCGGCACCGTGGTCTTCGCCGACCCCGGCGCCGGGCCCGAACTGTTCACCGCCCGCCGCGAACTCGCCCGGCCGCGCTGGGCCGCCGCCGAGTCCCTGCTGTATGCGGTGGCCCGCTACGGCCGCCCGCTGGCCCGGCGCCGCGGACTGCTGCTGCCGCACTACCACCGGCTCGGCCTGCGGCACGTCCACACCGGCCGACGGCTGCCCGGCGTCCCCGCCGGGGCACTGTCCGCCCGCCGGCTCGCCGCCGGCCCCGCCCCGGCCGACCGCCCCGGACCGGCGCCCGGACAGGAGGCGCTGGTCGTCTTCACCTCCGGCACCACCCAGGCGCCCCGGGCCGTGGTCCACACCCGCGGCTCGCTCGGCGCCGGCCTGGTCGGCTGCGGCTCCGCCCTGTGCATGGGCGACGGCGACGTGCTGCACACCGACCAGTTGATGATGGGCATCCCGGCCCTGGTCGCCGGGGCGCACTGGACCATGCCGCCGTACGGCTTCGCGCCCGCCGCCGACCCCGGGCGGTTCACCCGCGGACTGGCCGGCGCCACCCACGCGTTCTGCGTACCGGCCGACCTGCCCGCGGTGCTCGACGCCGTCGAACGCGGCGAGGCGGCACTGCCCGCCTCGCTGCGCCACCTCGTCCTCGGCGGCGCACCGGTCCTGCCCGGCCTGCTGCGCCGGGCCACCCAGGTCCTGCCGCGGGTCCGCTTCCTCGCCGTGTACGGCATGACCGAGATCGTGCCGGTCGCGGTCGCCACCGGCCGCGCGAAGCTCGCCCACCGCGGCCCCGGCGACCTGCTCGGCACCCCCCTGCCGGGGGTCCGCGTGCGCACCGCCCCGGACGGCGAACTGCTGGTCTCCGGGCCCAACCTGTGCCGCGGCTACCTCGGCGAGCCGCCGATGACCGAACACGCCACCGGTGACCTCGCCCGGCTGGAGAACGGCGAACTGGTCCTGCTCGGCCGGAAGAAGGACATGCTCATCCGCGGCCGCACCAACATCTACCCCGGGCTCTACGAACCGGCCGTCGCGGCCCTGCCCGGCGTCGCCGACGCGGTCATCGTCGGCGTCCCGGACACCTACGGCGACGAGCGCGTCGTCCTGGCCGTCGTGCCCGAACGGCCCGCTGCCGACCGGGAGTCGCTCGCCGACGCCGTGCGCTCCCGGCTGCCCGCCCTCATCGACGCGGCCGCGCTGCCGGACGAGGTGGTGGTCCTGGACCGCGTCCCGGTCACCGGCCGCACCCGCAAGCCGGACCGCGCCGCGCTGCGCGACCTGCTGGGCGACCGGACGGCGGGGGCGGCGCGATGAGGATCGCGGTGACCGGCGCCCGCGGCTTCGTGGGCGGCGCGGTCTGCCGGGCGGCGACCGCCGCGGGCTGGACCGTGCACGCCCTCACCCGCGCCGACTGGGACCTGTGCGCCGGGGCCTGGGCGGACGCCCCCGAGGTCGACGCGGTGGTGCACGCGGCCGCCGCCGTCCGCGACTGGGGCGCGCCCGGACCCGTCTGGCACGCCAACCTCACCGGCACCCGGAACGTGGCCGCGTCCTTCCCCGGCGCCCGGCTGGTGCACATCTCGACGGCCAGCGTGTACGACCCGTTCCGGCCGACCGTCCTCGGCCACGAGACCGAGGCCCCGGTCCGCCGCTACCTCACCCCGTACGCCGCCTCCAAGGCCGCCGCCGAACTGGCCCTGCGCGGCCGCCCGGACACCGTCGTGCTGCGCCCGCACGCCGTCTACGGGCCGGGCGACCGGACGCTGCTGCCCCGGGTGCTCGGCGCGGTCCGCGGCGGCGCCCTGTGGCTGCCGGGCGACGGCACCGCCCTGCAGTCGCTCACCCACATCGACCAGCTGACCGCGGCCGCGCTGCTGGCCTGCGACCGGACCACCCGGCCCGGCACCTACAACATCGCCGACGCGGCCCCGGTCCCCATCGGCGAGGCGCTGCGGGCCCTGCTCGCCGCCCGCGGCCTGACGGTACGGCTGCGCACCGTACCGGCCGCCGTGGCGTCCGCGGCCGCGGCGGCCGCCGAGACGGCCTGGCGGCTGGCGGAACGGCCCCGGCCGCCGCGGCTCACCCGCTACGCGCTCAGCCACCTCGCCATGGAACGCACCCTGGCGCTCGGCGCCGCCCGCCGCGGCCTCGGCTTCCGTCCCGGACCGACCTCCTTCCACGGCGCGGCGTCATGGTGACGCCGCACCCCACCACCTGCCCCAACTCCCCGAAAGGCGGCCGCCCGTGAGCCCCCGCACCGGAGCCAGCTATGCGTCCGCGGGCGTCGACATCGACGCCGGCGACCGCGCCGTCGAGCTGATGAAGGAGTGGGTGAGGAAGACCGCCCGCCCCGAGGTCGTCGGCGGCCTCGGCGGGTTCGCCGGCCTCTTCGACGCCTCGGCGCTGAAGGGCTACTCCCGCCCGCTGCTGGCCTCGGCCACCGACGGCGTCGGCACCAAGGTCGACATCGCCCGCGCCCTGGGCGTCCACCACACCATCGGCCACGACCTCGTCGCGATGGTCATGGACGACATCGTCGTGTGCGGCGCCGAACCGCTCTTCATGACCGACTACCTCTGCGTCGGCAAGGTCCACCCCGAGCGGGTCGCCGCGATCGTCAAGGGCATCGCCGAGGGCTGCGTCCTGGCCGGCTGCGCGCTGATCGGCGGCGAGACCGCCGAACACTCGGGCCTGCTCGGCGCGGACGAGTTCGACCTCGCCGGCGCCGGCACGGGCGTCGTCGAGGCGGACCGGCTGCTGGGCGCGGATCGTATCCGCACCGGCGACGCGGTGATCGCGATGGCCTCGTCGGGCCTGCACGCCAACGGGTACTCCCTGGTACGCCACGTCCTGCTCGACCGGGCCGGACTGCGCCTGGACCAGCACATCGCCGAACTGGGCCGCACCCTGGGCGAGGAACTGCTGGAACCCACCAGGATCTACGCCGCCGCCTGCCTGGCCCTGACCCGCGCGACCGAGGTGCACGCCTTCGCGCACATCACCGGCGGCGGACTGGCGGGCAACCTCGCCCGGGTGGTCCCGGACGGGCTGCACGCCACCGTCGACCGCGCGACCTGGACCCCGGGCCCGGTCTTCGGCCTGGTCGGCACGGCCGGCCCGGTCGAGCGCCGGGAACTGGAGCGGACCCTGAACATGGGCGTCGGCATGATCGCCGTCGTCCCACCGGAGTCCGTGACCACGGCCCTCGCCACGCTCGCCGACCGCGGGGTGGACGCCTGGGTCGGCGGCGAGATCGTCGAGCGCGGCGACCGCACCACCGGCGCGGAACTCGTCGGCGACTACGCCGGCGGATAGCGGAGGTAACGGGCCCGTACCGCACGGAACTTCGCCAGACCGGCCTGCCAGGCGGCGACGATCTCGTCCGGGCCCGCGCCCGCGTCGATCATCGTGCGCACGGTCGCCGAACCGGTCAGCCGGTCGATGCCGTGGTCCGGCCGCCAGGCGAAGCCGCCCCAGACCCGTTTCGCGGTGACCAGCAGGCCGATGCCGGTGCGCACCGGGTCGAAGGCGGCCCGGTCGTGCACGTGCAGCTGCACCCCGCCGATGGTCCTGCCCTGGAACTTCGAGAAGGTGGGCGCGAAGTACGCCTCCCTGAAGTGCACGCCGGGCAGGCCGAGTTCGGTGGCGGCCGCGGCCCAGCGCCGGTCGATGCCGTCGGCGCCGAGGAGTTCGAAGGGGCGGGTGGTGCCGCGCCCCTCGGAGAGGTTGGTGCCCTCGAAGAGGCAGGTGCCCGCGTAGACCAGCGCGGTGTCCGGGGTGGGCATGTTGGGGCTCGGGGGGACCCAGGGCAGGCCCGTCGCGTCGTAGAAGTCGCCGCGGCGCCAGCCGCTCATCCGCACGGTCGCGAGTTCCACCGGACGGCCGGCCGCCTCCGGGACGAACTCGCCGTTGAAGAGCAGGGCCAGTTCGGCCACCGTCAGGCCGTGCGCCTGCGCGATCGGCTCGCGGCCGACGAACGAGGCGTACGCCTTGTCCAGCACCGGGCCGGAGGCGAAGCGGCCGGTGACCGGGTTGGGCCGGTCCAGCACCACGAAGCGCTTGCCGGCGAGGACGGCCGCCACCATGCAGTCGTAGAGCGTCCAGATGTAGGTGTAGAAGCGGGCGCCGACGTCCTGGATGTCGAAGACGACGGTGTCGACACCGGAGGCGGTGAAGATGTCCGCGAGTTCCCGGCCGCTCTTGCCGTACGTGTCGTAGACCGGCAGCCCGGTGGCCGGATCGTCGTAGCGGCCCTCGGACCCGCCCGCCTGCGCGGTGCCCCGGAAGCCGTGCTCGGGGCCGAAGACCGCGGTCAGCCGCACCCGCGGGTCGGCGTGCAGCACGTCCACGATGTGCCGCAGCTCGGTCGTGACACCGGTGGGGTTGGTGACGACGCCGACCTTCTCGCCCGCCAGGAGGCGGTAGCCGTCCGCGGCCAGCCGCGCGAAACCGGTCCGCACCCGCCGTCCGCCCCGGCCCGGGCCGGACACCGCCGCCCGCGCCGGCGCCGCGGCCGCGGTCAGGGCCGTACCGGCCGCGCCGGTCGCCGCCAGATGTCCCAGCAGAACGCGCCTCGACAGAGCCATCCGCACACCTCCGTGATCGGGAGAGCCAAACCGGTACGTGCGGTGGGCACGCTAACGCGCCGGGCGCCGTCCGGGAACGGGACGGGCCGACCGGAAACCGACTCTTCCGCTCCCACATACCGACTGGTTAGTCTGCCTGTCAGTCGATCCGCGCGACCGAGGGAGACACCGCAGTGGAAGCCGTACGGGACAAGGCCGTCGTCGTGACCGGGGCGGGCGGGGGGATCGGCGCGGCACTGGCCCGCCGGTTCGCCGCCGAGGGCGCCCGGGTCGTGGTCAACGACCTGGACGAGGCCAAGGCCGAGCAGACCGCCGCGGAGATCGGGGCGGTCGCGGTCGCCGGGGACGCGTCCGGCATCGTCCCGGCCGCCCGCGAGGCGCTCGGCGGCACCATCGACGTCTTCTGCGCCAACGCCGGCGTCGGCACCGGCGGCGGCCCGGACGCGCCCGAGGACGACTGGGCGCTCGCCTGGGACGTCAACGTCATGGCGCACGTCCGGGCGGCCCGCGAGCTGGTACCGGAGTGGCTGGCGCGCGGCAGCGGCCGCTTCGTCTCCACCGTCTCCGCCGCCGGCCTGCTCACCATGGTCGCCGCCGCCCCCTACAGCGTCACCAAGCACGGCGCGTACGCCTTCGCCGAATGGCTCTCGCTCACCTACCGGCACCGCGGGATCGACGTGCACGCCATCTGTCCGCAGGGCGTCCGCACCGACATGCTGGCCGCCACCGGAGCGGCCGGGGACCTGGTGCTCACGCCCACCGCCGTCGAGCCCGACGCCGTCGCCGACGCGCTGTTCGACGCCATCGAAAAGGACCGGTTCCTGGTCCTGCCGCACCCGGAGGTCGCCGACTACTACACCGCCCGGGCCACCGACCCCGACCGCTGGCTGACCGCGATGAACCACCTCCAGCAGAAGCTGGAGCAGCGCGAAGGGGGCACCCGGTGACCTCGTACCGCGACAAGCCCTGGCTGGCCCTGCTCACCGACGCCCAGCGCGCCCCGATCCAGCCGCCGCCCTCCGTCCTGCACGCCTTCCGCGCCGCCGCCCGGAAGGCCCCCGACCGCACCGCGCTCGCCTACTTCGACGGCCGGCTGTCCTACGCCGAGACCGACGCGCTCTCCGACGGCATCGCCGCCCACCTCGCCGACCGCGGCTTCCGGCCCGGCGACCGGGCCGCGATCATGCTGCAGAACACCCCGCAGTTCGTCCTCGCCCTGCTCGGGGTCTGGAAGGCCGGCGGGGTCGTGGTGCCCGTCAACCCCATGTACAAGTCCGCCGAGCTGCGGCACGTCCTGGACGACGCCGAGGTCACCGCCGTGATCTGCGCCGACCGCACCTGGGACGGCTTCCTGCGCACCACCGCCGCCGCCGCGCCCTCCGTACGCCTGGCGCTGACCACCTCCGAGCGGGAACTGCAGACCCGTGACGACGCCCGGGTGCTGCGCGGGGAGCCGCTCGGGCCGCAGGAGGACGCCGACGACCTGCTGACCGTCGCCCGCGCCGGCACCGGGCGGGCCGCGGCACCGCCGGCCGGTCCCGGGCCGGCCGCCGACGACCTCGCGCTGATCAGCTACACCTCCGGCACCAGCGGCACGCCCAAGGGCGCCACCAACACCCACGGCAACCTCACCTACAACGCCGAACGCCAGCGCACCGGCCACGGACTGCCCGAAGGCACCACGTACTTCGCGCTCGCCCCGCTCTTCCACATCACCGGCATGGTCTGCGAACTCGCCGTCTGCTTCGCCAACGCCGGCACTCTCGTGCTCGCCTACCGGTTCGAGGCCGGTGTCGTCCTGGACGCCTTCCTGGAACACCGCCCCGCCTACACCGTCGGCCCCTCCACCGCCTACATGGCGCTGATGGCCCACCCGGACGTCACCCGCGACCACTTCACGTCCTTCGCGATCATGTCGTCCGGCGGCGCGCCGCTGCCGCCCGCCCTCGTCGAGAAGTTCCGCACCGCCTTCGGCCCGTACCTCCACAACGGCTACGGCCTGACCGAGTGCACCGCGCCGTGCGCCAGCGTGCCGCCCGGCCGGGAGGCGCCGGTGGACAAGGTCTCCGGGACGCTCGCGGTCGGCGTGCCCGGCCCGGACACCGTCGTCCGGATCGTCGACGACCACGGCGCGGACCTGCCGTTCGGCGAACCGGGCGAGATCGCGGTCCGCGGGCCCCAGGTCGTCCCCGGCTACTGGCGCCGCCCGGACGCCACCGCCGAGGCCCTCCCGGACGGCGAGCTGCGCACCGGCGACATCGGCTTCATGGACACCGACGGCTGGCTCTACGTCGTCGACCGCAAGAAGGACATGATCAACGCCTCCGGCTTCAAGGTGTGGCCGCGCGAGGTCGAGGACGTCCTCTACGGCCATCCGGCGGTGCGCGAGGCGGCGGTGGTCGGGGTGCCCGACGCCTACCGCGGCGAGTCGGTCAAGGCGTACGTGAGCCTGCGTCCGGGGGCCGACGTGCCGCCCGCCGAGCTGGCGGCGTACTGCAAGGAACGGCTCGCGGCGTACAAATATCCCCGTGAGGTGGAGATCCTGACCGAGCTCCCCAAGACCACGAGTGGCAAGATCCTCCGACGGGAGCTGCGCCACCGCGCATGACGTACGACGAAGGACAGGTGAGGGCGATGGCCGGCACGAAGGACGGCACCGGCAACGGCAACGGCAGCACGAAGCCGGTGGCGCGGCGGCTGCTGGCCACCGCCACCAGGCTCTTCGCGGAACAGGGCTACGACCGCACCTCCGTCCAGGAGATCGTGGACGCGGCGGGCGTCACCAAGGGCGCCCTCTACCACTACTTCGGCTCCAAGGAAGACCTGCTGCACGAGGTCTACGGCCGGGTGCTCCGGCTCCAGCAGGAGCGGCTGGACCACTTCGCCGACGCCGACGCCCCGGTCGAGCAGCGGCTGCGGGACGCCGCCGCCGACGTCGTGGTCACCACCATCGACAACCTCGACGACACCAAGATCTTCTTCCGGTCGATGCACCACCTCAGCCCGGAGAAGGACAAGCAGGTGCGCGCCGAGCGGCGGCGCTACCACGAACGGTTCCGCGCCCTGATCGAGGAGGGCCAGCGCTCCGGCGTGTTCGCCGCCGACATCCCCGCCGACCTCGTCGTCGACTACCACTTCGGCTCGGTCCACCACCTCGGCACCTGGTACCGCGAGGACGGCCCCCTCACCCCGCAACAGGTCGCCGACCACTTGGCCGACCTCCTGCTGCGGGCGCTACGGCCGTAGACCGGCGCGGCAGGCGACACCTCAAGGCAGGCGACACCTCCGCAGAGACGGGAATACCCCCACCCCTGCACCCCGTTGTGGCCCCGAGGGGGCGCTGCCGACCCCTACGGGATGTGTTCGACGCCCCCTACTGGGACCGCCCCCCACCAGCCCCGCCCCCCCACCAGACCAGGCACCCACCGAGCTGGGGCCGCCCCCCACCGGTGCGGCCCCAGCTCGTGTCCTCAGGTGTCGGCTCGCGGCGTCTACAGGTACCGCTTCAACTCGCGCCGGGCCAGGGACCGTTGGTGGACCTCGTCCGGGCCGTCGGCCAGGCGCAGGGTGCGGGCCGCGGCCCACAGTTCGGCGAGCGGGAAGTCCTGGCTCACGCCGCCCGCGCCGTACAGCTGGACGGCCTTGTCGAGGATGTCGACGACCGTACGCGGCGTGGCGATCTTGATGGCCTGGATCTCGGTGTGGGCGCCCTTGTTGCCGACGGTGTCCATGAGCCACGCGGTCTTCAGCACCAGCAGCCGCAGCTGCTCCACCGCCACCCGGGCGTCGGCGATCCACTCCTGGACCACGCCCTGCTGGGCCAGCGGCTTGCCGAACGCGGTACGGCTCACCGCCCGTTGGCACATCAGCTCGATGGCCCGCTCGGCCATGCCGATCAGCCGCATGCAGTGGTGGATCCGGCCGGGGCCGAGCCGGGCCTGGGCGATGCCGAAGCCGCCGCCCTCCTCGCCGATCAGATTGCCCGCCGGCACCCGTACGTCGTGGAACACCACCTCGGCGTGCCCGCCGTGGTAGTGGTCCTCGTACCCGTAGACCTGCATGGCGCGCTTCACCTCCAGGCCGGGGGTGTCGCGCGGCACCAGGACCATCGACTGCTGGCGGCGCAGGTCCGCGCCGTCCGGGTCGGTCTTGCCCATCACGATGAAGATCTGGCACAGCGGGTTCATCGCCCCGGAGATGTACCACTTGCGGCCGTTGATGACGTAGTCGTCACCGTCCCGCGCGATGTGCGTGGTGATGTTGGTGGCGTCCGACGAGGCCACGTCCGGCTCGGTCATCGCGAACGCCGACCGGATCTCGCCGGCCAGCAGCGGCTCCAGCCACTGCTTCTTCTGCGCCTCGTTGCCGAACTGCGCCAGCACCTCCATGTTGCCGGTGTCCGGCGCCGCGCAGTTCAGCGCGGTGGGCGCCAGCTGCGGGCTGCGGCCGGTGATCTCGGCCAGCGGCGCGTACTGGAGGTTGGTCAGCCCGGCGCCGTACTCCTCGTCGGGGAGGAACAGGTTCCACAGCCCCTGCCGGCGGGCCTCCGCCTTCAGCTCCTCCACGACCGCCGGGGTGTCCCACGGCGAGGCGAGGCCGGCCCGTTGCTCGTGGGCGGTCCGCTCGGCGGGGAGGACGTGCTCGTCCATGAAGGCCAGCAGCCGGGCGCGCAGCTCCTCGGTCCGGGCGTCGAATGCGAAGTCCATGTGGCTCAGCCTTCCTTGAGGGTGGTCAGTCCGCGGTCGATGAAGACGGGCACGAGCTCGCCGATCCGGTCGAAACCGGCGCCGACGGTCTGGCCGAGCGTGAAGCGGTAGTGGATGCCTTCGAGGATCACCGCGAGCTTGAACCAGGCGAACGCGGTGTACCAGGCGATGGCCGAGGTGTCCCGGCCGGAGCGGGCCGCGTAACGCTCGATCAGCTCGGCGGGGGTGGGGTGGCCCGGGGCGCCGCTGGTCGTGCTCACCGGGGACTCGGGCAGGCCCAGGTCCGAGCTGTACATCGCCAGCAGGCCGAGGTCGGTCAGCGGGTCGCCGAGCGTGGACATCTCCCAGTCCAGCACGGCCTTGATGGTGTCGTCGGCGCCGACCAGGACGTTGTCCAGGCGGTAGTCGCCGTGTACGACGGCCGGCGCGGGGGAGGCGGGCAGCGCCCGGCCGAGCGCCTCGTGCAGCTCGTCGATCCCGGCCAGTTCACGGTTCTTCGAGGCGGCCAGCTGCTTGCCCCAGCGCCGCAGCTGGCGCTCCAGGAAGCCGTCCGGACGGCCGAAGTCGCCCAGCCCCACCGCCTCCGGATCCACGGCGTGCAGCTCCACCAGCGTGTCCACGAGGGACAGCACCACGGCGCGGGTGCGCTCCGGGCCGAGCGGCGCCAGCTGGGCGGCGGTGCGGTACGGCGTGCCCGCGACCAGCTCCATCACGTAGAACGGGGCGCCGATCACCGCCTCGTCCTCGCACAGCAGCAGCGTCTCGGGCACCGGCACCGGCGTCGGGTGCAGTGCGCTGATCACCCGGTGCTCGCGCCGCATGTCGTGCGCGGTGGCCAGGACATGGCCGAGCGGCGGCCGGCGGACGACCCACCGGGCGGTGCCGTCGGTGACCCGGTAGGTGAGGTTGGACCGCCCGCCCTCGATCAGCTCCGCCCGCAGCGGACCGCCGGCCAGCCCGGGCCGCTCCCGGTCCAGATGCGCGCGCAACCGCGCCAGGTCGAGGCCCGGGGGATCCTCCCGGTCCGGGGCCGTGGGGGGAGGGGTGCCCTTGCTCATCGTGCTCCTCCGTGGGGAGTGGACGGTCCGACGGTCGATCGGTCGTGCCCCGATCATGCCGACTAGTCGGTATGGCGTCCAGTGGCGGTACGTGGGGCGTCCGTCACGCACCGCCGCACGGGAGGATTCCGGTCACCCGCGGCCGCCGCCTCAGGCGTGACAGGCCACCGGCACCCCGCCGTTCATCACCGTCATGTCGCCGAACCCGACCAGCGGATCGAGCGGGGCCCCCGGCGCCCCGCCCGCCAGCTCCGCGTACGCCCGGTGCAGATTGGCCACCAGCCGCTCCGACTCCGCCAGCTCCGCGAACCGGCCGAGCTCCGCCCGCTGCGCCACCTGGAGCGGCGTACGGCCGGCCGCCCGCCCCTCCTCCGCCAGCTCGCCGACGAACCGCAGATAGCGCTCGATGACGTCGTACACCTCGGGGCCGGCGACCGGGCCGTGCCCGGGGACGACGGTGACCGCGTCCAGCGAGCGCAGCAGCTCGACCGCCTTCAGCGAGCCGGTGAGCGAGCCCATGAAGAGGAACGGGGTGCCGCCGTGGAAGACCAGGTCCCCGGTGAAGACGATGCGCTGCCGGGGCAGCCAGACCACGGTGTCCCCGGGCGTGTGCGCCACCCCCGGGTGGAGCAGCCGCACCTCGGTGCCGCCGAGGTGGAGGGTGAGCTCGTCGGTGTAGGTCACGGTCGGCGGGGTGAGCCGGATGTCGCCGTACTCCACCTCCGGCCAGACGGCGTGCAGTTGGTGCCCGGCGGCCAGCAGCTCCCGGCGGCAGGCGGCGTGCCCGATGACGGTCGCCTCGGGCGTGAAGACGCCGTTGCCGTAGGTGTGATCGCCGTGGTGGTGGGTGTTGACCACGAAGCGGGGCGCCGGGGCGCCGCTCTCCGCGATCCGCCGGCCTAGCAGCCGGGCCCGGCGCTCGGTGGCGGCGGTGTCCACGAGGAGGGTGGTCCCGCCGTCGGTGAGGAACCCGGCGTTGTTCAGGCACCAGCCCCCGTCGGGCTGGATGAAGGCGTGCACCCCGCCCGCGAGTTCGGTCAGA
The DNA here is from genome assembly GCF_036352915.1 of Streptomyces bugieae. Classification (NCBI taxonomy): domain Bacteria; kingdom Bacillati; phylum Actinomycetota; class Actinomycetes; order Kitasatosporales; family Streptomycetaceae; genus Streptomyces; species Streptomyces bugieae. The sequence goes on from NZ_JAZBJP010000022.1 coordinate 23,668, forward strand.
TATGGCTCGTCCGGCACGCCCCGCCCGGTCGTGGTCCGCTCCGCCGCTTCCGTCATGGGTGCGCCTCCTGCTCCGATGCCCCGTCAGTGTCCACCCGCCTACGGGAAGTTCGGTCGCGCTCCGCCGTCGCGGGACCGGGCCACGGTACCCCCGCCACCGCCCCGGGCGGGAAACCGCCGCCCGCCCCTGGATCCCCCGGCACCAGGAGCGACTCACCCCTGGAGCAGGATCGCCGCCCCGCACAGCGCCAGCGCGAGGGTGCAGCCGATCAGCAGCAGCGCGGTCCGCGGCGGCAGTCCCGGCGGACGGCCGCTCGCCATGGCCCGCATCCTGCGGTGCGCGAGGACGACGAAGCCGAGCCACACCAGGCCGGTCAGTACCGCCTCCGCCGCCACCGCCGCCCCGTGCTCGGCGTTCCGCAACAGCTGCCGGCCGGCCAGCAGCGCCACCACGGTGACGGACAGCGTGGTCCGCCGCCAGGCCAGCCGGGTCCGCTCCGGCTGCAGCCCCGGATCCCGGTCCGACGCCGGCCGGGGCCCCGCACCGCCCGCCACCGGGCGCTCCCTCTCCATCGCCTAGTTCGTCCGGCCCAGCAGCACCAGCACGACCACCGCCGCCGCGAACAGCCCGACGGCCAGCGCCAGCGCACCGGGGAAGCGGGAAACGGGCAGGTCCTCGCCGCGCCGCATGGCCCGCTCGCAGCGCACCCAGTGGTTGACCGCCCGCAACGCGCACAGCCCTCCGCCCACCAGCAGCACGACGGTGAAGCTCACCCGCAGCGTGCCGTGCAGCCGGGGCAGGAACTGGTCCACCGCGAACCCGCCGCCGATCAGCGCCAGCCCCGTCCGCAGCCAGGCCAGAAACGTCCGCTCATTGGCCAGCGAGAACCGGTAGTCGGGGGTCGTGCCCTCCTCGCGGACGCGCGCGGGCGCGACCCAGAGCCGCACCGCCTCGCCGGCCGCCCGCAGCCCACCGCCGCGCCTCATCGCCGGAACCCGCCCGCCCGCATCAGCATTCCCCCCGCTCCCGCCGGGCGAGCAGCTGCCGGTACGCGGCCATCCCGTCCGGCGTCCACGGCCACTCGTCCAGCCGCGCGATCAGCTCCTCCTCGGTCAGGAACGCGTACCAGTCGATCTCCGCCTCCTGCGGAACGACCGGCAGCGTGCAGCGCACCTGGTACACCGCCGACCACCAGGTGTGCTCGGCCGTCTCGTAGAGGAACTTGAACAGCGGCTCCGGTTGCGGCAGCCCCCGCACGCCCAGCTCCTCCTCCGCCTCGCGCAGCGCCGCCCGGTCGTAGCTCTCACCGGCCCCGACCACCCCGCCCACGAACATGTCGTAGTGCGCGGGGAAGACCAGCTTGTTCGGCGTGCGACGGTGCACGAAGATCCGGTCCTCGGCGTCCCGCACCAGCACGAAGGAGCAGCGGGTCCGCATCCGGCGCGCGTAGCTCTCGCCGCGCGGGGCCTGCCCCACGACCTGATCGTTCTCGTCGACGACATCGAGGACTTCATCGACATTGAGCGGTTCCTCAGCCATGGGGGCATTCTCCCCACGTACCCGTCTGTCCCGCCGTCGGGGTTGCTCGCCGTTGCGCTTTGCGGCGCCCCGCACGTAGCCGTCTGCGGCGTCGCGGGTCGTCTCGCCGTTGCGCCTGGCGGCGGGCGTGGTGTTGTCGGGTGCGGTGCCGGCCCTCCAGACTTCGTCCTCCGGTCCAGCCCCTCCCGTGGGTGGGAGTTTCTCAGCTGGTTGGGGGCGGGCGTTGTCTGTTGGCTGCGCGCGTGTGGGCGTTACGTGCACCCCCACCGCCGTTTCTTTCCCTCTCACGGGAGGGGGCGGGCCGGAGGGGCCGGTTGTGTGGACGTAAAGCGTCAGCAGTCCACACAACCGGCCCCGGAGGCCCGTCACCGCACCCAACAACAACCCAGCCCGCCGCAGGCGCAACGGCGAGCAAGACCCGCGGCGCCGCAGACAGGTACGTGGGAGGCGCCGCAAAGCGCAACGGCGAGACGACCCGCGGCGGGACAGACGGGTACGTGGGAGCAAACTCAATGCGGTTGCATCGCGCGGACGTCCTCCGGACGCCCCGCGCCCGGTGGCATCGCCGGGTGGGTGCCGATCAGGACGATGCCCGCGACCACGGCCGCGATTCCGGCGACCTCCCAGGCCAGCGCGCCGGCGGTGACCCGTAGCTGGTCGCCGAGGAAACCGACTCCGCACAGGATCCCGGCCAGCGGCTGGGCGGCGGTCAGCGCGGGCAGGGAGAGCCGCAGCGGCGCGGACTCGAAGGCGCTCTGCACCATCACCAGTGCCAGCACACCGAGGACCACGATGGCGTACGGCTGCCAGCTGGTGAGCAGGGCCGACCAGCCGCCCTGGCCGAAGTGTTCGCCGCTGATCCGGGTCAGTGCGTCCTGCAGGCCGTATATCAAGCCGGCCGCCACGCCCAGCAGCGCGGCCTCCAGGCTGACGTGCACCCGCTCCCGTTTGGCGACCGCCGCCAGCGTCAGGGCGATGCCCAGCACGAGGCCCATGATCACCCATTGCCACAGGTGATCGGTGCTGCGCTGACCGCCCCGTGGCCGGCCGGCCACGATGAACGCGGTGACGCCGCCGGCCAGCAGCCACAGTCCGGCCCAGCCGGTGCGGCCCAGGCGCTGTTTGGTCAGCCGCCTCGACAGTGCCATCGCGAAGAGCAGATTGGTCGCCAGCAAGGGCTCCACCAGAGTGATGTCGCCCATGCCCAGCGCCACCGCGCCCAGCGCCATGCCCACCACCATCAGGCCGATGCCGGCCACCCACAGGGGCATCCGCACGAGGTCGAGCAGCAGGCGGATGGAGAGGTAGTCCTTCATGGGGGCGTGCTGTGCGGCGGCTTGCTGGAGTACGAAGCCGAGTCCCAGACAGCAGGCCGCTCCAAGGGCGAGCAGTATCACCGTCACGTCGCACCTCTATCGCGCGGGGCGGGGGATGCGCCTGAGGATAGCCATCCGGCGGCGGGTGAGGGGTGGCCCTGGTCACCCCCCATTCTCCCGCGCGCCCTCCTCTACTGCGCGGTAACGGACGGTTGACGCGGCAGTCGGGTGCACTGAGGATCGTTTCCACCCGGGTGGTCCGGGGCGGCCGGGTGCCCGGCGGGCCCCGGCGAGGAGAGGCTGCTGATGGCGTACGACGCTGATGTGATCGTGATCGGAGCGGGGCTGGCGGGGCTGGCGGCCACCGCGGAACTGGTGGACGCCGGCCGCAAGGTGATCCTGCTCGACCAGGAGCCCGAGCAGTCCCTCGGCGGGCAGGCGCACTGGTCCTTCGGCGGCCTGTTCCTCGTCGACTCACCCGAGCAGCGCCGGATGCGGATCCGCGACAGCCACGCCCTGGCGTGGCAGGACTGGCTCGGCACGGCCGGATTCGACCGTCCGGAGGACCACTGGCCGCGCGCATGGGCCGAGGCGTACGTCGACTTCGCGGCCGGTGAGAAGCGGTCCTGGCTGCACCGGCAGGGCGTGCGGCTCTTCCCCGTCGTGGGCTGGGCCGAGCGCGGCGGCTACGCCGCGACCGGGCACGGCAACTCCGTCCCGCGCTTCCACATCACCTGGGGCACCGGCCCCGGTCTGGTCGCCCCGTTCGAGCGCCGGGTGCGGGCCGGGGCCGCGCGCGGTCTGGTGGACCTCCGCTTCCGGTACCGGGTCACCGCGCTCACCCGCAGCGCCGGCGACGTGGACACGGTCAGCGGTGAGGTCCTGGAGCCCTCGGACGTCCCGCGCGGCAAGCCCAGCAGCCGCGAGGTGACCGGTGCCTTCGAGCTGCGGGCGCAGGCGGTGATCGTCACCTCCGGCGGGATCGGCGGCAACCACGAGCTGGTGCGCGCCAACTGGCCCGAGCGCCTGGGCACCCCGCCGGAGCGGATGCTGTCCGGGGTGCCCGCGCACGTCGACGGCAGGATGCTGGGCATCACCGAGGCGGCCGGCGGGCGGATCATCAACCGCGACCGGATGTGGCACTACACCGAGGGCATCGACAACTGGAACCCGATCTGGCCGCTGCACGGCATCCGGATCCTCTCCGGCCCCTCCCCGCTGTGGCTGGACGCCCGCGGCCGGCGGCTGCCGGTGCCGCTGTTCCCGGGCTTCGACACCCTCGGCACCCTCGAACACATCATGCGCACCGGCCACGACCACACCTGGTTCGTGCTCACCCGGAAGATCATCGAGAAGGAGTTCACGCTCTCCGGCTCCGAGCAGAACCCCGACCTGACCGGCAAGAGCATCCGGGACGTGCTGCGCCGGGCCAGGGGCGGGGCGCCCGGTCCGGTGCAGGCGTTCATGGACCGGGGCGCGGACTTCATCGTCGAGCGCGCGCTGCCCGACCTCGTACGGCGGATGAACGCGCTCACCAAGGAGCCGCTGATCGACGAGGCCGCGCTGCGCGGCGAGATCGTGGCCCGGGACCGGGAGATCGCGAACTCCTTCACCAAGGACCTCCAGGTGACGGCGATGCGCGGGGCCCGCAAGTACCTCGGTGACCGGCTGATCCGCACCGCGGCCCCGCACCGGCTGCTCGACCCCAAGGCGGGCCCGCTGATCGCCGTCCGGCTGAGCATCCTCACCCGCAAGACGCTCGGCGGGCTGGAGACCGACCTCTCCTCGCGGGTGCTGACCGACGGCGGCGCGCCCCTGCCGGGCGTCTACGCGGCCGGCGAGGCGGCCGGCTTCGGCGGCGGCGGGGTGCACGGGTACCGTTCGCTGGAGGGCACTTTCCTCGGCGGCTGCCTGTTCTCCGGCCGTACGGCGGGCCGGGCGGCGGCCCGGGCGGTGGCCTGACAGTGGGGGACCGCGGAGAGGTCGGCGGATCCAGCCATTCCCCTTTCCGCCTTGACGGGGAGCTCTGCGTAGCGCTTTGCTGTGCGTGATGACTGGTGCGGACCAGACCGTCACCCTCTGCACAGGCGCGCGCAGACCCGGCCCCGCCCACCAAGGACGACAGGTGCGGCGCACGACCGGCGCGGCGCGCCATGGAGCCCGCTGACCCGTGATGTCGATTTCCCCCTCGCCGCCCCTCGCACCCCCGGCCCCCGGCCCCACCGGCCGCGCGGCCGGCCCGGCCCCCGGCCCCGCGCTGGACGACGCCGAACTGGCCGTCGCCGCCGACGCCCTGGCGCTCGGCCAGTGGGCCCGGGTGCGCACCCTGCTCGCCGAGACCGGCACCGACTGGGACCGCCGGGGCCACCGATTAACGGTCCTGGCCGGCTGCCAGGGCAGTGCCGCCTGGGCCGGTGACTGGCAGCTCGCCGAACCGGACAGCGGGGACGCGGCCACCCTCCTCGCCGTCGCCACCGTCCGGCGGGCGCTGCGCGGCGAGACCAGCACCGGCGCCGCCGCCGCGGCCTGCGCGGCCGCCGCCCGGCTGCTGCCCGACGACCCCACGCCCTGGCTCGGCGCGCTGATCCTGGCCCGCCGCACCGGCACCGAGGACGCCCGCGCCCACGCCTTCCGGCAGATCCGGGCCCGGCACCCCGACCACCACCACGCCCACCACCTGATGGCCGCCTGCCTGGCCGAACAGCAGCCGCACGCCGCGGACGACCCGCGCCACCCGGCCCACGAGTTCGCCGCCCGTGCCGCGGCCCGCGCCCCCGCGGACTCCCCGCTCGCCCTGCTCCCGGTCGTCGCCCACGCCGAGCGCTACCGCGTACGGGCCGCCGCCGGCCTGGAGCCGCCCGACCCGGCGGACTCCGGCCACTGGAACACCCGGCACGCGCACAGGCTCCGGCAGGCCGCCTTCGACTGGTGGCTGGAATGGGAGGGCGAGGACCACCCCCGCGGCAAGGTCGACCTCAACTTCCTGGCCCACGCCACCTTCCACGAGGGACGGATGGCCGAGGCCGCCACCCTCTTCGCCCGCATCGGCCGCCACCGGACCCGCGCCCCCTGGTCGTACCCGGGCCGCGATCCCGACCGCGCCTTCCGGGCCGCCCGGGCCACCGCACTCCGCCGGGCCCGGGGGTTCGGGCGCACCGGCACATGACGAAAGTCTGACGCCGGGGCCCGGACACTGGCCCCGGCGCCCGTGGGGTGTTCGAATCGAGGGGTGACCAAGGACGCGAATCCGGCCCGCCCGGCCGACCACGACGGGGACCGGCGCGGCACGCCCGTCGGCCGCCGGGTGGTGCTCGGGATGCTCGCGGCCGGTGCCGCCGGCGTCGCCGCGGCCCCCTACCTCCAGCGCGCCTACGACGAAACCCTCGGCGCGGCCGCGCAGAACGACCCCACCGGCCTGTCCGGTCTGCTGCCCGCCGGCGGCGGCTTCCGCTACTACTCGGTGACCGGTTCCGTCCCGGACAAGGACGAGCACAGCTACCGCCTCACCGTCGACGGCCTGGTGCGCCACCGCGCCAGCTACCGCCTCGCCGATCTGCGCGCCCTGCCGCAGACCCGGCTGGTCCGCGACGTCCAGTGCGTGACCGGCTGGCGGGTGCCCCGCACCCCGTTCGAGGGGGTGCGCCTGGCCACCCTCCTCGACGCCGCCGGTGTCCGCCCCGAGGCCAAGGCCGTCCGCTTCACCTGCTTCGACGGCGCCTACAGCGAGTCCCTCACCCTCGAACAGGCCCGCCGCCACGACGTGCTGATCGCCCTGCGGATGCAGGACCGGCCGCTCGGCCACGACCACGGCGGGCCGGTGCGCCTCTACGTCGCGCCCATGTACTTCTACAAGTCGGCGAAGTGGCTCTCCGGGATCACCGTCACCGACCACGTCCAGCCCGGATACTGGGAGCAGCTCGGATATGACGTCGATGCCTGGGTCGGCCGGTCGAACGGACGGGACGATGTCCCCACGACCTGAGTCCGCCGCCGCGGCCGCGGACCGCCCCCGCGTCCCGCGCTTCACCCGCGCCGAACACCGGGTGCACCGGGCCACCGGCGCCCTCATGGCCGTCTGCGTGGCCACCGCGGCCTGCCTCTACCTCCCCTTCCTCGCCGAACTCGTCGGCCGGCGCGCCCTGATGGTCACCCTCCACGAGTGGTCCGGCATCCTGCTGCCGGTCCCGCTGCTGTTCGGCCTGGCCTCCCGTGCGCTGCGCGCCGACCTCACCCGCCTCAACCGCTTCGGCCCGCACGACCGGACCTGGCTGCGGGCCGTACTGCGTCGCCGGGGAGCCCGCCCGGCCGGGAAGTTCAACGCCGGCCAGAAGCTGTACGCGGCCTGGCTCGCCGGCGCGGTCCTGGTGATGACCGGCACCGGCCTGCTGATGTGGTTCACGCACCTGGCGCCCCTGGTCTGGCGCACCGGCGCCACCTTCGTCCACGACTGGCTCGCCCTCAGCCTCCTCATCGTGATCGGCGGCCACGTCTGGATGGCGTACCGGGACCCCGAGTCGAGGGTGGGTCTGCGCACCGGATCGGTCGAGGCGGCATGGGCCCGGCGCGAACACCCGTTGTGGCGGCCGGGGGAGGGGGCGGACGGGAAGCGCGGGCCGGACGGGGCGGACGGGAAGCCCGGGAACCCGTAGCGGGTCTGGTGCGGTAAGGGGACTGCAGAGAACCCTGTGCAGAGAGTTCTCTGCAAACCTATGCTCGCGGCATGCCTGACGATGCCTCAATACCGCCCACTCCGCCGTCCACCGCCCTCCCCGTGCGCCGGCTGGACGCCCGGAGCCTGCGCGGTCTGGCGCACCCGCTGCGGATGCGCATCCTGGACCTGCTGACCCTCGACGGCCCGGACACCGCGACCGGGGTGGCCCGGCGCCTTGGCGAGAACACCGGCACCGTCAGCTGGCATCTGCGCCACCTCGCCGACCACGGCTTCATCGAGGAGGAGACCGGCCGGGGCACCAAACGCGAACGCTGGTGGCGGGCGGTCCGGGTCTCCCGCCACCTGGACACCGTCGAGTTCCGCGACGATCCGGACACCCGCGGGGCCCTGTCGGTCTACCTCCACGAGATCGTCCAGCGGGACTTCCACCAGGTCGTCACCTACCTCACCGAGGACTGGGAGCCGGAGTGGCGCAACGCCGGCACCCTCGCCCGCTGGCCGGACCTGCGCCTGACGGCCGACCAACTGGCAGCGCTCAACGCCGAGTTGGCGGCCGTCGTCGAACGGCACCGGGCGGCGGCCCTGGACGCGAAGGCGAACGCGGACGGGAAAGGGAAAGAGGAGGGGGAGGGGGAGGGGGAAGGGGCAGGGAACGTGGTGGACGGCGCGCCGGAGCGACCCGTCCTCGTCCAGGTGCAGTCCTTCCCGCGCAAGGAGAGGGACGGCGGGGACGGCGGCGCGCGATGAGCGGACTGCTCCGCCGGCACCGCGACTTCCGGCTGCTGTGGTGCGGCGAGACGGCCGGGAAGTTCGGGGCCGCGGTCACCAACGTGGCCATGCCGCTGGTCGCGGTGTCCACGCTGCACGCCTCCACCTTCGCGGTCGGACTGCTCGCCGCCACCGGCTGGCTGCCCTGGCTGCTGATCGGCCTCCCGGTCGGCGTATGGGTGGACCGGGTCCGCCGCCGCCCCCTGATGCTCGCCTCCGCCGCGCTGTCCCTGGCGCTCTTCGCCGCCGTCCCCGTCCTGGCCCGGTACGGCGGGCTCGGTCTGGGAGCGCTGCTCGCGGTGGCCCTGCTGACCGGCGGCGCCGCGGTGGTCTTCCAGACCGCCTACAGCGCCTACCTCCCCACCCTGCTCGACCCCGCCGACCGGGCCGAGGGCAACGCCAAGCTGCACGGCAGCGCCTCCGCCGCGCAGATCGCCGGGCAGGGCACCGCCGGCCTCCTCACCCAACTGGTCGGCGCGGTGGGCGGCTTGCTGGCCAACGCCGCCACCTTCCTCGTCGCGCTGCTGTGCCTGCTCGGCATCCGGCACCGCGAACCCCACCCGGCGGAACGCAACGGCGGCCGCGCAGCGCGCTCCCTGCCCGCCGAGGTCGCCGAGGGGGTGCGGCTGGTCGCGGGCGACGTGTGGTTCCGTACGCTGACGCTCTTCGGCGCGCTCTCCAACCTCGCGCTGATGGGCTATCAGTCGCTGGTCGCCGTCTTCCTGGTGCGCGAGGTCGGCCTGCCGTCCGGTGCCGTCGGCGGGCTGCTGGCGCTGGCCAGTACCGGCGGGATCGCGGGCGCGTTCCTGGTGCGCCGCGCCGCCGCCCGGCTCGGCACCGCCCGCGCCATGCTGCTGTACGAACTCGGCCTGCCCGGCGCCGCGTTGCTCATCCCGCTGACCACCCAGGGTGCCGGCACCCTGCTCTACGTGGCGGGCAGCTTCGGGGTCAGCGCGGGCGTGGTGGGCGGCAACATCCTCAAGGCGGGCTTCCAGCAGCGGTACTGCCCGCCGTCCCTGCTCGGCCGCCTGGTCGCCAGCAGCGCCTTCCTCAACTACGGGACGCTGCCGCTGGGTGCCCTGCTCGGCGGGGCGCTCGGCTCCGCCCTCGGCGTCCGCACCGCGCTGTGGATCACCACCGCCGGTGTGCCGCTCGCCGCCCTGACCCTGGTCCTCTCACCGGTCCGTACCGTGCGGGACCTCCCGGAGCACCGGACGGAGGACGCGCACCACGCCGACGGTCCCGAACCGGAGGAACGGGACGGGGCGGCGGCCCGCAACTGAGCCGGCCGGCCCGCGCCCGGGACCCGTCACGCCCCGGGCCCCGGCAGCGCCACCTCGAACCGGCAGCCCGCGCCGGCGTTCCGTACCGTCGCCCGGCCGCCGTGGGCCTCCACGATGCCGCGCACGATCGCCAGGCCGAGGCCCGCACCGGCCTGGCCGTCCGCGCGCGGGGTGCGGGCGCTGCCGCCGCGCCAGCCGGTGTCGAAGACCCGGGCCAGGTCCTCCGGCGGGATGCCGCCGCAGCCGTCCTCGACGGCCAGCACCACCCGGTCCGCCTCCTGCCGGGCGCTGACCGCGACGGTCCCCTCGGCCGGGGTCGCCCGGATCGCGTTGACCAGCAGATTGCCCAGGACGCGGGTGATCTGCTGGGCGTCCACCCGCACCGGCAGCGGCGCCACCCCGCCGTCCACCAGCCGCACCCCGCCCGCCCGCGCCAGCGGCCGGGCCCCGGTCAGCGCGTCGTCCACCAGGTCGTACACCGACACCCGCGACAGGGTCAGGGCCAGCGCCCCGGCCTGGATCCGGGACAGCTCGAAGAGGTCGTCGACCATGGCGGACAGCCGCTCCACCTCGATCCGGATCCGCGCGTGGTAGCGCGCCGGGTCCTCGGCGACCTCGTCCTCCAGTGCCTCGGCCATCGCCCGCAGTCCGGCGAGCGGGGTCCGCAGATCGTGCGAGATCCCCGCGATCAGCTCGCGCCGGGAGCCGTCCAGCGCCCGCTCGCGCTCCCGGGCCGCCGCCAGCCGGGCGCTGGTCTCCTCCAACGCCCGTGACAGCGCGGCCAGTTCGGCCGTCGGTGGCTCGTCCGGCGCGACGAATCCGCCCTCGCTGCCGACTGTACGCGCCGACCGCGCCAGCTCCCGGCTGCCCGCCGCGATCCGCCGGCCGAAGAGCAGCGCGGCCGCCAGCGACACCACCCCGGACACCGCCACCACGGCCATCACCACGCCCAGGTCGTGCCCCGACAGGAACATCGCCTGGGCGACCGCCACCGTGCCCGCGGCCATCGCGGCCACCGCCAGCGCCGCCACCGCGAACAGCGACAGCGCCACCGAACGGCGCCGCAGCGCCCGTACCGCGGGCGCGGCGAGCAGCCCCACCAGCGCCGCGCCGAGCGCCGCCAGCGCCACGATGACCAGGAAGTCCGTCATGGCAGACACCCCTCGTCCGCCTCTCCCGGCCCGGGGGAGCCCGTTGCCGGATCGAAGCGGTAGCCCGCGCCCCAGACCGTCGTCACCAGCCGGGGCGCCGCCGGATCCGACTCGATCTTCTCGCGCAGCCGCCGCACATGGACGGTCACCGTCGACAGATCGCCGAACTCCCAGCCCCAGACCCGGTGCAGCAGCTCCTCCCGGGAGAAGACCCGCCCCGGGTGGCGCATCAGGAAGACCAGCAGATCGAACTCGCGGGCGGTGAGGGCGAGTACGCGTCCGGCACGGTCGGCCCGGCGGCCCTCGGGGTCGGCGGTCAGGTCCCCGGCCCGCAGGACGGGCGCGGGCGCCGCGGCCGGCGGCGGGGACTCGGCGCGGCGCAGCACCGAGCCGATCCGCAGCACCAGTTCCCGCGGGCTGAACGGCTTGGTCACGTAGTCGTCCGCGCCCAGCTCCAGCCCGAGGATGCGGTCCGCCTCCTCGCCGCGGGCGGTCAGCATCACCACCGGGACCGCGGGCCCGTCGTCGGCGCGGCGCAGCCGGCGGCACACCTCCAGGCCGTCCAGGCCGGGCAGCATCAGGTCCAGGACGACCAGGTGCGGCCGGAAGGCCGCGGCCCGGTCCAGCGCGGCGAACCCGTCGGCGGCGTGCTCGGTGGCGTATCCGGCGCGGGAGAGATAGCCGGTGACGACCTCGGCGACGGTCGGATCGTCCTCGACGACCAGGACGCGCCGGGGCGGCCCGGGTGCGGGGGCGGGCGGGGGAGCGGCGGGCGGCGGTTCGTGGTGCACGGGTCAGCGGGCCCTTCCCGGGAGAGACCTCATGGCCCCAAGCCAACACCACCGGGCGCCGCGGCGCGCGGCCCGGCCCGCGTCCGTAAGACTCCGGTAACCGGCGCGAGGGATGACGGCGGGTGGGGTGACGGCGGGGCGGGGCGACCGGCGGCAGGAGCCGGACGCCGGGGAGGACGCGTGGCCTCAGTCCGCCAGTCCCTCCCGCACCCGCCGCGACACCGTGATCGTGTACAGGTCCAGGACGCCCGGCGGCTCGGCGAGGCCGGGACCGCCGGCCCGGATCCAGGCGGCGATGTCCGCCAGCGCGTCGTCGTCGTTGACCAGGCCCAGCCACACCGGGCGGCCGCCCGCCGCCCTGCCGGCCGGTGAGGGCTGTACCACCACGACGTTCGCCTGGTCGCAGACGTCCAGGCAGTCCGAGGCGCGCACCGGTGCCGCCCCGTCCAGGGCCGCCCGCAGCCGGGGTATCTGACCGGTGTGGTCCACGCCCGGGATCTTGGCCGCATCGCCGCAGCAGCAACCGCGGCAGACGGTGACCCGGCAGGACGCCGCGGCCGCGGTGGCCGGGCGGCCGGCACGCTTGTTGATCATCCGGCCCATGCTACGCGGCCCCGCCCGGCACCGCCTCGGCCCCCTGCGCCTTCCCGCCACATTCCGCCCGGGCCCCGGCCGGGGGTAGGAACGCCCGTCGCCGGGATAGACATCCGACCATGCCCATAACCGACTCCCAGCCCGACTCCCCGTCCGGCTCCCGGCCCGTCCCGGCCCCCATCGACGACATCCCCGGCCCGGCCGGCCTCCCCCTCCTCGGCTCGATGCTCGACCTGCGCCGCGACTCCCTCAGCACGTTCGAGAGGGCCCGGCGCGCACACGGCGACGTGGTCCGCCTGGAGGCCGGACCGCCCGGCCTGCGCAGCGTGTTCCACGCCGTCTTCGCGCCCGAGGGCGTCCAGCAGATCCTCGCCTCCCAGGCCGCCAACTTCCGCAAGGACCACCCGCTGTACGAGGAGGTCCGGCAGGCGTTCGGCAACGGCCTGCTCACCAGCCAGGACGCCGACTACCTCCGGCAACGGCGGCTGGTGCAGCCGCTGTTCACCAAGCGCCGGGTGGACGGCTACGCCTCGGCCGTGACGGGCGAGGCCGCCACCGTCGTCGACCGCTGGCGGACCGCCGAGGACGCCACCGTCGACCTGGTCCCCGAGATGAACCGGCTCGCGCTGCGCACCGTCGCCCGGATCCTCTTCGGCCTGGACGCCGAGGAGGCGGTGACCGCCATCCACCGCTGCGCCCCGGTCATCAACGCCTACGTCGTGCAGCGCGCCTACGTGCCGGTGAAGATCCCGCGGCACTGGCCGACCCCGGGCAATCTGCGGGCGCGGGCCGCCATGGACGAACTCGACGCGCTGTGCGACCGGATCATCGCCGGCCGCCGCGCGGCGGGCGGAGCGGCGGACGGCCCGGACGACGCCGAGGGCGAGGACCTGCTCTCGCTGCTGGCCGCGGCCGGCAACGCCGAGGACGGTTCGCTGGACGCCACCGAGATCCGCGAACAGGTGCTGATCTTCCTGCTGGCCGGCCACGAGACCACCGCGACCTCGCTGGCCTTCACCCTGCACCTCCTCGCCCGCCACCCCGAGGAACAGGCCCGGGTCCGGGCGGAGATCGACCGGGTGCTGGCGGACCGGGTGCCCACCGCCGCCGACCTGGACCGGCTGCCGTACCTGACGCAGGCGCTCAAGGAATCCATGCGGCTCTACCCGGCGGCACCGGTCGTCAGCCGGCGGGCCGTGGAGGCCACCGAGATCTGCGGGTTCCGCATACCGGCCGGTGCGGACGTGGTGGTCGCGCCGTGGGTGACGCACCGCGACCCGGCGCTGTGGCCGGACCCGGAACGCTTCGATCCGGGCCGGTTCGCACCCGAGCGGGAGGCGGACCGGCACCGGTACGCCTGGTTCCCCTTCGGCGGCGGTCCGCGCGCCTGCATCGGGCAGCACTTCTCCATGCTGGAGTCGGTGCTCGCGCTGGCGACCCTCCTGCGCGAGTACGAACTGCACGCCGTGGACGAGGAGGTGCCGGTCGCCGCCGGCATCACCCTCCAGCCGACCGGCCCCGCCCGGGTGCGGCTGCGCCCGCGCGACGGGGCGGGGGAGTAGGGCCGGGTTTCCGGGGACGCCGGCGCGACACACCGCCCCCGGCAAACGCAACGAAAAATGCGTTTGCCTTTTCGCGGCGTCCCCCGTACCGTCTTCCTCGGCCCCATTGCCGCCGATTGGAGAAGGCCGTTGCTCGTCTGAGGTCTTGAGACACCGCGCGCACGCGTACGCCCTGACGTACCGCGTGGCGCCGTCCGTGACCTCGGCGTGCCCGACCGGCGTACCCCGGCGCACCCGGCCCTTCGGCGTCCCCCCGCGGTGTCTCCCGCGCAGCTTCCGCACACCTTCCGCGCACCCAGGAGACCCGTATGTCCCAGACCCCCGCATCCCGCGCCGCCTCCGCCGCGTCCCTCGTCTGCTCCGGCCTCGGCTTCGGCTGGCCCGACGGCAGCCCCGTCTTCGAGGACTTCCAGCTCACCGTGGGCCCCGGCCGCACCGGCCTGATCGGCCTCAACGGCTGTGGAAAATCAACCCTGTTGAAGCTCCTCGCGGGCGAGCTGACCCCGTCCGCGGGCAGCGTGCGGACCACCGGCGAGATCGGCTACCTCCCGCAGCACGCCCCCCTCGACACCGCGCTCCGCGTCGACCAGGCACTCGGCATCGCCGCGACCCGCGCCGCCCTGCACGCCATCGAGAACGGCGACCCGAGCGAGGAGCACTTCACCGTCATCGGCGACGACTGGGACGTCGAGGAGCGGGCCCGCGCCACCCTCGACCAGCTCGGACTGACCGGCATCGACCTCGACCGCACCATCGGCGAGATCTCCGGCGGGGAATCCGTCCTGCTCCGGCTGGCCGCCCTGCTGCTGCGCCGGCCGGACGTCCTGCTGCTCGACGAGCCCACCAACAACCTCGACCGGGCCGCCCGCGAGCGCCTGTATACCGCGGTCAACGGCTGGTCCGGCGTGCTCGTCGTGGTCAGCCACGACCGGGAACTCCTCGGCCTGGTCGACCGGATCGCCGACCTCCGCGGCGGCGAGATCCACTGGTACGGCGGCAACTTCGACGACTACGAACGCGCCCTGGCCGCCGAACAGGAGGCGGCCGAACGGATGGTGCGGGTCGCCGAGGCCGACGTCCAGCGCCAGAAACGCGAACTGTCCGACGCCCACCTCAAGTTGGCCCGCCGGGTCCGCTACGGCAACAAGATGAGCGCCAACAAGCGCGAACCCAAGATCGTCATGAACGAACGGAAGAGGGAGGCCCAGGTCTCCGCCGGCAAACACCGCATCCTGCACACCGAACGCCTCAAGGAAGCCAGGGACCGCCTCGACGAGGCCGTCGAAGCGGTCCGGGACGACGACGAGATCCGCATCGACCTGCCGCACACCGCCGTCCCGCCGGGCCGCGGCGTGCTCACCCTGCGCGACCTGCGCACCCGCTACGGCGCCCGCGCCGACCTGGACGTGCACGGCCCCGAGCGGATCGCCCTCACCGGCCGCAACGGCTCCGGCAAGACCACCCTCCTGCGCACCCTCGCCGGGGAGATCCCACCGGAGTCCGGCACCGCACAGACCCACGTCCCGCACCGCTTCCTCCCCCAGCGACTGGAGGTCCTCGACCACGACCTGACCATCGTCGAGAACGTCGCCCGCTTCGCCCCGGACGCCACCAACAACCGCATCCGGGCCCGGCTCGCGCGCTTCCTCTTCAAGGGCGCCCGGGCCGACCAGCGGGCCGGCACGCTCTCCGGCGGTGAACGCTTCCGCGCCTCGCTCGCCGCGCTGATGCTGGCCGAGCCCGCCCCGCAGCTGCTGCTGCTCGACGAGCCGACCAACAACCTCGACATGGCCTCGGTCCGCCGGCTGGTCACCGCCCTGGAGTCCTACGAGGGCGCGCTGGTGGTCGTCAGCCACGACCTGACGTTCCTCCGGGAACTGGGCATCACCCGCTGGCTCGCCCTGGAGGACGGTGAACTCACCGATATCGCCCCGCTGTAGGACCGCGGCGCACGGCGGCGGGCCCGCTCGGTAAATGCGTTGCCGCCGCCCTTCCCGTGGCCCATGATCCTCCTCATGACCTACAGGAAGGGCGGCCACCGCCCCACCCGATGACCACGCGGACGCCGGGCCAGGACCCGGCCTCCGCCCCGTCGACCGCCTCCGGCCCGTCGAACGGTGCCACTCCGTCGACCGCCCCCGGTCCCGACCACCCGTCGGAGCTCACCGCGGCGGTCCTCGACGGATCCGTCCTCTCCCCGGGCACCCCGGCCAGAACCGCCGTCTTCGAGGCGGTCGGCGCCGACCCCGACGGCCCGGTCACCCGCGAACTGCTGGCGCTCGCACGGCATGTGAGCCCCGCCGTACGCCGTACCGTGCTCACCCTGCTCGGCGAGCTCACGCACGGCCGGACGCCCTGGCCGGCCCCGGTCGAGGCGGCCGGGGCCCGGCTCCACGACCCGGACCCGGACGTCCGCCGGGCCGCCGCCAGGCTCCTCGTACGCACCGGCGCCGCCGACCGCGCCCGTACCGCCCTCGGCGAACTCACCGACCCCGTCACCCGGATCGCCCTGGCCGACGCGCTGCTCGGCACCCCGGGCACCTCCTGCCCGCCCGGCCCGCTCCGCACCGACCCGCTCCCCGAGATCCGGCTGCTCGGCTGCCTGGAGGAGCTGGCCACCGCCCCGCGCGAACAGTGGCCGGAACTGGACGCCCAGACCCTGGCGGAGGTCACCGCGCTCACCGCCCACGACGCCGACCGCGGCTACTCCGTCGGCTCCCGCTGGGGCCGCGCCCTGTACCGCCAGGAACGCGAAGCGGACTGCTACGCCACCGCCCCCCGGCTGCTGGCCGGCGATGCGGGCGCCTACGGGCGACGGGTCGGGGTGCAGCTGGCCCACCGGGCCTTCCAGGAGTGGCGGGCCGCCCCCGACACCCTCGCCCCGCACCTCGTCCGGCTGCTGCCCACCGCACCGCCCGACCTCCGCACCCTCGTCGTGCACGCCCTGTGCGCCTCCCGCACGGCCACCCGCCGGTCCGCCGACGCCCTGGCCGCCCTGCTCCCGGACCCCACCACGGCCCCGGCCGCGGACCCCGCCGGCCCGGGCGCCGGCCCCTTCGACGCCGTCGCCTGGGAGGTCACCTACGCCCTCGCCACGACCGGCGACCCGCGCGCCGCCCCGTACGTCCACGCCCTGCTGACCGCCGGCGCCCGCCCGCCCGGCATGCTCGCCGCGCTCCGCGGCCTGCTCCGTGCCGGAGCCGCCGACACCGGCCAACTGGCCGCCTACGCACGCACGTTGCTCCGATCCGACACCGGAGACGCCCGCTCCCTCGCCCTCGGCGTCCTCGACGCCCTCGATCCGGCGGCCGCCGCCCCCTGCGTCCCCGACCTCCTCACGGCGCTGCGTAACGCGTGCGAGACGGCCGAGGCCCGCGGCGCCGCACTGGCCACCTGGCCCGAGCTCTCACTCGTCGGCACGCTCGGCCGGATCGGCCCGCCCGCGGCCGCCGCGGTGCCGCTGCTCACCACCCTCACCCGCGACTCCCGACGGCGCCCCGGCCACGGCGCACTGGCCCTGGCCCGGATCACCGGCGACCGGGCGCCCCTGGAGACCTATCTGCGCACCCATCCACCGGAGGGCCGCCGCCCCACCGCGGACCACTCCGCCCTCTTCCAATGGCTGCTCGACCACGGCGGCCTCGACCCCGAGCAGTCCGCGCGGCTGCGCGGCGCCGTCCTCGGGCGCGGCGGTGCCATGCAGGTCCGCGGCTCCCTCGTGCTGTGGCGGAACGAGGGCCCGCCGGTGGCCGCGGAACTCCTCGCCGTACTCCCGGACTACCTCGACGACGACCTCTTCGGGCCCGTCGCGATGACCACCCTGGCCGCCATGGGACCGCACGCCCGTCCCGCGCTCCCGCACCTGCGCGCGCTGATCGACCGGCGCACCCGGCTCCCGCTCCACGCCGGTTCCGAGGACGCCGACCTGCGCGCCGACGAACAGCTCCTGGAAGCCGCCGAGCGCACGGCGGCGGCCCTCACCGGAGGAGACGGGCGTTAGCCCGCCCCCGGGGACGAGGCGGACCGCACGAACAACGCCAGGCTCTCCCCGCACTGCGAATGCAGCGGTGTGGGGAGGGCGTCCGGCGGGCACCACCTCAGCGCGTCGAACTTGTGCGGTTCGCCGATCGTCACCTCGTCCGGTGCCACCCGCACCGCGAAGACCACCGCGACCCAGTGCGAGTCCACCGGATCGCCGCGCAGCACATTGCGCACACCGAGCCGCTCGATGCCCAGCGGCCGGGTGCCGTACTCCTCGTACACCTCGCGCGCCACCGCGGCCTCGAAGGTCTCGCCGAACTCCAGCGCCCCGGCGCCGCAGTCCCACGTCCCCGGTTCGTCCCGGGCCCCGGCGCTCCGCCGCGCCAGCAGCACCCGCCCCGCCCCGTCATGGCACACGAACACGCACGACACCCCCGGCCGCCGCACCGCACCGGTTCCTTCTCCCACGTCGTCCCTCCTCACGTCCCGTCGGTGCCCGCCCTCAGAAGTGCCGCAGCAGTTCGTGGAACGCCGACAGCCGCAGCACCTTCTTGTCGTCCGGGTCGAGCTCGTCGTGCTCCAGCACCCAGGTGTGCTGGTGCGGGATGAACACCGCGTTCAGCCCGGCCGAACGCGCCGGCAGGATGTCCGACTTGGGGGAGTTGCCGATCATCCAGGTCTCGTCCGGCACCAGGTCGTAGGCGCGCTTCAGCCGCTCGTACGTGGTGACGTCCTTCTCCGGCACGATGTGCACCCCGCGGAAGTGCCGGGTCAGCCCTGAGGCCGTCACCTTCCGCTCCTGCTCCTCGGCGTCGCCCTTGGTCAGCAGCAGCAACTCGTGCCGCCGCGCCAGCTCCGCCAGCGTCTCGGCCACCCCGGGCATCAGCTCCACCCGGTCCCCGGCGAAGGCGGCCGCCCACCCGGCGATCCGCGCCGTCTCCTCGGCCGTCGCGGCCCGCCCGCGCAGCCGCGCCACGCACTCGCCCAGGCTGTGCAGGAAGACCTTGCTGCCGTACCCCAGCGTCGGCGCGTTCGCGGCCTCGATCCCGTCGAGCACCGTCCGCACCGCCGCCCGGTCGAGCCCCGGCCGCACCATCCACTCCAGGAACTCGTCGATGACCCGCTCGAAGATCACGTTGTTCTCCCACAACGTGTCGTCCGCGTCAAAGATCAGCATCCGGCCAGCCCTTCGCCCCAGTTCACCAACCCCCGCACCCTACGGACGCCGGGCCCCCGCCCGCACCGTAAATTCCGCCGGCGGACGTCAGCCGGCCGCAGCCCCCGGCCACGCCGCCAGCCGCAGCCCGCTCTCGAACCGGCGCTCCCGCCCGTCCACCGGGTCCCGGAATTCCAGCGCCCTCGCCAGCAGCTGCAACGGCGCCCCGAAGTCCTCGGCGGCCGCACCACCGGCCTCCGCCGCACCCGCCGCGTCACCCCCGCCCGGATACAGCGGATCATGGAGGATCGGCAGCCCCAGGCCGTTCATGTGCACCCGCAGCTGATGCGTCCGCCCGGTCGCCGGCAGCAGTCGGTAGCGCCCGAGCCCGCCCCGCCGCTCGACCAGCTCGATCCGGCTCTCCGCGTTCACCGCCCCGGGCACCTCCCGCGCCGCCGGCACCCCGCGCTCCTTGACGATCCGGCTGCGCACGGTCACCGGCAGCGCCACGCCCTCGTCGTACCGCGCCACCGCCTCGTACTCCTTGCGCACCCGGCGCCCGCCGAACAGCCCCTGGTACGCACCCCGGTCCTCGGGCCGTACGACGCACAGCACCAGCCCCGCGGTCAGCCGGTCCAGCCGGTGCGCGGGCTGCAGCGCCGGCAGTCCGAGCTCGCGCCGCAGCCGGGCCAGCGCGGTCTCGGTGATGTGCTGCCCGCGCGGTGTGGTGGCCAGGAAGTGCGGTTTGTCGGCGATCACGATCCGTTCGTCCCGGTGCACGATCCGCACCTCGAACGGCACCCGCGCCTCCGGCGCGAAGTCCCGGTGGAACCACACGTACCGCCCCGCCCGGTACGGCTCGCCGCCGCTCAGCGCCCCCTCGACGCCCACGAACCGGCCCGTGCGCAGCATCTGTGCCACCCGCCCGGCCCCGATCGCCCCGCCGAACCGCGCCACGAGATGCTCCCCGACCGTGCCCCACGCCCCGTCCGGATCGGCCGGCAGCCGTATCCGCACCGGATCGATCCCGTCACGCTGCGGCAACGGGGCGGGCGGCACGGGGGAGCGGCGTCTCACGGGATCTCCGGGCGGGCGTAAACGTCGAAGCGATGAACATCGAAGCGATGAACATCGAAGGTATGACGTCGAAGCGATGAACGTCGGAAAACACCGAGGCCCGCTCGGCCGGTGCCAAGCGGGCTTCGATAGTGATGTGTGTCCGAGGGGGGACTTGAACCCCCACGCCCGATAAAGGGCACTAGCACCTCAAGCTAGCGCGTCTGCCATTCCGCCACCCGGACCAGGTGTCTGCCGGTGCGGCCTGCGCCGTTCCGACGTGGAAAACAATAGCAAACGTTCGGGGGTGGTCGATCATCCGTACATGTGACCGGGCGCGGGCCTGTGACCAGCGGATGTCGGGAGTATTGCGGCCTTGGGCACAGCGCGGCCGGGGTGGAGGATGGCGGTGGACCCCCGCCGCGGACCGGGCGCCTCGGGGCGCGCGACGCGGCCGTGAACCAAGAGGAGGCAGCGTGAGCGAGTCACAGCCGGCCCGTACGGTGACCGGCGAGGACGAGGTCGTCGACCTGTGCCGGGACCTGATCAGGATCGACACCAGCAACTACGGCGACCACTCGGGCCCGGGTGAGCGGGCCGCCGCCGAGTACGTCGCGGAGAAGCTCGCCGAGGTCGGCCTGGAGCCGCGGATCTTCGAGTCGCACAAGGGGCGCGCGTCGACCGTCGCCCGTATCGAGGGCGAGGACCGCTCCCGGCCCGCGCTGCTCATCCACGGGCACACCGACGTCGTGCCGGCCAACGCCGCCGACTGGACCCACGACCCGTTCTCCGGGGAGATCGCGGACGGGTGTGTCTGGGGGCGCGGCGCGGTCGACATGAAGGACATGGACGCGATGACGCTGGCCGTCGTCCGGGACCGGCTGCGCACCGGCCGCAAGCCGCCGCGGGACATCGTGCTGGCGTTCCTCGCGGACGAGGAGGCCGGCGGCACCTACGGCGCGCGGTACCTCGTCGACCACCACCCGGAGCTCTTCGAGGGGGTGACCGAGGCGATCAGCGAGGTCGGCGGCTTCTCCTTCACGGTCAACGAGCAGCTGCGGCTGTACCTGATCGAGACGGCCCAGAAGGGCATGCACTGGATGAAGCTGACCGTGGACGGCTCGGCCGGCCACGGCTCGATGATCCACAAGGACAACGCGATCACCGAACTGTCCGAGGCGGTCGGGCGGTTGGGGCGGCACGAGTTCCCGGTGCGGGTGACCAAGACGCTGCGGGTCTTCCTGGACGAGCTCGGCGACGCGCTGGGCACCGAGCTCGACCCGGAGGACATGGACGGCACGCTGGCGAAGCTCGGCGGCATCGCCAAGCTGATCGGCGCCTCGCTCCGGAACACCGCCAACCCCACGCAGCTGGGCGCCGGGTACAAGGTCAACGTGATCCCGGGCCAGGCCACCGCGCACGTCGACGGGCGCTTCCTGCCCGGCTACGAGGAGGAGTTCCTGGCCGACCTGGACCGGATCCTCGGCCCGCGGGTCAGGCGCGAGGACGTGCACGCGGACAAGGCGCTGGAGACCACGTTCGACGGGGCGCTGGTCGAGGCGATGCAGTCGGCGCTGCAGGCCGAGGACCCGATCGCGCGCGCGGTGCCGTACATGCTGTCCGCCGGTACGGACGCCAAGTCGTTCGACGATCTGGGAATCCGGGGATTCGGCTTCGCGCCGCTGAAGCTGCCGCCGGAGCTGGACTTCGCCGGAATGTTCCACGGCGTGGACGAGCGGGTTCCGGTGGACGGACTGAAGTTCGGGGTGCGGGTGCTCGACCGGTTCATCGAACAGAGCTGAAACCCGCGGGAAGAGGGGTCGCCGAAGCCGAAATCGGCGCGGATTTCCTGCCGTTCGCGCCGGTGTCGCCGGAAAGAGTGAACACTTTGATGTGTTCGTAGCTTCAACGTCCTTTTCCTCGTTGCAGGGTGTGCGGTCCGCGGCTGGGGCCGCATTGCCCACGAGGAGGAACAATGCTGAAGAAGATCGTCGCTGCTGCGGCGGCCACCGGT
The DNA here is from genome assembly GCF_036352915.1 of Streptomyces bugieae. Classification (NCBI taxonomy): domain Bacteria; kingdom Bacillati; phylum Actinomycetota; class Actinomycetes; order Kitasatosporales; family Streptomycetaceae; genus Streptomyces; species Streptomyces bugieae. Next base: position 45,551 of record NZ_JAZBJP010000022.1, read on the forward strand.
GGTCTGGTGCTCGCCGGTGCCGGCCTGGCCGCCGCCGACGCGGGTGCCCAGGGCGCTGCCGTGCACTCTCCGGGCGTCGTGTCCGGCAATGTCGTCCAGGTGCCGGTGCACGTTCCGGTGAACGCCTGCGGCAACACGATCTCCGTGGTCGGTGTGCTGAACCCGGCCTTCGGCAACTACTGCGTCAACAAGTGACTTTCTGGCGCCGTTTGACGTTGTACCTGCACCCGTAAGGGTCTGATCCGGTTCGGCTCCAGAATGCGTGGCACGCATTCCGGGGCCTCTGGGTATTTCGGTGGGCGAGCGGATGATCCCCCGGTCTCCCCGGGGGATCGTCGCGCGCACGCAATTCCTGTAAGGCACTAGGCAGGGGAACTATTTATGAGACAGGTCGCAAGAAAGGGCCTGATCACCATGGCGGCGGCGGGCGGCGTACTCGCCGCGGTCGCCGGCTACGCACACGCGGATGCGGGGGCCGCCGGTGGCGCGGTGAACTCGCCCGGCGTGGGATCCGGCAACAATGTCCAGGTACCGCTGCACGTCCCGGTGAACGCCTGTGGCAACACCGTCAACGTCATCGGTCTGCTGAACCCCGCGTTCGGCAACCACTGCGCCAATGACGTCGGCGGCCGGCACCACGCGGGTGGCCACCACCAGGGTGGGCACCCGGGCGGGGGTGGCCACCACGGTGGCGCCGGCGCCGCGGGCGGCACCGCGAACTCGCCCGGTGTGGGCTCCGGCAACAATGTCCAGGCGCCGGTCGACGTCCCGGTCAACGCCTGCGGCAACAGCGTTTCCGTGGTCGGTCTGCTGAACCCGGTCTTCGGCAACGACTGCGCCAACGAGGCGCCGGCGCCGGGCCGTCCGCACCAGCCGGGCCAGCCCCACCACCCCGGCAACCCGCAGCACCCGGGGCATCCGCACCACCCCGGGAAGCCGCACCACCCGGGTACCGGTGACCACCCGCACCACCCGCACCACCCGCACCACCCGGGCAAGCCGCACCAGCCGGAGCAGCAGCACCCGGGCAAGCCGCACCACCCGGGGAAGCCCCAGCACCCGGGGAAGCCGCACCAGCCGGCGACCCCGCAGCAGGGCGGCGGGCACACCCCGGCGGCGCAGTCGCAGACCGCGCCGCACAGCCAGGTGGTGCCGGCTCCCCGGCAGCAGCTCGCGGAGACCGGCGCCGGCGCTGCCGGTTACGCGGTTCCGGCCGCGGCCGGGATGCTGCTCGGAGGTGCGGTGCTGTACCGCAAGGCGCGTGCCGTCCGCCGGTGAACGGCGGCGCACACGCGGCGATCATGCGGTGATCAGCGTTCCGTGACGAGCGGTGGCTGAGCGCGCACGAGCGCACCATTGAGCGGGCCCTGCCGAGGCGGGGCCCGCTCTGCTGTTCACGCGCCGGTGGTGGTCACCACGTGGCGCGGAGCTGTCGGATGATCCGGCGGCGCAGCCGCACCTTGCGGCTGCCGTCCGGGTTCAGACGCAGACGGTCCAACTCCCAGTGTCCGTACTCGGCATGGTCGGTCAGCAGGCGTGTGGTGGCCTTCCGGGAAACGCCCCGTGGCACGTACACATCGCAGAATTCGTATTCCGGCATCGCATCTATTGTGCGGGACCGGCCCCGGTACGGATAGCGTCTGCACTATGTCTGATGCTGCGCAGCCTTCCGCTGCCGAGGTACGTGCCGCCGCCGAGGCGGTCAAAGCCGCGCTGGACCGTCACCTCGACGCGGTCGAACGCCGCTCGGGGCAGGACGATCCGGCTGTCTACGCCGCGTTCGACGAGCTCGCCGCCGCGGCCGAGGTGTACGACGAGCTGCTCTACGACACCTACGACGAGGTCACCCCCTTCGAGATCCCCGGCAGCGACGCGCTGCCCGCCTACGCGGGCCCGGAGGATCCCAGCGCGCTCAGCGTGCTGATCCGGCGCGACTACACCGTTGCCGAACCGCAGCGGCTGCTGCACCAGGCGCAGCGCATCGCGGACCTCGATCCGGACGCCGCCGACGAAGCGGCGGGACCCTCCGTGGACGCCGCCGCGGTCGTCGGCAGCAGCGTCCACGCGGCGCTGGGAGTGCTCTTCGGGGAGTTCGAACCGGACGAGATCGCCTCCCGGCACAAGGAGTTCGGCCTGGAGGAGGGCGACTCCACGCTGTGGGTGGCGGCCGCCGACGAACCGGCCGAACCGGGGGAGTGGCTCTCCGCGCCGTTCGACCAGGCGGACCCGCAGCGGGTGGTGTGCCGCTTCGACGTCAGCGCCGTCTTCGACGAGGAACTGGGCGACGACGACCTGCTGGAGCCGCTCGACCGCGAGAGGTGAGGGCGCAGGCGGCCGCCCCGCTCCGGGCGGTCGCCCGCACCCTGCCTCATGCCGGGGCATCCTCCGCGGCCGGCACGCTCTGCTGCCCGAGCAGCGTCCGCAGCCGGGTGGTCCGCTCCTTGACGGGCAGCTCGGCGACCGCACGGGCCAGCGCCTGATCGGCGCCCTGCACCACCGACAGATGCCGCTCACCGCGGCCGAAGGCCGTGTAGACCCAGGCGCGGGTCAGCCCGCCCGTGGCGTCCCCGGGCACCACGACCACCGCGGCCGGCCAGCGCATCCCGGCCGCCTGATGGGCGGTGAGCGCCCAGCCGTGCCGGACCGCGCCGCCGACCCGCTCGCGCGGCACCACGACGGCGGTCCCCGCGCAGTCCAGATGCAGCCCCGCGGCGTCGGCGCCGGTGACCGTGCCGGGCAGCGTACGGCCGGGGGCCGGGGCGTAGGCCACGCGGTCGCCGGGGTCGAAGCCGCCGAACCGGCCGGGGCCGGGGTTGAGCCGCTCCTTGAGCGCGGCGTTCAGCGCCCGGGTGCCGGCCGCGCCGCCGTGTCCGACCGTGATGACCTGGGTGTCCTCCGGCGGGACGCCCAGCGCCCGGGGCACGGAGTCGGCGACCAGCTGGACGGCGCGGTGCACCGCCTCGCCGGCGTCCCGCACCGGGACGATCACCACCTCCTTGCCGGGCGCCTCGACCTGGCTCAGCTCACCGATGCCGATGCCGGACACCAGCTCGCCGATCGGGCCGAAGTCCGGGGTGCGGGACGCGACCTGGGGGCAGAAACGGGCCGCGAGGACGTCGGCGAAGAGGCGGCCGGGTCCGGCGGACCACAGGACGCCGGGATCGCCGCTGAGCACCAGCCGCGTCCCGTCGGTCAGCGACTCGACGAGCAGGGCCGCGGTCTCCAGATCCAGCTGCGGGGCGTCCAGCACCACCAGCAGATCCAGCGCGAGGGCGCCGTCCGCGTCCCGGCCGGGGCCCTCCTGCCCGGACAGCAGCCCGGCGACCGTCACCGCCGCCCCCGACCCCGCGGAACCGGCCTCCGGGCCCGCCTCGGGGGCGAGTGCGGCGAGGTCGGCGGCCAGCCGGCCGCGGCCGCTGTCGCTGTGGGTGGCGCCGAAGGCCCGCAGGCCCAGCGCACGGGCCGCGGCGATCAGCGCGGCGGGCTCGGCGCGGGCCGCCTCGGCGCCCGTGTGCGCCACCAGGCCGCTGTGCGCGGCGGCACGGATCAGCTCCGCGGCCGACGGCGACGGCGCGGCGGCGGCCGCCGCCTCCCAGTCGGCGGCGGAGGGACGGACCGGCGCCACCGGGATGTCACCGTCCTCCGGTGCGACGTCGTCCGCCCGCCCGTCGGCGTCCGCGGAGCCGGAGCCGGACTCGGCGTCCGCCGCACCGGATGCGGTGTCCGCGGCACCGGAGTCCGGGACCGGCTCGAAGGTGTTGAGCAGCCGGGCCAAGCCGTCGGCGACGCTCTCCTCGGCCATGGCCCAGCGGTCCAGGCCCAGCAGGATCCGGACCGGCCGCTCCTCCTCGTCCTCGTCCGCCGCGGGCCGGGCCCGGCCCGGTTCCTCGATCGCGTCCTGGAAGACCAGCACGGCGCCCTCGGCGATGGCGCTCTGCAGGGCCTCGTCGGGGTCGGGCACCTGGCGCTGCGCGAGCGCGTCGCGCAGCGCGCCGGCCTCCAGCGCGGAGTGCCCCGCGACCGCGGCCTGCTCCAGCAGCCAGCCGACCAGCGCCTGGCCGCGGCGCTCGTCGCCCGGGCCGGCGGAGCCGCCGAGCAGCGCCCGCGCGAAGCCGTCGGCCTGCTCGGGCCGCACGCCCGGCACCCCGAGCAGCTGCCAGGGATCCTCGCGCAGGACCTCCGCGGCCCGCTCCCCGAGCACTTCGGCGGTCCGCTCCGCGAGGGTCTCGGGGGCTCCGCCCGCCCGCAGGACCTGACGTACGCCGTCGAGGCCGGGTGCGGGGGCCGGGAGAGGGGCGGCCGGGGCGGCGGCCGGGCCGCCCACGGGCGGGGCGGGCGGTGCGGCCGGTGCGGGGGCGCGGTGCGCGGGGGCCGGCTCCGGGGGCGGGCCCGCCGATCCGCCCCCGGGTGCGGGGCCGGCGGGCGCCGGGGCCGCCTTGGCGGGTGCGGCCGGCCTGGCGGGGCGCGGGGCGTCGGCGAAGAACGACGCGGCCGAGCGCTCGCCGCTCTCCACGGCCCGGACGGCCGCCGCCAGCGCCGCCGCGGTGGCCTTGCCGGCCGGGGGCGCCGCGGCCGGCGCCTGGCTCACCGTCGCGCCCGGGTCCGCCGCCGGCGCCCCCTCGGGCGTGGGGGCCTCCGCGGCCCCGGGTGCGGCCTCCTGCCCGGGCGGTGTGTCGCCGGCGGGGCGGTCGGTGCTCACAGCGTGCTCCAGTCGTGATCGGGGTAGTGGTGCACCGGAGCCGACACATCGTCCAGCGCCCGGCGGATCTCGTCAGGAAGACTAAGGGCCTCCACTGACAACGCCGCTCTGAGCTGCTGTGCCGTGCGGGCGCCCAGGACCGGCGCGGTCACCCCCGGACGGTCCCGGAGCCACGAGAGGGCGACCTGGAGCGGGGTGACGGCCAGTCCGTCGGCGGCGGTGGTGACGGCCTCGACGACCCGGCCCGCCGTCTCGTCGAGATACGGCGCGACGAACGCCGCCAGGTGCTCCGAGGCGCCGCGCGAGTCGGCCGGGGTCGCATGGCGGTACTTCCCGGTCAGCACGCCCCGGCCCAGTGGTGAGGACGGCAGGACGCCCATCCCGAGGTCGAGCGCCGCGGGCAGCACCTCGCGCTCGATGCCGCGCTGCAGGAGGGAGTACTCCATCTGGGTGCTCGCCAGGCGGTTGCGCACCCCGGGCGCCGCGAGCTGCCAGGTGGCGGCCTTGGCCAGCTGCCAGCCGGAGAAGTTCGACAGGCCCACATAGCGCGCCCGGCCGCTGGTGACCGCGAGGTCGAGCGCCTGGAGGGTCTCCTCCAACGGCGTGTGCGGGTCGAAGGCGTGGAGCTGCCACAGGTCGACGTACTCGGTGCCCAGCCGTCCCAGGGAGGCGTCGAGGGCGCCGAGGAGATGGCGCCGGGAGCAGTCCACCCGGCGGTCGGCCTCCAGCACGCTGCCGGCCTTCGTCGCGATCACCAGGTCCTCGCGCGGAACCAGCCCCTCCATCAGCCGGCCGAGGAGGTACTCGGCACCGCCGTCGGCATAGATGTCGGCGGTGTCGACGAGCGTGCCGCCGGCCTCCCAGAACGTCTTGAGCTGGTCGGCGGCTTCCTGCTCGCCCGTGTCGCGGGCCCAGTTCAGGGTGCCGAGCCCGAGCCGGGACACGCGAAGGCCCGTTCGGCCGAGGTGCCTTTGCTCCATGGGCCCTGAGAGTACGCGCCGGGCGCCGGGAACAGGGGACCTGTGGACAACCCGTCGGTGACGCCCGGCGGGGGTGCGCGCTACAGTCCCCGGAACAGCGACGTTACTGATCGGTAAGGGGAGCGGCATGAGGCTTGGCATCAACCTCGGCTACTGGGGCGCCGGGATGGACTCCGACAATCTCGTGGTGGCGCAGGAGGCCGACCGCCTCGGCTACTCCGTCTGCTGGGCCGCCGAGGCGTACGGATCCGACGCCGCCACCGTGCTCTCCTGGGTCGCCGCCCAGACCGAGCGCATCGACATCGGCTCCGCCATCTTCCAGATCCCGGCGCGGACGCCCGCCATGACCGCGATGACGGCCGCCACCCTGGACTCGCTCTCCGGCGGCCGGTTCCGCCTCGGTCTCGGCGTCTCGGGCCCGCAGGTCTCCGAGGGCTGGTACGGCGTCAAGTTCGACAAGCCGCTGGCCCGCACCCGCGAGTACGTCGAGATCGTCCGCAGGGCGATGAGCCGCGAGCGGCTGTCCTACGAGGGCGAGCACTGGACGCTGCCGCTGCCCGGCGGCCCGGGCAAGCCGCTGAAGCTCACCGTCCACCCGCAGCGCCCGCACATCCCGCTCTACATCGCCGCGATCGGCCCCAAGAACCTGACGCAGACCGGCGAGATCGCCGACGGCGCCCTGCTGATCTTCCCCGCCGCCGAGAACCTGGAGGAGACCGCGGTCGCCCACCTCCGGGCCGGCCGGGAGAAGGTCGGCAAGACCCTGGACGGCTTCGACATCTGTCCGACGCTGCCGCTGGCCGTCGGCGCCGACAAGGACGTCAGCGCGCTGGCCGACATGTTCCGCCCGTACACGGCGCTCTACGTCGGCGGCATGGGCAGCCGCAAGCAGAACTTCTACAACCAGGCGGCCCGGCGGATGGGCTACGAGAAGGAAGCCGCCGAGATCCAGGACAAGTACCTGTCCGGCGACAAGGAGGGCGCCGCCGCGGCGGTCCCGGAGAAGCTGATCGACCAGACCACGCTGCTCGGCTCGGTCGAGCGGATCGCCGACCGGATGCGGGCCTACGCGGAGGCCGGGGTGACCACGCTGACGCTGTCCCCGGCGGGCTTCGGACTGGAGGACCGGCTGGCCTCGCTGCGGGCCGGAACGGAGGCCCTGGAGCGCGCCGGGCTGGCATGAGCGCCGCCGGGCGAACGGACCGGCGGCGCTCAGCGAGAGGCGCCCGGTGAAACGCCCGGTAGCGACCGGCGAAGGGCCCGGCGCCGGGGCAGCCGGACCTCGGGCCTATCCGGGAGCCTGCGGCCGTGGTGGGGGCTCGGGGGATCTTCCCCGCCACGGCCGTCGCGCTGCACAACGCCGGTACGGGCGGCCGGGTTACGCCCCGCCACCCGGCCGCGCCTCGTCCGAACGGGCGAACGGGCGCCCCGCCCGGTTGCCGCGTCCGGAACGCCCGCTTTGACTGTTCGCGGGTGTGTCCGTTCGGAGGTGACGCAGATGCTCTCGGCCCGGAGCCTGTTCCAGGAGATCGTCGACGACGACGAGGCCTACCGTCTGTTCTGCTCCATAGCGGCGAGCGGTGAGGCCCAGGGCGGCTGGGAGAACGGCCGGATCGCCGCACTGCTGCCCGAGTCGCTGCGCGATCTGGCACCCAAGGTCGCCCGGCACGGCGCCGACGAGGACAAGCACGGCCGGATCTTCCGGGCCCTGCTGCGCAAGCGCGGGCTGTCCCCCACCGACGTCCCGGCGGCCACCGACTACACCATGCTCCTGGAACGGCGGGGCATCGGCCTGGCGCACGACAAGCTGCGCCGTGACGAGCCGCTCGGCGAGCTCGACATCATCACCTACCTCGCCCACAGCCGGGTCACCGAACAGCGCGCCGCCGACCAGATGGCCACGCTCGCCAGGCATTTCGGCGACCACCCCGAGGTGGGCAAGGCGATCCGGATGATCTCGAACGACGAGAGCAACCACCTCGCCTACTGCCACGAGGAACTGCTCCGCCTCGCCCGGGCCGGCCACGGGCGGACCATCCAGCGGGCCCTCCACGAATGCGCGCACGCCGAGATCGCCGTCCACCGGGACGTCAGCCTGGCCGTGATGGACCGCATGGGCCGCATCCTGAAGTGGCCGAGGGGGAAGTCCGCGGCGCTCACCGCCGGCATCGCGGCGGTGTACGGCTACGAGCGGCTGGGGGGCTGGCGGCGGATGGTCAGCCTCACGATGCCCGAGCGGCGGAACGCGCTGGGCGGCCCGGCCACCTCCGCCCCGGAGTTCGCGTGAGCCGGAGTTCGCGTGAGGACGCCGCCGAGGGTGCTTCCGCGCCGGGCCCTCAGAGCCAGCCGCGGCGCTTGAAGAGCCGGTAGAGCGACACCTCGATGAGGACCATCACCACGAGCACCCCCGGGTAGCCCCACTGCCACCTCAGCTCCGGCATGTTCTCGAAGTTCATGCCGTAGACCCCGGCGATCAGGGTGGGGACGGCCGCCAGCGCCGCCCAGGCCGAGATCTTGCGCATGTCGTCGTTCTGCCGGACGCCCATCTGTGCCAGATGGGCGGCGAGAATGTCCGAAAGCAACCGGTCCAGGCTGTCCACCGACTCATTCGCGCGGGTGAGGTGGTCGTCGACGTCGCGGAAGAACGGCCGGGCGTGATCGTGCACGAACGGCACTCCCGGGTTCTGCAACCGGGCCATCGGCTCCGCCAGCGGGCCGGTCGCCCGTCGGAACTCCATCACCTCGCGCTTGAACGCGTAGATCTGCGCGGCGGTGTTCCGGGTGTCCCGGCCACGGACCGGAGCGAACACCTCCGCCTCCAACTCCTCCATGTCCAGGGCGAGTTCTGCGGCCACCTCGATGTAGTGGTCGACCACCGCGTCGCTGACCGCGTAGAGCACCGCGCCCGGCCCGTGCCGCAGGATCTCCGGATGCTCCTCCAGCCGGCGCCGCACCGCCGCCAGCGGGCTGGCCTCGCCGTGCCGGACGGTCACCACGAACGAGTCCCCCACGAAGACCATCAGCTCCGACGCGGTCACCGTGTCGGCCCGGGTGTCGTACGTGACCGGCTTCAGCACCAGGAACAGCGAGTCGTCGTAGACCTCCAGCTTGGGCCGCTGGTGCGCCTTGAGCGCGTCCTCGACGGCCAGCGGGTGCAGCGCGAACTCGCTGGTCACGCGGTCGAACTCCTCCCGCGTCGGCTCGTACATCCCCAGCCAGAGGAAGGAGTGCCCCTCCGCCCGCGCCGCCGTCAGGGCGCCGGAGAAGTCGGCCGCGCAGTCCCTGCGGCGGCCCTCCCGGTAGATGGCGCAGTCCACGATCACACCAGGCATTCTCGCGCGTCCCCGGGACCCCTGCCAGGAAGCGGTACCCGGAACGTAGGGTGGCGGGCATGCCCACGCTGATCCTGGTGCGGCACGGCCGCTCCACCGCCAACACCGCCGGAGTGCTCGCCGGGCGGGCGCCCGGCGTCGCCCTCGACGAGCACGGCGCGGCCCAGTCCGCCGCGCTCCCCGCGCGGCTGGCGCGGGTACCGCTCGCCGCCCTCGTCTCCAGCCCCCTGCAGCGCTGCCGGGAGACCATGGCGCCCCTGCTGGCGGCCCGGCCCGGGCTCACCCTGCACATCGAGGACCGGATCAGCGAGTGCGACTACGGCGACTGGTCGGGCCGCAAGCTGGCCGAGCTGACCGACGAGCCGCTGATGGAGGCCGTCCAGCAGCACCCGTCCTCGGTCGCCTTCCCCGGGGGCGAGTCGATGCGGGCCATGCAGGCCCGCGCGGTCGACGCGGTCCGCGACTGGAACGCCCGCGTCGAGCAGACCCTCGGCGCCGAGGCCACCTACGCCATGTGCTCGCACGGCGACATCATCAAGTCCCTGGTCGCCGACGCGCTCGGCATGCACCTCGACCTCTTCCAGCGGATCTCGGTCGAGCCCTGCTCCCTCACCGTGATCCGCTACACCCGGCTGCGCCCCTACCTCGTACGCCTCGGGGACACCGGCGACTTCGCCTCGCTGGTGCCCCGGGACGACGGCGGCAGCCCGGCGGCGGACCGGGACGCGGCCATCGGCGGTGGTGCGGGCGCAGGGTGATCAGTCGGCGCAGTAGGGTGGTGCGACGGCGCTGCCCGCCGCCCCTGCGGTCCGCAGGACCCGCAGCGACCGCAGTGACCCCGCAGTCGAGCAATCGGAGCAGGACGTTGTCCCGTCAGGTGTTCTTCTACGACGTACCGGATCGCTTCGTCGCCGGTACGGTCGGGCTGCCTGGCCGCCGTAGCTTCTACCTCCAGGCCACCGCGGCCGGCCGGACCACCAGCGTCGCCCTGGAGAAGACCCAGGTCGCGGCGCTCGCCGAGCGGATCGACGAGCTGCTGGACGAGGTCGTCCGGCGCAGCGGCGGCAACGCCCCGGTCCCTGCCGTCTCGCCCGCCGAGCTCACCGACACCGCCCCGCTGGAGATGCCCGTCGAGGAGGAGTTCCGGGTCGGCACGATGGCGCTGGCCTGGGACGGCGAGGACGAGCGGATGATCGTCGAGGCCCAGGCGTTGGTGGAACTGGAGGCGGACAGCGAGGAGGACCTCGCGGACGCCGAGGAACGGCTGCTCCAGGACGACGAGAACGGCCCGCCGATGCTGCGGGTGCGCCTGACCGGGACGATGGCCAGGGCGTTCGCCAAGCGGGCCCTGGAGGTCGTGAACGCCGGCCGCCCGCCGTGCCCGCTGTGCAGCCTGCCGCTCGACCCGGAGGGACACGTATGTCCGCGCCAGAACGGATACCGGCGGGGCGCCTGAGCGCCATGGAGCCCGCCGTCGAACCGGCCGGGCAGCTGCCCGGCCCCACCGGACCGCAGGACCCGCCGGTAGTGGCGGAGCCCGCCGGCGGGCTGACGGACTCCTTCCTCACCGAAGGCGAGCTGACCGTGCGCGGCCGCATCCGGGAGGCGTCCAACGCCGTGCTCTACTGCACGGTCACCCACGACGGCCGCACCGCCTCGTGCGTCTACAAGCCCGTCGCCGGCGAGCGCCCGCTGTGGGACTTCCCCGACGGCACGCTCGCCCAGCGCGAGGTCGCCGCGTACGAGATCTCCCGCGCCTGCGGCTGGGACCTGATCCCGCCGACCGTGCTGCGCGACGGCCCCTACGGCACCGGCATGGTCCAGGAGTGGATCGACCCGCCGGAGAGCAGCGACGAGGTGCCCGAACTGCTGGCGCTGGTGGAGGACGCCGAGCCCGGGCCCGGCTGGAAGGCGGTCGGCTTCGCCGAGCTCGGGGAGGGCCGCACCGCGCTGCTGGTGCACGCCGACCACCCGCGGCTGCGGCGGCTCGCGGTCCTCGACGCGGTGATCAACAACGGTGACCGCAAGGGCGGCCATCTGCTGCCCGGCGCCGACGGCGAGTTCTTCGCCATCGACCACGGCGTGACCTTCCACACCGAGGACAAGCTGCGCACGCTGCTGTGGGGCTGGGCGGGCGAGCCGCTGACCGAGGAGGCGCAGGAGGTGCTGCGGGGGCTCGGGGACGCCCTGGCGGACTCCGCGCCGCTCGCCGCCCGACTGGCCGAACTGCTCACGGCCGCCGAGATCGACGCGCTGCGGGCGCGGGTGGCCGGGCTGCTGGAGGGCGGCCGGCACCCCGAGCCGAGCGGGGAGTGGCCCGCCATCCCCTGGCCGCCGGTCTGAGCCCGCCCGGGACCCCTTCCGGACCGCTGAGGCGCGTATGCACGTCCGGCCGCGAACCGCAAGACCGCCTTTCCGGCCAAGACCCCTGGTCCGGTTCGTATGCGGAACATGCATCCGGTTACGCTCATGGCATGCATGCATGGCCCGCTTCTGAGGTCCCCGCCCTGCCCGGTCAGGGCCGCGACCTGAGGATCCACGACACCGCGACCGGCGGACGGGTGACCCTCGCCCCCGGTCCCGTCGCCCGTATCTATGTCTGCGGCATCACGCCGTACGACGCCACCCACATGGGGCACGCGGCGACCTACAACGCGTTCGACCTGGTTCAGCGCGTGTGGCTCGACACGAAGCGCCAGGTGCACTACGTGCAGAACGTCACCGACGTCGACGATCCGCTGCTGGAGCGGGCGCAGAAGACCGGCGACGACTGGACCGCGCTCGCCGAGCGCGAGACCGCCCTGTTCCGCGAGGACATGACGGCGCTGCGGATGCTGCCGCCGCAGCACTACATAGGCGCCGTCGAGTCGATACCCGGCATCGTCCCGCTGGTGGAGCGGCTGCGCGACGCCGGCGCCGCCTACGAGCTGGACGGCGACATCTACTTCTCCGTCGCCTCCGACCCGCACTTCGGCGAGGTCTCCGGACTCGACGCCGAGGCGATGCGGCTGCTGTCCGCCGAGCGCGGCGGCGACCCCGAGCGCGAGGGCAAGAAGAACCCGCTCGACCCGATGCTGTGGATGGCCGCCCGCGACGGCGAGCCGAGTTGGGACGGCGGTTCGCTGGGCCCCGGCCGGCCCGGCTGGCACATCGAGTGCGTCGCGATCGCCCTGGACCACCTCGGCATGGGCTTCGACGTCCAGGGCGGCGGCTCCGACCTCGCCTTCCCGCACCACGAGATGGGCGCCTCGCACGCCCAGGCGCTCACCGGCGAGCACCCGTTCGCCAAGGCGTACGTGCACGCCGGGATGGTGGCGCTGAACGGCGAGAAGATGTCCAAGTCCAAGGGCAACCTCGTCTTCGTCTCGAAGGTGCGGCGCGACGGCACCGACCCGGCGGCGATCCGCCTGGCGCTGCTCGCGCACCACTACCGCGCCGACTGGGAGTGGACCGACGCGGTGCTCGACGAGGCCGTCGAGCGGCTGGCGCGCTGGCGCGCCGCGGTCTCCCGCCCCGACGGCCCGCCCGCCGAGGCCCTCCTGGAGGAGATCCGCACCGCGCTCGCCGACGACCTGGACTCCCCGGCCGCGCTGGCGGCCGTGGACCGCTGGGCCGCCGCGCAGCAGGCCGACGGCGGCACCGACGAGGGCGCCCCCGGCCTCGTCTCCCGCGCCGTCGACGCGCTCCTGGGCGTGGCCCTCTGACGGCCCTCGCCTGACCCCCGTCCCGCGAGGGGCGCCCGTACCGGCCGGTGCGGGCGCCCCTTTTCCGCGCCCGCCCCGCGCCCGCGCCCGGGCCGGGCGACCGGAAATCCAGGAATCCGGCGCAAGAATCCATGGTGGGCCGCCCCGCCGGCGGGCTAGAGCTTTCCGGCATGAGGAAACCAACAGGACTGCGGGCGGCGGTCGTTGCCGCGCTGCTCGGGCTCGTGGTGGCGGTCGCCGGCCCGGCCGGCAGCGCACCGGCCGCCGGCCCCGCGCCCGCCCACACCGTCGGGGACGTCACCGGCTTCGAGGCCGACGGGCCCGTCTACCACCTGCACGCGGGCCGGGCCGAGGCCCGCGTCAGCTTCGTGACGGACCGTACCTTCCGCCTCGAACTCGCCCCGGACGGCACCTTCTCCGACCCCACCGGCAAGGACATCGTGCTCCCCCAGGGCACCCCGCCGGCCACCCACTGGCGCGACGCCGGCGACGCCTACGAACTCAGCACGGCCGAGGTCACGTTGACGGCGTACAAGGCACCGCTGCGCTTCGAGCTGCGCCGGGCCGACGGCTCGCTGGTCTGGTCCGAGACCAAGGGCCTGAGCTGGGACGACAAGACCACCACGCAGACCCTCGCGCGCGGCGCCACCGAGCAGTTCTACGGCGCCGGCATGCAGAACGGCCGCGGCAACACCTCCCACCGCGGCCACACCGTCGAGGTGGGCGTCGACTACAACTGGGACGACGGCGGCCACCCCAACTCCGTCCCCTTCTACCTCTCCACCGCCGGATACGGCGTCTTCCGCAACACCTACGCCCCCAACACCTACGCCTTCGGCGATCCGGTGACGACCACCGCGAAGGAACAGCGCTTCGACGCCTATTACTTCGCCGGGCCGCGCACGAAGGACGTCATCGGCCAGTACACCGCACTGACCGGAAAGCCCTTCCTGCCGCCCGTGTACGGCCTGGAGATCGGCGATTCGGACTGCTATCTGCACAATGCGAACCGCGGGGAACGGCACACCCTGGATTCCCTGAAGGTCGCCGACGGATATGTGCAGCACGACATGCCCAACGGCTGGATGCTGGTGAACGACGGCTACGGCTGCGGATACGAAGACCTCGGCCGGACCTCCCAGGGGCTCGGCGACCGCAAGATGAAACTCGGGCTGTGGACCGAGGACGGCATCGCCAAACTCGCCGACCAGGTCACGGCCGGCCAGCGGATCGCCAAACTCGACGTGGCCTGGGTCGGCGACGGCTACAAATTCGCCCTGGACGGCTGCAAGGACGCCTACCAGGGGATCGAGGACAACAGCGACGCACGGGGATTCACCTGGGCCCCGGAAAGCTGGGCGGGCGCGCAGCGGTGCGGCGTCCAGTGGTCCGGCGACCAGAGCGGAAGCTGGGAATACATCCGCTGGCAGATACCGACCTACGCCGGCGCGACGATGTCCGGGCTCGCCTACACGACCGGTGACGTGGACGGCATCTTCGGCGGCAGTCCCAAGACGTACGTCCGCGATCTGCAGTGGAAGGCCTTCCTCCCGGCGGTCATGACGATGGACGGCTGGGCCGCCAGCGACAAACAGCCCTACCGCTACGGCGATCCGTACACGGCCGTCAACCGGAAATACCTGAAGCTGAAGGAATCGCTGCTGCCGTACATGTACTCCTACGCGGCCGAGGCGACCCGGACCGGGGTCGGGCCGGTGCGTCCGCTGTCGCTGGAATACCCCGACGACCCGAAGGCCGCCACGGACGCCGCGAAGTACGAATTCCTCTCCGGCCAGGACTTCCTGGTCGCCCCCGTCTACCAGGACACCGACACCCGCGACGGCATCTACCTGCCCAAGGGCACCTGGATCGACTACTGGTCCGGACGCACCTACCGGGGACCGGTGACCCTCGACGGCTACAGCGCGCCGCTGGACACCCTGCCGCTGTTCGTCAAGGCCGGCGCCGCCGTGCCGATGTGGCCCGGCATCAGGTCCTACCAGGACCGGACCGCCGGTTCACCGCTCGCCTGGGACGTCTACCCGCAGGGCCGCTCGTCGTTCACGCTCTACGAGGACGACGGGGTGACCCGCGCCCACCGGACGGGCGCCGGCGCCACCCAGCGGGTCGACGTCACGGCACCCCGCTCCGGCGCCGGTGACGTACATCTCGACGTCGGGCCCTCGAAGGGCTCCTTCCACGGCAAGCAGACCAGCCGGCCGTACGAGTTCACCGTGCACACCGGGGACGCACCGCGCGGGGTGGAGCTGGCCGGCCGGCCGCTGAAGCGGCTGCCGTCCGCGCGCGCCCTCGAAGCGGCCGGGCAGGGCTGGTACTACGACCCGGCCGACCGCGGCGGAGTCGTCCACGTCACGACCGCCGCCCGCCCCACCGACCGGGCCTTCGGCCTGACGCTCAAGGGCGCCAGCGCGGTCGGCGGCCGGACCCCGGGCGCGGGCGTCACGGTCACCACCCCCGGCGGCCAGGAGGTCACCAAGGGCGCGCCGACGACCGTACGGACCGCGGTGACGGCCGGGACCCGGGACGCCACGGACGTGTCGGTGTCGCTGTCCGCGCCCGAGGGCTGGCGGGTCTCCGCGCCGGCACACCACGGCCGGCTCGCGGCCGGCGGCACCGCCCGCGACGCGCTGACCGTGACCGCGCCCAAGGACGCCGGCAGCGCCGACCCGGTGACCGTCACCGCCACCGTCCGCTACCGGGCGGCGGGGGCACCGCGCACCACCGTGCACCGCTTCGAGGTACGGCCGGTACCGCCCGCGCCGGCCGCCGACACCTGGGCGAGCGACATGGAATGGCTGACCGCCACCAATGGCTACGGCCCGGCCGAACGGGACCGCAGCAACGGCGAGTCGGGCCCGGCGGACGGCCATCCGCTCACCCTCGCCGGGAAGACGTACGCCAAGGGCATCGGCGCGCACGCCAACGCGGACCTGGAGTTCTTCACCGGGGGCCGCTGCACCTCGTTCACCGCGGACGCCGGGATCGACGACGAGATCGCCGACTACGGGGAGGTCGCCTTCTCCGTGGAGGCGGACGGCAAGGTGCTGTGGACCTCGCCGAAGCTGACCGGGAAGTCGGCGCCGGTGGCGGTGGACGTACCGCTGCGCGGCGCCCGGCACGTACGGCTGAAGGTGACCGACACCGACGGCAAGAAGTCCGGTGACCACGGCGACTGACCCCGGGCCGTCCTCGTCGGGCCGCCGGGAGGAGTCGGACGGGCCGGCGTCCTTCGGGCCGGTGCCGGGCTCGCGCGGTTCCTTGGAGGCCGGGCGGGGCGGCCGGGTGCGGCCGCTGGTCGTGTCGCGGAGGTAGGAGCTGTCCCGGCCCTCCGCGAGCCCGCCCTCGGTGGCCACGCCGGGGCCGGACTGCGGGTCGCGGCGGCGCAGATAGCGCTCGAACTCGCGGGCGATCGCCTCACCGGACGCCTCCGGCAGGTCCGCGGTGTCCCGCGCCTCCTCCAGCGACTGCACGTACTCGGCGACCTCGCTGTCCTCCGCCGCCAGCTGGTCCACGCCCAGCTGCCAGGCCCGTGCGTCCTCGCTCAGCTCGCCCAGCGGGATGCTGATGTCGAGGAGGTCCTCCAGGCGGTTGAGCAGCGCGAGGCTGGCCTTCGGGTTGGGCGGCTGGGAGACGTAGTGCGGCACCGCCGCCCACAGGCTCACCGCCGGCACGCCCGCGTGGGTGCACGCCTCCTGGAGGATCCCGACGATGCCGGTCGGGCCCTCGTAGCGCGACTCCTCCAGGTCCAGCCGGCGGGCCAGGTCCGCGTCCGAGGTGACCCCGCTGACCGGGACCGGGCGGGTGTGCGGGGTGTCCCCGAGCAGCGAGCCCAGCACCACCAGCATCTCCACGCCCAACTCATGGGCGAAACCGAGGATTTCGTTGCAGAACGAGCGCCAGCGCATGCTCGGCTCGATGCCGCGGACCAGCACCAGGTCGCGCGCCCGGCCCTTGCCGTTCGCATCGCTGACCCGGACCACGGAGAGCCGGGTGGTCGGCCAGGTGATCTTGCGTACGCCGCCGTCGAGGAAGACGGTGGGACGGTTCACCTGGAAGTCGTAGTAGTCCTCGGCGTCCAGCGCGGCGAAGACCTCGCCCTTCCACTCCCGGTCCAGATGGGCGACCGCGGCGGAGGCGGCGTCGCCGGCGTCGTTCCAGCCTTCGAACGCGGCCACCATGACCGGGTCGATCAGCTCGGGCACCCCCTCCAGCTCGATCACCCAGCGCCTCCTTCCGACCGGCCCGGCCGTCGGGGACGGCGGCCGGCAGCAGTTCCATTACGTGCGCCACCAAGCCTACGGCTTGTGTGGGCCCGGTCCGCAGCCCCTGTGCACGAACACGTCCCGAGTCATCCGATCTGTGGCCGAGGTCATGCGTCCTTGCTTCCTCAACTTCCGCCCGACATTCGGTACGGGGTCTGGACGGCGCCTCAGGGACGGGTCTATACATCGGATGACCCGGAAAGGTCCGATGTTAGCTCCGCCGGCAGGAACGATGTTCCTCCGCTACTCCCCAGGGGCGTGCGCATGGCCGCGACCGGCACCGTCACCGCGTTCGAGATCCACGACGTCCGCTTCCCCACCTCGGAGCGGCTCGACGGCTCGGACGCCATGCACCCCGACCCCGACTACTCCGCCGCCTACCTCGTCCTGCACACCGCCGGCGGACCGCGCGGCCACGGCCTGTGCTTCACCCTCGGCCGCGGCAACGACGTGATGGCCGCCGCGATCCGGTCCCTCGCGCCGTACCTCGTCGGCCGCCCGGTGCCCGCCACCGCCGCCGACCTCGCCGCCCTGCACCGCGACCTCACCCACGACTCCCAGCTGCGCTGGCTCGGCCCCGAGAAGGGCGTGATGCAGATGGCGGCCGGCGCGGTCCTCAACGCCGCCTGGGACCTGGCCGCCCGCCGGGCCGGCCTGCCGGTGTGGGAGTTCCTCGCCGCGATGACCCCCGAGGACCTCGTCTCGCTTGTCGACTTCCGCTACCTCTCCGACGCCCTCACACCCGGCGAGGCGCTGGCCCTGCTGCGCGCCGCCGAGCCCGGCCGGGCCGCCCGCGCCGCCCGCCTGAAGGCCGAGGGCTACCCCGCCTACACCACCTCGCCCGGCTGGCTCGGCTACGACGACGGCAAGCTGGTCCGGCT
The DNA here is from genome assembly GCF_036352915.1 of Streptomyces bugieae. Taxonomy (NCBI): domain Bacteria; kingdom Bacillati; phylum Actinomycetota; class Actinomycetes; order Kitasatosporales; family Streptomycetaceae; genus Streptomyces; species Streptomyces bugieae. Next base: position 63,430 of record NZ_JAZBJP010000022.1, read on the forward strand.
CGCCAAGGAGGCGGTGGCCGACGGCTTCGGGCAGATCAAACTGAAGGTGGGCGCCGACCTCGACGACGACAAGCGGCGGTTGCGGCTGGCCCGCGCCGCGGTCGGCCCCGGCGTACGGATCGCGGTCGACGCCAACCAGCGCTGGGACGTGGCCGAGGCGGTCCGCTGGATGACCGCGCTGGCGCCGTACACCCCGTACTGGATCGAGGAACCGACCAGCCCGGACGACGTGCTGGGGCACGCCGCGGTGCGCTCCGGGCAGCCGGTGAAGGTCGCCACCGGTGAACACGTCGCCAACCGGGTGGTGTTCAAACAGCTGCTGCAGGCCGGCGCGGTGGACTTCGTCCAGATCGACGCGGCACGGGTGGCCGGGGTCAACGAGAACCTGGCCATCCTGCTGCTCGCCGCCAAATACGGCGTCCCGGTGTGCCCGCACGCGGGCGGCGTGGGCCTGTGCGAGCTGGTGCAGCACCTGGCGATGTTCGACTACGTGGCCGTCTCGGGCAGCCGGGACGACCGCGTCATCGAGTACGTCGACCACCTCCACGAGCACTTCGTCCACCCGGTCGTGATCGAGCACGGCCGCTACCGGGCCCCGGCCGCCCCCGGCTTCTCCGCCGAGATGCACCCGGCGTCCCTCGCCGCCCACCGCTACCCCGACGGGCCCGTGTGGCGGGCCCGCCGGACCACCGAGGAGGCCCTCGCATGACGGACTTCGACGGCCTGGCCGCCCTCGTCACCGGCGGTGCCTCCGGCATCGGCGCCGCCACCGCCGCGCTGCTCCTCGAACGCGGCGCCCAGGTGGCCGTACTGGACCGCGACCCGGCCGGCGCCCCGCCCGGCACCCTCGCGCTCACCGCCGACCTCACCTCCGCCGCCGCCGTACGCGCCGCCGTCGACGAGGCGGCGGCCGAACTCGGCGCCCTGCACACCCTCGTCGGCAACGCCGGCATCGGCGCGATCGGCACCGTCGAGGACAACGACGACGAGGAGTGGCGGCACGTCCTGGACGTCAACCTCCTCGGCCTGGTCCGCACCGCCCGCGCCGCCCTGCCCCACCTGCGCCGGGCGGCCCGGGACCGCCCCGGAGCCGTGTCGATCACCCACACCTGCTCCATCGCCGCCACCGCCGGACTGCCGCAACGGGCCCTGTACGGCGCCAGCAAGGGCGCGGTGCTGTCGCTGACGCTCGCCATGGCCGCCGACCACGTCCGCGAGGGCATCCGGGTCAACTGCGTCAACCCGGGCACCGCCGACACCCCGTGGATCGGCCGGCTGCTGGCCCGGGCCGACGACCCGGCGGCCGAACGCGCCGCCCTCGACGCCCGCCAGCCGATGGGCCGGATGGTCACGGCCGGCGAAGTGGCCGCCGCCATCGCCTCGTTGGCGTCCCCGGCCGCCGCCGGCATCACCGGCACCGCGCTCGCCGTCGACGGCGGCATGCAGGGCCTGCGCCTGCGCCCCGCGACCTGACCCGGCCGCGGACGGAAAAGCCCACCCGACCGACCAAGGGACTCCCATGAGACTGCGTACGACCGGCGCGGCGGCGGGTGCCGCGGTGTCCGTCCTCGCCGCCCTCGCCGCGCTCACCGGCTGCAACCGCGGCAGCGACGCCGCCGGCCGGATCGGCATCGACCTGCCCCGCACGGACACCGACTTCTGGAACTCCTACGAGCAGTACCTCCAAAAGGACCTGGACCACGGCGGCCCGGCGGCCCTCCCGCTGTCCAACTCCCAGAACGACATCGCCAAGGTCGTCGCCGATGTGCAGGCGCTGACCGGCCAGGGCGCCAAGGCGATCGTGATGGCCCCGCAGGACACCGGGGCCATCAGCGCCGAGCTGCAGCGGCTCGCGGCGAAGAAGATCCCTGTCGTCAGCGTGGACACCCGGCCCGACGACGGCACCGTCTACATGGTCGTCCGCGCCGACAACCGCGCCTACGGTGAGAAGTCCTGTGACTACCTCGGCCACAAGCTCGGCGGCCGGGGCCGGGTCGCCGAACTCCAGGGCGACCTCAGCTCGGTCAACGGGCGGGACCGCTCCGAGGCGTTCGCGGCCTGCATGAAGAAGAAGTACCCGAAGATCACCGTGCACGAGCTGGCCACCGACTGGAAGGGCGAGGTCGCCTCCGCCAAGCTGCAGAGCCTGCTCGCCCAGCACCCCGATCTCGACGGCCTCTACCTGCAGGCCGGCGGCGCCTTCCTGCAGCCCACGCTCGCCCTGCTGGAGCAGCGGAAACGGCTCGTACCGGCCGGCTCCGCCGGGCACCTCACCATCATCTCCAACGACGGCATACCGGACGAACTGGCCGCGATCCGCGCCGGCACGATCGACGCCACCCTCTCCCAGCCGGCCGACCTCTACGCCAAGTACGCGCTCTTCTACGCGCGGGCCGCGCTGGACGGCAAGACCTTCCGGCCCGGCCCCACCGACCACCACTCCACCATCGTGAAGATCAAGAACGGTCTGGAGGACCAGCTCCCGGCACCCCTGGTCACCAAGGCCAACGTCGACGACGCCACGCTCTGGGCCAACCAGCTCGACCGGCCCGGGAAGAAGCAGCGGCGATGACGGCCCACGAACCGCCGGCGGTGCACGCCGAGGGAATCGTCAAACGCTACGGCCCCACCCTCGCCCTCGACGGCGCCCGGCTGACCGTACGGCCCGCCGAGGCCCACGCCCTCGTCGGCCGCAACGGTGCCGGCAAGTCCACCCTGGTCTCCGTGCTGACCGGCCTGACCCGCCCGGACGCCGGCCGGGTCACCTTCGCCGGACGGCCCGCACCCCGCTTCGGCGACCCGGCCGGCTGGCAGCGCACGGTCGCCTGCGTCCACCAGAAGTCGATGACGGTGCCCGAACTGACCGTCGCCGAGAACCTCTTCCTGGGCCGCCTCCCGGGCGGCCGCACGCTGCGCTGGGGCGCCCTGCGGGCGCGGGCCGGCGAACTGCTCGCCACCTACGGCGTGGCGGTCGACCCGGCCGCCCGGATCCGCGAACTCGGCGTGGAGCAGCGGCAGTTCGTGGAGATCGCACGCGCCCTCTCGCACGGCGCCCGGCTGATCATCCTGGACGAGCCCACCGCCCGCCTCGACGCGGCCGGCATCGAGCGGCTCTTCGGCAAACTGCGGGCCCTGCGCGCCCAGGGCGTGGCCTTCGTGTTCATCTCGCACCACCTCCAAGAGGTCTACGAGCTGTGCGACACCGTCACCGTCCTCCGCGACGCCCGCCCCGTACTGACCGCGCCCGTCCCGGACCTCCCCAGGGACGAGCTGGTCGCGGCCATGACGGGGGAGGCGGCGGGTGCCGCGCGGCGCCCCCGGCCGGTCGCCCGCACCACGGGCGCACCGGTGCTGCGGGCCGAAGGGCTGGCGCTGCACGGCCGGTTCGGCCCGCTCGACCTGACCGTACGGGCCGGGGAGGTGGTGGGCCTCGCGGGCGCCACGGCCAGCGGGACCACCGCCGTCGGCGAGACGCTGGCCGGGCTGCGGGCCCCGGACGCCGGCCGGATCTCGGTGCGCGGCCGCCCGGTCCGCACCGGCAGCGTGCCGCACGCCCTCGCCGCCGGCATCGGCTACGTCCCCGAGGACCGGCACCGCGAGGGCCTCGTCCCCGGCCGCAGCGTCGCCGAGAACGCCACCCTCACCGTCGCCGACCAGCTGGGCCCGCTGGGGACCGTACTGCCCGCCCGGACCCGCGCGTTCGCCCGGCGGATGATCAGCGATCTGGACATCCGGACCAGCGGGCCCGGCCAGCCGGTCTCCGGGCTCTCCGGCGGCAACCAGCAGAAGGTCGTGATCGCCCGCGCGCTGGCCCGCCGGCCCGCCGTCCTGGTCGCCGTCCGGCCCACCAACGGCGTCGACGTCCGGTCCAAGGAGGCCCTGCTCGGCGTCGTGCGCCAGGTCGCGGACGACGGCAGCGGCGCCCTGATCGTCTCCGACGAACTCGACGACCTCCGGGTCTGCGACCGGGTGCTGGCCGTCTTCCACGGCCGGGTGACCGCCCACTTCCCACGCGGCTGGCGCGACCACGACCTGGTCGCCGCCATGGAGGGCCTGACGGACGGCCGCGCCGACGAGCGGCCGGCGGGCGACCGCAGCGACGACCCGCACGGAACGGAAGGGACCGCGCCATGACCGAGACCGCCTCGCCGCCGGCCACCGACCTGGGCGCCACCCCGACCGTCCGGCGCCGGCCCCGGATCGACCCGGCCCGCTGGCGGGACCTCTCCCTGGTGCCGGTGATCCTCGTCCTGGGCGTCATCGGCTTCATCGTCTCGCCCGCCTTCCTCACCCAGGACAACCTCATCGGGGTCGTCCAGCAGTCCACCGAACTCGGGCTGCTGGTGCTCGGCGAGGCGCTCGTCCTGATCAGCGGCCGGATGGACCTGTCACTGGAATCGACCATCGGGCTGGCGCCGGTGGTGGCGCTGTGGCTGGTGATGCCCGCGCACGGCGGCCGGTTCGCCGGCCTCGGGCTCTTCCCCGCCTGGACCGCGATCCCGCTGTGCCTGGCGGTGGGCGCGGCGGTCGGCGCGGTCAACGGCCTGCTGATCCTGGGGCTCAGGGTCAACGGCTTCATCGCCACCCTCGGCATGCTCACCATGCTGCGCGGCCTCCAGGTGGGCCTCTCCGAGGGCCAATCCATCGGCGACGTCCCGGAGTCCTTCGCCTATCTGGGCAAGGCCGACTGGCTGGGCGTCCCGGCCGCCGTCTGGATCTGCCTGGCGCTGTTCGCGCTCGGCGGCGCGGCCCTGGGCTACCTCCGGCACGGGCGGGCGCTGTACGCGATCGGCGGCAACCCGGAGGCCGCCCGCGCCGCCGGCATCCGCGTGGACCGGCTCACCTGGACCGTCCTCACCCTCGCCGGGGTGCTCGCCGCCTTCGCCGGCATCCTCTACACCGGCCACTACGGCGCGGTCTCCGCGAGCCAGGGCAACGGCTGGATCTTCCAGGTCTTCGCCGCCGCGGTGATCGGCGGCATCAGCCTCAAGGGCGGCCGCGGCACCCTCTTCGGCGCGCTCACCGGCGTGCTGACCCTCCAACTGGTCATCAACGTCATGACGCTGGGCGGGGTGCCGCCGCTGTGGACCCAGTTCCTCAACGGCGCGATCATCATCATCGCCCTGGTCATCTCCCGCTTCGCCAGCGGCGAGAAGCAGGACTGAGGGCCGCCGCAGATGCGCCAACAGCCAAGCGCATACCGCGAGTTGGGGTGCAGCGGGGTCACCGTCCCGCCCCTGGGCCTGGGCTGCGCCCCGCTCGGCAACCTCTACCGCGCCGTCCCCGAGGAGCAGGCCCGGGCCGTCGTCCACACCGCCCTCGCGGCCGGCGCCGGCCACTTCGACACCGCACCGCACTACGGCCTCGGCCTCTCCGAGGAGCGGCTCGGCCGGGCGCTGCGCGGCCGGGACCGGGACGGCTACACCCTCTCCACCAAAGTGGGCCGCCGGCTCCGCCCGCTCGCACCGGGGGAGGAGGCGGCCGGTGAGGGCTTCGTCGACACCCCCGCCCGGGCCCGCGTCCGCGACCTCTCCCGCGACGGCATCCACGCCACCCTCCAGGCGTCCCTGGAGCGGCTCGGCGTCGACCGCGTCGACATCGTCTACCTGCACGACGTCGAGCACCACCTGCGCGAGGTGTACGACACCGGCTTCCCGGCCCTCGCCGAACTGCGCGCCCAAGGGATCGTGCGCGCCATCGGCTTCGGGATGAACCACAGCGACGTCCTGGCCCGGCTCGTCGACGACCTCGACGTGGACGTGGTGCTCTGCGCCGGCCGCTGGACGCTGCTGGAGCGCACCGCCCTCGACGACCTGCTGCCGGTCTGCGCCCGCCGCGGCACCTCCGTCGTCGTCGGCGGGGTCTACAACTCCGGGCTGCTCGCCGACCCGTCACCCGGCGCCCGCTACGACTACGCCCCGGCCCCGCCCGCCCTGCTGCACCGCGCCCGCCGACTCGCCGCGGTGTGCGCGGAGTTCGGGGTGCCGCTGAAGGCCGCGGCGCTGCGCTTCCCGTTCGGCCACCCGGCCGTGGCCGCCGCCGTCGTGGGCGCCGCCACCCCCGGCGAAATGGCGGAGAACGCCCGGCTCTTCACCCAGGAGATCCCCGACGCCCTGTGGCACACGCTCGTCGCCCGCGGGCTGCTCGACCCCGACCTGCCACTGCCCCTCGCCCACCGCCCCGACGACCCCGGAGCACGCCCCTGATGCGCATCGACGCCCACCACCACCTGTGGGACCTCACCCGGCGCGACCAGCCGTGGATGGACGGGCCCTGGGCCGATCCGATCCGCCGCAGCTACGCGCTCGCCGACCTCGTCCCGCACCTGACCGCCCACGGCATCGACCGCACGGTGCTGGTCCAGTCGTCGTCCTCGTACGACGAGACCGCCGAACTGCTGGCGCTCGCGGCGGGGGAGGACCCGGTCGCCGGCGTCGTCGGCTGGGCCGACCTCACCGACCCGGCGCTCCCCGGCCACCTGGCGGCACAGCCGGCCGAACTGGTCGGCCTCCGCCACCAGGTCCAGGACGAACCCGACCCGGACTGGCTCACCCGCCCCGCGGTCCTCGGCGGACTGGCCGCCCTGGCCGCCGCCGGTCTCGTCTACGACCTGCTGGTCACCCCGCGCGAACTGCCCGCCGCACTCACCGCGGCCCGGGCCCTGCCCCAGCTGTCGTTCGTCCTGGACCACGCCGCCAAACCCGCGGTGGCGACCGGGGAGTGGCAGCCCTGGGCCGGCGCGGTCGACGCGCTCGCCGGGCTGCCGAACGTCAGCTGCAAGCTGTCCGGGCTGGTCACCGAGGCCGACCGGGACGCCTGGCGGCCGCCGCAGATCCTCCCCTACGCCCGGCACGTGCTGGACGCCTTCGGCCCGGGCCGGGTGATGTTCGGCTCCGACTGGCCGGTCTGCACCCTCGCCGCCGGCTACGGCGACGTCCTCGCGCTCGCGGAGGCCGCCACCACCGGACTCACCGCGGCCGAGCGCACGGCGGTCTTCGGCGGGACGGCGGCGCGGGTCTACGGGCTCGGGGCGCGGTAGCCGAACGGGGCGCGGCGCGGCGGCCGCAGCGGGCCGGGCCCCGCGCCGGGCCGCCGTGTCGGCGTCCGGTTTCCGCCGGCCCCGCGGCCGTCCGCGCCCGAGGATCGAGGCGTACCGCGGAGCGACGCGGTGCTCGTCCGCAGGGACGAACGAACACGCATGAAGGCGACGGTGACGACGATGACCGCGACGGTGATGGCTCCCACGACCCCCAAGACGGCGACCGCGGCGGGGGAGGGCGGCGACCGGCCGCTGGCGGGCAAGGTGGCCCTGGTGACCGGCGGCAGCCGCGGGATCGGGGCGGCGATCGCGCGCCGGCTGGCCGCCGGGGGCGCGGCGGTGGCCCTGACCTACCACAGCCGGCAGGACCTGGCCGACCAGGTGGTCAAGGAGATCGAGCAGGCCGGCGGGCAGGGCTGGGCGGTCCGGGCCGACGTGGCCGACGCCGAGCAGGTGTGGGCCTCGGTGGCCGGCGCCGTGGAGCGCTTCGGGCGGCTGGACATCCTGGTGAACAACGCCGGGACCGGCGTCCTCGGGCCGTTCGAGGGCATCTCCCTGGACGACGTGGACCGGGTGCTGCGCACCAACGTCCGCGGGCCGTTCCTCGCGGCGCAGGCCGCGGCCGCGCATCTGACCGAGGGTGGGCGGATCATCTCGATCGGCAGCTGCATGGCCGAGCGGGTCGCCTTCCCCGGCGGCACCCTCTACGCCACCAGCAAGGCCGCGCTGACCGGCCTCACCAGGACCCTGGCCAGGGAACTGGGGCCGCGCGGGATCACCGCCAACCTCGTCCACCCGGGCCCGATCGACACCGACATGAACCCGGCCGACGGCGAGAGCGCGGAGTTCCAGGCCGGGCTGACCTCCCTCGGCGCCTTCGGCCAGGGCACGGACGTCGCGGAGACCGTGGCCCATCTGGCGGGCGACGGCGGGCGCTACATCACGGGCGCCTCGATCGCGGTGGACGGCGGGTTCGCGGTCTGAACCGGGGGACGCCGGCCCGCGGCGACGGGCTGCGGTCGGCGGGCTGCGGCGGGGGACCGGGTCGCGGACGGCGGAGCGTTCACAGCGAGGTGCGCAGCCACTGCTCCACGCTGGCGATGTGCACCGTCGCCCAGGCCCGCGCCGCCTCCGCGTCCCGGTCGCGCAGCGCGCCGAGGATCGCCCGGTGCTCGGTGAGGGTGCGGGCCACCGCGTCCTTCTGGGTCAGCCCGCGCCAGATCCTGGCCCGGGTGGTCGGCCCGGACAGCCCGTCCAGCAGTGAGCAGAGCACGGAGTTGCCGGACGCCGCGACGATCCCGCGGTGGAACTCCAGGTCGGAGGCGACCAGGTCCTCCACGGACGGGCTCGGGCCCAGGGCGTCCAACCGGGCCTGAAGGGCGTCGAGTTCGTCGCCGCCGATCCGGCCGGCCGCCATCGCCGTGGCGGCGGGCTCCAGGATCCGGCGGACGGCGAGGAACTCCAGCACCGTGTCGTCGCGGTGGAAGTCCACCACGAAGCTCATCGCCTCCAGCAGCACCTGCGGATCGAGACTGGTGACGTAGGTGCCGTCGCCCTGGCGGACGTCCAGGATGCGGATGAGGGACAGCGCCCGGACCGCCTCGCGCAGCGAGTTGCGGGACAGCCCGAGCTCGGCCGCCAGCTCGCTCTCCTTCGGCAGCCGGTCCCCCGGCCGCAGCGCGCCGGAGACGATCATGCCCTTGATCTTCTCGATGGCCTCGTCGGTGACCGCCATGCCGACCTCCCAGACATCCGATGTCTGGGTCATTATGGCCCGCCGGGCCGCCCCCGACCGCCCCGGTGGCCGGGTACGACGAAGGGGCGGCCCCCGGGGCCGCCCCTCCGCGCTTCAGCAGGTGCCGGGATGCTGACGTGGCGTCAGCCCTCCAGCATGTCCTTGACCTTGGCCCGGACGTCCTCGGTGTCCAGCCCGCGGATGGTCAGCGTGGTGCGGCGGCGCAGCACGTCGTCGACGGTCTCGGCCCACTCGTTGTCCCGGGCGTAGGCGACCTGCGCCCAGATCTCCGGGGCGTCCGGGTGGATCCGCTCGGCCAGCGCCGGGTTCTCGTTCGCCAGCCGGACGATGTCGAAGGACAGCGAACCGTAGTGGGTGGCGAGGTGGCGCGCGGTCTCCGGGGCCATCCGGGGACCGGGGGTGCCGCCGTCGACGAGCAGCCGGTGGGCGACCGCGTTCGGGTTGGCGATACCGGGCAGCGGGAGCTTCTTCGGCAGCTGCGCGATCGGCTCCATGTCGTCGGCCAGCGGCTGACCGGGCAGCGCGGCGAGCTTGTTCATCACCGTCCGGCCGATGTGCCGGAAGGTCGTCCACTTGCCGCCGGCCACCGACAGCATGCCGCCGCTGCCCTCGGTGACGACCGTCTCGCGCTTGGCCTTGGAGGTGTCACCGGGGCCGCCCGGCAGCACCCGCAGACCCGCGAAGGAGTACGTGATCAGATCCCGGGACAGCTGCTGGTCGCGGATGGAGAAGGCGGCCTCGTCCAGGATCTGGGTGACGTCCTTCTCGTTGACCGAGACGTCCGCCGGGTCGCCCTCGAACTCCTCGTCCGTGGTGCCCAGCAGCAGCATGTCCTCCCAGGGGAGGGCGAAGGTGATGCGGTACTTGTCGATCGGGGTGGCCAGCGCCGCCTTCCAGGGGGAGGTGCGCTTGAGGACCAGGTGGGCGCCCTTCGACAGCCGGATGGACGGGGCCGCGTTCGGGTCCTCCATCTTGCGCAGGTGGTCCACCCACGGCCCGGTGGCGTTGAGCACCAGGCGCGCGTTGACCCCGAACTCCTGGCCGTCCGTACGGTCCTTGAGCTCGGCGCCGGTGACCCGGCCCTGGGTGAAGCGCAGCCCGGTGACCTCGGCGTGGTTGAGGACCGTGGCGCCGGCCGCGACCGCCGCGCGGACGGTCATCAGCGCCATCCGGGAGTCGTTCATCTGGTCGTCGCCGTACACGGCCACGGCCTTGAGGTTCTCCGTGCGCAGCTCCGGCACGTCCCGCTGTGCCTTGGCCGCGGATATCACGTGGCCGACGCCGTCGCCGAACGCGGACAGCGCGGAGTAGGCGAAGACGCCCGCGCCGAGCTTGGCCGCGCCGTGCGGGCCGCCCTTGTACACCGGCAGGTAGAAGGTGAGGGGGTTGGAGAGGTGCGGTGCGACGTCGCGGGACACCGCACGCCGCTCGAAGTGGTTCTCCGCCACCAGCTTGACCGCACCGGTCTGCAGGTAGCGCAGACCGCCGTGCAGCAGCTTGGAGGAGGCGGAGGAGGTGGCGCCGGCGAAGTCGCCGGCGTCCACCAGGGCCACCCGCAGTCCGGCCTGTGCGGCGTGCCAGGCGGTGGAGATGCCCAGGATGCCGCCACCGATCACCAGGAGGTCATAGGTCGCCTTGGAAAGCTGCTCCCGAGTCTCGGCGCGGCTCGGGTTCGAACCGTTGGCCGGGTGCGTCCCGAGGGCCGGGACGCTCTGCAGGGTGCTCATGTTGTGCTCCTCGTCAGCTCTCGTCGTCGAGCCAGCCCATGGTCCGCTCCACGGCCTTGAGCCAGTTCTTGTACTCGCGGTCACGGGTGGCCGCGTCCATGCGGGGGGTCCATTCGGCGGCCCGACGCCAGTTGGCGCGCAGTTCGTCGGTGCTGGACCAGAAGCCGACGGCCAGTCCGGCCGCATAGGCAGCGCCGAGGCAGGTGGTCTCGGCGACCATCGGGCGCACCACGGGCGCGTCCAGGAAGTCCGAGATGGTCTGCATCAGCAGGTTGTTGGAGGTCATGCCGCCGTCGACCTTGAGCGCGGTCAGGTCGACGCCGGAGTCCTTGGTCATGGCGTCGGTGATCTCACGGGTCTGCCAGGCGGTGGCCTCGAGAACGGCACGGGCGATGTGCGCCTTGGTGACGTAACGGGTCAGGCCCGCGATGACACCGCGCGCGTCGGAGCGCCAGTACGGGGCGAACAGGCCGGAGAAGGCCGGCACGAAGTACGCGCCGCCGTTGTCCTCGACCGTGCTGGCGAGGGTCTCGATCTCGGCCGCGCTGTTGATCAGGCCCATCTGGTCGCGCATCCACTGGACCAGCGAACCGGTGACGGCGATCGAGCCCTCCAGGGCGTAGACCGTCTGCTGGTCGCCGATCCGGTAGCCGACCGTGGTCAGCAGCCCGTTGTACGAGTTGACCGGCTCGTGGCCGGTGTTCATCAGCATGAAGGTGCCGGTGCCGTACGTGGACTTGGCCTCACCCTGGGCGAAGCAGGTCTGGCCGAAGAGCGCGGCCTGCTGGTCGCCGAGCGCCGAGGCGACCGGGACGCCGGCCAGCACACCGCCGGCGGTGTGGCCGTAGACCTCGGCGGACGACTTGATCTCCGGCAGCACGGCCGCCGGGATGTCCATCGACGCGAGGATCTTGTCGTCCCACTCCAGGCTGTGGAGGTTCATCAGCATGGTGCGGGACGCGTTGGTGACGTCGGTGACGTGGTGGCCGCCGTTGACGCCGCCGGTGAGGTTCCAGATGACCCAGGAGTCCATCGTGCCGAAGAGGATCTCGCCGCGCTCGGCGCGCTCGCGCAGGCCCTCGACGTTGTCGAGCAGCCAGCGGATCTTCGGGCCGGCGAAGTAGGAGGCCAGCGGCAGGCCGGTCTCCCGGCGGAAGCGGTCCTGGCCGACGTTGCGGCCGAGCTCCTTGCAGAGCGCGTCGGTGCGGGTGTCCTGCCAGACGATGGCGTTGTGGACCGGCTCACCGGTGTTCTTGTCCCAGAGGACGGTGGTCTCGCGCTGGTTGGTGATGCCGATGGCGCGCACGTCGTCGGCGGTGATGCCGGCCTTCTGCACGGCGCCGTCGACGACCTGCTGGACGTTGGTCCAGATCTCGGCGGCGTCGTGCTCGACCCAGCCCGGCTTCGGGAAGATCTGCTCGTGCTCCTTCTGGTCGACCGAGACGATCCGGCCGTCCTTGTCGAAGACGATGCAGCGGCTGGAGGTCGTCCCCTGGTCGATCGCCGCGATGAACGGGCCGTGGCCGTGGGAGGAGGTGCTGTGGGTGTCGCTCATGGTGTGCTCCAAGGAAGTCTGTGCGGGCGGCGGGGCGGTCGGGCGGATCAGGCGAACGCCACCTGGTAGATGCCCCCGGCGAGGGCGCCGCCGATGAGCGGGCCGACGACCGGGATCCAGGCGTAACCCCAGTCTGAACCGCCCTTGTTCGGCAGCGGCAGCAGCGCGTGCACGATGCGCGGACCGAGGTCGCGGACCGGGTTGATGGCGTATCCCGTCGGACCGCCGAGCGACAGGCCGATGCCGACGACGACCAGTGCCACCAGCAGGGTGCCGATGACGCCGACGCCCTTGCCGTTGTCGCTCAGACCGAGCGTGAGGATCGACAGCACGAGCACGGTGGTGGCGATGATCTCGGTGGCGAGGTTCTGCACGGCATTGCGGATCTCGGGGCCGGTGGAGAAGATGCCCAGGACCGGGCCGGCCTTCGGAGCGGCGGCCTGGTCGACCATGCCCTCCTCGCTCGTGTGGTCCGCGAGCACCTCGGGATCGGTCAGATGCGCACGGAACTGTCCGTAGTACACGACCCAGACCAGTACGGCGCCGATCATGGCGCCGAGCATCTCGCCGGCCAGGTACACCGGCACCTGGCTCCAGGCGACGGCGCCCTTGATGGCGAGCCCGATCGTGACCGCCGGGTTGAGGTGCGCGCCGGACTTCGCGGCGATGTACGCGCCCGTGAGGACGGCGAAGCCCCACCCGAAGGTGATGGCCACCCATCCGGCGTTGTGCGCCTTGGAGCGCTTGAACGTGACGGCGGCGCAGACGCCGCCACCCATAAGAAGCAGTACAGCGGTACCGATGGTCTCGCTGAGGAAGATGTCGGAGCTGGACACCGGCGACTCCTTTGTCCTTCGTCCAGGGGAAGGCGAACCCCGGGTCCCTCCGGTGGTTCGCGCCCTCCGTGAGGGCGGTGGTCGGCCCGGCACTGCACACCATAGCGAATATTGCCGTGTGGTGTTCGACAATGCCGACCGATGCACGGCAGTTTTGTTCAGCGTCAGAACCCCGTCAAGGGGTACTTGGCCAAAAACTTAGGTGAACTTAACGGGCGAAAGGGTCAGAATCGCCCTGCGCCAAGATCACGAGACACCGCGCGTGCACAATCGCGCACAGCAGCGACGATTTCCGGCCGCAGTTCGCCGTCCCGGCAGACCCGCTCCACCGCACCCGTGATCCCCACCGCGCCCACCGGCATCCGCCGCCGGTCGTGGATCGGCGTCGCCACCGACGCCACGCCGTCCCAGGTCTCCTCCACGTCCGCGGCCCAGCCCCGGGCCCGGATCAGGTCCAGCAGCCCCTCGAAGTCCCCCAGGCCGGTCACCGTGCGCGGCGTGAACGCCTCCCGGTCCGCCTCGACGACCTCGCTGTGCGCCACCGGGTCGTACGCGCAGAGCACCTTGCCCAGCGCCGTGCTGTGCAGCGGCTGCATCGCCCCCACCTCCAGCACCTGCCGGCTGTCGTCCGGCCGGAAGACGTGGTGCACCACCAGCACCCCCTGCTGGTGCAGGACGCCCAGATAGACCGCCTCGCCACTGGAACGCGCCAGGTCGTCGGTCCACACCAGGGCGCGGGCGCGCAGCTCGTGCACGTCCAGGTAGCTGTTGCCCAGCCGCAGCAGCTCCGCGCCCAGCTGATAGCGGCCCGAGACCGCTTCCTGCTCGACGAAGCCCTCCTGCTGCAGGGTGCGCAGGATGCCGTGCGCGGTGCCCTTGGCCAGCCCGAGGGACGAGGAGATGTCGGAGAGGCCCAGTCGCCGCTCACCTCCCGCGAGCAGCCGCAACATCGCGGCTGCGCGCTCCAGCGACTGGATGGTGCGTGCCATCGGGCAACCTCCGAGAATGAGCAGTTCGACAATGCTGAACGATATCGGCCCATGCCGACTGAGGGCAGAGAACCGTGACTACTGGGTGTGGGTGCACCGGAGTCTGCCAACGATCACGAACGGCCCACCCACGGGGGTGGAGGGGTGCTGTCCACGCCGTGGAACGGGGAACACGTGTACCGGACCGGCAGCTACGCTGGCCGGGTGCGCCCCCTGAAGGGGGGTGCAAAGCCGACAGCCGTCGCAACCACGGGAGCATCTCCATGGCCTCGAACACGCCATCGTCCACCCACACCGCCCGCATCGAATCCCTGCGTGAGGCGCTGGCCTCGCGGGTGGTGGTCGCCGACGGGGCGATGGGCACCATGCTGCAGGCCCAGGACCCGACCATGGAGGACTTCCAGCAGCTGGAGGGCTGCAACGAGATCCTCAACCTCACCCGGCCCGACATCGTCCGCTCGGTGCACGAGGAGTACTTCGCGGTCGGCGTCGACTGCGTCGAGACCAACACGTTCGGCGCGAACCACGCCGCCCTCGCCGAGTACGACATCCCCGAGCGGGTCCACGAGCTGTCCGAGGCCGGCGCCCGGATCGCCCGCGAGGTCGCCGACGAGTTCACCGCCTCCACCGGCCAGCAGCGCTACGTCCTGGGCTCCATGGGCCCCGGCACCAAGCTGCCCACCCTCGGCCACGCCCCCTACGTCACCCTCCGCGACGCCTACCAGCAGAACGCCGAGGGCATGATCGCCGGCGGCGCGGACGCCCTGCTCGTCGAGACCACCCAGGACCTGCTGCAGACCAAGGCCGCCATCCTGGGCGCCCGCCGCGCCCTGAAGGCCACCGGCACCGACCTCCCGGTGATCTGCTCGGTCACCGTCGAGACCACCGGCACCATGCTGCTGGGCTCCGAGATCGGCGCGGCGCTGACCGCGCTGGAACCGCTCGGCATCGACATGATCGGCCTGAACTGCGCCACCGGCCCGGCCGAGATGAGCGAGCACCTGCGCTACCTCGCCCGGCACTCCCGCATCCCGCTGTCCTGCATGCCCAACGCGGGCCTGCCGGTGCTCGGCAAGGACGGCGCCCACTACCCGCTCACGCCCCAGGAGCTGGCCGACGCCCAGGAGACCTTCGTCGCCGAGTACGGCCTGTCGCTGGTCGGCGGCTGCTGCGGGACGACCCCCGAGCACCTGCGGCAGGTCGTGGAGCGGGTCCGCGACCTCACCCCGCCCGAGCGCCGGCCGCGCCCCGAGCCGGGCGCCGCGTCCCTGTACCAGACCGTGCCGTTCCGCCAGGACACCTCCTACCTGGCGATCGGCGAGCGGACCAACGCCAACGGCTCGAAGAAGTTCCGCGAGGCGATGCTGGACGGCCGCTGGGACGACTGCGTGGAGATGGCCCGCGACCAGATCCGCGAGGGCGCCCACATGCTCGACCTGTGCGTCGACTACGTGGGCCGGGACGGCGTCGCCGACATGGAGGAGCTGGCCGGCCGCTTCGCCACCGCCTCCACCCTGCCCATCGTCCTGGACTCCACCGAAGTACCGGTCATCCAGGCCGGCCTGGAGAAGCTGGGCGGCCGCGCGGTGATCAACTCCGTCAACTACGAGGACGGTGACGGCCCCGAGTCGCGCTTCGCCAAGGTCACCGCGCTCGCCGCCGAGCACGGCGCGGCGCTGATCGCGCTGACCATCGACGAGGAGGGCCAGGCCCGCACCGCCGAGAAGAAGGTGGAGATCGCCGAGCGGCTGATCGACGACCTGACCGGCAACTGGGGCATCCACGAGAGCGACATCCTCATCGACTGTCTGACGTTCACGATCTGCACCGGTCAGGAGGAGTCCCGCAAGGACGGCATCGCCACGATCGAGGCCATCCGCGAGCTCAAGAGGCGCCACCCCGAGGTGCAGACCACCCTGGGCCTGTCCAACATCTCCTTCGGCCTCAACCCGGCCGCCCGGATCGTGCTGAACTCCGTCTTCCTCGACGAGTGCGTCAAGGCCGGCCTGGACTCGGCCATCGTGCACGCCTCCAAGATCCTGCCGATCGCCCGGCTGGAGGAGGAGCAGGTCAAGGCCGCCCTCGACCTGATCCACGACCGGCGCAGCGAGGGCTACGACCCGCTGCAGAAGCTGATGGAGCTCTTCGAGGGCGCCACCGCCAAGTCGCTGAAGGCCGGCAAGGCCGAGGAACTGGCCGCGCTGCCGCTGGAGGAGCGCCTCAAGCGGCGCATCATCGACGGCGAGAAGAACGGCCTGGAGGCCGACCTCGACGCGGCCCTGCAGGACCGCCCCGCCCTCGACATCGTCAACGACACCCTCCTGGACGGCATGAAGGTCGTCGGCGAGCTCTTCGGCTCCGGCCAGATGCAGCTGCCGTTCGTGCTGCAGTCCGCCGAGGTCATGAAGACCGCGGTGGCCTACCTGGAGCCGCACATGGAGAAGTCCGACGACGAGGGCAAGGGCACCATCGTCCTGGCCACCGTCCGCGGCGACGTCCACGACATCGGCAAGAACCTCGTCGACATCATCCTGTCCAACAACGGCTACAACGTCGTCAACCTCGGCATCAAGCAGCCGGTCTCGGCGATCCTGGAGGCCGCCGAGGAGCACCGGGCCGACGTCATCGGCATGTCCGGGCTCCTGGTCAAGTCCACGGTGATCATGAAGGAGAACCTGGAGGAGCTCAACCAGCGCAAGATGGCGGCCGACTACCCCGTCATCCTCGGCGGCGCCGCCCTCACCCGTGCCTACGTCGAGCAGGACCTGCACGAGATCTACGAGGGCGAGGTCCGCTACGCCCGCGACGCGTTCGAGGGCCTGCGGCTGATGGACGCCCTGATCGCCGTCAAGCGCGGGGTGCCCGGCGCGGCCCTCCCCGAGCTCAAGCAGCGCCGGGTCCCCAAGCGCGACACGGCCGTCCTGGAGGTCGAGGAGCCCGAGGGCGCGGTGCGCTCCGACGTCGCCACCGACAACCCGGTCCCCGCCCCGCCGTTCTGGGGCACCCGGGTCGTCAAGGGCATCCAGCTCGCCGACTACGCCTCCTGGCTGGACGAGGGGGCCCTCTTCAAGGGCCAGTGGGGCCTCAAGCAGGCCCGCACCGGCGAGGGCCCGACGTACGAGGAGCTGGTGGAGACCGAGGGCCGCCCGCGGCTGCGCGGCTGGCTCGACAAGCTGCAGACCGAGAACCTCCTGGAGGCCGCGGTCGTCCACGGCTACTTCCCCTGCGTCTCCAAGGGCGAGGACCTGATCCTGCTGCACGAGGACGGCACCGAGCGCACCCGCTTCACCTTCCCGCGCCAGCGCCGCGGCCGCCGGCTGTGCCTGGCGGACTACTTCCGCCCGGAGGAGTCCGGCGAGACCGACGTCGTCGGCCTCCAGGTCGTCACCGTCGGCTCCAGGATCGGCGCCGCAACCGCCGAGCTCTTCGAGGCCAACTCCTACCGCGACTACCTCGAACTGCACGGCCTGTCCGTCCAGTTGGCCGAGGCGCTGGCCGAGTACTGGCACGCCCGGGTCCGCGCCGAACTGGGCTTCGGCGGCGAGGACCCGAACGACATCGAGGACATGTTCGCGCTCAAGTACCGCGGCGCCCGCTTCTCGCTGGGCTACGGCGCCTGCCCCGACCTGGAGGACCGCGCCAAGATCGCCGACCTGCTGGAGCCCGAGCGGATCGGGGTCCAGCTGTCCGAGGAGTTCCAGCTGCACCCGGAGCAGTCCACGGACGCCATCGTGATCCACCACCCCGAGGCGAAGTACTTCAACGCCAGGTGATGTCCGTACCGCCGGGGTCCGCCCGGCGTGACGCAGTGTGAGCGGCCGGGGCCGTCCGGAGTCGCACCGGGCGGCCCCGGCCGCCGCGGTCCCGCCGCCGGCACGCATTCCGGCGCACACCGTCGTACACTTATCGATCCGGTAGTGGCCGGTCGTTTCCCCCAGCCGGGGATGGCGACCGGCCTCTTCGTCCCTTGTGGGACGCGTAACGGAGGTGGATGGATGACCAGCAGCATCCCCGCAGTCGGCACCCGGACGGGCGGCGCCGCGACCCTCCAGGCCGTCTTCCTCGACCTCGACGGCACGCTCGTCGACACGGAGGGATTCTGGTGGGAGGCGGAGGCGCAGGTGTTCGCCGAGCTCGGCCACGTCCTCGACGACGCCCACCGCGAGGTGGTCGTCGGCGGGCCGATGACCCGCAGTGCCGGGTATCTGATTCAGGCCACCGGCGCCGACATCGGCCTGACCGAGCTGAGCGTGCTGCTCAACGCCGCCTTCCTGGACCGGATCGCCCGCGGTGTCCCGCTGATGCCGGGCGCCCACCGGCTGCTGGCCGAGCTGGCCGCCCACGAGGTGCCCGCCGCGCTGGTCTCCGCCTCGCACCGCTCCATCGTCGACCGGATGCTCGCGTCCCTCGGGGCGGAACACTTCCGGCTGACGCTGGCGGGCGACGACCTGCCCCGCACCAAGCCGCACCCGGACCCGTACGTCACGGCCGCCGCGCGGCTCGGGGTGGACCCGGCACGCTGCGTGGTCGTCGAGGACACCCTGACCGGGGTCCGGGCGGGGGAGGCGGCCGGCTGCCCGGTCGTCGCGGTCCCCTCGGTGACCCCGATCCCGGTCGCCCCGGGCCGCAGCGTCGTCCGCTCGCTGGAAGAAGTGGATCTCGCATTTCTCCGCTCGCTCATCACGGAAAGCCGCGGCGCCGTGCACTGAGCGTGTCCCGCCAAATGCCCGGAAGAACTCAGGGGAGCGGCCCGCTCATTTTCCGTGACGAAAGGACGGGGGCCGTCCTGACTGAATTGATACATCGTCGCAGAGCCGTGAATGCGTGACGTTTCTCACGTGCCGGGGCGTCGACAGTGGACCCGACAGGTGCTCCACGGGCCCTGTTCGGAGGTTTCTACGGGGGTAAGTGTCCGGATTGGTGGAGCAACGCGCGGATCGTTCCGCCGTCCGGATATCGATCACCCCGCCGACGTTATCCGGGAGCCTTATCCCTTCAACTCCTTTGTGTCCCGGCGCGGCTGGCCGTTCCTACTAATGTCGACGCGAGCAACACCTCTGCGCTGATAAGGAACCTGCCGACGATGAATCGCAAGACCCTGGTGCTGCCGGCGCTGGCCGGTCTCCTTGCCCCCGTACTCGCAGCCTGTGGCAGCACGGACGGTGCGGGCGATGGCGGCGATCCGATCGTGGTGGGCGTCGCCGCCCAGATCGAGGCGACGAAGGCCGCGCCGGCCCCGCTCGACCCGGCGCAGGCCTACGACGTCGACGCGTGGAACGTGCTGCGCAGCGCCCTGCAGACGCTGATGCGGCTGCCCCGCTCCGGCACCACGCCGGTGCCCGACGCGGCCGAGTCCTGCGGGTTCCGCGACACCCAGAACGAGCAGTACCGCTGCACCCTGCGCAGTGGCCTGAAGTTTTCGAACGGTCATGCCCTGACGGCCGAGGACGTCAAGTTCTCCATCGACCGCATGCGGACCATCAACAACAGCAACGGCCCGGTGGCGCTGCTCGACGACATCGACACCGTCGAGACGCCGGACGCCAAGACGGTGGTCTTCCACCTCACCAAGCCGGACGCCACCTTCTCGCAGAAGCTCGCCACCCCGGCCGCGGCCATCGTCGACAGCCAGGTGTACCCCAAGAACCGCCTGTACAACGGCTTCGACGTGGTCGGCTCCGGCCCGTACACCCTCAAGACCGAGCGCAGCGGCAACCACATCACCAAGGCCGTCTTCACCAAGAACCCCGACTACAAGGGCGGGATGGGCGTGAAGAACGACAAGGTGGAGATGCGGTTCTTCGCCGACTCGGCGTCCACGGAGAAGGCGCTGCGCAAGGGCGACGTCGACCTGATGAACCGCGGGCTCGCGTCCGACCAGATCCGCGGTCTGGAGAACGCCCGCGACCAGCACATCGCCCTCCAGGAGATGCCGGGCCAGGAGATCCGCTACCTGGCCTTCAACACCAAGGCCCCGGCCGTCTCCAACAAGGCCGTGCGTCAGGCGATGGCACAGCTCGTCAACCGCTCCGAGCTGGTGCGCAACGTCTACTCCTACACCAGCGACCCGCTCTACTCGATGGTGCCCACCGGCCTCACCGGGCACATCAACTCGTTCTTCACCAAGTACGGGAACCCCGGCGTCGCCGCGGCCCGGAAGACGCTGCAGCAGGCGAACATCACCACCCCGGTGAAGTTCACCCTCGCCTACACCACGAACCACTACGGTCCCAGCAGCGGCCAGGAAGTCCGGGCGCTGCAGAAGCAGCTCAACGACTCCAAGCTGTTCGACGTCAGCCTCAAGGGAGTCGACAGCTGGCAGCAGTACCGCACCAACGCCCTGAGCGGTAAGTACACCGTCTACCACATGGGTTGGTTCGCCGACATTCCGGACGCCGACAACTACATCGCGCCGTTCATCGGCAAGCGGAACTTCCTCGGCATCCCCTACCGCAACGCCAAGATCGAGTCGCAGCTGATCCCGGCCAGCCGCCAGGAGACCGACCGCAACGCCGCGGGCGCCGACTTCAAGCAGGCCCAGGACATCATCGCCGACGACGTCCCGCTGCTCCCGCTGTGGCAGGGCAAGCAGTACGTCGCCGCCCGCGACGACATCACCGGCATCGGCTGGGCCCTCAACTCCGCCTCGGGCCTCCAGATCTGGGAGCTCGGCCGAGGCGTCTCCGACTGACCCCCGCCGCATCCGCCCGGATGCGGCACACCCGCCGCGGTGTCCCCGCCGCGGCCCGACAGGCACCACCCAGAACGTGAGGACCTTTAGTGAGGAAGCGTGACCCGCGGCTGGCCGCCCCGATCGGAGCGGGGCTGGCGACAGCCCTGCTCGCGCTCGCCGGGTGCGGCACCGACGACTCGGCGGCGGCCGGCCACGGCGAGCCGGTCGTCATGGGAATGACGGACAAGGTCGTGGCCACCGACCCGGCGGCCGGCTACGACCCGGGGTCCTGGCTGCTGTTCAACAACGTCTTCCAGTCCCTGCTGAGCTTCCCCAAGGGCGGCACCACCCCCGAGCCGGAGGCCGCCCAGCGCTGCGGCTTCACCGACGCGGACAGCAAGGTCTACCGCTGCACCCTGAAGGACGGCCTCCACTTCAGCAACGGTGACGCGCTGACCTCGAAGGACGTCAAGTACTCCTTCGACCGCACCAAGCGGATCAAGGACAAGAACGGCCCCGCCGTGATGTTCGCGGCCCTCGACAAGGTCGAGACGCCGGACGCCAAGACCGTGGTCTTCCACCTCAAGACGCCCGACGCCACCTTCCCCATGAAGATCGCCTCGGGCGCCGGCTCCATCGTCGACCACACCGCCTACCCGGCCGACCGGCTGCGCACCGACAACAAGGCCACCGGCTCCGGCGTCTACACCCTCAAGTCGTACGGCAAGGACCGGGCCGTCTTCGGCGTCAACGGCTCCTACAAGGGCCCCGCCAAGGTCAAGAACTCCGGTATGACCGTGAAGTTCTTCGACGAGCCCGGCAAGCTCAAGAAGGCCGTCGAGAGCGGCGACGTGGACCTCGCCTACCGCGGCCTGGCCATGAAGGACATCGCGCACCTGGACAACGCCTCCCTGAACCAGCAGCACGGCACCCAGGTCATCGAGGGCGGCAGCGCCGAGGCCATGTACATGGTCTTCAACATGAAGGACCCGGTCGCCAAGCAGGCCGGCGTCCGCAAGGCGATCGCCTACCTCCTGGACCGCTCCACCCTCGTCCGGGACGTCTACCAGCGCACCGCCGAACCGCTCTACTCGGTCGTCCCGGCCGGCATCACCGGCCACAGCACCTCGTTCTTCAACACCTACGGCGACCGCCCGCAGCCCGACAAGGCCAAGGCCGCGCTGCGCGCCTCCGGCCTGTCCGGCAAGGTGCCGCTGACCCTGTGGGCCACCCCCGACCGGTTCGGCCCCGGCACCGTCCCGGCCTTCCAGGAGATCGCCCAACAGCTCAACGCCAGCGGCCTGTTCGACGCCAAGGTGCGCTCCGTGCCCACCGACGAGTACGAAAAGGGCGTGGCCGACGGCCGGTTCGGCGTCTACGTCAAGGGCTGGATCCCCGACTATCCGGACCCGGACAACTTCACCCAGCCGTTCTTCGGCAAGGACAGCGTGCTGTCCAACCACTACAACTCGCCCGCCATCACCGGCCGGCTGCTGCCCAAGACGGCCGACGAGCAGAACCGCGCCGCCACCAAGGGGACGTTCCGCGAGCTGCAGGACATCGTCGCCCGCGACGTGCCGATCATCCCGATATGGCAGGGCAAGCAGTACGCGGTGGCCCGCAACGGCGTCACCGGACTGGAGTGGACCCTGGACGCCTCGACCGTCTTCCGGTTCTGGGAGATCAGCAAGGCGTCCGACGCCTGACGCACGCCCTGACGGACACTCCGCACGACAGCGGGGCCGGTCCGGGAGGACTTCCTCCCGGACCGGCCCCGCCGCCGTACCCGGCCCCACGAGCGCCGTGAACGCCCGCTGTGCCGTACGAGCCGCCGCCGCGCGGCTCCTGGGTCCCGCGGGCCCGGCTACTGCGCTCCCGGGCGCACCAGGCCGCTCTCGTACGCGTACACCGCCGCCTGCACCCGGTCGCGCAGCCCCAGCTTCGTCAGCACGTGGCCCACATGCGTCTTGACCGTCGTCTCGCTGACGAACAGGTCCGCCGCGATCTCCGCGTTCGACAACCCGCGCGCGACCAGCTTGAGCACCTCCACCTCCCGCTCGGTGAGGGTGTGCAGGGTGTCCGGCACCGGCTCCTCACCCGACGGCAGATGACCGGCGTACTTGTCCAGCAGCCGGCGGGTGATGCTCGGCGCCAGCATCGCCTCGCCCGCCGCCACCACCCGGATCGCCTGCACCAGCTCGTTCGCCGGCGCGTCCTTCAGCAGGAACCCGCTGGCCCCCGCCCGCAGCGCCTCGACGACGTACTCGTCCAGGTCGAAGGTCGTCAGCACCAGCACCTTCGCCGGCCCGTCCTTCGCCGGACCGGTGATCTGCCGGGTCGCCTCGACCCCGTCCATCCGGGGCATCCGGATGTCCATCAGCACCACATCGGGCTGCAGCGCGCGCACCTGCTCCAGCGCCTGCAGGCCGTCACCGGCCTCACCGACGACGGCCAGGTCCTGCTCCGCCTCCAGAATCATCCGGAATCCCGTACGCAGCAGGGGCTGGTCGTCGACCAGCAGGACGCGGATGGCCACGAGCTCTCCTTCGTTAGATCGGCTCCATTCTGCCCTGCGGCACCCCGCCGCCGTCCCCCGGGCGCACGGGCAGCGACCGTGCTTACCGGGAGCCGACCCCCGAGCCCCCGGCCGAAGACCCGCCGGCCGTCCTCACCGGCAACGACTGTGCTTACCGGGGGACAACCCCCGGACCCCCGGCCGAAGACCCGCCCGCCGCCCTCACCGGCAACGGATACACCGGGGGAGTACCGCCGAATTCCGGGCAGTGCGCCCGGTGGTCGCACCAGCCGCACAGCTTCGTCGGCCGCGGCCGCCAGTCGCCGGTCTCCGTCGCCAGCCGGATCGCCTCCCACAGCGCCAGCAACTTCCGCTCCACCGCGAGCAGATCGGCCTCACCCGGGTCGTACGTCCGCACCTCGCCGCTGCCCAGATAGACCAGCTGGAGCCGCCGCGGCACCACACCCCGCAGCCGCCACACCACCAGCGCGTAGAACTTCATCTGGAACAGCGCGCCCTCGGCGAACTCCGGCCGCGGCGCCTTCCCCGTCTTGTAGTCGACGATCCGCACCTCGCCCGTCGGCGCGACGTCCACCCGGTCGATGAAGCCCCGCAGCCGCAGCCCCGACGCGAGCTCCGTCTCGACGTACAGCTCACGGTCGGCCGGCTCCAGCCGCTGCGGATCCTCCAGCGAGAACCACCGCTCCACCAGCGCCTCGGCCTCCGCCAGCCACGCCGCCAGCCGCTCACCCTCCGGATCGTCCGCGAACAGCTCCGCCAGCTCCGGCCGCTTGGCCAGCAGCCGCTCCCACTCGCCCGGCACCATGGCGCGCGCCCCCGCCACCGTACGCGCCGCCGCCGGGGCGTCGAAGAGCCGCTCCAGCACCGCATGGACCACCGTGCCCCGGGTCGCCGCCGGGCTCGGCTTCTCCGGCAGCCGGTCGATCACCCGGAAGCGGTAGAGCAACGGGCACTGCATGAAATCGCTCGCCCGCGACGGCGACAGCGCCGCCGGCGGCCGCGCCGGCTCCCCGCCCCGCTCCCCGGCGGCCCCCGCGCCGGACCCCTCCTGGGCGTCCTGCACACCCTGCGTGCCCGCCCCGTCCTGCTCCGTGCTCCATCCCATGGCACAAAACCCTACGGCCCGCCACCGACAGGCGCGGACGGGCCTGCACCCTCAGGCGCCCCGCAACGGACCGGCGCACGCCACTCCGCATACCATCGACGCCGGACCCCTGCGCCCTGCATGATCGGGATATCAGGCCGAGCAGGGGCGAAAGCCGTATTCGATGAGGGGACACCGTGGACGAGAGCGGGAAGCCGCAGGACCCCGAGGAGTCCGTGCGGCCCCAGCCGCCCGAGCCGCCCAAGGGCGAGGGCCCCAAGGCGCCCCCGCCGTCCGGGAAGCGCGGCGGTGGCATCCTGATGGGTCGTCCCTTCGGCGTGCCCGTCTACGTGGCCCCCAGCTGGTTCCTGGTCGCCGCCCTGATCACCTGGGTCTTCGGCGGGCAACTGGAGCGCGTACTGCCCGAGCTCGGCGCCGCCCGCTACCTCGTCTCGCTCTTCTTCGCCGTCGCCTTCTACGCCTCGGTCCTCGTCCACGAGCTGGCCCACACGGTCGCCGCGCTCCGCTTCAAGCTCCCCGTCCGCCGCATCCAGCTCCAGTTCTTCGGCGGCGTCTCGGAGATCGAGAAGGAGAGCGAGAGCCCCGGCCGGGAATTCGTCCTCGCCTTCGTCGGCCCGCTGCTCTCCCTCGTCCTCGCCGCCGTCTTCTACGCCGGGATGCAGCTGGTCGAACCGGGCACGGTCCCGGGCGTCCTGCTCGCCGGCCTGATGATCTCCAACCTCATCGTCGCGCTCTTCAACCTGCTGCCCGGCCTGCCCCTGGACGGCGGCCGGATGCTCCGCGCCGTCGTCTGGAAGATCACCGGCAGGCCGATGAGCGGCACCATCGCCGCCGCCTGGGTCGGCCGCGCCCTCGCCGTCACCGTCCTCATCGGCCTGCCGCTGCTCACCCACACCGGCGCCCTCGGCAACGCCCGCCCCGAGATCGGCGACGCCGACTCCCTCACCGACGCCCTGCTCGCCGCGATCCTCGCCGCCATCATCTGGACCGGCGCCGGCAACAGCCTGCGCATGGCCCGGCTCCGCGAACGCCTCCCCGAGCTCACCGCCCGCACCCTCACCCGGCGCGCGGTGCCCGTCGAGACCGCCACCCCGCTCTCCGAGGCCCTGCGCCGTGCCAACGACGCGGGAGCCCGCGCCCTGGTCGTCGTCGACCCCCAGGGCATGCCCACCGCCCTCGTCCGCGAGGCCGCCATCGTCGGCGTCCCGGACCACCGCCGCCCCTGGGTCCCCGTCGGCACCCTCGCCCAGGACCTCAAGGACGGCATGCGGGTCTCCGCCGAGCTCGCCGGGGAGGACCTGCTGGAATACCTCCGCGCCACCCCCGCCACCGAATACCTCGTCGTCGAGCGGACCGGCGAGATCTACGGCGTCCTCTCCACCGCCGACGTCGAGCGCGCCTTCGTCTCGGCGATGGCGCGCCCCAACTAGGGCTCCGCCCGCCCCCGAGCCGCGGCCGGTGCCCCACTCGCCCGTGGTCAGTGGCGGCCCCACGGCCCGGTAGGCTGGTCACATGTCCGAACCGACCGGTGCCGCCCGCCGTCGCGGGCCCTTCAAGGTCGGGGACCAGGTCCAGCTCACCGACCCCAAGGGACGCCACTACACCTTCACGCTCGAAGAGGGCAAGAGCTTCCACACCCACAAGGGAGCCTTCCCCCACGACGAGCTGATCGGTGCTCCCGAGGGCAGCGTTGTCCGTACCACCGGGAACGTCGCCTACCTCGCGCTGCGCCCGCTGCTCCCCGACTACGTCCTGTCCATGCCCCGCGGCGCCGCCGTGGTCTACCCCAAGGACGCGGGGCAGATCCTGGCGATGGCCGACATCTTCCCCGGCGCCCGCGTCGTCGAGGCGGGGGTGGGTTCCGGCTCGCTCAGCAGCTTCCTGCTGCGCGCCATCGGCGACGACGGCATGCTGCACTCCTACGAGCGCCGCGCCGACTTCGCCGAGATCGCCACGCAGAACGTCGAGCGCTACTTCGGCGGCCCGCACCCGGCGTGGACGCTCACCGTCGGTGACCTCCAGGACAATCTCTCCGACACCGACGTCGACCGCGTCATCCTGGACATGCTCGCCCCCTGGGAGTGCCTGGAGGCCGTCTCCAAGGCCCTGGTGCCCGGCGGCATCCTCTGCGCCTACGTCGCGACCACCACCCAGCTGGCCCGCACCGTCGAGGCGATCCGCGAGCACGGCACCTTCAACGAGCCGTCGGCCTGGGAAACCATGGTCCGCACCTGGCACGTCGAGGGCCTCGCGGTCCGCCCCGACCACCGCATGATCGGCCACACCGGCTTCCTGCTCACCGCCCGCCGCCTCGCCGACGGCGTGGAGCCCCCGCTCCGCCGCCGCCGCCCGGCCAAGGGCGCGTACGGTGAGGACTACACCGGCCCGGGCGGCCGCGAGAAGGCAGCCGGCAAGGACAAGGGCCCGGCCGCCACGGACGAGCCCACCGACGGCGCCTGACCCGCCGCCGGCCCCGCCGACAACCTCCACACACCGTCACCGGCCGCCCGCAACCGGCCACCGAACCCCTGGGCGCCGCCGCCGAGTTCCCCACCGGAACCCGCCGGCGGCGCCTCCCGTTCCCCACCCCCCAGGAACGACCGCCCCGCCCCCGGGGAACCGCTGGCACCGCCGCCTCCCGTCCCCGGCCACGGCACCCCCGGGAACCCCCACCGTCCCCCCTCCGTTCACCGGTCAGGGGCTCGCGCGACCCCTAAGGGACCCCCCTACGGCAACCGTTACGGATCCCCTACGGAACCCCTACGGGAAACCCGGAAAACTCCGGTCCCGCTGGTTCCTTGCCGCCCTGTCCTGTGGAACGATGCTGGGCACTCCCACCGGCACAGCACTTCACAGGAGTTACCCCGCGTGCAGCCCATGGCAGGCCAGGACCTCTTGCACACCCAGCCGCGCCCCATGCACTGGCTCGCCACCGCCACCGCCCTCTCGGCGGTCGTCGCGGCCGCGTCCTTCGTCCAGCCCCCCGACGCCACGGCCACCACCTCCCGCAACGCCCAGGCCGGCCGGCACTCCTCCGCCCCCGATCCCGGCAAGGTCACGTTCCCCGTCACCTGCGGCCCCAACCGCTCCGAGGTGGTCAAGAAGGCGTCCGGCGACCTCGACGGCGACGGCACGTCCGAGACGGTCGCCGTGGTCCGCTGCCACAGCGACACCGGCACCCCGCCCAGTGGCGTCTACGTCCTCGCCCACCCCACCGACCCGCAGGCCGCCCCGCGCATCGTGGCGACCCTGGTCGCCCCCGCCCAGCAGCTCAGCGTCCAGTCCCTGGTGGTGAAGGACGAGGTGATCGCGGCGGGGCTGCTGGGCTACTCCGACCTGAACGTGCCGCGCTGCTGCCCCGACGTGCACAAGAGCGTCAAATGGCAATGGCGGGACGGGAAGTTCATCCAGACCGAACTGCCCGCCGCGGCGGGCACCAAGGGTGCCTGAGCCGCTACAGCAGGTATGCGGAGGGAGCTTTCCGCTTCCTCCGGTTCACTCAG
This sequence comes from Streptomyces bugieae, assembly GCF_036352915.1. NCBI lineage: Bacteria > Bacillati > Actinomycetota > Actinomycetes > Kitasatosporales > Streptomycetaceae > Streptomyces > Streptomyces bugieae. The sequence goes on from NZ_JAZBJP010000022.1 coordinate 91,149, forward strand.
CGTCGGTTCACTCGGCGTCCGGGCCGTAGACCTCGACGCGGTCGCTGACCCGGCGCACGTGGATGCAGTCCCCGGGGCACTCCTTCGCCGAGTCCCGGACGTCGGCGAGCAGCTTCAGCGGGACGGGCGTTGTGGCGCCCTCCTCCTGGAGGAGCTCGTCATCGGCGCTCTTCACATAGGCCAGGCCGTCGATGTCCAGCTCGAAGACCTCCGGCGCGTACTGCGCACAGATGCCGTCCCCGGTGCAGAGATCCTGGTCGATCCAGACTTCCAGCTCTGGGGCTTCGTCCTGCGCGGTCATCTCGCCTGCCGTTCCTGCGTACGTGAACCGTTTTTGTCTAAGTGGCGCCAGCCCTGACGGGTGTTGACCGACTCGACGATACAACCGCTCGCTTTCCGATGTTGATGGGTGGGTATTCCCTTGGCGGGAGGACGTGCGCAAGGGTGAAGATCGGACACACCCCGACAGTCTTTTCGATCTAGGGGTTTCAACCTGCACCGGCCCAGGTAGGGTCAGGAAGCGTCCAGCTCCTTGGAGGAGGTGAGGACCGTGGCAGCCCACGACGACGACATCAACCGCGGCATCCGGCCGGGGCGGGGGTCTGAAGATCCCGCCGGCCAGGTTGCCTATCTCGAGCAGGAGATCGCCGTCCTGCGACGCAAGCTCGCCGACTCTCCGCGTCACACGAGGATTCTCGAAGAGCGGATCGTCGAGCTGCAGACCAACCTGGCCGGCGTCTCGGCGCAGAACGAGCGTCTCGCCAATACGCTCCGCGAGGCCCGCGACCAGATCGTCGCCCTCAAGGAAGAGGTCGACCGGCTCGCACAGCCGCCGGCCGGCTTCGGTGTCTTCCTGCAGGCGAACGAGGACGGCACGGTCGACATTTTCACCGGAGGCAGAAAACTCCGGGTCAATGTCAGCCCGAGCGTGGAGACCGAGGACCTCAGGCGCGGCCAAGAGGTCATGCTCAACGAAGCGCTCAATGTGGTCGAGGCCATGGAGTTCGAGAGCGCCGGCGACATCGTCACCCTCAAGGAGATCCTTGAGGACGGCGTGCGCGCCCTGGTCATCGGGCACACCGACGAGGAGCGGGTGGTGAGGCTCGCCGAGCCGCTGCTGGACACCACCATCCGCCCCGGCGACGCCCTGCTTCTCGAACCGCGCTCCGGCTACGTCTACGAAGTCATCCCGAAGAGCGAGGTCGAGGAACTCGTCCTCGAAGAGGTCCCGGACATCGACTACACCAAGATCGGCGGTCTGGGCGGCCAGATCGAGCTGATCCGGGACGCGGTCGAGCTTCCGTACCTCTACCCCGACCTCTTCAAGGAGCACGAACTCCGCCCGCCCAAGGGCGTGTTGCTCTACGGCCCGCCCGGCTGCGGCAAGACGCTCATCGCCAAGGCGGTCGCCAACTCCCTTGCCAAGAAGGTCGCCGAGGTGACCGGGCAGCCCGCGGGGAAGAGCTTCTTCCTCAACATCAAGGGCCCCGAGCTGCTCAACAAGTACGTCGGTGAGACCGAGCGGCACATCCGGCTGGTCTTCCAGCGGGCCCGGGAGAAGGCGAGCGAGGGCACGCCCGTCATCGTCTTCTTCGACGAGATGGACTCGCTCTTCCGCACCCGCGGCTCCGGCGTCAGCTCGGACGTGGAGAACACCATCGTCCCCCAGCTGCTCTCGGAGATCGACGGCGTCGAGGGCCTGGAGAACGTGATCGTGATCGGCGCCTCCAACCGGGAGGACATGATCGACCCGGCGATTCTGCGGCCCGGCCGTCTCGACGTGAAAATCAAGATCGAGCGCCCGGACGCGGAAGCCGCCAAGGACATCTTCTCGAAGTACCTCACGGAAAACCTCCCGCTGCACTCCGACGACCTCGCCGAGCACGGCGACTCGCGCAAGGCCGCGGTCAGCGGGATGATCCAGTCGGTCGTCGAGCAGATGTACGCGGAATCCGAGGAAAACCGCTTCCTGGAGGTCACCTATGCCAATGGTGACAAGGAAGTCCTCTACTTCAAGGACTTCAACTCCGGTGCGATGATCGAAAACATCGTAGGACGAGCAAAGAAGATGGCCATCAAGGCCTTCCTCGAACACAATCAGAAGGGTCTACGGGTCTCCCACCTCCTCCAGGCTTGCGTGGACGAGTTCAAGGAGAACGAGGACCTGCCCAACACCACGAACCCGGACGACTGGGCCCGGATCTCCGGAAAGAAGGGCGAGCGGATCGTATACATCCGCACTCTGGTCACCGGAAAACAAGGCGCCGACACCGGTCGCTCCATCGACACGGTGGCGAATACCGGCCAATACCTGTAACACCGCTCTCCGGCTGCGGATGTCCTGCACGGGGCGTCCGCAGCCGGACGCATTTCCGGGGACGCCGCAGCCGCCCCATTTCAGAGCGATGGACCAGGGAAAACCGGACTGGAGCAATGACTGTAATGATCTCCCCAGCGCCGCAAAGGCGTTCTAGGCTCTTCGGTACCGCTGCGTCACGCTGTGCGGGCGTGGGGCACGCACGCGGAACGGAAGCGCAGCGGTACTTGAGCGCCGACCCCATCCGGGGGCGCCGCCGGGCAAGGAGGGCCGCATGACCGTACGGCGAGTAATGGGAATCGAGACGGAGTACGGGATCTCCGTCCCCGGCCACCCGAACGCCAATGCCATGCTCACCTCATCCCAGGTCGTCAACGCCTACGCGGCCGCGATGCACCGGGCACGCCGTGCCCGCTGGGATTTCGAGGAGGAGAACCCGCTGCGGGACGCCCGCGGCTTCGACCTCGCACGCGAGAACGCCGACGCCAGCCAGCTCACGGACGAGGACATCGGCCTGGCCAATGTGATCCTCACGAACGGTGCCAGGCTCTACGTCGACCACGCACACCCCGAATACAGCGCCCCCGAGGTCACCAACCCCCGCGACGCCGTCCTGTGGGACAAGGCCGGCGAACGGATCATGGCCGAGGCCGCCGAGCGGGCCGCCCAGGTACCCGGCGCCCAGCCCATCCACCTCTACAAGAACAACACCGACAACAAGGGCGCCTCCTACGGCACGCACGAGAACTACCTGATGAAACGGGAGACCCCGTTCTCGGACATCGTGCGCCACCTGACCCCGTTCTTCGTCTCCCGCCAGGTCGTCACCGGCGCCGGACGGGTCGGTATCGGCCAGGACGGCCACGAGCACGGCTTCCAGCTCAGCCAGCGCGCCGACTACTTCGAGGTGGAGGTCGGCCTGGAGACGACCCTCAAGCGGCCCATCATCAACACCCGCGACGAGCCGCACGCCGACGCCGAGAAATACCGCCGGCTGCACGTGATCATCGGCGACGCGAACCTCTCCGAGATCTCGACGTACCTCAAGCTGGGCACCACCTCCCTCGTCCTGTCCATGATCGAAGACGGCTTCATCGCCGTCGACCTGGCCGTCGAGCAGCCCGTCCGCACCCTCCACCAGGTCTCGCACGACCCCACACTGCAGCGCCTGATCACCCTCCGCAGCGGCCGCACGCTCACCGCCGTCCAGCTCCAGATGGAGTACTTCGAGCTGGCCCGCAAATACGTGGAGGACCGTTACGGAGCGGATGCGGACGAGCAGACCAAGGACGTCCTGACCAGGTGGGAGGACGTGCTGGGCCGGCTGGAGAACGACCCGATGAGCCTCTCGGGCGAGCTGGACTGGGTGGCCAAGCGGGAGCTCATGGAGGGCTACCGCCGCCGTGACGGTCTGGACTGGGACGCCGCCCGGCTGCACCTCATCGACCTGCAGTACGCCGACGTACGGCCCGAGAAGGGCCTGTACAACCGTCTGGCGGCCCGCGGCAAGATGAAGCGCCTCCTGGACGAGCCCGAGGTCCAGCGGGCCCAGCAGAAGCCTCCGGAGGACACCAGGGCCTACTTCCGGGGCCGCTGCCTGGACCAGTACGCCGACGACGTCGCCGCCGCCTCGTGGGATTCGGTCATCTTCGACCTCCCCGGCCGCGACTCCCTGCAGCGGGTCCCCACCCTGGAGCCGCTGCGCGGCACCCGTAAGCACGTCAAGGAGCTGCTCGACCGCTGCCGGACCGCGGAGGAGCTGGTGAGGACGCTGTCCGGCCGCTGAGGAACGGCAGGTGCACGACAGAATCCGCGGCGATCGCCGGCCGATTCACGGCTGAAATCGTCGCGGTACGGGAATCATCGAGGTGACCACCGGGCGTTGCAGCAAACAGCAGGGCCGATGTCGGACCCTGCTTGTAGGGTCGGATCTTGAAGGTCACATCGAGCGGGGCAAACCGAGCGGGGTGAGGGATATGGCGACCAAGGACAGCGGCGGCGGACAGGCAAAGGCCACCCGTTCCACCGAGGAGGTCGAGGAGCAGGCGCAGGACGCGCAGGTCTCCGAGGACCTCAAGGAACGGCAGGAGAAGCTGAGCGACGACGTGGACTCCGTCCTGGACGAGATCGACGACGTCCTCGAGGAGAATGCTGAGGACTTCGTGCGTTCCTTCGTGCAAAAGGGCGGAGAGTAGACCACCTTAGCCTTCGCATCGAAGGTGGCGGGGTGGGTGAGCGACGGATGAACAGCGTGCGAAGCGCTGCGCGCGGTGCGGCCCGGCCGGACCGCGCGCACGCTTCGCCCCGGTCCCGGCCCGCGGCAGAACGATCAGCATGTGGATCACACCCACGAGCCGGGTAAGGTCCGGGACGTACCGTGCATCAACTGCAACTCGGCACTCGGCAAGTTGAGGGATGACCCGGGCGCACTCCGCAGGGCCATCGCATATCCGGAAGGAAACGTGTGGAAGCCAATACTCGAAGCACCGGGCGTCTACCAGCTGCCTTCCTGACGCCTGGATCCTCGTCGTTCATGGACTTTCTCGGTGCGCACGCACCCGATCTGCTGCCGGGCAACCGCCCGTTGCCGCCGGTGCAGGGGGCCATCGAGGCGCCGCACGGCACGACGATCGTGGCGGCGACCTTCCCCGGGGGAGTGGTGCTGGCCGGCGACCGGCGGGCGACGATGGGCAATGTCATTGCGCAGCGTGATATCGAGAAGGTTTTCCCGGCCGACGAATACAGCGCGGTCGGTATCGCCGGCACCGCCGGTCTCGCCGTCGAAATGGTCAAGCTGTTCCAGCTGGAGCTGGAGCACTTCGAAAAGGTCGAAGGCGCCCAACTCTCCCTGGAGGGCAAGGCGAACCGCCTGTCGACGATGATCCGCAGCAATCTCGGCATGGCGATGCAGGGACTGGCCGTGGTGCCGCTCTTCGCCGGTTACGACCTCGACCGCGAGAAGGGCCGGATCTTCTCGTACGACGTCACCGGCGGTCGCTCCGAGGAGCAGGGCTTCGCCGCGACCGGCTCCGGCTCGGTCTTCGCGCGCAGCGCGCTGAAGAAGCTCTACCAGGAGGACTTCACGGAGAGTCAGGCCGCCACCGCGGTCGTCCAGGCCCTGTACGACGCGGCGGACGACGACTCGGCGACCGGTGGGCCCGACATGGCGCGGCGGATCTACCCGATCGTCACGGTGATCACCGACGAGGGCTTCCGGAAGCTGGCCGACGGGGAGGTCGCGGACATCGCCCGTGCCATTCACGAGCGCCGCCTCCAGCAGCCCGACGGCCCGCGGGCCGCGCTGCTCTGACGGGACGGACGTTCCGCAATGCCGCCACTGAGAGAGCTTTTGACAGGAAGGGACGGATAGCCGGTGTCGACGCCGTTCTATGTCTCACCCCAGCAGGCCATGGCCGACCGCGCCGAATACGCCCGCAAGGGCATTGCGCGCGGCCGCAGCGTCGTGGTGCTGCAGTACACCGACGGCGTGGTTTTCGTCGCCGAGAATCCCTCCCGGGCCCTGCACAAGGTCAGCGAGATCTATGACCGGATCGCCTTTGCGGCGGTCGGGAAATACAACGAGTTCGAGAATCTGCGGATCGGCGGGGTGCGCTATGCCGATCTGCGGGGTTACACCTACGACCGCGAGGACGTGACCGCGCGCGGTCTCGCCAATGTCTACGCCCAGACGCTCGGCACGATCTTCTCCAGCGCCGCCGAGAAGCCGTACGAGGTCGAGCTGATCGTCGCCGAGGTGGGCAGTGCCCCCGAGGAGGACCAGATCTACCGGCTGCCGCACGACGGCTCGATCGTCGACGAGCACGGCTCGGTGGCGGTCGGCGGCAACGCGGACCAGATCAGCAGCTATCTGGACCAGCGGCACCGCGACGGCATGACGCTGTCGGAGGCGCTGAAGCTGGCCGTGGAGTCCCTGTCGCGGGACAACAACGGCGGCGAGCGCCGGCTGACCGCGGAGCAGCTGGAGGTGGCGACGCTGGACCGTACGCGGCCGCAGCAGCGCAAGTTCAAGCGGATCCTGGGCCGCCAGTTGTCCCGCCTCCTGGAGGAGAGCGGTCCGGCGGGCGCCGAGGAGCCGGCGGCGGACGCGGACGCCGGTGCCGGGGAGTCCGGGGCCACCGCGGAGGACGCCGGCGGCAAGGGCACCAAGGGCGGTGCCACGGACAAGGACGTCAAGAACGTCAAGGGCAAGGACGGTCCGGACGGCGAACCGCTGCTGTAAGGACGGTTTCCGGGCGGCTGCCCGGTGTGCGCGCCCCGGTGGGGTCACTCCCCGCCGGGGCGCGCCGCGTTTCCGGCGCCGGCCGGCGGCGGGGCGGTGGAGCCGCGGGGGACCAGTTCGACCGGCAGGGTGGGTTCCTGCGCGGGGCGGCCGTCGAGCACGGCCATCAGGGCGCGCATCCCGGCCTCGCCGAACTCCTCGGCGGGCAGCCGTACGGTGGTCAGCTCGGGTTCCACGGCGACCGCGAGGGCGAGGTCGTCGAAGCCGGTCACCGAGACGTCCTCGGGGACGCGCAGGCCGAGGCGGCGGACGGCCTTGCAGGCGCCGGCGGCGATGATGTCGTCGTCGCAGAGCAGGGCGGTGGGGCGGGGGCCGGGGCCGGCCAGCGCGGCGTGTGCGGCCCGCAGACCGGCGTCGACGCCGAGGGCGGTGGGTTGCCGGCGCAGCAGCGTGCCGGGGACCGCGTCGAGGGCCTCGGTGACGGCCCGGGCGCGTACCTCGAAGGTCCAGGAGCGGACGTCGGCGGCGAGGTGGGTGATGCGGCGGTGCCCGAGCGCGGTCAGATGGCCGGTCAACTGCCGTGCGCCGGCGGCGATGTCGAGGTTGACGGTGGCGGTCGCGCGCGCGTCGTCGGGGTCGCTGTCGAGCATCACCAGGGGGAGGTCGGCGGCGCGCAGGGGGGTGAGGGCCTCGGCGGCCATGGAGGAGGCGATCACTCCGTCGAGGGTGGCGGCCGCGGAGTCGAAGGGGTCGCGGGCGGGGCCGATGCCCTCGGGGGAGGGGTAGAGGACGACGCCGAAGCCGTGGTCGGCGGCGATCCGGGCGGCCCCGGTGTAGACCCGGGCGAAGAATTCGGTGGTGAGGGCGGGGACGACGAGGAGCACGGTGCGGGTGCGGCCCATGCGGAGGCTGCGGGCGGCGAGGTTGGGGCGGTAGCCCAGCTCGCGGGCGGCCGCGCGGACCGCCTCGGCCTTCCCGGGGGAGACCCGGCCGCGCCATTTGTCACCGAGGACGAGCGAGACGGCGGCCTGGGAGACACCGGCGGCCCGGGCCACATCGCGGCTGGTGGTGCGGGCGGCGGCCGGGCGCCGGCCGGGGGTCGTGGCCTTCTGGCTGGTCACGGGGTGTCTCGCTCCTCACTCGGGCGCTGCGGGGTGGACCGCGGGTTGCCGCCATGGTACGTATGACGGTGGAAGTTATACGTAACACGGCCGTCCGGGCCGGACCTGACAGGAAGGGGCGGGAATGGCCGCGGGGTATGCGGAGCTGCTGAGAACCCGGCATGCGGCCCGGCTGCTGGCCGGGACGCTGGTCGGCCGGCTGCCGAACGCCACCGCCGCGCTGGCGGTGGTGCTGTTCGCCCGGGCCGAGGGCGGCAGCTACGCCCTGGCCGGCGCACTCTCGGCGGTCTACGGCGTGTGCAACGCGATCGGCCAGCCGCTGCTCGGCCGGGCCGTGGACCTCTACGGGCAGCCGCGGGTGATGCTGCCCGCGTCGGTGCTCTCCGCCCTCGGCATGGCGTTGCTGGCGGCCGTCGGCCTGGACGTGCTGTGGCTCGCCTACGCGGCCATGGTGATCGCCGGTTTCTTCACGCCCCCTCTGGAGGGCGGGCTGCGGGCGCTGTGGCCGGGCGTCCTGAAGCGCGCGGACCGGGTGCACGCCGCCTACGCGCTGGACGCGGTGGCGCAGGAAGTCATGTTCGCGGTGGGTCCGTTGCTGGTGACGCTGTGCGTGGCGGCGTGGTCGGCGGGGGCCGCACTGCTGGTCATCAACGCGATGGGGGTGCTCGGCGCGCTCTCGGTCGTCGTCTCACCGCCCTCCCGGCAGTGGCGCAGCGGCCCGCGCGAGGCGCACTGGCTGGGCGCGCTGCGGTCGGCCGGGATGCTGGTCCTGATCGGGGCGTTCTTCTTCGTGGGCCTGGCGCTGGGGTCGATCGCGGTCGCGGCGGTGGCGTACGCGGACGAGCACGGCGGCGGGATGGTCTCCAGCTATCTGCTCTCCGCGCTGGGCGCCGGGGCGCTGGCCGGCGGGCTGGTCTACGGGGCGCGGGACTGGCCGGGGCACCCGGAGAACCGGCTGCGGCTGCTGATCGGCCTGCTGGCGCTGGGGTATCTGCCGCTGGTCCTGGTCCCCGGCGTGGCCGGGATGACCGCGCTGACCGGTGTCGCCGGGGTGTTCCTGGCGCCGGCGCTGGCCTGTGCGTTCGTGGTGGTGGACCGGCATGCGCCCAAAGGCACGGTCACGGAGGCGTTTTCGTGGCTGGTGACGACCTTCGGGGTCGGTTCGGCGGTGGGTGCGTCGGTGGCGGGCCCGGCCGTGGAGGGCGGCGGCGCGCAGGCCGGCTTCGCGGTGGCCGGGGCGGGCGGACTCGCCGCGCTGCTCGTCCTTTTGTCGACGAAGCGATTTCTCGGGGAGCCCGGGCGGCCTACGGCGGGTGCGACCCCGGCGGAAAATGATCGAAACGGGGCCGCCGAACCCGGTTTCAGAGCAGGCCATCAGGCGTAATGTTCAGTCATGGACCGCCGCATTTTCGGGCTGGAGAACGAGTACGGCGTCACGTGCACGTTCAGGGGACAGCGCCGACTGTCGCCTGACGAAGTGGCGCGGTACCTCTTCCGCCGTGTCGTGTCATGGGGCCGCAGCAGCAATGTCTTCCTGCGGAACGGCGCCCGCCTGTACTTGGACGTGGGCTCGCACCCGGAATACGCAACTCCCGAGTGCGACAACGTGACCGAGCTGGTCACTCACGACAAGGCCGGTGAGCGCATTCTCGAAGGCCTGCTCGTCGACGCCGAGCGCCGCCTGCATGAGGAGGGAATCGCGGGCGACGTCTATCTGTTCAAGAACAACACCGATTCGGCGGGAAACTCCTACGGCTGTCACGAGAATTACCTCGTCGCCCGCCACGGCGAGTTCTCCCGGCTCGCGGACATCCTCATTCCGTTCCTGGTCACCCGCCAGCTGCTGTGCGGCGCGGGCAAGGTCCTGCAGACGCCGCGGGGCGCCGTCTACTGCGTCAGCCAGCGCGCGGAGCACATCTGGGAGGGCGTCTCCTCGGCGACCACCCGCTCCCGCCCGATCATCAACACCCGTGACGAACCGCATGCGGACGCCGAGCGCTACCGCCGGCTGCACGTCATCGTCGGCGACTCGAACATGTCCGAGACGACGATGATGCTCAAGGTGGGCGCCACGGACCTCGTTCTGCGGATGATCGAGGCGGGCACGGTCATGCGCGATCTGACGCTGGAGAATCCGATCCGCGCGATCCGCGAGGTCAGCCACGACACCACCGGACAGCGCAAGGTGCGGCTGGCCAGCGGGCGGGAGGCCTCGGCGCTCGAAGTCCAGCAGGAGTACTACGAAAAGGCGGTGGATTTCTGCGACCGCCGCGGAATCCGCACCGGTCTCGTGGAGCGCGTACTGGAACTGTGGGGCCGCACCCTGGAGGCGATCCGGGACCAGGAACTGGACCGCATCTCGACCGAGATCGACTGGGTGATGAAACATCAGCTGATCGAGCGGTACCGCACGAAGAACAACATCACGATGTCCCACCCACGAGTGGCGCAGATAGACCTCGCGTATCACGACATTCACCGCCGCCGGGGGCTTTACTACCTCCTGGAGCGGAAGGGTCAAGCCGCGCGGATCTGCAATGACTTGAAGATCTTCGAGGGCAAGTCGGTGCCCCCGCAGACGACTCGGGCCCGGCTGCGCGGTGACTTCATCCGCCGGGCGCAGGAACAGCGCCGGGATTTCACCGTCGACTGGGTGCACCTCAAGCTCAATGACCAGGCGCAGCGTACGGTCCTGTGCAAGGACCCGTTCCGTTCGGTGGACGACCGGGTGGAGAAGCTGATCGCCGGGATGTGACCCGCGGGGAATGCGGAGATGTGCCGGGAGCCGAGTGCTCCCGGCACATTGCTGTGTTGTGCCGGGAAAGGTCCACGGGATCAGGTCGTAGAGTGGCGGGCATTGCCCACCACCCCACGAGCCCGAGTTGGACTGATGCTGAATCTCTCCGGGGCACGGACCCCGCACCCCCGCTCGTTCCCGAAGCACACCCGTCGCGCCGCCGTCGCCGCGCTGACCGTGCCCCTGCTGCTGATCACCGCCGCCTGCGGGTCCGACGACGGCAAGGGCTCGTCGGGCGAAGCCGTCGTGAAGGTCACGGGCAAGCCGGGGGCGCAGCCCAAGATCACGGTGCCGAAGGGTGCCAAGCCGTCCGACACGGCCGTCACCAAGACCCTCGTCCAGGGGAAGGGCGCGACCGTCAAGAAGGGCGACCTGGTCCGCCTGGACTTCGCGGCGCAGACCATGAAGGGCCAGAACCTCGGCAGCAGCTGGACGCCGCAGCCCGGCGCCAAGCCGGGCGCGCCGCGCACCCAGGTGGTCAGCGAGGTCACCGACCAGATGACGCAGCAGATGCTGCCGCCGAAGGTGATGTCGGCGGTCGCCGGGCAGAAGGTCGGCAGCCGGTTCGAGGTCGAGGGCACCGCCAAGGCGCTGATCGGCGCGGGCCTGAACCCGCAGTCCGGGATCAAGCCGGGGGACGGCCTGGTGTGGGTCGTCGACGTGGTCGGCGCGAAGAAGGTCGACAAGAAGGCGAAGGCCGAGGGCAAGCAGGCCGACCCCGAGAGCGGGATGCCGGAGGTGACCGCGGCGGACGAGAAGGCCGCGAAGATCACCATCCCCAAGGGGGAGAAGGCGCCCAAGGGCCTGGAGCAGCAGGTGCTGATCAAGGGCAAGGGTCCCGAGGTGAAGGCCGGCGACGGCCTGATCGCGCAGTACACCGGTGTGAAGTGGGAGGACGGCAAGAAGTTCGACTCCTCCTGGGACCACGGGGGTGCGACCGCGTTCCAGATCGGCACCGGGCAGGTCGTCCAGGGCTGGGACAAGGCGCTGGTCGGCAAGCACGTCGGTGACCGGGTGGAGATCGTCATCCCGCCGAAGCTGGGCTACGGCGCGAGCCCGCAGCACGAGCTGGCCAAGAACACCCTGGTCTTCTCGGTGGACATCGTCGGCACCGTCTGACCAGCGGCGACGTCAAGATCTGCCAGACTGGCCCGGTAATCGTAAAGATTCGCAAGTAGGAGCACATCAGTGAGCATCGACAAGCCCGAGATCGACTTTCCTGAGGGCCCGGCTCCCACCGAGCTCGAGATCGTGGACCTGACGGAGGGCGACGGGCCGGTCGCCAAGGCCGGGGACACCGTCTCCGTCCACTACGTCGGCGTGTCCTTCAGCACCGGCGAGGAGTTCGACGCCAGCTGGAACCGCGGCAAGCCGCTGCAGTTCCAGCTCGGCGCCGGCCAGGTCATCGCCGGCTGGGACCAGGGCGTCCAGGGCATGAAGGTCGGCGGCCGCCGCCGGCTGACCATCCCGCCGCACCTGGCGTACGGCGCGCACGGCGCCGGGGGCGGCCGGATCGCCCCCAACGAGACCCTGATCTTCGTCTGCGACCTGGTCTCGGTCTGACACCGCCGCCGCTCCCGGACGGGACGGCCGCCGACGCACCCGAGGGCCCGCGCCACCTGATGGCGCGGGCCCTCGGCCATGGGCCCTCGGCTTTTACCTTGACCACCCCGAGCGGTACGGTCAACGATCGGGAGTTCAACGAGAAAGGGCGTCGATGGCGATTGCCAAGGCCGAGCGGCTGATGAATCTGGCGCTGTGCCTGCTGGGGACGCGACGCCCGCTGACCAAGCGCGAGCTCCGCTCGTCCATCGAGGCCTACCGCGAGGCCTTCGGGGCCGGTAACGGCACCCCGAGCGGCGACGAAGCCTTCAACCGGATGTTCGAGCGGGACAAGGACGACCTGCGCGAGCTGGGCCTGGTCATCGAGACCGTCGAGGGCATCGACGGCGAGGTCGGCTACCTCGCCCGCCGCGACAGCAACCGGCTGCCCCCGATCACCCTGGACGCCGAGGAGGCCGCCGCCCTCGGGCTGGCCGCCAAGGTCTGGCAGCAGGCCCGGCTGGCCGGCGCCGCCAGCGGTGCGCTGCAGAAGCTGCGGGCGGCCGGGATGCCGCTGGCCGGGGACGGCGAGGACTACGACGCCGGGCAGCCGCACAGCGCGCTCGAACCCCGCATCCCCACCCACGAGGCCGCCTTCGAACCGCTGATGCTGGCCTGCCGCGACCGCCGCCCGGTCGTCTTCGACTACCGCAAGTCCAATGCCGCCCGCCCCGAGCAGCGCCAGGTCGAGCCGTGGATCCTGGAGTGCTGGCGCGGCCACTGGTACGTCGCCGGCTGGGACCGCGAGCGCAAGGCCGAGCGGGTCTTCCGGCTCTCCCGGATCACCGGCAAGGTCCGTTCCCGGCAAGGGAAGTTCACCGCGCCGGTGCCCGACCACGTCACCGTCCGCGAGACCGTCGAGAGCTGGGCCGGCGAGACCGCCACCGGCACCGCCCGGATCAAGCTCCGCGCCGAGCACGGCTATCCGCTGCGGGCCCGCGCGCTGAGTGTCCGGGACCTGGGCGACGGCTGGGACGAGCTGGAGATCCCCAACGGCCACGGACTCGACGCCTGGCTGGTGGAGTTCGGGCCCGACGTGGTCGTACTGGAACCCGCGGAACTGCGCGCCGACGTCGTCGACCGGCTGCGCGCCGTGGCCAAGGGCTGAGAGGGACGGGGAGCTTCACTCATGGCCACGAACGCGATCGACCAGACCCGCCGGATGCTGTCGCTGGTGACGTATCTGCGCGAGCGCCCCGGCGCCCGCGTCGGCGACGTCGCGCGCGCCTTCGGCATCACCGAGGACGAGCTCATCGCCGACCTCGACGTGCTGCCCATGTGCGGCACGAGCTTCCGCGGCGGCGACCTGCTGGACATCGACACCGACGGCGACCGCATCTGGTGGCACAACCCCGACGACGTCGCCGAACCGCTGCGGCTGGCCGCCGACGAGGCCACCGCCCTGCTGGTCGCGGCCCGCGCGGTCGCCACCCTCCCGGGGCTGCGGGAGGGCGACCGGCAGGCGCTGCTGCGGGCCACCGCCAAGCTGGAGGCGGCGGCCGGTGAGGCGGCCGGCGCCAGCTCCCGGCTCTCGGTGACCTTCGAGTCCGAGGGCGGGGTGTTCGCCGACGTCGACCGGGCGATCGCCGAACGGCGCCGGCTGTGGCTGCGCTACTACTCCCCGGCCCGCGACGAGCTGACCGAGCGCGAGGTGGACCCGATCCGGCTGTTCGCCGTCGGCCACACCTACATGGAGGCCTGGTGCCGGCTCTCGGAGGCCCGGCGCACCTTCCGGCTCGACCGGGTCGCCGAGATCAAGCTGCTGGACGCGCCCGCCGACCCGCCCCCGGTCGAGCTGCGCGATCTGTCCGAGGGCCTGGTGCAGCCGGCCGCCGAGGACCCCGAGGTGTCCATCGAGGTCGGGCCGGGCGGCCGCTGGGTCGCCGAGTACTACCCGCACGACAGCGCCGAGGAGCTGCCCGACGGCGGGCTGCGCATCACCCTGCGCACCCCCGACCCGGCCTCGCTGCGGCGGCTGGCGCTGCGGCTGGGCCGGGACGGCCGGATCGTGGCGCCGCAGGCGCTGGCGGACAGTGCCCGGCGCGCCGCCGAGCAGGCGCTCGCGGCGTACGGCGAGTGAGCGGCGGCCCGGCCACCGCGCGCGGCGACCGAGGGAGCGGGCCGTGGCCAGTAGGAGGAGGCAGCGAGGGATGACGACCACTATGGCGACCGGGACGGCGACCGCCGGCCCGGCGGACGTGACCGCTCCGGTGCTGTTCAAGGCGGCCTGCCCGGACTGCCGGGGCCGCTTCGAGCTGGCCTCGGACGCGTTCCGGCTGGCCATCGGCGGCAGCCGCCGCACCACCTTCTACTCCTTCACCTGCCCGGACTGCCGGCGCGCGGTGCGCCGGCCGGCCGGCGAGCGGATCGTCGAGCTGCTGACCGGCGGCGGGGTGCGCACGCTGCGGCTGCACTCGGGCTGACCGATAGGCTCGCCCCATGCTCTGGCCCATGATCGCCATCGCCCTCGGCTTCCTAGGGATCGCCGTACTGGGCGTGCTCGCCGTCCGTGTCTTCATCGAGGTGCGCCGGCTGGCCCGCCAGGTCGGCACGGCGTCGGAGCGGATCCAGCGGGCCGCCCAGGACCTGGAACGGGCGGCGGTGCCGCTGGCCTCCCGGATGTACGAGACCGGCCGGGACCGGGTCCGGGACTGACACCGGGGCCGCGGGCCCGGCGCCCGGACGTCGCCCGGGACGCCGGCGCCCTGCTGCACGGCAGGGCGGAGAGGTAGGCTTCCCTCCGCGGTTCGAAGAGCGCGGCGGTCGTGGCAATCCGGAGGTTGCACGGGGATTGCCGGACGTTCACCACCGAACGTTACGATCGATCGAGCACCAGGACGCCAGTCCGACCCCATCGGCAGGCACCACAGCAGACGCCGCCCCGGCGAGAAGGTAGTCGCACATGCTCAGCAACCTGAGGGCCCCCGAGATCATCCTGATCCTCGTCGTTATCGTGCTGCTGTTCGGCGCGAAGAAGCTCCCGGACATGGCGCGTTCGCTCGGCAAGTCCGCGCGGATCCTCAAGAGCGAGGCCAAGGCGATGAAGAAGGACGGCGAGGCGGACGGTGCCGCGGCCACCTCGTCCGAGGCGTCCACCGACGCCGCCCAGCAGGCGCCCCGTACGATCCAGGCCGCCCCGGGCGATGTGAGCAGCTCGCGCCCGGTCGCCGAGCCGAACCACACGACCAAGCAGGGCTGACCCGCACCGCCCCCCGACGGACGATCCAGTCGTACCGAACCGGTCGGCAACGGCTGATGCACGAGACGAGGAAGTGGGTTGCTCAAGTCTGCCCGCAAGCAGGAGAAGGACCCCGAGGGACGGATGCCCCTCGCGGCGCATCTGCGTGAGCTGCGCAACCGGCTGCTGAAGTCGGTGCTGGCGATCGGTGTGGTCACCGTCGTCGCGATGTGGCAGTACGACGCCATCGCCCACTTCATCACGGGGCCGGTCATCGACGCGGTCGGCTGCGGGCGCGGCAGCGTGACCGCTCCGCGGACGCATCCGTGTGCCGAGGTCACCGCCAACGGTCTGCTGGCGCCGTTCACCATCCTGCTCAAGCTGTCCCTCACGGTGGGCGTCGTCGGTGCCAGCCCGATCTGGCTCTACCAGCTCTGGGCCTTCCTCGCACCGGGCCTGCACCGGCACGAGAAGAAGTACGCGCTGAGCTTCGTCGGCGCCGGCGTACCGCTCTTCCTGGCCGGTGCCTACCTCGCCTACGCGGTGCTGCCGACCACGGCGGGCGCCCTGGTCGGGCTGACGCCGGACGACTGGGCCAACCTCTTCCCGGCCGACGAGTTCTTCGACATCGTCACGCGCATGATCGTGGTCTTCGGCCTCGCCTTCGAACTTCCGCTGCTGCTGGTGCTGCTCAACTTCGGCGGGGTGGTCACCGGGCGACGGATCATGAGCTGGTGGCGGTTCATGGTCCTCGGCATCACGATCTTCGCGGCCATCGCCACCCCGACCGGTGACCCGCTGACCATGAGCCTGCTGGCCGCCCCGATCGTGGTGCTGTACTTCGGCGCCGCCGGCATCTGCCTCTTCAACGACCGCCGCCGCCGGCTGGGCAACCCGGACGCGGGGCTGAGCGACGACGAGGCGTCCCGGCTGGATCTGACGCCGTCGGACGTCGGGGAGATCGAGTCGGTGTCCTCGGGGCGGATGCTGCCGGAGCAGGCGAGCGGCGAACCGGACGACGGCGCAGGGCCACGACGCGGTGGTTTCGACGACGTGACGTGAGGTGACGGCCCCTCACATGCCGTGACGGCCCCGGGCTCGGTTCGAGCCGGGGCCGTTTCGCATGCCGGGAACGTTCCTCGCCGGGTCCCCGCTCGGTAAAGGCCGCACATAAAGATCGGGTCGTTGTCAGAGGTGGCCGGTAGGCTCGTAAGCACGATGACCGAGGACATGTCCCCTGCTGAGCGCTATGCCGCCGCCAAGCTCCGGGCGGCCGAGCAGGCCACCGCACTCACCGGTTTCCGGGAGCTGTACGACTTCGAGCTGGACCCGTTCCAGGTCGACGCCTGCCAGGCCCTGGAGGCCGGTCAGGGCGTGCTGGTCGCCGCCCCCACCGGATCCGGCAAGACGATCGTCGGCGAATTCGCCGTCCACCTGGCCCTGGAGCAGGGCCGCAAATGCTTCTACACCACGCCGATCAAGGCACTGTCCAACCAGAAGTACCAGGACCTGGTCAAGCGGTACGGCGCGGCGAAGGTCGGCCTGCTGACCGGCGACAACAGCGTCAACTCCGAGGCGCCGGTGATCGTGATGACCACCGAGGTCCTGCGGAACATGCTCTACGCCGGCTCCCAGTCGCTGATCGGCCTGGCGTACGTCGTCATGGACGAGGTGCACTACCTCTCCGACCGCTTCCGCGGCGCCGTCTGGGAAGAGGTGATCATCCACCTCCCCGAATCGGTGACCCTGGTCTCGCTGTCCGCGACGGTCTCCAATGCCGAGGAGTTCGGTGACTGGCTCGACACGGTGCGTGGTGACACCGCCGTGATCGTCTCCGAGCACCGCCCCGTCCCGCTGTGGCAGCACGTCCTCGCCGGCCGCCGGATATACGACCTCTTCGAGGAGCGGGACGGCGGCAACGGCGGCCGCCGGGAGGTCAATCCCGACCTCGAACGACTCGCACGGATGGAGAACAGCCGGCCGACCTTCGGCCGGGACAAGCGCCGGGGCCGCACGATGCGGGAGGCGGACCGCGAGCGCGAGCGGCGGCAGCGGGCGCGGATCTGGACGCCGAGCCGGCCCGAGGTCATCGACCGCCTCGACAACGAGGGCCTGCTGCCCGCGATCACGTTCATCTTCAGCCGGGCCGGCTGCGAGGCCGCCGTCCAGCAGTGCCTGTATTCGGGGCTGCGGCTCAACGACGCGGAGGGCCGCGAACAGGTCCGCCGCATAGTGGAGGCCCGGACAGCCGGGATCCCGGACGACGACCTCCATGTGCTGGGCTATTACGAATGGCTGGAGGGCCTGGAGCGGGGCATCGCGGCGCACCACGCCGGCATGCTGCCGACCTTCAAGGAAGTCGTCGAGGAACTCTTCGTCAAGGGCCTGGTGAAGGCCGTCTTCGCCACCGAGACCCTGGCGCTGGGCATCAACATGCCGGCCCGTTCGGTGGTGTTGGAAAAGCTCGTGAAGTGGAACGGCGAGCAGCACGCCGACATCACCCCCGGCGAGTACACCCAGTTGACCGGCCGGGCCGGGCGCCGCGGCATCGACATCGAGGGCCATGCGGTGGTGCTGTGGCAGCGCGGGATGAACCCGGCCGCGCTGGCCGGGCTCGCCGGCACCCGGACGTACCCGCTGCGGTCGTCGTTCAAGCCGTCGTACAACATGGCGGTCAACCTCGTCTCGCAGTTCGGCCGGCACCGTTCGCGCGAGCTGCTGGAGATGTCGTTCGCGCAGTTCCAGGCCGACAAGTCGGTGGTCGGCATCTCCCGGCAGGTGCAGCGCAACGAGGAGGGCCTGGACGGCTACCGCGCCTCGATGACCTGCCACCTCGGCGACTTCGAGGAGTACTCACGGCTGCGGCGGGAGTTGAAGGACCGTGAGACCGAGCTGGCCAAGCAGGGCGCCGCGCAGCGCCGGGTGGCGGCCGCGGCGGCCCTGGAGAAGCTGAAGCCGGGCGATGTGATCCATGTGCCGACCGGCAAGTACGCCGGCCTGGCGCTGGTCCTCGACCCCGGTATGCCGTCGGGCCGGACCAACGGCCACCGTGGCTTCGACTCGCAGGACGGCCCGCGACCGCTGGTGCTGACCGCCGAGCGGCAGGTCAAGCGGCTCGGCTCGATCGACTTCCCGGTGCCGGTGACGGCGCTGGACCGGATGCGGATCCCCAAGTCGTTCAACGCCCGCAGCCCGCAGTCCCGCCGCGATCTGGCGTCCGCGCTGCGCACGAAGGCCGGGCACATCGTGCCGTCGCGCCACCGCAAGCCCCGGTCCGCGGCGGTCGACGACGGCGAGATCTCCCGGCTGCGCACCGCGATCCGTGCGCACCCCTGCCACGGCTGTGACGAGCGCGAGGACCACGCGCGCTGGGCGGAGCGCTACCACCGCCTCAAGCGGGACACCCGCCAGCTGGAGCGCCGCATCGAGGGCCGGACGAACACCATCGCCCGCACCTTCGACCGGATCTGTGCGCTGCTGACCGAGCTGGGCTACCTCGAAGGCGACGAGGTCACCGACGAGGGCCGCCGGCTCGCCCGGCTCTACGGCGAGCTGGACCTGCTGGCCAGCGAGTGCCTGCGGGACGGCGTCTGGGAGGACCTCGGCCCGGCCGAACTCGCCGCCTGCGCCTCCGCGTTGGTGTACGAGGCCCGGCAGGCGGACGACGCGGTGGCCCCCAAGCTGCCGGCCGGCAAGGCGCGGGACGCGCTGGGCGAGATGGTCCGCATCTGGGGCCGGCTGGACGCCCTGGAGGAGGACCACCGGATCAACCAGGCCGAGGGCGTCGGCCAGCGCGAACCGGACCTCGGCTTCGCCTGGGCCGCCTATCGCTGGGCGGCCGGTTTCGGCCTGGACGAGGTGCTCCGGGAGGCGGAGATGCCCGCCGGTGACTTCGTCCGCTGGTGCAAGCAACTGGTCGACATCCTCGGCCAGATCGCGGCCGCCGCCCCGGCCGGCAGCTCGGTGGCGAAGAACGCCCGCCGGGCCATGGACGGTGTGCTGCGCGGCGTGGTCGCGTACTCCTCGGTCGGCTGACGGGCCGTACGGACGACGGCGCCGCGCCCCCGCCGAGGGGGTGCGGCGCCGTCGTCGTGGGCCGGTCCGCCGGGGTTACGAGGCCTGCCGTGCGCCCGTCGCCGCCCGCTCGGCGTCGCGCTTGGCGACCTCCTCGCGCACCAGCGGGATGACGTACCGACCGAAGTCGATGGCGTCGTCGAGCAGGTCGTAGCCGCGTGCGGAGAGGATGTCCACGCCGAGGTCGTAGTAGTCGAGCAGGGCCTGGGCGACGGTCTCCGGCGTACCGACCAGGGCGGTGGAATTCCCCGCGCCGCCGGTCTCGGCCGCGGTCGGCGTCCAGAGGGCCCGGTCGTGCCGCTCGCCCTCGGCGGCCACCGCGAGCAGTCGCTGGGAGCCGGCGTTCTGCGGGCCGGTCAGCGGGTGGCGGCGGCTGAGCGCGCCGCCCGCCTTGCGCGCCTTGATCCGGTCCAGGGTGCGGTGCGCCTTCTCCCAGGCCAGGTCCTCGGTGGGCGCGATGATCGGCCGGAAGGCGACCTGGATCCTGGGGACGTCACTGCGGCCGGCCGCCCGGGCCGCCGCCTTCACCGAGGCGATCTGCTCGGCGGTCTGCGCCAGCGGCTCGCCCCACAGGCAGTAGATGTCCGCCTCGGCACCGCCCGCCGCGTACGCCGCCGGTGAGGAGCCTCCGAACGACACCTGCGGGTGCGGTTGTTGGAGGGGGAAGGTGTCGGAGACGAAGTCGTG
This sequence comes from Streptomyces bugieae, assembly GCF_036352915.1. Taxonomy (NCBI): domain Bacteria; kingdom Bacillati; phylum Actinomycetota; class Actinomycetes; order Kitasatosporales; family Streptomycetaceae; genus Streptomyces; species Streptomyces bugieae. The sequence goes on from NZ_JAZBJP010000022.1 coordinate 111,165, forward strand.
GAAGCGGTAGTGGGTGCCCTCGTGGTCGAAGGGCTCGTGGGTGGTCCAGATCTTCTTGACGATGCGGATGTATTCCCGGGTGCGGTCGTAGCGCTCGTCCTTGGTCAGGGTGTCGCCCTCGCGCCGCTGCTCGTGGTCGTTGCCGCCGGTGATGAAGTGCACCGCGAGCCGGCCGTCGCTGATCCGGTCGAGCGTGGCGAACGTCTTCGCGGCGAAGGTCGGGTACGAGACGTTGGGGCGGTGCGCCACCAGGATCTGCAGGGTGTCGGTGCGGGCGGCGACATAGGCGGCGGCCGGGGAGGGGTCGGGGGAGCCGGAGCCGTAGGCGAACAGCACCCGGTCCCAGCCGTACTCCTCGTGGGCGCGGGCGAGCTTGAGGGTGTAGTCCTTGTCGAAGGACGCACCGGAGCGGGGGGTGACTTCGGAACCGTCGTTGGTCGCGGCAATGCCGAGGAACTCGACAGGCATGGGTAGGGCCTCGTCTTCTCGTAGGCGGGCGCGCCGGGGCGCCGGGAATCGCGGAGGGAAGGTCCGCGCCACGGAGAAGTCAGCGGCAACAGGAGGCGGACCACACCCGACCGAAGTCGATGTGGTCGCGGGTGACCAGCCGCGTGAGAGGACGCATGGGGTCAGTGGAACAGACGGATACCTGCACCGTCAACCAATTGCCGGACGGGGAGCGGGTGTTGGGCCCGCCTGCGGGGACGGTGTTCCGTCCGCCGGCCGGGCGACGTAGATCCAGTCGAAGCCGTCGTACCCCTCCGCGTCGAGTGCCGCGCCCGGCGGAGTCCGGCACGCACCGCCACGTGTGGTTCGCCTGAGCAGTCCTCAGGTGACAGGCAGGGAGCGCAGGAGCCGGACGGTGGGCGCCAGGTCGCAGAGGCCCGGGGCAGGCGCAGCGCAGGCGGGGGCGTCCGGGCCCGGGCTCGGCGTGTGCTCTGTGCCGGTCCGGGCCCTGTCACCGTCCGCGGATGTTCGTCAGCCTGCCGCGCCGGCCCGGCCCGCCACGCCGCCCTCGCCCTTCCTCAGCCGCACCACCGTCGCCCGTATCGCGAGGAAGAGCAGCACGCCGATCGGGGAGAGGAGGACGGTCAGGAGGAGCAGGGGGCCCATCAGGAGGGGGTGGAGGCGCAGGGTGCGGGCCTCGCGGTACATCCACTGGCCGAGGAACAGGTCCCAGGCGATCACCTGGGCCCAGATCGCCCCGGCCCCGCCGCCGAGGCGCAGCAGGTCCTGGAAGCCGGTGAGGTCGGGGTGGCTGACGGCCGCCCAGAGGTGCGGGAACACCGGGACGGCCAGGGCGAGGTAGACGACCAGGACCGGGACCATGGGGAGCGGTGAGGCGGCGATCCGGTCGGTCCAGCGCCAGCCGGGGGCCAGGATCAGCAGTGCCCAGAACGGCGCGGCGAGCAGGAAGGCCAGATCGAAAAGGGTGCTGGGGGTCATGCGGGGGACTCCGTGGTGAGGGTGGGGGAGGGGGCGGTGAGGCCGGGGGCCGGGGTCGCGGTGCGGCGGCGGAGTGCCGCGTACGTCGCGAGGCCGGTGGCCGCCGCGAGGGCGGCGAGCGCGGTGAGTGTTGCGGCGTCGGGGCGCACGAGGGCCTGGCCGCGCAGGGCCTGCCAGGTGACCACGGCCAGCAGTCCGGTGAGGAAGCCGGCCGCGACCAGGACCAGCCGCAGCCGCACCCGTGCGTCCCGCAGCCGGGCGAACCGTCCGGCCAGCGCCTCGATCCCGTAGAGGAGGAGCGGCAGCGCCTGGAGGGCGTGCATGCCGACGAAGTGCGGGATGCGCAGATCGCCGCCGGTGGTGTTCCAGCCGGTCACCGGCATGGCCGGACCGCCGTCGGGGACGCCGACGCTGTGCGCGCCGACGGCGGTGCGCAGCCCGTCGGCCTGCTGCTCCGGGGTGGGCATCAGCATCAGCCCGCCGAGCGCGAGTCCGGCCAGTGCGATCAGCAGGCCGAGGCGGATCGCCCAGGTGGTGGCCCGGTCGCCGAGCCGGGCCCGGAAGAGCAGGACCGCGATGACGAGGGTGGCGGTCCACAGGGCCACGATGGTCAGCCCCATCACGATGAACAGGCCCCGGTCCAGCGGGGTTTCGACGTTGAAGTGGCTGCGCCGGCCGCGCAGGGCCTGGCCGGTGATGACGGCCATCTCGATCAGCCCGGACACCACGACCACATGGGCGGCCCGGTCGCCCAGCCGGCCGGGCGCGGGGCGCCGGGAGAGCATCCAGGCCAGCGTCAGCCCGTACGCGGCGAACGACACCGCGAACTTGAACGGCTTGAACCAGACCGGAGCCCCGAGCACGACCCGTTCGTCGACGATCAGGCCGACCGCGGTGACGGCCGCGAGCGCGGCCATCGCCCAGGAGAAGGCGAGCAGTGAACGGTATCTGGACATGGGTCCCCCCAGGGATGGCACCGGTGCGCGGGCGCACGGGTGCCCAGGCGTGGGCCGGCGGCGGCCACAGAATGGATAGTGGCGCTTTCCGCTATCTGATAGCTGGACTATCTATGATGGGGGCGGAATTGGCAAGGCCGGGTGTGCGGGGGCCCGGGGACAGGGCGGCGGGGCGGACCCCGGCGCGGGAAAGGGCGGCGGGTGCGGATGCGCATCGGGGAGCTGAGTCGTGCGACCGGGGTCGCGATACCGACGATCAAGTACTACGTCCGCGAGGGACTGCTGCCCGCGGGCCGGCTGACCAGCCCCAATCAGGCCCGTTACGACGACGGTCACGTCCGCAGACTGCGGCTGATCCGGGGGCTGATGGACGTCGGCGGGCTGTCCGTCGCGGCCGTGCGGGAGGTGCTGGCCGCCGTCGACGCACCCGAGGAGCCGGTACACAAGGTCCTCGGCGCGGCGCAGGAGGCGATCGCCCCGCCGCAGGCCGCAGCGCCGGACGGCATCGAGGAGGCGCGGCGCACGGTCGAGGGGCTGATCCGCCGGCGCGGCTGGCGGGTCGCCCCGCAGAACCCGTCCGTCGAGGCGCTGGCGGTCGCGCTGGCCACCCTCCAGGGCCTCGGCCACGGTGACTTCGAGGAGCTCCTCGAAGGCTACGCCGACGCCTGCGAGCGGGTGGCCGACGCCGACCTGGCATGGGTGGGGCGCAACGCGGAGGTCGACCGCCTGGTGGAGAGCGTGGTGGTGGGGACCGTGGTCGGGGACGCGGTCCTGAGCGCGCTGCGCCGGCTGGCGCATGTGGACGCCTCGGCCCGCAGGTACGAGGGCGGGGAGACGGTCTGAGGGGCGGTCGGCAGGCCCGGGGGCGGAGGATCCGGTGGCGGACGTCCGGTCGCGGGCCCGCCGGTGGAGCGGGGGGGGGCGCGGAGAGGCTGACGTGGCGTCAGGAGGCGGCCGCGGGGGCGGTCTCCTGCTCCGCCTCGACCTGCTGGTTCCAGTCGCTCTTGGACGCCTGCCAGCCGTCCTCGTCGTGGCCGGTGCGCCAGTAGCCGGAGATGGACAGGTCCTCGCGCGGGATCTGGCGCTCGACGCGGAGCAGCCGGCGCAGCTCCTTCACGAAGCCCGCCTCGCCGTGCACGAACGCCTGGACCCGGCCGGCCGGGAACGCCAGGTCCCGTACCGCGGCGACCAGTTGGCGGCCGACCGGGGCGTCGCCGCGGTGCAGCCAGGTGATCCGCGCACCGGCCGGAACGGTCAGCTCCTGGCGCTCCTCGGGCCCGGCGACCTCGATGAATGCGTGCACCGGGGTGCCGTCCGGGATCCGTGCCAGGGACGCGGCGATGGCCGGCAGTGCGCTCTCGTCGCCGGCCAGGAGGTGCCAGTCGGCCGCCGGGTCCGGGGTGTAGGCGCCGCCGGGGCCGAGCAGGAAGATCTCGTCGCCCGGTTGCGCGGCCGCCGCCCAGGGGCCCGCCAGGCCCTCGTCGCCGTGCACCACGAAGTCCACGGTCAGCTCGCGGCTCTCCGCGTCCCAGGCGCGCACGGTGTACGTACGGGTCCGGGGCCAGCGGTCGCGCGGGAACTCGGCGCGGATCCGCGCGATGTCGAACGGCTCCGGGTAGTCCACGCCGGGGAGCGGGAAGACCAGCTTGACGTAGTGGTCGGAGTACTCGCCCGCGGCGAACTCCGCCAGTCCCGCGCCGTCCAGCACCACCCGGACCATGTGCGGGGTGAGCTGCTCGGTGCGCCGCACCCGGGCGCGGTGCAGTGCGGGCTTCTTGCGGGACGGTCGTGTCGCTGCCACGGCAATCTCCCCTGACGCGGTGGTGGCCGGCGGGCCCGGAGAAACGGACCCGCCTTGTTAGGTATACCTAACCTAACAGTAGTTCACCGGCGGAGCGTGACGAGCAGCCGCTGCAGGGCGCCGCCCAGGCCCCACTGCGCGGCCAGCGCCTCCAGGCGCTCGGGATCGGCCGGCTCCGCCGGCAGCGCGAGGTCCGCGTCCGGGACGGGCACGTCGGCGGCCACCTTGATCACCTTCGGGGCGACCGCGACGTACGGGCGGGCCTCCAGCAGGCGGGCGCGCTGTGCCGGGGTCACCTTCGAGGCGGGGTCCTCCGCGGCGGCCATGATCCCGGCGAGGTCCCCGTAGGTGGCCAGCAGCTTCGCCGCGGTCTTCTCGCCGATTCCCGGGACGCCGGGCAGGCCGTCGCTGGGGTCGCCGCGCAGCAGTGCCAGATCGGCGTACCCCGGGCCGTCCACGCCGTACTTCTCGCGCAGCCACGCCTCGTCGGTGACCTGGAGGGTGCCGACGCCCTTGAGGGGGTACAGGACGCGGATGCCGCGCCGGTCGTCGACGAGCTGGTAGAGGTCCCGGTCGCCGGTGACGATGTCCACCGGGCCCGCCGCCCGCGCCGCGAGCGTGCCGATGATGTCGTCGGCCTCGTAGCCGGCCGCGCCGATCCGGGCGATGCCGAGCGCGTCCAGCACGTCCTCGATGACGGGGACCTGGGGGGAGAGGGTGTCGGGGATCTGCTCCTCGTCGGGCTCGGCGGAGCCGGCCGGGGCCTCCTCGGCGACCCGGTGCGCCTTGTAGGAGGGGATCAGATCGACCCGCCACTGGGGACGCCAGTCGAAGTCCATGCAGGCGACCAGGTCGTCGGGGTGGTGGTCCTGGACGAGCCGGGCGATGAAGTCCAGCAGACCGCGCACCGCGTTCACCGGCGTGCCGTCCGGGGCCCTGACCGATTCCGGTACCCCGAAATAGGCGCGGAAGTACAGCGAGGCGGTGTCGAGGAGCATCAGGCGTCGAGTCACACCCCGCATGATGCCGTATGCCCCAATCGTCGCCGCGATGTGATCTGGCACACCGATGTGTTTGCGCCGCATAAAGGCGGGCAGACGCGCAGCCGGAGCGGACCCGGTGGAGATTCAACATTTCCAGCGGTTAACGACGGGCCGAACCCGTCCCGCACCACGACCTGCCGGCGGGGGTGGCAGGTCGTTTCTCGTGCGACAAGAGAGGTATATGTGTCCAGGCTGCAAGCCGAGCACCTGTACAAGGTGTTCGGCAGACGACCCGAGGACGCGGTACGCCGACTCGAAGCCGGCGCGAGCCGGGACGAATTGCGGGCCGAAGGCACCACCGCCGCCGTGATCGATGCGTCGATCGAGGTGGACGAGGGGCAGATCTTCGTCGTCATGGGCCTGTCCGGGTCCGGCAAGTCCACGCTGCTGCGCATGCTCAACGGCCTGCTGGAGCCGACCGCCGGAAGCGTGCGGATCGACGGCCAGGACCTCACCTCCCTCAGCGACAAGGAACTGCGCGCGGTCCGCTCCCGGAAGATCTCCATGGTCTTCCAGCACTTCGCGCTCTTCCCGCACCGCAGCGTCCTGGAGAACGCCGCCTACGGGCTGGAGGTCCAGGGCGTGCCGCGCGCCGAGCGCGAGCGGCGGGCCACCGAGGCACTGGAACTCACCGGCCTCAAGGGCTGGGAGAAGTCCTGGCCCGACGAGCTGTCCGGCGGCATGCAGCAGCGCGTGGGCCTGGCCCGGGCGCTGGCCACCGACGCCGACCTGCTGCTGATGGACGAGTCGTTCAGCGCGCTGGACCCGCTGATCCGCCGCGACATGCAGGACCAGCTGCTGGAACTGCAGAAGACCCTCAAGAAGACCATCGTCTTCATCACCCACGACCTCAACGAGGCGATGCGCCTCGGCGACCGGATCGCGGTGATGCGGGACGGCCGGATCGTGCAGACCGGCAGCGCCGAGGACATCCTCGTGCGCCCCGCCAACGACTACGTCGCGTCCTTCATCCAGGACGTGGACCGCAGCCGGGTGCTGACCGCCGGCGCGGTGATGGCCGAGGTCGGCACGGTGCTCGGCGGCAGCACGCCGGAGGGCGGCACGCTCGGTACGGCCGCGGAGTTCCGCGCCGCGGCGCCCGCCACCGTGGACGTCGACACCCCGCTGGTGGAGCTGTTCACCCCCTGCTCGGCCAGCAGCGTCCCCGTGGCGGTGACCGACGCCAAGGGCGCCGTGATCGGTGCCGTACCGGCCGAGCGGCTGCTCGCGGTGCTCGGCGAGCCCGCCGAACAGGGCGCGGAGCAGGAGCCGGCGGCTCCCGGCGTCCCCGCCCAGCCCGCGGTGAAGACCCTCGCGAAGACGGCGGAGACCACCGCGGAATCGACGAAGACCACTGTGGAGACGACGAAGACCGCCGCGGAGACGGGTGACGACGAACCCGGTGACGGCGACGCCGAGGGCAAGGTGATCGCCGGTGCCTAGGATCCAGATAGGCAGCTGGGCCAATGACGCCGTCAACTGGCTGCGCGACCACCTCGACTGGCTCTTCACCCTCATCACGAAGGTGCTGAACGGCCTCTACGACGCGATCCACACGGTCCTCGCCGGGCCCGAACCGCTGCTGCTGGCCGGCATCTTCGCGGTGCTCGCCTGGTGGCTGCGCGGACTGCCGGCCGCCGTGCTCACCTTCCTCGGGTTCGCCCTGATCGACTCGGTCGAGCAGTGGGGCCCGACCGTCGAATCGCTCTCGCTGGTCCTGGTGGCCTGCCTGATCACCGTCGTGGTCGCGGTGCCGCTCGGCATCTGGGCGGCCCGCAGCCGGCTCGTCGGCGGGGCGCTGCGCCCGGTCCTGGACCTGATGCAGACCATGCCGGCGATGGTCTACCTGATCCCCGGCATCCTCTTCTTCGGCCTCGGTGTCGTCCCCGGCATCGTCGCCACCATCGTCTTCTCCATGCCGCCCGCGGTCCGCATGACCGAGCTGGGCATCCGGCAGGTCGACGAGGAACTGGTCGAGGCCGCCGAGGCGTTCGGCACCCACCCGCGGCGCACCCTCTTCCGCGTCCAGCTGCCGCTCGCGCTGCCCACCATCATGGCCGGCATCAACCAGGTCATCATGCTCGCGCTGTCCATGGTCGTCATCGCCGGCATGGTCGGCGGCGGCGGTCTCGGCGCGTCCGTCTACAACGCGATCAGCTCGGTCAACGTGGCGCTGGGCGCCGAGGCCGGCCTCGCGGTGGTCATCCTCGCCATGTACCTGGACCGGATGACCGGCGCCCTCAACCAGCGGGTCTCGCCGCTCGGCCGGCGTGCGCTGGCCAAGGCCCAGGCGTCGCTGGGCAGCCTGAAGTTCCTGCAGTGGCGGCCCGCCACGTCCGTGGCCGTGGTCGGCGTGGTCGTGCTCGCGCTGATCGCCGGCGGCATGGGCATGTTCGGCAAGAACGCTGCCCAGGGCGGCGGCAACGGCCGTCCGATCAGCCTCGGCTACGTCAACTGGGACGAGGGCAAGGCCACCACCTACCTCTGGAAGGAGATCCTGGAGGAGCGCGGCTACAAGCCCAAGGTCCAGGCGCTGGAGGCCGGTCCGCTGTTCGCCGGGCAGGCCCGCGGGGACATCGACGTGCAGACCAACGCCTGGCTGCCGACCACCCACGCCTCGTACTGGAAGAAGTACAAGGACCAGCTGGAGGACCTCGGCGCCTGGTACGACAAGACGTCGCTGGAGATCGCGGTGCCCTCGTACGTCAAGGGCGTCAAGACCCTGGACGACCTCAAGGGCAAGGCCGGCGAGTTCGGCGGCAAGATCACCGGCATCGAGCCCGGCGCCGGCGAGATGAAGATCCTCAAGGACAAGGTCCTCAAGGACTACGGCCTGAGCGGTGAGTACAAGGTGCAGGAGTCCAGCACCTCGTCCATGCTCACCGAGCTGGACCGCTCGGTCCACCAGAAGAAGCCGATCGCCGTCACGCTCTGGTCGCCGCACTGGGCGTACGACAAGTACCCGCTCACCAAGCTGAAGGACCCCAAGGGATCGTTCGGCTCCGGTGACAGCCTGCACCTGCTGGGCCGCAAGGGCTTCGCCAAGGACGAGCCCGAGGTCGCCAAGTGGATGAAGAACTTCCACCTGGACGAGAAGCAGCTCACCAGCCTGGAGAACGACGTCAAGAACGCCGGCGAGGGCCATGAGCAGGACGGCGTGCGCAGCTGGCTGAAGAAGAACCCGGGCCTGGTCGAGAAGATCGCGCCGTCCGCCCACGCCACCTACGCCAAGGGCAAGGACGCGGGCAAGGCGCCCAACATCGGCTACCCGGCGTGGGACGAGGGCATCGCCACCACGTACCTCTGGAAGAACATCCTGGAGAAGCGCGGCTACCGGCCGAACATCCGCAACCTCGACATCGGACCGATGTGGACCGGACTGTCCACCGGCCAGATCGACGTGGAGACGGACGGCTGGCTGCCGGTGGCGCAGAAGCAGTACTGGGACAAGTACCAGAAGGATCTCGTCGACGTCGGCCCGTGGTACGACAAGACGTCCCTGGAAATCGCCGTGCCGTCGTACGTCAAGGGCGTGAAAACCCTCGACGACCTGCGCGAGCACAAGGACGAATTCAAGGGCAAAATCATCGGGATCGAGCCCGGCACGGGTGAGATGAAGCGGCTCAAGGACACCGTGGCACCGGCGTACGGGCTGCAGGACTTCGAGGTCACCTCGGCCGGTACCAGCGCCATGCTCGCCGAGCTGGACCGCGCCTACCACAAGCACGAGCCGATCGCGGTGGTGCTGTGGTCGCCGCACTGGGCGTACAGCAAATACCACCTGACCAAGCTCGCCGACCCGAAGGGCACCTGGGGAGCGAACAACCAGATCAAGACGCTGGGCAACAAGAGCTTCCCGAAGAAATTCCCGGAGTTCGCCGGCTGGCTGAAGAACTGGAAGATGAGCCCCGAGGAACTCGGCAGCCTGGAGAAGGACATCCAGGACGCCGGCAAGGGAAATGAGAACAAGGGCGTCGAGAAGTGGATCGACGACCACCCGGGAATTGTGGACAAGATGGCGCCGGTGAAGTAGGCGGGTCTTCTCCCCATACCGCGGCGGGCCCCGTCCCCCGGCAGTCGCCGGGCGGCGGGGCCCGCGACGTGTCCGGTTCACCTGACCGGCGGCGGGTGCGTCGCGGACCCCGGTGCCGGATGGTTCGCTGGGGACGTGAACCCTGCGCACATCGCCGCCGCCGCACTGATCGGCGCCGCCGGCCTGGGCGTCGCCGCGCCGGCCGCCGCGGCCGAGGTCGACCCGGACCCGATGGTGGCCGGGCAGCGGGTGCGGATCAGCGACGAGCAGGAGTGCGGCGCGGTGCACGGCGCCCGGGCCGCCTCCAAGCTGTTCGGGCCGGTGGCGCTGCGGCCGGGCGCGGACGGGCTGACCGGCCACGCCCGGGTGGCCGACGGCGCGGCCCCGGGACGCTACCGGGTGACCATCGAATGCACGCCGGGCGGCGAGCGGTTCACCGAGCTGGTGACCGTACGGGCCGGGCGGGTCGAGGGGCTGACGGCGACCCAGGCGGCGGGCGGGCTGGCCCTGCTGCTGCTCGCCGGGGGCGCGGCGTATCTGCTGCGGCGCAGCGTCCGCCGTTAGCCGGTCCACCCGGGGCGCGCACCCCGCCGACCCATAGCCTGGGCGCATGACCCGTCGTGTGGTGTCCCTGGTGCCGTCCCTCACCGAAGCCGTGGCCGTCAGCGCGCCCGGGCTGCTGGTCGGGGCGACCGACTGGTGCAGCCGTCCGGCGGGCCTCGACGTGGTGCGGATCGGTGGCACCAAGAACCCCGACACCGCCCGGATCGCCGCGCTGGCGCCCGATCTGGTGCTCGCCAACGAGGAGGAGAACCGCCCGGCCGATCTGGCCGCCCTGCGCGCCGCCGGGCTGGACGTCTGGGTCACCGAGGTGCGGACGCTGGAGCAGGGGTTCCGGGAGCTGCACCGGGTGCTGGTCACCGGCTGCGGACTGGCCCGGCCCGGCTGGCTGGACGCCGCCGAGGCCGCCTGGCGGGACCCGGCGCCCACGGTGGGGGAGCGGACCGCGGTGGTGCCCATCTGGCGACGGCCGTGGATGGTGCTGGGCCGGGACACCTTCGCCGGCGACCTCCTGGCCCGCCTCGGCGTGCGGAACCGCTACGCCGGCCACCCCGACCGCTATCCGCGGATCGCCCTCGACGCGCTCAACGCCGCCGGCGCCGACCTCGTCGTGCTGCCCGACGAGCCCTACCGCTTCACCGCCGACGACGGGCCCGAGGCGTTCCCCGGGCTGCCCGCCGCGCTGGTCAGCGGGCGCGATCTCACCTGGTACGGCCCGTCGTTGGTGACCGCCCCGGCGGCCCTGGCGACGGCGCTGGCCGGGGCGCGCTGAGCCGTCCGGCGGTACGGGCTACCGGGCCGGCGGCGGGGGCGTGAGCAGCCGGCCGTGGGCCAGACCGCTCGCGGTGCGGGCGGCGGCGACCGCGACCGCGGCCACCAGGAGGGCGTAGAGGGCCACGGCCAGCCAGGTGAAGGCGGTCAGCCCGGTGTGCCGGGCCAGGCCCGCCGCCCCGGTGACGCAGGTGCCGAGCGGGAAGGTGAAGCCCCACCAGGTCATCGCGAACGGCATGCCGTTGCGCACGGCGCGGACCACCAGCGCGCTCGCGAGCGCCAGCCACAGCAGGGCGAAGCCCGTCACCGGGATGCCGTACAGGACCGCGAAGGCGCCCATGGCATGGGCGGTCGGGGCGTCGACGACGCCCGGCGCCACGTCGGCCAGGTTGCCGGTCGCGGTGGTGGACTGGCCGAGCGGGCCGAGGACGAGGAACAGCGTGGGGGTGAGGGCGAGCGGCAGCGGCCCGTGGTGGATCAGCCGGGACACCACGAGGGGCAGCACCAGCAGCGTCGCGAGCAGCGACATCCCGAACAGCGCGTAGCAGGCCACCAGCATCGCCTGCTGCCACTGGCCGGCCGGCAGATGGGGCAGCAGCCCCGGGCCGAGGGCCGCCGAGACCATCGGCGCGACCAGCGGCAGCAGCCAGACCGGGGTGGCACTGCCCGGCTCGATGCGGTGGCGGGTCACCATCAGGTACGGGATCGCGGCGGCCCCGGCCACCCCGACGAGGGTGCCCAGGCTCCACAGCACGGCGTCGGCGGCGAGCGCGGCCGGCCCGCCGATGACGTCCCGGCCCACCGTCAGCGTGCCGCCGCCCACCGCCAGCAGGGCCATCGACAGGCACCCGTAGAACGGCGCCACGGCCGGGTCGAGGAGATGCCGGCGGGCCTGGTCGGTGTGGCGGAGCCAGTGGACGGCGCGGGCGGCCAGCAGGGTGACCAGCAGCAGGGCCGACAGCGCCCAGACGAACCGGCAGGCGGTGCGCAGCCCCGGGGCGGCGAGCGGCAGGGCCGCGCCGGCGTTGGCGACGATCGCCGTGCCCATCACCGTGGCGTACCAGTTCGGGCCGAGATGACGGAACGGGCCCGAGCGACGGACCGGCTCCGAGGGGCGGGGTGGGGCGGCGGGGCGGGAAGGTGCGTGCGCGAGGGTTGCCATGGAAGAAGCGTCGGTGGTCGCCGCGGCCGCCACCAGGGACGTCGTGTCTATGAGGGCATAAGCTGGGGTTATGAGCAGGGGGAGCGATGAGTGACGCGGCGGCCGGTTCCGGGGCCGGGACGAATGACGTCCCGGCCGCCTCGCTGGCGCACCGGGTGCCCGACCTCGGCGCGCTGGAGCTGCTGCTCGCGGTCGCCCGGCTGGGGAGCCTGGGGCGGGCCGCCCGGGCCCGCGGCATCAGCCAGCCGGCGGCCAGCAGCCGGATCCGGTCGATGGAGCGGCAGTTGGGTGTGGCGCTGGTCGAGCGGTCGCCGCGCGGTTCGCGGCTGACCGAGGCCGGGGTGCTGGTGACGGACTGGGCGCGCCGGGTCGTCGAGGCGGCCGAGGCGTTCGACGCGGGGGCCCAGGCGCTGCGCGGCCGGCGCGATTCCCGGCTGCGGGTCGCGGCGAGCATGACGATCGCCGAGTACCTGCTGCCCGGCTGGCTGATCGCGCTGCGCGCCGAGTTGCCCGGCACCGCGGTGTCGCTGCTGACGGGCAACTCCACGGTGGTGGCCGAGCGGCTGCTGGCGGGCGAGGCGGACCTGGGGTTCGTCGAGGGGCTGGACGTCCCGGCCGGGCTGGACGGCGCGGTCATCGGGCACGACCGGCTGGTGGTCGTCGCCGCCCCGTCCCATCCGTGGGCCCGGCGGCGCGGCGGACTGACCGCCGCCGAGCTGGCCGCGACCCCGCTGATCCTCCGGGAACGCGGCTCGGGCACCCGCCAGGTGCTGGACGCCGCGCTCGCCGGGCACGGCGGGCTGGCCGAGCCGCTGCTCGAACTCGCCTCGACCACCGCCCTGAAGGCCGCCGTGGTCAGCGAGGCGGCGCCGTCGGTGGTCAGCGAACTGGCGGTCGGCGAGGAGCTCACCGCCCGCCGGCTGGTGGCGGTCCCGGTGCGCGACCTGCGGCTCGGCCGTGATCTGCGGGCGGTGTGGCCGACCGGGCAGCGGCCCGCCGGCCCGGCCCGTCAGCTGCTGGGGCTGACCCGCGGCGGGTCCTGAGCCGGGCACCGGTCCGGTCCCCACCGGGCGAACAGCGCGGAGAGCACGACCGCGGTCAGGGCGGCGGCCGGCACTCCGCTGCCGAAGAGCGTCCGGGCCCAGCCGGGCAGCGGCCGGTACCACTCCGGGGCCAGCACGGGCAGCAGCCCGGCCAGCAGGGTCAGCGCGACGACGGTGGTGGCGCCCCGGCCGGCGAGGTCGGTGCGGCGCAGCAGGCCGATGCCCATGGCCGCGATGACCGCGTAGATCACCAGGGACGCGCCGCCGACCACGGGCGTGGGCAGCGCCGCCAGCAGCCGGGTCACCGGCGCGCACAGCCCGCACAGGACCAGCAGCCCGCCCGCCCCGGCCGTCACGAACCGGCTGCGGACGCCGGTGAGTTGGACGATCCCGATGTTCTCGGCGCTGGTCACCATCACGGTCCCGCCGAGCAGCCCGGCCCCCAGGGAGGTCACCGCGTCCGCGCGGGCGGTGCGCGGGACGTCCCGCGCCGGGTCGGGCGTACGGCCCACCGCCTCGCTGTTGAGGAGGGTCTGCCCGGTCGCCTCGGCCAGCGAGGCGAGCGCGAAGACCATCAGCGGCAGGGCGGCGAGCAGGTCGAAGTGCGGGGCGCCGTACGGGAAGAGGCGGGGCAGGGCCAGCACGCCGCCGCCCGGGACGTGGTGGAACGGCGCCCCGGTCAGGACGGCGGCCAGGGTCCCCACGGCCGTCCCGAGCAGCACCGACAGCTGCCGCCACACCCCGCGCAGCAGCAGGAAGCCGAGGGCGGTGGCGGCGATCGTGACCACCGCGAGCCCGGTGCCGCCGGCCGCCATCGGCGCCGCCACGTCGATCATGTTGACGCCGATGACCAGCACCGTCGCGCCCATCACCAGCGGCGGGAAGAACCGTACGATCCGCCCGTACAGCGGCAGTACGGCCAGCAGCAGCGCGGCCGCCAGGAGGACCGAGCCGGACGCGGTGGCCGCGCCGTGCTCCTGGGCGGTCCGGAGGAAGAGGGCGGCCGCCGCGCCGCCCGGCAGCATCACGAACGGCAGCCGGGCCCCGGTCCGCAGCACACCGAAGGACTGCAGCAGCGCGCCGGCCCCGCACAGCAGCAGGGTGGCGCTGAGCAGCGCGGCGGTGCGGTCGGCGGGCAGCCGCAGACCGGTCGCGATCAGGAAGACCGTGGAGACCGGGGCCGCGATCATCGCCAGGACGTGCTGGGCGGCCAGCGGCAGCAGCCGGACCAGCGGCAGCCGTTCGTCGACGGCGGGCGGTGCGGAGGCGGCCATCGCTCACACCCGCCGCTTCAGCCAGGGCAGTTGGCCGGCGTCGTAGCGGTAGGCGCGGAAGACCGCGTTGTTCTGTGACGGGAAGAGCGCACCGACCTCCGGCTCGCGGTAGCTGCCGAACTCCGGGACCACGTACTCCCAGCACAGCAGGCCCTCGGCGGTCACCTCGAAGAGCCGGCCGGCGGGCGAGTCGGTGATCAGGGTGTTGCCGTTCGGCAGCCGCTGGGCGCTGCCCATGAACGGCGCGAAGAACGCCTCCCGGGCCGGGTCGTGGTACTCCCACACGATCTTCCCGGTCGCCCGTTCCACCTCGATGACCCGGGAGAACGGGACGTCCCGCCCGGGGCGGAAGACGCCGTTGTCGAAGATCAGGAAGTTGCCGTTCGGCAGCTCGGTGGGGTGGTGCTGCTGGGAGACCAGACCGGGTTCGGTGCGCCAGAGGATCTCGCCCGTCGCGCGGCTGATCACCACGACCGCGGAGACGCTGCGCAGGCTGGCGAGGACGTTCCCGTCGGCGAGCGGGTACACCGAGTTGATCAGCGGCCAGTGTTCGCGCGAGTAGTCCGGGTGCAGTGCGTACGCGTCCCGGTCGAGGTGGTCGGCCACCCGCCAGGACCACAGCGGCCGGCCCTCGGCGTCGACCTCCCGGATGGTGTCGGCCCAGACGGTTCCGCCCGGTTCGGAGCCGGGGACGCCGCCGCGCACCGCCGCGGCCCGGTCGCCGGTGAGCGGTTCGAGCGCGGTGTACAGGATCCGTCCGTCGCCGTGGTGGTGGGCGTCGTGGTGCTGCAGCGGGTCGGTGAACTCCCGCAGCACGGTGCCGTCCGGGGCGATCTCCTGCATCAGCCCGCCGCGGTACTTGTGCCACATCGGGAACAGCGCGTCCTGGTCCGGCAGGGTGGCGTTGTAGGCGAGGTTGCCGTTCGGCAGGATGCGGGCGTGCCGTCCCGGGCGGTGCGGCAGCTGCCAGCGGTGCACCACGGTGCCGTGCAGATCGATGAGCAGCACCTCCCCGCCGCCGGTCAGCGGGGCGTAGAGGGTGTAGCCGTCGTGGGCGGCACGGGCGTCGAGCGCGATCAGGCCGGTGCCGCGGCGGCGGCGTGTGTTTTGATCGACCGTGGTCATGAAGAAATTCCCCTTGTCAAACTTTGTTTGATGGGATCAAACAGCGTAGACGCTAGGGGCGGTCTGTTGCAGGGCTGTGAACGCGGCGATAAGGAGTGGCGGATGGGCGGGCCGACGGACGGCGGGCAGGGCGGTGCGGAGGCGCCGAGGGTGGGGGCGGGGGTACGGCGGCGACGCCGGGCCCGCGAGCTGACGCTGGCCGAACTCGCCCGCCGGACGGGGCTGTCGGCGCCCTTCCTCAGCCAGGTCGAGAACGACCGGGCCCGCCCCAGCATGCGCTCGCTGCAGCTGATCGCCGACGCGCTGGACACCACCGCGGTCCGGCTGCTGGCCGCCGCCGACGGCCCGCGCACCGTCGACGTGGTCCGGGCCGGCTCCGCGGCGGTGCCCGAGGCCGGCGACGAGGGGGCCGGCGACGAGGGCGGCGGCGACGAAGCGGGCGGCGGTGACCGGGGCGGTGGCGAGCGCGGGGCCGGCGGTCCGGGCCGGGTGCGCCCGCTGGTCCGCGGCCGGCAGCAGCTGCACGCCCTGGAGTTCACCGGCCGGCACGACTGGCAGCGCGAATTCCGGCACCCGCACGACGAGTTGATGTACGTCGTCGAGGGCGCGGTGGAGGCCGAGGCGGCCGGCGAGGCCTATGAACTCGGCCCCGGCGACACCCTCTACTGCTCCGGCGGGGTCACCCACCGCTGGCGCGCGCTGACTTCCGGCACCCGGGTCCTCCTGGTCGGGGTGGCGGACGACTTTCCGCATCGATAATCTGTGCGAACGCTTCATCGATCTTGAGGGGGACATATGAGGCTGAAGCTGACGGCTCCCGCCGTCATCGCCGTGGCCGCGCTCGGCACCGCACTGACCAGCGGGATCGCCACCGCCGCCACACCCGCCAAGGCGCCCGCCACCGCCACCGCGCGGGCCGCGTGCGTCAACGCGGAGGGCCAGGAGAACGTGAAGATCCGCAAGGAGCGGAAGCTGAACAGCACCGCCGTGGGGCTCTTCACCAAGGGCGCGACCACCTGCATCACCGGCCGGGGCACGGGCCAGAGCTACAGCCTCTGCGGCCGCTCGGGCAACGACTGGCTCAAGATCACGTTCCGCGGCAACACCGGCTGGATCCCCGCCGCCTGCGGGACCAGGGAGGTCTGACGCGGCCGGTCACTCCCGGGGGGACGTCCCGCGTGCCGCCGCCACCAAGGCGTCCATGACACGCGGGTCGTCCCCCGCCTCCGGGTGCCACTGCACCGCCAGCGCGAAGCCCGGCCCGTCCGGCAGCTCCAGCGCCTCCACGGTGCCGTCCGCCGCGTGCGCCGAGACCAGCAGCCCGCGCCCGAGCCGGTCCACGGCCTGGTGGTGGTAGGTCGGCACGGAGACCGGCTCGGGCAGCGCCCGGGCCAGCAGCGTGCCGGGGACCGGCGTGATCTCGTGCTTCTCGAAGACCCCGGGCGGCCCGGCGTGCCCGTCGAGGTGCTGGACGAGCGTGCCGCCCAGCGCCACGTTCAGCAGCTGCAGCCCGCGGCAGATCCCCAGCAGCGGCACCCCGGCCGCCAACGCCGCCTCGATCAGGGCCAGTTCCCAGGCGTCCCGGTCGAGCGAGGGCGGCCCGGTGCGCGGGTCGGGCTCCGCGCCGTACCGCGCCGGCTGCACGTCCGCACCGCCGGCGATCACCAGTCCGTCCAGCCGGGCCACGGTCGCGGCCGCGGTCGCCGGATCACCCGGCGGCAGCAGCGCGGCCAGCCCGCCCGAGCGCTGCACCAGCCGCGGGTACCCGGCGGGCACCAGCGCGGCCGGCAGCGTCCACACCCCCCACCTGGCCTCCTGCTGGTAGGTGCTGATGCCGATGAGGGGCTGGGACACGGATCCTCCGATGGGTGCTGGTGCGTTCCGGCTCGGCCGTCAGAATTCCAGTTCGTTCTCGATGGCGGCCAGTTCCTCCGCCGTGCCCTGGACCTTCGGGCCGGTGAACCACTTGCGGGCCGACACCAGCCACCAGGTGCCGGCGAAGCCGAGGACCAGGAGCACGGCCAGCGGGGTGTAGTTGAAGGTCTCCGCCGTCACCGGGCTGGTGGTCGGGAGCATGAAGAGGACGGAGATGACCAGCGTCCAGCCGACGGCGATGACGCCGACGGGCTTGCTCCAGCGGCCCAGGTGCCAGGGCCCGCGCTGGAAGCGGTCGCCCTGCAGCAGGCGGAGGATGACCGGCAGGACGTAGGCGATGTAGAGGCCGATCACGGCGATCGAGGTGACGGCCGCGTACGCCGTGGCGTTCCACAGGTACGGCAGCCCCAGCACGAAGGCGCCGCCGGCGGCCAGCCACACCGCGTTGGTCGGGGTCTTCGTCCGCTTGTTGATGCGGTGCCACAGCTGCGAGCCGGGCAGCGCGCCGTCCCGCGAGAAGGCGTAGATCATGCGCGAGTTGGCGGTGACCGACGACATGCCGCAGAAGAACTGGGCGCCGATGGCGATCAGGAGGAGCAGCTTGCCGCCGGTGGCGCCCAGCGCGTCGATGAAGATCTGCGCCGGGGGCACACCGGTCTTGCTGGCCAGTGCGCCGTCGTAGTCCTGGATGGCGAAGGTGATGCCGACCAGCAGCACCCAGCCGGCGACCAGGGAGACCAGGATCGACATCACGATGCCGCGGGGGCCGGCCTTGGCCGCGTCGTGCGTCTCCTCGGTCATGTGCGCCGAGGCGTCGTAGCCGGTGAAGGTGTACTGCGCGAGCAGCAGTCCCAGCAGTCCGACGTAGAGGCTGGAGTGCCAGCCGGTGTTGTTGGTGAAGTGGGTGAAGACGAAGGAGGCGGACTGGTGCTTCGAGGGCACCACGACCAGGGCGCCCACGATGGCCAGTACGCCGAGGATGTGCCACCACACGCTGACGTTGCTGAGGAGGGAGGCCAGCTTCACGCCGAAGGTGTTCAGCAGGCCGTGGACCAGCAGCACGATGCCGAACAGCATGATCGTGTGCGCCGGGGTGGCGGTGAAGCCGAACTGCAGGTCCAGCAGCGCGTTCGTGAAGGATGCGGCACCGAAGTCGACCCCCGCGGTCACCGCGACCTGGCCGAGGAAGTTGAACCAGCCGGTGAACCAGGACCACGCCGGGCCGTGCGAGGGGGCCAGCTTCGCCGCCCAGTAGTACAGGCCGCCCGCCGTCGGGTAGCTGGAACAGACCTCGGCCATCGCCAGGCCCACGAACAGCGTCATGAGGCCGACCAGCGGCCAGCCCCAGGTGATCAGGGCGGGCCCTCCCGTGTTCATGCCGAAGCCGTACAGCGTCAGACAGCCGGAGAGGACCGAGATGATCGTGAAAGAGACGGCGAAGTTCGAGAACGCCGACATCGAGCGGGCCAGCTCCTGGGCGTATCCGAGCTCGTGGAGGCGCTGTTCGTCGCTGGAGCGCTGAGGGGGTTGCTGTTCCTGGTCTGCGTTCGTCGCGTGCTCGTTGATGGACACCACGCCTCCGAGGGCCTCGATGATCCGCGGCGGGTACGGCCGTCGGCGAACCGCTACCAGCCCCGCAATAAAGGTATGGGGCGATACCTTTGTCTTCAGGTCGGCTGAGCGCAAGACCCCGGCGGGAAAATCTCGTAACGGGCGGGTTTCGAGAACCTCACGGGTGGCGCAAACCCCCCGCAAGGAAGCCGCGCAGCAGCGCCGCGGTCCCGCAGCAGTGCTCCCGCATCACCTCGCGCGCCCCGTCCGCGTCCCCCTCCAGTACCGCCTCCACCAGCGCCGCGTGCTGGGTCTGCGAATGCTCCAGGTTGCGCACCAGCAGCGGGATGCAGTCCAGCAGGTCGTTGACGGTCGCCCGGACGGCGGCGTACTGCGCGGCCAGCGACGGCGAGCCGGACAGCTCGGCGAGGGTGAGGTGGAAGAGGGTGTCGCGCCGGCGGTAGTCGGCGAGCGGCGCGTCCTGCGTCGCGGCCAGCGCCTCGCGCAGCCGTCCGGCCTGCTCGTCGGCCAGCCCGTGGGCCGCGCACAGCCCGGCCGCGCCCACCTCCAGCACCTCCCGGAACCGCAGGGTGTCCTCGACGTCGATCTTCTCGATCCGGCGGCGCAGCTCGGCCTCGCCGTGGTTCTCGGTGCGCACCCGGACGAACGTGCCGCCGTACCGGCCGCGCCGGCTCTCCACCAGGCCCTCGTCCTGGAGCACCTTGAGCACCTCGCGCAGGGTGACCCGGCTGATCTGCAGCCGCTCGGCCAACTCCCGTTCCGCGGGCAGCCGTTCGCCCTGCGGGACCAGGCCGAGCCGGACGATCTGGAGTATCTGCTCCAGCGCCTCCTCGAAGCCGTTGCCGGCGCGCACCGGCCGCAGCACCGGCGCCAGCCGGTCGTCCGTCCCGTCCATCGCCACCTCTTCCCAATCAATGGTTCGTGTGCCTACCTTATGACCTCCGGATGCAGTGACAGGAGGCAATACCGTGGCAGACCGCACGCCCCCGCTCTCCGTCGAGGAGCTCAGGGTCCTCGTCGACGCCGGGGAGATCGACACTGTCGTCCTCGCCTTCACCGATATGCAAGGCAGGCTCCAGGGCAAGCGGTTCGCGGCCCGATACTTCCTCGACACCGTCCTCGAACACGGCACGGAGGGCTGCAACTACCTCCTCGCCGTCGACGTCGACCTCAACACCGTCGACGGCTACGCGATGTCCTCCTGGGAACGCGGCTACGGCGACTTCGCCATGCACGGCGACACCGGCACCCTGCGCCGCACCCCCTGGAACCCCGGCACCGCCCTGATCACCGCCGACCTCGCCTGGCACGACGGCTCCCCGGTCGTCGCCTCACCCCGGCAGATCCTCCGTCGCCAGCTGGACCGCCTCGCCGCTCGCGGTTGGCGCGCCTTCGCCGGGACCGAGCTGGAGTTCATGCTCTTCAAGGACTCCTACGAGGACGCCTGGTCACGCGGCTACCGCGACATGAACCCCGCCAACCAGTGGAACGGCGACTACTCCGTCCTCGGCACCGGCCGGGTCGAGCCCGTGCTGCGGCGCATCCGCAACGAGATGGGCGCCGCCGGGATGACCGTCGAGTCCGCCAAGGGCGAGTGCAACCTCGGCCAGCACGAGATCGTGTTCGTCTACGACGAGGCGCTCACCACCTGCGACCAGCACTCGATCTACAAGACCGGCGCCAAGGAGATCGCCGCCCAGGAGGGCATGGCGCTCACCTTCATGGCGAAGTACGACGAGCGCGAGGGCAACTCCTGTCACATCCACCTCTCGCTCCAGGACGAGCAGGGACAGCCGGTCCTCGCCGACGACAGCGGCCCGTACGGCATGTCGCAGACCATGCGCCACTTCCTCGCCGGCCAGCTCGCCGCGATGCGCGACTTCACGCTCCTCTACGCCCCCAACATCAACTCCTACAAGCGCTTCCGCCCCGGCTCCTTCGCGCCCACCGCCGTCGCCTGGGGCCCGGACAACCGCACCTGCGCGCTGCGCGTCGTCGGCCACGGCCGCGCCCACCGCCTGGAGAACCGCCTCCCCGGCGGTGACGTCAACCCCTACCTCGCGGTCGCCGGCATGGTCGCGGCCGGTCTCTACGGCATCGAGCACGAGCTGGAGCTCCCCGACGCCACCACCGGCAACGCCTACACCGGCGACGCCGCGCACGTCCCCACCACCCTGCGCGAGGCCGCCGAGCTGTGGGAGCACAGCCCGATCGCCCGGGAGGCCTTCGGCGACGAGGTCGTCGCGCATTACCGCCACATGGCCCGCGTCGAACAGGACGCCTACGACGCCGCCGTCACGGACTGGGAGCGCTTCCGCTCCTTCGAGCGCATGTAAGGAACCACGCTGTGTCCAATGGTTCGCACGAGCTGAAGATCCTCAACCCGGCCACCGAGGAAGTGGTGGCCACCGTCCCCACCACCTCCCCGGAAGAGGTCGACGCCGCGGTCCGCCGGGCAGCCGGCGCCCAGGAGGCCTGGGCCGCGGTGGCCCCCGGCGACCGCGCCCGCCTCCTGCGCCGCTTCGCCGACGTCGTCGACGCCCACCTTCCCGAGCTCGCGGAACTGGAGCTGAAGGAGGCCGGCCACCCCCTGGGCAACGCGCAGTGGGAGGCGGGCAACGTCCGCGACCTGCTGCACTACGCCGCCGGGGGAGTGGAGCGGCTCACCGGCACCCAGATCCCGGTCGCCGGCGGCCTCAACATCACCGTCCAGGAACCGCTCGGCGTGGTCGCCGTGATCGCCCCCTGGAACTTCCCGATGCCGATCGCCGCCTGGGGCACCGCCCCCGCCCTCGCGGCCGGCAACGCGGTGCTGCTGAAGCCCGCCGAGACCACCCCGCTCACCGCGCTCAGGCTCGCCGCGCTCGCCCTGGAGGCCGGACTCCCCGAGAACCTCTTCCAGGTCCTGCCCGGCGAGGGCCCGGTCACCGGCACCGCACTCGTCGACCACCCCGGCGTCGCCAAGGTCGTCTTCACCGGCTCCACCGCCACCGGCCGGCAGATCGCCGCCCGCTGCGCCGCGCAGACCAAGCGGCTCACCCTCGAACTCGGCGGCAAGAGCCCCAACATCGTCTTCGCCGACGCCGACCTCGAGGCCGCCGCGGCCGCCGCCCCCGGCTCCTTCCTCGACAACACCGGCCAGGACTGCTGCGCCCGCAGCCGCATCCTCGTCCAGCGGAGCGTCTACGACCGCTTCCTGGAACTCCTGGAGCCCGCGGTCAAGGCGTTCACCGTCGGCGACCCGGCCGACCCGGCCACCAAGATGGGCCCGCTGATCTCCGCCGCCCAGCGCGAGCGCGTACGGTCCTACGTCCCCGAGGACGCCCCGGCCGCCATCCGCGGCGAGGCCCCCGCGGGCAAGGGCTTCTGGTACCCGGCCACCGTCCTGGAGGGCCGCCCCGGGGACCGTACCGCCGTCGAGGAGATCTTCGGCCCGGTCGCGGTCGCCATCCCCTTCGAGGACGAGGCCGACGCGGTCCGGATCGCCAACGCCACCGACTACGGCCTCTCCGGCTCCCTGTGGACCCGCGACGTCGGCCGGGCGCTGCGCGTCTCGCGGGCCGTCGCGGCCGGCAACCTCTCCGTCAACTCCCACAGCAGCGTGCGCTATTGGACCCCCTTCGGCGGGTTCAAGCAGTCCGGCCTCGGCCGCGAGCTCGGCCCGGACGCGCTCACCGCCTTCACCGAGACCAAGAACATCTTCATCAGCACCGAGGAGAGCAAGTGACCGACCAGACCGCAGTGTGCCGCCGCCTCGTCGGCCGTACCGCCGTGATCACCGGAGCCGGCAGCGGCATCGGGCTGGCCACCGCCCGCCGACTGGCCTCCGAAGGCGCCCACGTCGTCTGCGCCGACATCGACGAGGCGGCCGGCAAGGCCGCCGCCGAAGAGGTCGGCGGCATCTTCGTCCAGGTCGACGTGACCGACTCCGAGCAGGTCGAGGCGCTCTACAAGACCGCCTTCGACACCTACGGTTCGGTCGACATCGCCTTCAACAACGCCGGCATCTCGCCGCCCGACGACGACTCCATCCTCACCACCGGCCTGGACGCCTGGAAGCGCGTCCAGGAGGTCAACCTCACCTCGGTCTACCTCTGCTGCAAGCACGCCCTGCCCTACATGCAGCGGCAGGGCAAGGGTTCCATCATCAACACCGCCTCCTTCGTGGCCGTCATGGGCGCGGCCACCTCCCAGATCAGCTACACCGCCTCCAAGGGCGGCGTGCTGTCGATGTCCCGCGAACTGGGCGTGCAGTTCGCCCGCGAGGGCATCCGGGTCAACGCCCTGTGCCCCGGGCCGGTCAACACCCCGCTGCTCAAGGAGCTGTTCGCCAAGGACCCGGAGCGCGCCGCGCGCCGCCTGGTGCACGTCCCGGTCGGCCGGTTCGCCGAGCCCGAGGAGATCGCATCCGCGGTCGCCTTCCTGGCCAGTGACGACTCGTCATTCGTCAACGCGGCCGAATTCCTGGTCGACGGAGGGATCGCGGGGGCGTACGTCACGCCGGTGTGATCGTTCGTTGTTCACCTCCGCGTAAGCGCCGCGGCGGCCGGATGTCGTGCGACGTCCGGCCGCCGTACGCTAGCGTCCGCCTTCGATCCTTCGTTCGACAGGAGTTACGTCCATGCTCACCAAGCGTCGCTGGCTGGCAGCCGGTGCTGCCCTCGCGGTCGTCGGAGGCGGCGTCGCGGTCGCCCAGACGGCCACGGCAGCGCCGACCCCGCACCGCTGTCCCACCCTCCAGGTCTCCAAGGGCTGGTACGGCGACAACCGCGCCAAGTTGCAGAAGATGATCGACGAGCGCGGCAGCTGCTCGGGAGCCGGCGGAGCGCGGCCGGTCGCGACCTTCGACTGGGACAACACCGTCGTCAAGAACGACATCTCCGACGCCACGCTGGCCTGGATGCTCCGCCACGACAAGGTGCTGCGCCCGGCCAGTTGGAAGGCCACGAACAAGTGGCTGACCGACGACGCCGCCGACGCGCTCACCAAGGCCTGCGGCACCTCCGTGCCCGCCGGCCACCCGCTGCCCACGTCGACCGACACCGACTGCACCGACGAGATACTCGACGTCTACAGCGACGAGAAGACCTCCGGCGGCAAGGAGGCGTTCGCGGGGGAGTGGAACCACCGGCGCACGGTCCCCTCGTACGTCTGGATCACCCAGCTCTTCGCCGGGCACACTCCGCAGGCCCTGACCTCGTACGCCGCCGAGGCGCGCAAGGAGAACCTCGCCGCGCCGATCGGCACGGAGCAGACGGTCGGCACGCACAAGTGGGCCGGCTACGTCCGCTACTACGACCAGCAGCGCGACCTCATCGGCACCCTCCAGAAGGCCGGCTTCGACGTCTACATCGTCTCCGCCTCCGCCGAGCCGCTGGTCCGCGCCTGGGCCCCCGGAGTGGGCATCGACCGCGCCCACACCATCGGCATCCGCAACCTCGTCCGCGACGGCAAGCTCACCACCGGCGTGCAGGGCTGCGGCGACGTCAAGGACACCCACGGCGAGGTCCTGACGTACATGGACGGCAAGCGCTGCTGGATCAACCAGGAGATCTTCCACGTCAAGGGCGCCAAGGCCTGGCAGCAGCAGGACCGGGCGCACCGCCCCGCCTTCTCGGCCGGTGACGCCGAGACCGACGTGACCTTCGTCGGCGACGCCACCGCCGGTCACCTGGCCATCAACCGCAACAAGACCGAGCTGATGTGCCGGGCGTACGACAACGCGGACCACCGCTGGATCGTCAACCCGATGTTCATCGAGCCCAAGCCGCGCAAGGCCGACCCGTACCCCTGCGCGAGCGCCGGCTACACCCGGCCGGACGGCACCCTCGGCCCGATCCACCGCGCCGACGGCTCGGTGATCCCGGACCAGAAGGACACCGTGTACTGACCCGGCGGACGTCACCGCAACGGGAGGGCCGCACCGCTCAGAGGAAGGTGCGGCCCTCCCCGCGGTACGTCGGCACGGTGTCCACCACCCGGTCCCCGTCGACCAGTTGCAGCGCGTCGAACCGCTCGCACATCTCCCCGGCCTTGGCGTGCCGGAACCACACCTTGTCGCCGATCGCCAGCCCGTCCGCGGCCGCCCCCAGCAGCGGCGTCTGCACCTCGCCCGGCCCCTCCTGCGGGTCGTAGCGCAGCCCGGCCGGCAGATACGGCACCGGCAGCCGGTCCGCGCCCGCCACCCCCGACGCCGGATAGCCGCCGCCCAGCACCGTCACCACACCGGGCCCCGGCCGGCGCACCACCGGCTGGGCGAACAGCGCCGCCGGACGCCCGCTGAACGAGCGGAAGTTGTCGAACAGCCGCGGCACGTACAGCCCGGAACCCGCCGCGACCTCGGTGACCGCCGCCTCCGCGGCCGTGTGCTGCACGCTGCCGGTCCCGCCGCCGTTGACGAACTCCAGCCGCGGCGCCACCGCCCGCACCGCCCGTACGGCCTCCCAGCGCCGCTGCGCCAGCTCCTTGCGCGCCGCCGCCTGCATCATCCGGACCGTGCGCGAGAACACCGGCTTGCCGTCGACCTCGTCGCCCACCCCCGCCACATGCCCCTCGTACGCCATCAGCCCCACCAGCCGGAAACCGGGGCGGCGCGCCACCGTCCGGGCCAGCGCGGCCAGTTGGGACGGCTCCCGCAGCGGCGACCGCCGGGCACCGAAGCGCACCTTCCCGCCCAGCAGCCGGTACGAGGTGTCCAGCTCCAGGCACACCCGGACCTCCTCGCCGCCGCGCCCCGCGGGCCGGGCCGCGTCGATCAGCGCCAGCTGCGCCGGATCGTCGACCATCACCGTCACCGCGGCCGCGAGCTTCGGATCCGCGGTCAGCTCGGCGAACCCCGCCCGGTCCGCCGACGGGTACGCGAGCAGGACGTCCTCGAAGCCCGAGCGCGCCAGCCACAGCGACTCGGCCAGCGTGAAGCTCATGATCCCGGCGAAGCCGTCCCGCGCCAGCACCCGCTCCAGCAGGGCCCGGCAGCGCACCGACTTGCTCGCCACCCGGATCGGCTTCCCCTTCGCGCGGCGCACCAGATCGGCCGCGTTGGCGTCGAACGCCCGCAGGTCGACGACGGCCAGCGGCGCGTCGAGATGGGCGGTTGCCCGGTCATAAGAGGCTTTGTCGCCATACGCATCGGCTGTCAGCTGGGACATGGCCGCAGCCTGCCAGACCGCCCCCCACCGCCAAAAGGGTGTGAGAGGCACCCCCTCGCCGGGTAAGGGGTGAGATCCCGACAGAGCGGACACGGCAGCGATCGGGGGTACCTTCAGAGCTCGGGGAGGGTTGGAGCACCGGCGGCGCCAGCCCGTAGAGTGGCCCGACACCGCCACCAGCAGGTCAGCGGCGTGTTGTCCGGATAGCAACCCCCCTGCCCCGATTGCGGATCGGGGGTCGGGGGCCACGGCGCAAGGGGGAGCGCGGGTGAGCACCGACGCAGATTTCGCCGATCCGCGGCACGTCCCGCCCATACCCCCGCGGCCGCCCGGGCAGCCCGCGGCGGCCGCGACACCGGAGCCGGACGACGACCCGCGCACGACCGTCCTGCGCCGCCAGTCCCCGGCCGACCCGCCCGTCCCCCCGCAGGCGCCCCCG
>NZ_JAZBJP010000023.1:0-136450 GCF_036352915.1 Streptomyces bugieae
CGCCGCACGTACAGCCGGGTTCGAATGCCTGCTCCCCCACCGGCCGAGTCGCCGTCCCTGACCCGGCCGGGTGCCCGCTCCCCCGCCCGGCCCAGCCCCCGTCCCCCGACCGGCCCAGTCCCCCACCCCCCACCCGGCCGAGTTGCCACCCACTCCCCCGCCCGAAACCATGGGGGCGTGAGCGATGTACCCGGGGCCGTCGGGCCTCGTATGGGGACGGACGTCGTCGAGGCGGAGGGGCGGCTGCGGCGGATGCCGGCCGGGCCGGGGGCGCCGCCCGGGGCGTACCTGCGGTTTCCGCATCTGCACGGGGATCTGCTCTGCTTCGCCGCCGAGGACGATTTGTGGGTGGCCCCGATCGCGGCGGAGGGGGAGGAACCGGGGCGGGCCTGGCGGCTGACCGTGGACCGGACGCGGGTCGGGCATCCGCGGTTCTCGCCGGACGGGCGGGAGATCGCGTTCACGTCGTGGCGGAGCCTCGACCCGGAGGTGCATCTCGCGCCGGTGGAGGGCGGTCCGGCGCGGCGGCTGACGTACTGGGGCAGTACCGATGCGCGGGTGTGCGGGTGGACGCCGCCGGATCATGAGGGACAGGCGCACGTCCTCGCGGTGTCCTCGCACGGGCAGCCGTTCTCGTACTACTCGTGGGCCTACAGCGTGCCCACCGACGGCAGTCCGGGCGGGAAGCTGCCCTGGGGGCCGGTGTCCGACATCGCGGTCGCCGACGTCGAGGGGGAGCGCCGCACGCTGCTGCTCACCGGCAAGCCGCCGCACGAGCCCGCCTCCTGGAAGCGCTACCGGGGCGGGGCGATGGGCCGGATGTGGCTGCACGGCACCCGGCTGCTGCCGGATCTGTACGGGCATCTGGACTCGGTGATGTTCGTGGGCGGGCGGATCGCGTTCCTGTCGGATCACGAGGGCGTCAGCAATGTGTACTCGTGCCTGGGGGACGGGACGGATCTGCGGCGGCACAGTGATCACGCCGATTTCTACGCCCGGCACGCCTCGACCGACGGCGAGCGGATCGTCTACCAGTGCGCCGGCGACCTCTGGCTGATCGACGACCTGGGCCCGGACGCCGTACCGCGGAAGCTGGCGGTGCGGCTGGGCGGGCCGCGGGCCGGCCGGCGCGGCTACCAGGTCCCGGCCGCCTCGCACGTCACCTCGCTCGCGGTGGACGCCACCGGGCGGGCCAGCGCGGTCGGGGTCCGCGGCAGCCTGTACTGGCTCACCCACCGCGACGGCCCGGCCCGGACGATCCACGACACCCCGGGCGTCCGGGTCCGGCTGCCCGAGATGCTCGGCTCCAGCGGCCGGATCGCCTACGTCACCGACGCCGAGGGCCCGGACGCCATCGAGATCACCAATCTGCCGCGGGCCAGTGCCCCGGGGCGGCCGCGCCGGCTGGCCGCCGGTGAGCTGGGCCGGGTCCACGAGATGGCCTCGTCGCCGGACGGTGAGCGGCTGGCGGTGGCCTCCCACGACGGCCGGCTGCTGCTGGTGGACGTGACCCGGCCGGACGAGGAGAGCACCGAGGAGGACCGCTCGGCGGAGGAGGTGGCCGCCGGTCCGGGCGGGGTCACCGAGCTGATCCGGTCCACCAACGGCCCGGTCCGCGACCTGGCCTTCTCCCCCGACTCGCGCTGGCTGACCTGGTCGCACCCCGGCATCGGCCGCTCACTGCGGATGATCAAGATGGCGCGGCTCTCCGACCGGCTCGTCGTGGACGTCACCAACGGCCGTTTCGAGGACGAGCAGCCGGTGTTCACCCGCGACGGCCGCTATCTGGCGTTCCTGTCCTGGCGCGGCTTCGACCCGGTCTACGACGTGCACACCGGCGACCTGTCGTTCCCGCTGGGCTGCCGCCCGCACCTGGTGCCGCTGTCGTCGGCGACGCCGTCGCCGTTCGCGCTGTCGCCGGAGGGGCGGCCCGCGGCGGGCGGACTGGACCCGGACGAGAACCCTCCGCCGGCCGGCGAGGGGCCGGTACTGGTGGAGGTCGAGGGGCTGGAGAACCGCGTCACGCCGTTCCCGGTCGCGGCGTCCAAGTACTCCTCCCTGGAGCCGGTCAGCGGCGGCGGGCTGGTCTGGCTGCGCTGGCCGATCTCCGGCGCGCTGGGCGAGACCTTCGCCAGCCCCGACAACACCTCCGGCAAGCCCACCCTGGAGCACTTCGACCTGACCAAGGCCCGGCGCACCGAACTGACCAGCGCGATCGACGAGTTCGCGCTCAGCGGCGACGGCTCCCGGCTGGTCGTCAACGACGACGGCGAGCTGCGCGCGGTCCCGGCGACCGAGCCGGCGGACAGCGATTCGATGGTCTATCTGGACCTGCGGCGCATCCTGCACGACGTCGATCCGGGTGCGGAGTGGCGGCAGGCGTACGAGGAGGCGGGCCGGATCATCCGGGCGTACTTCTGGGAGCCGCGGATGTGCGGCATCGACTGGGACGCGGTGCTCGCGCAGTACCGGCCGCTGGTCGAACGGGTCGCCTCCCCCGACGAGTTCGCCGATCTGCTGCGCGAGGTGCTGGGCGAGCTGGGCACCTCGCACGCGTACGTCACCGGCGCCCGGCGCAACGAGGGACCGCCGCACTACCAGCGCGCGATCGGCCTGCTCGGCGCCAACTTCGTGTGCCGGGACGGCCGGTGGGTGGTGCAGCGGATCCTGCCCGGTGAGTCCTCCGACCCCAAGGCGCGCTCGCCGCTGGCCGGTACGGGCATCCGGGAGGGCTCCGCGCTCACCCACGTCGACGGGCGGCCGGTGGACCCGGTCACCGGCCCGTACCCGCTGCTGGCCGCGGCCGGCGGCACCACCGTCGAGCTGACCTTCGCCCCCGCGGAGGGCAACGGGCACGCCCGCCGGGTCGCCGTGGTGCCGCTGGTCGACGAACGGCCGCTGCGCTACCAGGACTGGGTCGCCAAGCGCCGTGCGGTGGTGCGGGAGCTGAGCGGCGGCCGGTGCGGCTACCTCCACATCCCCGACATGGGCGGCTCCGGCTGGGCGCAGTTCAACCGGGACGTGCGGATGGAGATGTCGATGCCCGCGCTGATCGTGGACGTACGGGGCAACGCCGGCGGCAACATCTCGGAGCTGGTGATCGAGAAGCTGACCCGCACCATCATGGGCTGGGACCTGACCCGGGACGCCGAGCCGGTGTCGTACACCAGCAACGCCCCGCGCGGCCCGGTCGTGGCGGTCGCCGACGAGATGACCTCGTCCGACGGCGACATGATCACCGCGGCCTTCAAGCTGCAGGGCATCGGCCCGGTGGTGGGCATGCGCACCTGGGGCGGGGTGGTCGGGATGACCGGCCGGCACCGGCTCGGTGACGGCACCACGATCACCGTCCCGATGAACGCGGCGTGGTTCCGGCTCTACGGCTGGGGCGTGGAGAACCACGGCGTCGAGGTGGACATCGAGGCGCTGCGCTCGCCGCTGCACTGGGCCGAGGGACGGCATCCGACGCTGGGCGTGGCGGTGCGCACCGCGCTGGAGCTGCTGGAACGGCATCCGGCAGCGACGCCCCCGGACCTCTCGGACGTGCCGGACCGGCGGCGGCCGGCCCTGCCGCCGCGCGGCGCGGGCGACGACGCCGAGGAGGCGGCGGGGGCCTGAACCGGCAGCGCGGGGCCGGCGCCGTGCTGTGCGCCGTCAGCCCGGACCGATCACGAAGGTCTGGTCGTCCGCGCCGGTGCGGCACGGGGCGCTGACGGCCGTGGCGCCCGCCGCCCGGCCGCTGAGGCCGACGCACCGGTCGCCGTCGGTCAACCGCAGCCGGTACGCCCGCCGTCCGCCGTCGGTCCGCGCGTCGACCGGCTCGATCCGGAACCGCTGCGCGGGCCCGCCCGCCGTGCAGTCGTTCTGCGGCTCCAGCAGCCCGGCCAGGCCCGGTGCCCGCAGCAGGACCAGGCAGCCGGTGCCCTCGTCCGGGTGTGACCACTGGACGAGGTGGCGGCCGTCCCCGGCCGCCGTCAGCCGGGTGTGCGGGGGCACCGCCTGCGCGCAGGGCCGCACCACCGCGACCGTGTGGTACGCGTGCGCCCGCAGCACCCGCCCGTCCGTCAGGCACAGCCCGGGCGCCCGCAGCGGACGGATCCGCACCTCGCCGGCCGGCGGGGTGGCGGCCGACGCCCCGGGCTCCGCGCCGCCGTCCCCGGCCAGCAGCGGGACGCCGACGGCGAGCACTACGGTGCCCAGCAGCGCGGCACCGGTCAGCAGCCGTCGCCGGGGGGCGGGCCGGCGGGCGGCATCGGACGGTGGGCCCGGGGCGGGAGCGGCGCCGGAAGCGGGGGCGGGCTCCGGAGCCGGCGCGGGCGGGGCCGCCGTGCCCTCCTCGATGCGCCGCCGGGCCGCGAGCCATTCCCCGACCTCGTCCTCGGGGCGGCCGCACGCCCGCAGGAACGCGGCGAGCACCTCGGCCCGCGGCAGGGACTTCCGGTTGAGCACGTCCGCCAGGGTGCTGCGGGCGAGCACCCCGCCGCGTTCCGCCGCCCGCCGCTCCAGCTGACGGTAGGTCAGCCCGCTGTCTTCCTTGAGGTGTTGCATCAGTGCGACGAGTGCGGCGGGGTCGTGGGCCGCCGCGGGCCCCGCGCCGCCGGTTCCCCCCGTGCGTGTCATGCCGGTCATTGAACCGCCGCCCCGGCCACGGCCACAACACTGCCTCCGGCCGGTCCCGGACAGCGCCCGTCGCCCGTCCGGACAAGCCCGGCACCACCCGTCCGACCTGCCCGGACAGCGAGCGGCCTGTCCGGGACGGCCGTGGGGCCTTGCCGGACACCGGCCGGACCAGCAAGGTCGTGTCCTGCCCCGGCCGGGCACACCGCACCAGCCACCAACCACCGCACACCCAACGGGAGATGTCCGATGCGCATCCGTCACCGGATCGTTCCGCTCGCCGCCGCACTGGCCCTCACCGGGGGCCTCGCGGCCACCGGGGCCGCCCCCGCGCTGGCCGCCCACCCGGCGCCCGGGAAGGCCGCCGCGGCGGCCGCGGCCGGCGGTACGTACCTGTACTTCAACAAGAACTGGAGCAACCCCGCCGACTCCAGGCTCTACCTGATGAAGAGCGTCCCGAACGCCAAGGACAAGGTGCTCGCCAAGTACCGTGCGGGCTCCGGCAACGGCGGCCGCAACGGGACGAACGAGTGCGCCAGCATGCAGGGCTGGCTGCCCACCGGCAACTACCGGGTGCTGAACCACACCAAGCGCCACAACGGCGGCCGCAGCGGCATCAACGGCTACGCGATCCAGGTGCAGGACAAGGTGTGCAAGAACCACCGGACCAAGCGCACCGAGCTGTTCGTGCACAGCGAGATGAACGTCAACGGCACCCAGGGCGCCCGGCAGCCCGGCCGGGACAACCCCTACCGCTGGGACGGGGTCCGCGACTACTACTCGCTGGGCTGCATCAAGCTGACCCCGGCACACATCAAGAACCTCTTCGCCAAGGCAGCGCACTACGGCTGGCCGACGAAGCTCAAGGTCGTCAACTGACCCTGTAGGGAACCACGGGGGCCACGGGGGCAACGGGGGCACGGGGGCCACGGGGGAACAACGGGGGAAGGCAGTTGGGGCGCACCCGGTCGACCGGGTGCGCCCCGCACGCATGGCGCGTACGCCGCCACGCGTGACCTTCAGGACTGCGGATCAGCTCTGGAAGCGGTCCCGCTCGTCGTGCAGCTCGTCCATCGGGTCGGGGGCGGGGCGACGGCCCTGCTGGCCGCGCTCCTGCTGACCGCGTTCACGACCCTGCTGGCCACGCTGCCGGGCCCGGTCCTGGGCCTGCCGGCCACGCTCGTCCGCCTCGTCGCGAGCGCTGCCCATGGCCTTCTGGGCCTGGTCCTTGAGCTCGTTGGCCTTGTCCTGGAACTGGTCCTTGATGCCCATGCTGTTCACTCCTAGTGGGGCGTAGGGGGAGGGCCCCGGACCAGAGTGACACGCCCGGACATTGCTCGCATTTCGATCACGTTCGACTACCCAGTGTCACAAACACCAGGAAGTGAGCGGGTCCGTCAGCGGTCCGCGCGGGCCTTCTCGTCCGCCTCGCCGCCGGCACCGACCAGGCCGACCCGCATGCCGTCCAGCCGGTCCCCGAACCGCCGCATCTCCCGCTGGCCCACCGACCCGATGACCGACGGCAGGTACCCGCGCAGCGACTGCATCCCGCGCAGCCACCACTGCCCGTAGACGTGCGCGGAGCGGCGTTCGACGCCCGCCACGATCCGGTCCACCGCGGGTCCCAGCGGATAGGTCTTGTTCGACGGCCAGGGCAGCCGGGAGCGCAGTTCGCGCATGATGTCGTCCTGGTCCGCACCGCGCACCATGTCGGTGTCGGTCCAGCTCAGATAGCCGACGCCGACCCGTACGCCCCGATGGCCGACCTCGGCGCGCAGGCTGTGCGCGAACGCCTCGACGCCGGACTTCGAGGCGCAGTACGCGGTCATCATCGGCGCCGGGGTGATCGCGGCGAGCGAGGCGATCTGCAGGAAGTAGCCGCGGGACTCCATCAGCACGGGCAGGAAGGCCCGGCCGGTGACCGCACCGCCTATGAGGTTGACCTCGATGACCCGCCGCCAGGAGACCGGGTCGGAGTCGACGAACGGGCCGCCGGTCGCCACCCCGGCGTTGGCGACGACCACGTCGACCTTCCCGAAGCGTTCCTTGACCCCGTCCGCGACCCGGGCCATCGCCTCGTGGTCGGTGACGTCGGCGTGCCAGTGGTGCGCCGGGCCGTGCAGCCCGGCGGCCACCTTCGCCAGCTCGTCCGGTTCCAGGCCGACCAGCGCCAGCGTCGCACCGCGCGCCGACAGCTTGCGGGCCAGCAGCGCACCGACCCCGCGGGCCGCGCCGGTCACCACGACGACCTGCCCGTCCAGGCTCCTGCTCCCGCTCATGCGGACCTCTCCTTCTTCTGCGCGGCCTCCGGGGTGGCCTGCTGCGCGCTCTTCGGCGCGGTCTTGGGGGCGGTGTCCTGGGCGGTGTCCTGGGCGGTCTTCTGGGCGGTCTTCTGGGCGGGGACGGCGGCACCGGCGGTCGCCGCCGCGGACCGGTCGCCGTCGGGCCGGAGGTGGTCCCGGACGAGTTCCCGCAGCAGGCCGGCGACCGCGCCGGGGTCCTCGATGGGCGTCATGTGGCCCTTCCCCGGCAGCTCGGTCAGCCCCCGGAAGTCCGGGAGCACGGAGGCCAGCCGGCGGGACTGCACCGGCGGGGTCAGACGGTCGGCGGCCCCCGCCAGCACCACCGTCGGCACCTCCAACCGGCTGACGCCGCCGGTCAGTTCGAGGACGGAGAGCACCTTGCCCCAGCGGGCCCGTACGGCCGGCGGGCAGGCGTGCACGATGCGGGCGCACGCCTCGATCTGCTCGGGGGTGGCCTCGGGGCTCATGGTCGCGTACTTCAGCGCGCGCCGGGTGAGCGGCGAGACCGGGCCGAGCGGGGCCCGGGAGCCCAGCAGCAGCCGGTGCGCGAGACGCCGGGCACCCTCGCTGCGGAACGGGAACACCTGGGAGGCGGCGGGCAGTCGGGCGCAGCCCGTACTGCACAGCATGGCGGCGGCGGCCCGGGCGCGCAGTTCCGGACGCTCGGCGGCGGCCATGATCGTCATGCCGCCCATGGAGTGGCCGCCGACCACGGCGCGTTCGTCCGGGCCGAGGGTCGCCTCCAGTACGGCCACCAGGTCGTCGGCGAGCGCCGTCGTGCCGTAGCCCGCCGGGCCGGTGGCCGGGCTGCGGCCGTGGCCCCGCTGGTCGTAGAGAACGACCTTGTGGTCGGCGGCCAGATCGCGGACGACCGGGGCCCAGAAGGCGGTGGAGCAGGTCCAGCCGTGGGCCAGCACCACGGCTGGGGCGTCCTCGGGGCCGTGGGTCTCGGCGTGGATCCGGGCGCCGTCGGCCGATATGACCTCGGTGGTCGTGCGCGGGACCGGCGGCGCGTAGGGGCCGCTGGTGACGTGTCCGGGCCGGCGGCTCATGCGGCCACCTCCGCCCGGGCGTCGGCGGAGGCGCCCACGGGCGCGGCCGCGGTACCGGTCTTCGGGCGCAGCACCTCGTACTCGGCGAGGTCGACCTGGCGGGTCAGCCGCTTGAACTCGCCGGTGGTCCCGGGCCAGGCGGTGGTGTTCCGCCCGTTCGCGTCGAGGTACCAGCTGTCGCAGCCGCCGGTGTTCCACACGGTGCGCTTCATCCTCTCCTGGATCATGCGGTTCCACTCCTCCACCGCCTCCGGGCGGGCGCTCAGCGCGGTCTTCTCGCCGAGCAGGTCCAGCTGCCGGAGGTAGTCGGCCAGGTAATTCAGCTGGGCCTCGATCATCAGGATCATCGAGCTGTTCCCGAGTCCGGTGTTGGGCCCGATGAGGGTGAGGAAATTCGGGAATCCGGCCGCGCTGGCGCCGCGCAGCGAGGCCATTCCGTCCTTCCATTCCTCGGCGAGCGTGGTGCCCTTGGCGCCGGTCACCCGCTGGGCGATGGGCATGTCCGTCACATGGAATCCGGTCCCGAAGACGATGGCGTCGGCCTCGACTTCGCTTCCGTCGGCGCCGATGAGGGTGTTTCCGCGCACCTCCTTCAGGCCGGAGGTCACCAGGTCCACATTCGGCCGGGCGAGCGCCGGGTAGTACGTGTTGGAGAGCAGGATCCGCTTGCAGCCGATGCGGTAGTCGGGCGTCAGCGCGGCCCGCAGCGCCGGGTCCTTGACCGCCTTCTTCATGTGGTTCCGGGCCAGGAACTCGATCAGGCCCAGCTCGTCGGGGCGCTTGGTGAACGCGCTGACCTGCAACTCCCGGATGCCCCAGAGCAGTTGGCGGCGGGCGGCCCGGGTCGCCGGGACCTTGGTGTGCAGCCATTTCTCGACGGCGCTGATCCGGCGGTCGGCGCGCGGCAGCACCCACGGCGGGGTGCGCTGGAACAGCGTGAGCCGCTCCACCTCCGGCTGGATGGCGGGCACGATCTGGATCGCCGAGGCGCCGGTGCCGATCATGGCGACGCGCTTGCCGCGCAGCTCGTAGTCGTGGTCCCAGCGCGCGGAGTGGAAGACCTTCCCCGGGAAGGAGTCCAGCCCCGGAATGTCCGGGACCTTCGGGTCGGACAGCGGGCCGGTGGCCGACACCACCACATCGGCGGTGAGCTCCCCGTTCGCGGTCTCGATCTCCCAGTGCAGCGCGTCGCCGTTCCACCGCAGGTGCCGTACCTCGGAGTTGAACCTGAGGTGCGGCCGCAATCCGAAGATGTCGGTCACCCGCTCCAGATACGCCCGGATATGGGGCTGTCCGGAGAAATTCCGCGGCCAGTCCGGATTGGGCGCGAAGGAGAACGAGTACAGATGCGAGGGCACGTCGCACGCGCACCCCGGATAGCTGTTGTCCCGCCAGGTCCCGCCCACCGAGTCGGCCCGCTCCAGGACCACGAAGTCGGTGATCCCCTGGCGGCGCAGCCGTACCGCCGCCCCCAGACCACCGAATCCCGATCCGATCACCGCCACCCGCACATGCTGCTCTTCGCGCCCGGCCATCCGCCGCCTCCCGAGTCCGACGCTCTTCCTGCCCGCCCACGGCCCACGAATACCGCGACCACGGGGCGTTCCGCACACCGCCCGTCAATCGCGCCAGCAATCACTGGCACGATCGGACACAAGGGGGAGCGTAGGGCAGCCACGTACCGAGCGGTAGGGGGCGGGCGGCAGGAAGTTACCGGCAGTTGCACCCCGGACCGCTGTCCCACCCCCGGCATAGGCTGACCCCGTGGCAGCGAACGAGAAGCCGAAGGACGAGCGCGCGGAGGCCGGGGACGACCACCGCCCCGCGCGCGAATTCCGCATGACCGAGCTGGCCGAGGAGGCCGGCATCACGGTCCGCACGCTGCGCTTCTACCGCGAACGCAAGCTCATCCCGCCGCCCCGCCGCGAGGGCCGGATCGCCTGGTACAACGAGCACCACCTCGCCCGCCTGCGCACCATCGGCGCCCTCCTGGAGCGCGGCCACACCCTCGGCGGGATCGCCGAGCTCCTCGCCGCCTTCGAGTCCGGCCGCGACGTCGGCGAACTCCTCGGCCTGCAGAGCCCGTTGCTGCCCCCGTGGTCCGAGGAGACCCCGGTCCGCCTCAGCCCGGAGCAGCTCGCCGACCACTTCAGCGAGGACATCACCGCGGAGAACCTCTCCGCCTCCCTCGACATCGGCTATCTGGCCGTCGACGGCGACGAGTTCGTGCACATCAGCCGCCGCCTCCTGGACGCCTCCACCGAGCTCGTCAACAAGGGCATACCGCTGGCCGCCGTCCTGGAGGCCGGCCGCAGGGTGCGCGCCCACGCCGACGCCCTCGCCGACGTCTTCACCACCCTCATCCGCACCCACGTCCTGTCCGACATCCTCGAACGGGCCACGGCGACGAACCCGCCCACCGCGCAGGAGGTCGAGCGGATAGCCCGCACCATCGAGGCCCTCCGCCCGCTCTCCAAGGGCGTCGTGGAGGCCGAACTCTCCATGGCGATGGACCGCCGCGTCCAGGCCGAACTGGAACAGTGGCTGAAGGAGCAGGGGCAGACCCCGGAGTGAGGTGCTGACACACCGTCACCGAGCCGCGCCGGGACGTCCGGTGTCCGGCCCTGTCCCGGAGGACAATTGCCGGTGGATCGCCCGCGTGGTTGGGTGCGGCGTCAGGTATGACACGACCGCACATCAAGGG
This sequence comes from Streptomyces bugieae, assembly GCF_036352915.1. Classification (NCBI taxonomy): domain Bacteria; kingdom Bacillati; phylum Actinomycetota; class Actinomycetes; order Kitasatosporales; family Streptomycetaceae; genus Streptomyces; species Streptomyces bugieae. The sequence continues at coordinate 10,677 of NZ_JAZBJP010000023.1, forward strand.
GGACATTCACGTGCGCATCCGTACGGGGGCCGCTTCCGCTGCCCTGGCCGGCCTGCTGGCCGTCGCCGCCACCGCCCCGGCCCAGGCCGACGACCGCGAACCGACGCAGCCGCCGAGCAGCACCTACAGCAACGGCCACGGGCCGGGCGTGGCGGCCGGGGGCGGCGTCGGGGCCTTCGTGACCGAGGGCGACCGGGTGCACTTCTCGCACACGGTGCGCGGCGCCATCAACGCGCACGGCTGGTGGAAGCGGCTGAACGGCCCGGCGAAGAAGGCCAAGGTCACGGTGTGGCTCCAGGTCAAGAACAACGGCCACTGGTACACCCTCAACAAGGGCGTCAAGACCGTCTACTCCGGCGGCGGCAGCGGCAAGCGGGCGTCGGCCGCCTGGAAGTGCACGAACCTGGTCGCGAAGTACTCGTTCCGCAGCGTCATCGACGTGGACATCATCGGGTACCCCGACGACGCCCACAAGAAGATCACCGACACGCAGACGCTGTTCTGCGGCACCTGAGCAAGGCCTGACGGCGGCGCCGGAAGGTAGCCTTCCGGCGCCGTCCGTCTTTCCGGGAGTGCGGAGTGCCTGTGTTTCCCCCCACCGTGATCATCGGCCTGCACGGCGTCCTCCGGCGCGCACCGTGGTTCGACCGCGTCGTCGAGGACTTCACCGAAGCGGAAGCCGCCGAGGAGAACGCCGGCGAGCACACCGCCGAGGACACCTCCCCCGAGGAGGACTCCCTCGAGGAGGAGGTGCTCTCCCTCGCGCTCGACCGGGCCGGTGCCTACGGCTGGCAGACCGTGAGCCGCTGGCTGACCGAGAACGGACGGGTCACCGCCCGGCACGAGCCCACCGCATGGGCGCACGAGGAGGTGGGCGGCGACTGGACGCCGGACGGCCGGGTGCGCCAACTGGCCTGGCTGCAGGCCGGGGCACTCACCGACCCGCCGCGGCTCGGTCTGCCCGTCCGGCCGATCGCCCTGGTGCTGGCCGAGACGCTGGCCCGGGTGGGCACCATGACGTTCACCGGTCTGCACGCCCTGCTGCCACTGCCGGCGGCCCGGCGCAACACCGCCTTCCACCAGACCGAGTTGGCGCCGTGGTTCGCCCTGGCGGATCCGGACGCCCGGCACGAGGTCGTGCTGACGGTCTCCTGCCACCCCGGGAAGGACGCGGTGACCGGGGACGATGCCGCGGCCGTCCGCGAGGCGGTGCGGGAGATGGCGGACGGTGCGGTGGAGGTCCTGCCGCCCGGGGCGCGCTCCGCGACGTCCGTCACGTCCCCGGTCGGCCCGCCCGGGCTGGACCTCGATCTGGGTCGCGGGGTGCACACCGAGGGCATGCACGAGGCGTTCCGGTTCGGCTGCACCACCCGGGAGTGGTCGCCGGACCTCGCGGTCTGGCTGGTGGAGATGGTCGCCGACGGGCTGCGCGCGGCGGGGCGGGTGGCACCGGTGGTGGTGACGGCCTCGCTGGTCCTCCCGCCGGCCTGAACCGAGAGACGCGGCTGTTTCCGGGGCTCTCGGGGTGCCCCGTCTGGCGTCTTGTGTTCTATTCCGTCCACCAGGAGCCCTTCAGCCTTCCGCCGGCGGGGCGAGTGGCACACAAGGCGCACGGGAAAGGGCAGGGCGGAATCTCTTCTCCATCGGGTACTTTCACGACGGCTGGAGTGTTGCCCCATATCGGGGATAAGCCACCGGCACGCTCTTCCCACTGCTGAACGGGCTCCTCGTTACTCACTCTGACTCCGATCCCGATAAATGCACCCCTGAGGGGCCGACCCCCGCGTTTGCGAAAGTCGGCCCCGGACCAGCTCATCCGGAACCCGCCCCTACCGGCCTGGCGCCGCCGCCATCTCGGGAGGACGGGAGTCTCAGGAGGCCGGCTTACTTGTCTCCGCCGCTGGGCTGCGGGGCCGGATCGCGGGGCGCCTCCGGGGGCATCGGGCCACCGTCGTGCTTTCCGCCGTCTGCCTCCATATCGGCAGGGTGACGGAACGGGACGCCGTGCCAGCCTTCGGCATCAGGGGTGCGCGTCTCGAACGTCTCCACCGCTACAGCGCTCATCTCTCAACCTCCACTTCCGATGCGGCGCATTGCTTGCAGCCGGGAACTCGAAGCCCTTCGAGCAGCCAGCCGTCAAGGGCAGTTCCACGGCCTGTTGGCTGTACCGAATGGGACTTGTCATGGCATCGCCGCGGTTTGCCCTGGCGCGTTGTCTCGCTTCAGTCAACGGCTAAGTGCCGACCGGGCTCAACGAACTTCTATGGACTTGCATGAATTCACCCAAGGGCGGCGATTGCTGACGTGATCAGCTTCCTGGCGGAGGCTCCATAGACGGCGATACCTGCCAGCTCGCTGAAGGTCTTCGCGTACTCGGCGACCTCGCGTGGCTGCGTCACGGTGAGGCCGGCGGACACAAGCTCTGCGGATACCTGTTTGTCGTCGTACATGGAGAAGGCTTCGGCAGGCCACGCGTTGCCTCGCACAACGCCCATGGGGATCACACCAAGGCTCAGAGCGGGGGCGGTGGTCACCCCGATGAGGTGGCCGAGTTGGTCCGCCATCGTGGCGTGCGTGCCGATGATGGAACGAAGTACCCATTCCTCAATCAGGAAGGCGAAGCGACGCCCTCCCCTGTGCAGAATGCGTTGACGGTTCATGCGTGCGGCAACGGCCTCTTCGACGTCGTCAGGCGTCTGCCTCATCGCAACGACCGTGTTGAGGATGGCTCGGGTGTAGTCCTCGGTCTGGAGCAGGCCGGGAACGACTTGGGACTGATAGAAGCGGAACCAGACGGTTCGCTCGAATAGTGGCAGTACAGACTCCTGGACGCGTTTCAGGCCGGCGCTCTCCAGGCGGCGCCACTCGACGTACATGCCATCGATGCCACGAGCTGTGGCAATGAGGTCCGCGGCTTGTTCCTCGGCGTGGCAGATGCGGGTCCAGACTCGGATGTCCTCATCGGAAGGGGGGGTCCTGCCGTTCTCAAGCCGTGAACTCTTCGATTCATGCCACCCCGCCGCCGCTGCCAGGGCACGAGCAGTCAGACCGGAGTCTTTACGGATCTCTCGGAGGCGCTTCCCGAGCGCTTCCCTGGCCTCCTGGACGCTGGAGGGAGGCGACGACGAGGACACAGATGTTCAGCCTTGGGCGAGCGATGGTTCAGACCGGCCTGTACTCCTCATGAGGCACCGCGCGTCGCCAAACCGACTCGAAGGCAGCGGAGCACAGACGCACCACTGACGGCTCGGCCGTTCGCTCCTCATCGCCCTCGGGGGATAGTTCTCCTTCGCCGGTGAAGTGCAGGAACACGACGAGGCTGTCATCGAAGAGCCAGAAGTCGTTGCCGGGGAGAGCCAGATCCGAAGCCCTGCGGCGCGGGAGCCACCGAACCTGTTCTCCGGCCGCAATGTTGGCCGGCGTGAGGCAGTGCTCGAAGCGAAGGTAGTCGCTCATCGGCTCCGAGAAGACCCGGGCGCGACGAACCTCCACCCCGCGGTCGGTGATCTCCTGCATCAGTGCAAGCCAAGGGCGCGACTCCGGGTCCCACTCGGACAGGAGGCTGCCGGGATCGTGCTGCCAGGAGATGAAGCTCGGGTCAGACCGCATGTAGCCGTCCCGCATCTCCAGATGCACGGCGGAGTGCTTGGCCTGTCGGAACAGTTCTTCAAACGTCGGTTCCTCGACCACCGCTCACCTCCGGGAAGAACTGCATCATGCGCTTGGGGATCTCGACAACCGTCTCGTGGGACGGGAGGTCGAGCTGGGACAGCCGCTCGTCGTCCAGGACCTTCCACCCTTGTACTACGTAGTTGTCGGTCTGGTCGTCGTAGTACACGGTCGGCGACTTGCCCTCGGGCGACTCGGGGTCCTTGCCGAGCATGTGCAGAGCCATGGTGACCTCCCTCGTTCGCGGTGGACGTGTACGAGCTTGCACTCAACTCCTCATATAACGCAGCGAACTTGCACGAACTTGCACGGGTTCCCGTGATGGGGCCATCCGCAGTTCCGCACCAGAACCGCGGACGTCCTCCGCGCTCCCCTCTTCGTCCCGCCGCCCTTGGTATGGCGGGACTGGGGCCGGGGGGAATTGTGTGGGCCCTCCGTGAGGAGCACGCCCGGCCACAGGTAGCCGGGGGTTGGTGGAGCAGGAATGCGATCACTGCGCTGATCACCGGGGCCGGCCGGCTCCCCTGGTGTTCTCTGTGACCTCCGCCGACTGGTGCTCGACCCGGTCCAGTCGGCCGGGGAGGTCGAGGCGCTCCGTGTCGTGGACCACGACTGTCACACCGTGATCGTCGCAGCGGAACGTCCCGCCGCATATCCGTGCGATCTCGTGCCACCCGAAGGGGCATCGCATGTGCTGCTCAGGCATGGTGACCACGCCCGTGGTTTCTGATCCGTTGGCCTGCGACGACGGCAGCAGCGAACTTCCGGCGCTTCCGGGCCTCGTAGCGCTCCTCGTCCAGCGCGCTGCACTCGGCACAGCCGGGAACGGGGTCGGGGCTGAGATCGGCGTACGGCTCACCGAGTGACACAGGGCGTTCGTGGTACCGATTGCCGCTCATCGCCGCGCCGTCTTCACGATGTGGGTGAGCCGGGCGGTCTGGCTGACAGTGGTGGTCATGGCACCCTCCTTGACCCTCTGTAGTGGTTCCACTACCGGGGCGACTCAGCGTGGCCTACAGTCGGACTGTCCTCAACTTGCTCCTTTTGAGCGGAGAGTTGGTCGCCTGGATGGTGAACCGCAAGGAATTGGACCCCAACGCATCGCCCGGCGCGCGCTTCGGGCAGCGTTTACGCAGGTTGCGGGACGAACGCGGCTGGACACAGGACGAGCTCGCGGAACGAATGGGATGCTCCGGAACGCATATTTCCGCTGTTGAAACTGGTCGTCGCCCCCCGACTCCTCGTTTCACTGCAAGCGCTGACAGGGTGTTCGGCACTGGCGACCAGTTAGAGCGTCAGGGGCGGGCCGTACGGAACAGCGCGATACTTGAGGGGTTCCCGGAGTTCGTTGCGCAGGAGGTACGCGCGGCGGAGATCAGGCTCTTTGAGTTGGGCATCATTCCTGGGCTGCTCCAGACCCCGGACTACGCTGCCGCCATCACGACCGGCGCCGTCCGCCGAGGGGCCATCACGGAGCAACAGGCAGAGGAGCGGTTGTCTCTGCTCGCGGAGCGGCAGGCATCCCTGGAGCGCACGCCTGCACCGATGGTCTACGCGGTTCTGGACGAGAGCTGCATACGGCGGTCGGTAGGCAGCCCCGGTGTCATGACGGCACAGTTGGACCGACTTGCCGCGTTCGCCGAGCTGCCCTCCACGGTCCTCCAAGTGGCCCCATTCGATCTCGGCGAACGCCGAGCGTTCGATTTGCCGGTAACACTGTTGACCCTCGCCGATCGATCCCACGTCGCCTACGCGGAGTCCGCACAGCAAGGGCGGCTGGAGCGCGAATTGAGGTTCGTGCAGCCTCTGCTGACGGCCTACCATCAGCTACAGGCCGAAGCACTGTCGCAGGCGGCATCCGTGGCCATGATCGAACAGCTTCGAAAGGGTTCCCAGTGACGACCGAATCCCCTCGCTGGTTCAAGTCCTCCTACAGCAGCAACGGCGGCCAGTGTGTCGAGGTCGCCACCAACCTCGTGTCCTCTCAGGGCGTCGTCCCCGTCCGTGACAGCAAGGCGCCGCAGCACCCGGCCCTCTCCCTCCCCATCGCGTCCTTCTCCGCCTTCATCGCGGCCCTCAAGAACGACGCGTTCTGAGGCCGGAGCGGCCGTGAGCGCAGCAGAACGGCCCTCTTCGCACGATGGCGAAGAGGGCCGTTTGCGTTGGCCAGGGAACGGAGAAGGAGACGGGGAACGAGGAAGAGAGACGGCCGCCGGGGGCAGACCGTCCCCCGGCCCTGCCCCGGCTACTGCTCGTAGACCACCGTCACCGGCGCGTGGTCGCTCCACCGCTGGTCGTACGCCGCCGCCCGCTCCACGTACGCCTTCACCGCGCGCTCGGCCAGCCCCGGCGTGGCCAGGTGGTAGTCGATGCGCCAGCCGGCGTCGTTGTCGAAGGCGCGGCCGCGGTAGGACCACCAGGAGTAGGGGCCCTCGGTGTCGGGGTGGAGGGCGCGGACGACGTCGACGTAGCCGCCGGCCCCGGTGAGGACATCGGTGAGCCAGGCCCGTTCCTCGGGGAGGAAGCCGGACTTCTTCTGGTTGGCCTTCCAGTTCTTGAGGTCGGCCTCCTGGTGGGCGATGTTCCAGTCACCGCAGACCACGACCTCACGCCCGTCGGCCGCGGCGCGCTCGCGCAGCTCGACGAGGTAGGGCAGGAACTCCGCCATGAAGCGTTCCTTCTCGTCCTGCCGCTCGGTGCCGACCTCGCCGGAGGGCAGGTAGAGGCTGGCGACGGTCACGCCGGGCAGGTCCGCCTCGACGTACCGGCCGCTGGTGTCGAACTCGGACGAGCCGAAGCCGATCCGGACCCGGTCCGGCTCGCGGCGGGTGTACAGGGAGACGCCGGCGCGGCCCTTGGCGGCGGCCGGGGCGTGCACGGTGAACCAGCCGGCCGGCTCGCGGACCTCGTCCGGCAGCTGGGCGGTCTCGGCCCGTACCTCCTGCAGGCAGAGCACATCGGCCGAGGTCTCCGCCAGCCACGGGACGAAGCCCTTCTTGGCCGCGGCGCGCAGCCCGTTCACATTCACAGAGGTCACGGTAAGCATCCGGGCACGATACCCAGACCCGGGCGTTGATCGTCTTCCGGCCGTACGGCAGGGGCCGGCCGCCCCTCGTCGGGTGCGGTGCCCCGGCCCGTACCCTTCCTGGGTATGGAGACCCGCCCCGTCCGGACCGGCCCCGTCGAGATACGCCCGGTCCGCTACGACCACCCCGACGCCGTGACGCTCGACACCCTGGTGCAGCAGGAGTACGTCCTCCGCTACGGCGACGGGGACATGACGCCGCTGGACCCGGAGATGTTCGTGCCGCCGCGCGGGACGTTCCTGGTCGCGTACGAGGGTGACCGCGCGCTGGCCACCGGCGGCTGGCGGGTGCAGGAGGACGCCGCCGAGGGGTACGCCGTCGGGGACGCCGAGATCAAGCGGATGTTCGTGCTGCCACAGGCGCGCGGGCGGGGCCTGGCGCGGCGGATCCTGGCCGCCCTGGAGGCCGACGCCCGGGCCGCGGGGCGCTCGCGGATGGTGCTGGAGACCGGCATCAAGCAGCCCGAGGCGCTGGCGCTGTACGCCTCCGCCGGCTATCGGGCGGTGGAGAAGTTCGGGCTGTACCGCACGTACGAGGACAGCCGCTGCCTGGCGAAGACGCTGGGGGACGCGGCGGCCGGCTGAGCCGCCGGGGAGGTGCCCGCCCCTTTGGTGCCGCGGCCCCGGCGGCACCGGACGCTGTTTGACAGTGATCGCGGCCGCTCCCCATACTCATTCCACTAATCAACTAGCTAAAGGGGGGATCCGTGAGCGACGACCCGAGCCCCTGGGCCATCGAGGCCGCAGGACTGGGGAAGAAGTACCGCCGCGGCTGGGCGCTGCGGGACTGCTCCTTCCGGCTTCCCGCCGGCCGTATCTGCGCCCTCGTCGGGCCGAACGGCGCCGGCAAGAGCACCTTCCTCGGCACCGCGACCCGCCTGGTGACGCCGACCACCGGAACGCTGCGGCTGTTCGGCGTCCCGGTGACCGACCCTGCCGTCATGGCGCGGACGGCGTTCCTCGCCCAGGACAAGCCGCTCTACCCCCGCTTCACGGTCGCCGAGATGCTGCGGCTGGGCCGTGAGCTGAACCCGCGCTGGGACCAGGCGCTGGCCGAGCGGGTCGTACGGTCCGGCAACGTGCCGCTCACCGCCCGGATCGGCACCCTCTCCGGCGGCCAGCGCACCCGCGTCGCCTTCGCCCTGGCCTTCGGCAAGCGGCCCGACCTGCTGCTGCTCGACGAGCCGATGGCCGACCTCGACCCGCTGGCCCGGCACGAACTGTCCGGCCTGCTGATGGCCGAGGCCGCCGAGCACGGCACGACCGTGCTGATGTCCTCCCACCTGGTCTCCGAGATGGAGGAGATGTGTGACTACCTCCTGCTGCTCGCGGAGGGCCGGCTGCGGATGGCCGGGCCCACCGACGCGCTGGTGCCCGCGCACATGCTGGTGACCGGGGTGGCCTCCGGCGACGACGGGGTCCCCGAAGAGCTGCGGCAGCAGCACACCGTGGTCGAATCGCGGGTGACCGGGCGGCAGTTCAGCGCCCTGATCCGGCCCGGCGGCCCGCTCTCGGACAGCTGGGAGGCACTGGTGCCGAGCATGGAAGAAGTACTGCTGGCCTATCTGCGGTCACCCGGCGCGCCGGACCTGATCGCCGGCGAAGCGCGGCTCGACGCCTCCGGGGAGGTGGCGGCATGACGACCACCACCGCCCCCGCCCCCGCCACGGCCGCCCCGGGCCGCGGCCCGCTGCGCGGACTGCCCTGGGTGGTCTGGCGCCGGCACCGCACCTTCCTGCGCGCCGCCCTGCTGCTCACCCTCGTCGGCTGCGCGGTCTTCCTCTACCAGCGCATGGGCGTCATGGACTTCCTGCACGGGAAGGGCGCCCCGCCGGAGGGCAACGAGAAGCTGCTCACCGAGTTCCGGAGCCGCTTCGGCTCGACCTTCGAGAGCGACATGGAGTACCTGCGGTACGTGCCGTTGGTCGTCGGGGTCTTCCTCGGCGCACCGCTGATCGCGCGCGAGCAGGAACACGGCACCCTCAAGCTGGTCACCACCCAGTCGGTCAGCCGCAGCCGCTGGCTCGCCGCCACGCTCGGCCTGCCGCTGGCCGTCGCGGTGGGCTGCTCCGCCCTGCTGTCGGCGGTCTTCACCTGGGTGTGGACACCGGTCCACGGCATGGACGTCAACGGGGACTGGCTGACCGGCGGCGCCTTCGAGTCCACCGGCCCGGTGCCGGCCGCCCGGGCCCTCTTCCTGGCCGCCTGCGGTATCGCCCTGGGCATGCTGATCAAGCGGGTGGTACCGGCCATGGCCGCCACCGCCTTCGTCGCCCTGGCCACCTCCCTCGTGTGGGAACGGTTCCGCGGCCGGCTCGGCACCGTCCGCAGCATCACCTACCCCTACAACGGCAACGGGCCGGACCTGCCGTTCGACGCCGCCCGGTTCGACGACTGGGTCGCCACCGCCGACGGCAGGCTCTACGGCTTCGGCACCTGCGTCAGCACCGACAGCGGAGCCGACCACGCCTGCCGGGCCAAGCTGGGCATCGTCAACCGCGTGATCCAGTACTTCGACTACGAGCAGATGGCCGGGATGCAGTGGCTCGGCGCGGCCGTCCTGGTGGCGCTGGCCGCCGTGGTGCTGGCGTTCGTCGTCTGGCGCACCCGGAGGCGGCCGCTCTGAACGGCACGGCCCGGCGCGGCGCCACGGGCGGCGCTTTGACACCCCGCACGGGCGGCCCGATGATCAATCGGTCGGGCCGCACGGCCCCGGCGCCGCCCGGGAGGGGCGCGGGGGCGGCCCCGGCGGCACGGGGGAAAGCAGCAGAGAGGTGGTGAGCGCCGTGGAATTCCGCATCGACCGCCGCAGTGGCGTCGCCACCTACCTCCAGATCGTCCAGCAGGTCCAGCAGGCGCTGCGGCTGGGCATCCTCGTCGAGGGCGACCGGCTGCCGACCGCGGCGCAGGTCGCCGCGACGACCAAGGTCAACCCCAACACGACCCTGAAGGCCTACCGCGAGCTGGAGCGCGAGGGCCTGGTCGAACCGCGCCCCGGCCTCGGCACGTTCGTCAGCCGCACGCTCGCCCGCCCCTCCTCCGCCGCGGACGCCCTGCTGCGCGAGGAGCTGCGCGCCTGGATGGAGCGGGCCCGCGCGGAGGGGCTGGCCCGGGAGGACGTCCAGGCGCTGATGAACTCCCTGCTGGAGGAGCGGTATCCGAAGGGCTGAGCCGGGGCGGTCCACCGCGGTGGACCGGCCCGGCCGGGGCGGCCCCCGGCAGCCGGCCGCCCGCTTGACCCTCACGTCACGTCAGGGCGCACCCTGAAGCGGTACGGCCCCACGGGACGAAAGGCGCTGCGATGAGCTACTCGGTCGGTCAGGTCTCCGGCTTCGCCGGGATCACGGTGCGCACCCTGCACCATTACGACAAGACCGGTCTGCTCTGCCCCAGCGACCGCAGCCCCGCCGGCTACCGCCAGTACAGCGACGCCGACCTCGCCCGGCTCCAGCAGATCCTCTTCTACCGGCAGCTCGGCTTCCCGCTGGAGGAGATCGCCGCCATCCTGGCGGACCCCCAGGCCAACGCCCTCGACCACCTCCGCGCCCGGCACCGGCTCCTCAACGAGCAGATCGGCAAGCTGCGGCGGCTGGTCGAGGTCGCCGAGCGGGCCATGGAGGTGCAGCAGACCGGGGTCGAACTGACGCCGCAGCAGCGGTTCGAGGTCTTCGGCGAGGTGGCCTTCGACCTCACCTACGCCACCCAGGCCCATCTGAAGTGGCAGCACAGCGAGGGCCACCAGCGCTCGATGGCGCGGGCCGCCGCGCACTCCAAGGACGACTGGGCCACGCTCATGGCCGAGGCCGCCGACTGGCGCCGCCGGCTGCTGGCCGCCTTCGACGCCGAGGAGCCCGCGGACGGCGAGCGCGCCATGGACCTCGCGGAGGAACAGCGGCAGCACATCAGTCGCTGGTTCACCCCCTGCCCCACCGATATGCACGGCCGGATCGCCGATGACTTCGCCGCCGATCCCCGCGCGTTCGCGCTGATCGTCCCGCCCACGGAACAGCGCCCCGGTCTCGCCCCGTACCTGCGCACCGCCGTCCACGCCAACGCCGTACGCCACCCGGACGGCGACGGCGCCTGAGGCCCGCCGCGCGCTGAGCGCCGCACTCGTACCCGGTACCTCTCGCCCCCCGAACCTCCGAAGGCTGCCCACCCATGCCCAAAATCCTGCTCACCGCCGCCGGATCGTACGGCGACGTCGCCCCCTACACCGGCGTCGGCGCCCGGCTCCGCGCGGCCGGCCACGACGTCACGCTCGCCACCCACGACGCCTACGAGCCCCTCGTCCGCGCCGCCGGCCTGGAGTTCCGCCGGCTGCCCGCCGATCCGCGCGGCCGGCGCCCGGCCGACGGCACCGCAGCGCCGGAGGGCGCCCCGCCCGGCCGCCGTGCGCTGATGCGCCGGGCCGCCGCCTTCGTCGAGGAACTGGGCGGGGGCATGGCCGACGCCGCGGACGACGGCACCGAGCTCCTGCTGCTCTCCGCCACCACCGCACCGCTCGGCCACCACCTCGCCGAGGCGCACGGCATCCCGTCGCTGGGCCTGTTCCTCGTCCCGCAGGCCCCCACCGGTGACTTCGCCCCCGTCGTCAGCGGCGGCCGCTCCCTGGGCCGCCGGGGCAACCGCGCCCTGGGCCGCCTCTCCCTCCGCGTCATCGACCGCCTCTACGCCGGCGCCACCCGCACCCTGCGCGCCCGCCTCGGCCTGCCGCCCGCCACGCCCGCCACCGTCCGGCGCCGCGCCGAAGCGGCCGGCTGGCCGGTCCTGCACGGCTTCAGCGAGACCCTGCTCCCCCGCCCCGCCGACTGGCGCGCCGGCCTCGACGTGGTCGGCAACTGGTGGCCCTGGCACGCCCCGGACGCCCAACTCCCGCCCGCCGTGAGGGACTTCCTGGCGGCCGGCCCGCCCCCGGTCTTCATCGGCTTCGGCAGCATGGCGGGCGGCGAGGGGGAGCGCCTCGGCGAGCTCGCGGTACGGGCGCTGCGGCGCGCCGGGGTCCGCGGCATCCTCCAGTCCGGCTGGGCCGGCCTGTCCGCCGCGCACGCACCCGGCGCGGACGACGTCCTCACCGTCGGCGAGGTGCCGCACGCCCTGCTCTTCCCGCACACGGCCGCGGTCGTCCACCACTGCGGCGCGGGGACCACCGCGGCCGGACTGCGCGCCGGGGTGCCCACCGTCCCCGTCCCGGTCACCGCCGACCAGCCCTTCTGGGCCGCCCGACTGGCCGCCTCCGGCGTCGCCACCGCCCCCCTCCCCTTCGCGCACCTCACCGGCGAAACCGGCGTCGCCCGCCTGGCCCACGCCCTCACCCAGGCCACCACCGGCCCCGAACGCCACACCCGCGCCCGCGCCGCGGCCGCCCGCCTCGCCACGGAGGACGGCACCGGCGCGGTCGCCGAAACGGTCGACCGCCTCATGAGCTCATGAGCCGGGGCCCCGGGCGGTCGCGTCCGGGAGCGGAACGACGGCACGCACACCGCACCACCAAGCACCGCATCGCCGCAGGCCGCCACCCGATCGGCGGCCCATCGCCCCGCCCCGGGATGCGACCGCCCGCCACAGGGCGTGGGCTCGCAACTATGACCACGTTCCGCAAAAGCACCCCGCTGCGCAGAGCGCTCCTCCGTGCCGCCCTGCTGGCGGCCGCGGGCCCCGCCGTCACCATGACGGCGGCCCAGGCCGCCCTCGCCGCCTCCGCCGGCAACTGGGCCCACCCGGTCGCCGCCCACTACCGCATCAGTTCGCCCTACGGCGTGCCCGGCGCCTGGCAGGCCGGTCACCACACCGGCATCGACCTCGCGGTCCGCACCGGGGCCAAGGTCAGGTCCGTCGGGCCCGGCACCGTCGTCCTCGCCCGGCGCTCGGGCGCGTACGGCAAGGCCGTCACGATCCGGATGCGGGACGGCCACTACACGCTCTTCGGGCACCTCTCCCGGATCACCGTCCACCCCGGCCAGCACGTCCGCGCCCGCACCCGCCTCGGCTACGCCGGCGCCACCGGCCGGGCCACCGGCCCCCACCTCCACTTCGAGGTCCGCACCCGCCGCCACTACGGCTCCGACATCAACCCCCTCGCCTACCTGGCCCGCCACGGCATCCGCCTGACATGACGTCCGCCCCCGCCGACCGGCCACGGCGGCGAACTCCCCCTGGCACAGGGCCGGTCCCGCCACGCACAAACGAAAATCCCGCCCGATCGAACCGATCGGGCGGGATTCACGAAGTGCGTGGACCTGAGGGGATTCGAACCCCTGACCCCCTCGTTGCGAACGAGGTGCGCTACCAGCTGCGCCACAGGCCCTTGCGACGAGTGAAACTCTAGCATCTCGGTCGCGGTGCTCGGAAATCGCTTCCGGTGCTGGTCAGCGGAGGGGCGGCCGGTGTGGTGCGGGTCACTCGTTGGCGGCGCGGGGGCGGTCCTCGTCCTCGTACTGGTCGAAGAGGGGCGTGCGGCCGCGGGTGCGGCGACCGGGGGTCGGGCGGTCCTGCTGGGGGGCCTCGGGCTGGGGGCGTTCGGAGGCGGCGCTGGAGCGGGCGGAGCTCCAGGCGTCCTCGGCGTCGAGGTCGACGTGGCTGGTGGCGCGCGGGGCGACCGGAGCGGTGACGTAGGTGGGGAGCGGGACCGGGACGGGGTCCCAGCTGCCGGCCGGGCGCGGGCGCTCGCGTTCGCGCTGCTGGTCGACCCACTCGGCGTGGTCGGTCTCCTCGACGACGGCACGGCGGCCGGCGGTGGGCGAGGGCCGGGAGGCGGGCGCCGGGCGGGGCGCCTCCACCGCGGCATCGGCCGGGTGATCGGCGCGGGCGTCGGCCGGGTGCTCGTCGGCGGGCGGCTGGTCGGCGGCCTGGCGGGGGCGGCGACCCTCACGCAGACGCTGGGCCGCGGCCTCCGCGCGGCGCTGGTCCATGGTGAAGGTGAAGCGGCGGCGCTCCTGGGCGCGCAGGTAAATGATGTACGCGGTCAGGAGGGCGGCGGGGAGGGCGGGCGCCCAGAGGAACGGGGTGCCGCCGACGGCCGCGACGATGGCGCCGGTGGTGAAGGTGAGGAACAGGATGGTGATGGTGCGCCGGCGGCGGGCGAGGACCTTGGCGCGCTTGGTCCGCTCGGCGAGCGAGGGCCGCGGCGGGGCGGCCTGCACGCGGGTGGGCGGGGCCTCGGGCCCCTCGGCGGAGACGGGGTCGGCGAAGGGCCCGGCGGCGGCCTCGTCGGCCAGCTCGTCCGGGTCCACGTCGTCGTCCGCCTCGTCGGCCGGGTACTCCCCGCGCTCCTTGTCGTAGCGGCGCTGCATGGCCGCACGTCCGGACAGCAGCCGGATGGCGGTGCTGAAGCGCTCGGTCGGACGGGCCTCGTTGAGCTCGTCCTGTCTACGGAGCCACATCGGCACCAAGTAGGCGGCCCAGGCCCCGACGATGACTGCGTAGATGAGGCCGCTGCTTCTCACAACTCACACGGTAGAGGGGTTTGCAGGGGGCCATCCGCCAATTGGGCCGGTGTGTCGCACGATCTGGCTGATATCTCGAACTTTTTTGTGATGGTAGAGATCCGCACCCACCCCAATCCGGCCAATTGGGGATTGCATTCGAACGTTTATTTTATTTGTGGGGGCGTGCCGGGGGCGGTGCCTGGCCTGCTGGGTTTCTCCCGCCGCCAGCGGTTGAGCAGGCCCTCGGGCACTTCTTCCGCGGTGAGCGCGTAAACCGCGTGATCCCGCCAGGCGCCGTCGATGTGGAGGTAGCGCGGGCGGATGCCTTCCTCGCGAAAACCGAGCTTTTCCACCACCCGCCGGCTCGGGGAGTTCTCCGGGCGAATGCAGACCTCGATGCGGTGCAGTCCGACGGAGCGGAAGCAGTGGTCGACGGCGAGCGCCACGGCGGTCGGGATGACTCCGCGCCCGGCGACTTCCTGGTCGACCCAGTAGCCGATGTGGCCGGAGCACATCGAGCCCCAGGTGATGCCCGCGACGGTGAGTTGCCCGACGAGGCGGCCCTGGTATTCCACGACGAACGGGAGCATCCGGCCGGCGTGCGCCTCCGCGCGCAGATGGCGGACCATCTGGCGGTAGGTGGGCCGGTGCGGCGGGACGAGACCGGGCGGGGGCGGCGGAATGGTGGCTTCCCAGGGGCGCAGCCAGTCGCGGTTGCGGCGGTTGACCTCGCGCCAGGCCCGCTGGTCGCGCAGCTTTATGGGGCGGAGGGTGATCTCACCGTCCGTCAGGACCACGGGCCAGGACGCGTTCAGCTCGGGCTCCCGGAGGGCCTTTGGTGGTCGCCGCCGCGGATCTGGTCGACGGCGTGCGGCAGCAGGTCGGCCAGTACGGCGAGGCCGTCGCGGACCCCGCCGGAGGAACCGGGGAGGTTGACGATCAGGGTCGCGCCGGCGACGCCGGCGAGGCCGCGGGAGAGCGCCGCGGTGGGGACCTTGCCGCGGCCGGCGGCGCGGATCGCCTCGGGGATGCCGGGGACCTCGTAGTCCAGGACCCGGGCGGTGGCCTCGGGGGTGCGGTCGGTGGGCGAGATGCCGGTGCCGCCGGTGGTGAGGACGACGGCGTAGCGCGACGAGTCGACGGCCCGGCGCAGGGCGGCCTCGACCGGGTCGCCGTCGGGGACGACCTCGGGGCCGTCGACCTCGAAGCCCATGGCGGCCAGGCCCTCGGCGAGCAGCGGGCCGCCCTTGTCCTCGTAGACGCCGGCCGCGGCGCGGTTGGAGGCGGTGACCACCAGGGCGCGGGCGGTGGTCATGACCGGCTCCAGTCGCCGGACTTGCCGCCGGTCTTCTCCTCGACGCGGATGTCGGAGATCACCGCGGCCTTGTCGACCGCCTTGATCATGTCCACGACGGTGAGGGCGGCGACGGAGACGGCGGTGAGCGCCTCCATCTCGACGCCGGTGCGGTCGGTGGTCTTGACGGTGGCGGTGATCTCCACGGCCTCGTCGGTGACCGAGAGGTCCACCTTCACACCGGAGACGGCCAGCGGGTGGCAGAGCGGGATCAGCTCGGGGGTGCGCTTGGCGCCCATGATCCCGGCGATCCGGGCGGTGGCCAGGGCGTCGCCCTTGGGCATGCCCTCGCCCCGCAGCAACTCGACGACCTGCGGTGACACCAGCACCCGGCCGCGGGCGCGGGCGGTGCGGGCGGTGACGTCCTTGGCCGAGACGTCGACCATCCGGGCCGCGCCCGCCGCGTCGAGGTGGGTGAGGTGTTGCTGGCCGCTGCTCATCGTTCTCCCGGTCCAAACTGCCGCCTGTGGGACGACACCGTACCTCCGGTGGCCGCGGAGCACCCGGTACGGGTTTTCGGGGGCCGGTTATCCGAGCGGGACGACGTCCACGTCGGCGCCCTCGGGGACCTCGGTGGTGTCCTCGGGGACGACGATCAGGGCGTTGGCGTGCGCCATGGCCTTGATCAGGTGGGAGCCGGCGCCGCCGACCGGGGTGACGGTGCCGGCCTCGGCGTCGTAGGAGCCGCGCAGGAACTGTCGCTTGCCCTTGGGCGAGGAGGCGAGGGCGGCGGTGCAGCGGGCCGTGGCCGTCGGACGGTGCACGTCCGGCAGGCCCATCAGGGCCCGGATGACCGGGCGGACGAACAGCTCGAAGGAGACGTAGCTGCTGACGGGGTTGCCGGGCAGGGCCAGCAGCGGGATGCGGTCGGGGCCGATGAGGCCGAAGCCCTGGGGCTTGCCGGGCTGCATCGCGAGCTTGCGGAACTCGACCTTCCCCTCCTCGGCGGAGAGGCCGGCCAGGGTCTCCTTGACCACGTCGTACGCGCCGACGCTGACGCCGCCGCTGGTGACGAGGACATCGGCCCGGATGAGCTGGTCCTCCAGGGTGGCGCGCAGGGTCTCGGCGTCGTCGGCGACCGCGCCGACGCGGTAGGCGAGGGCGCCGGCGGCGCGGGCCGCGGCGGTGAGCTGGAAGCTGTTGGAGTCATGGATCTGGCCGGGGCCCAACGCCTCGCCGGGCTGGACCAGTTCGCTGCCGGTGGACAGCACCACGACGCGGGGGCGCGGGCGGACCCGGACCGTGCCGCGGCCGAGGGCGGCGAGCAGGCCGATCTGGGAGGGGCCGAGGAGGGTGCCGGTGCGCAGTGCGAGCTCGCCTTGGGTGACGTCGCTGCCGCGGGCGCGGACGTGGGCGCCGGCCGGGGCCGGGCGGTGGATGCGGACCTCGCCGCCGGCGCCCTCGGGGGCGGCGCTGGCCGCCCGCATCGTGGCGGCCGGGCCCGCTCCGGCGCCGCCGTCGGTCCATTCGACGGGGACGACGGCCTCGGCGCCGGGCGGGAGGGGGGCACCGGTCATGATGCGGGCGGCCTGGCCGGGGCCGACCTCGGGGAGCTCGCCGCTGCCGGCCGCGACGTCGCCGATGACGGTCAGGGTGACCGGGGCGGCCTCGGTGGCCTGCGCGACGTCGGCGGCGCGGACCGCGTAGCCGTCCATGGAGCTGTTGTCGAAGGGCGGCAGGGGGACGGTGACGGTGACGTCCTCGACCAGGACGCAGCCCTGGGCGTCGAGGAGCTGCAGCTCGATCGGGTCCAGCGGGGCGATCTTCGACAGGACGTCGTCGAGGTGCTCGGCCACCGACCAGACGCGGTCCGGGTGGCTGGTCTGGCCGGTGGCGTGGTTCAACGTCCTACATCTCCTCGGTGACGTAACTGCGAAGCCAGGCCCGGAAGTCGGGGCCCAGGTCTTCACGTTCGCATGCCAGTCTGACAATGGCACGCAGGTAGTCGCCACGGTCACCGGTGTCATAGCGCCGGCCCTTGAAGACGACGCCGTGCACCGGGCCGCCGAGCGACGGGTCGGCGGCGAGCGCCTGGAGGGCGTCGGTGAGCTGGATCTCGCCGCCGCGGCCGGGGTCGGTCTTGCGCAGCACCTCGAAGACGGCCGGGTCGAGAACGTAGCGGCCGATGATCGCGAGGTTGCTGGGCGCCTCGGACGGGTCGGGCTTCTCGACCAGGTCGGAGACGGTGACCACGTCGTCGTCGCCGGTGGGCGCGGCGGCCGCGCAGCCGTAGAGGTGGATCTGGGCCGGGTCGACCTCCATGAGGGCGATGACCGAGCCGCCGTACTGCTCCTGCACCTCGACCATGCGGGCCAGCAGGGGGTCGCGGGGGTCGATCAGGTCGTCCCCGAGAAGCACCGCGAAGGGCTGGTCGCCCACGTGGGGCGCGGCGCACAGCACCGCGTGGCCGAGGCCCTTCGGGTCGCCCTGGCGGACGTAGTGCATGGTCGCGAGGTCGCTGGATTCCTGGACCTTGGCGAGGCGGGACTCGTCGCCCTTGCGGTGCAGGGCCTCTTCGAGTTCGTAGTTGCGGTCGAAGTGGTCCTCGAGGGGGCGCTTGTTGCGGCCGGTGACCATCAGGACGTCGGAGAGCCCGGCGGCGGCCGCCTCCTCCACCACGTACTGGATGGCGGGCTTGTCGACGACCGGGAGCATCTCCTTGGGTGTGGCCTTCGTGGCGGGGAGAAACCGGGTGCCGAGGCCGGCTGCCGGAATGACAGCCTTGCTGATCCGTGTGTGCGATGGAGTCATGCGCGACACCATAACCGGCCCATTCGGAACGATGATGAGGGTCCGGTGAATAGAGCATGAGAGCGGGAGCAAGGGCACACAGTGAGCAAGCAGCACGATAGGAAACGAAGGTTGCGGCGGGATCTCCAGGAGGTAAGGAGATCGTTGCCACCCGATGTCCTCGCGGCGGCGGGCGAGGCACTGGCCCGACGGACCCTGGAACTGGAGGAGTTGGCGCCGTTCCTCGCCCCGTCGGCGGGGCCCGAGGAGGCCGCCCGCCGGCCGACGGTGGCTGCGTACGTGTCGATGGGCTCGGAGCCGCCCACCGGGGCCCTGCTGGACCGGCTGCGGGACGCGGGGGTGCGGGTGCTGCTGCCGGTGCTGATGCCGGACAACGACCTCGACTGGGCGCCGTACGAGGGCGCCGACCGGCTGGTGCCGGCGGGCTGGGGGCTGCACGAGCCGGCCGGTGAGCGGCTGGGCCCGCAGGCGGTCACGCGGGCGGACGTGGTGCTGCTGCCGGGGCTGGCGGTGGACCGCGACGGGGTGCGGCTGGGCCGCGGCGGCGGCTCGTACGACCGGGTGCTGGAGCGGCTGGAGCGGGCCGGGGCACCGTCGCACCTGGTGGTGCTGCTGTTCGACGCGGAGGTGCGGGACGAGGTGCCGGCCGAGCCGCACGACCGGCGGGTGCACGCCGCGGTGACCCCGTCGGGGGTGCACCGGTTCCGGCACTGAGCCCGCCGCACCGCTGCGTACGCCGGAACCGCCGGTCGCCCCCCCCGGGCGCCGCGGCCCTCCGGACCGGGCCCGCCCGGCGGCTCGTTGCGGCTGCGGCCTTACGGCGACAGCGTCAGGGTGTCCTTGCCGGCCTTCTTGACGGCGTCCTCGCTGTACGGCCAGGACAGCAGCTCGCCCTTGGCCCACTTGTCGGTCTGGTCGTAGTAGTGGGCCTCGTAGGCGTGCCCGGAGGCGCCGGTGAGGTTGATCCAGCGGGACTTGTCGAGGTCGGCGAGGTTGACGACCATCCGCATGGACGGGACCCAGGTGACCTTGTAGCCGCCGGCCGCGTTCCAGCCGGTGGCGTCGACCGCGGCCTCACCGCCGCCGACGTTCCACGGGCCGCGGTTGAACAGGCCCTGCAGCATCCCGGGACCGTCGGTGCCCAGGGTCTGGTTCTTCAGGAACATCTGGTGCAGCCGGCCCCAGGTCCAGTTGTCGATGTTCTTGCCCAGCTTGGAGGTCAGCTCGTAGCGCGCGTCCTTCATGGCGTGCGCGAGGAGCTGGTCGCGGTTCTTGTCGCCGGGGTGGCCGGGCCGGTCCTCGGTCTTCCACCAGGCGTTGCCGGGGTCGTCGAGGAGGTTGCGGACGACCTCGTACCAGCGGTCGCCGCCGTCGGGCTGGGCGGTGTCGCCGGCCCGCTCACCGCATTCGCGGACGTACTTGTCGTTCTCGTCGGCGGGGCCGGTCTCGTCGGCCGGGCGGACGGTGAGGCACTGGCCCTCGGGGCGCAGTTCCTTGGGCATCTTGTTGCCGAAGGCGAGCTTGAGGGTGTTGCGCCAGACGGCGTTGAAGTAGGCGGCCGCGGCGGAGTCGGGCTCCTGGGTGAAGTCCCAGCCCTCCAGCAGCTGCTGGGCGTCGCGGACGTACTTGTCCTTGATGTCGATCTTCGTCAGGTAGGGCGTCAGCAGCCGGGCGATCTCGCTGCTGTTGTCCTTCTGGAAGGCCTGCATGTCGTCGGTGGAGACCTTGCCGCCGTCCTTGATCTTCGACTGGATCAGGTCGTTGATCCGCTGGCTGCGGGAGCCGTAGCCCCAGTCCTTGGTGATCAGGTACGGGTACTTCTCGTCGGTGACGGCCTGGTTGGCGGTGACGATGTAGCCGCGCTCGGGGTTGTACTCGTACGGCAGGGCGGACTGCGGGATGTAGCTCTTCCACTGGTAGCGGGGGTCCCAGCCGGGCGCCGGGTAGGTGCCGTCGAAGTGGCCGTCGCCCTTGCCGCGGACCGGGATCCGGCCGGGTGCCTGGTAGCCGATGTTGCCCTTGGTGTCGGCGTAGATCAGGTTCTGCGAGGGCACCTCGAAGTGCGCGGCGGCCTTGCGGAAGGCCGTCCAGTCGTGGGCGCGGTTGAGCTCGAAGACGGCGTCCATGGAGCGGCCGGGGTCGAGCGCGGTCCAGCGGAGCGAGACGGCGTAGCCGTCGCCGCGGTCCGGGGCGGCGTTGCCCACGGGGGCGTCCTTGCCGACGTTGCCGAGCTCGTCGTCGCGGTCGGAGACGATCGGTCCGTTGTTGGTGGAGCGGACGGTGATCTGGTGGCTCCCGCCGCCGGCGACCTTGATGGTCTCCTTGCGCATGCGGAACGGCTGCTGCTTGTCGTCGTAGAGGTAGCCGTCGGCGTTGACCTTCTCCAGGTACAGGTCGGTGACGTCGGCGCCGAGGTTGGTCATGCCCCAGGAGATGTCCTGGTTGTGGCCGATGACGACGCCGGGCATCCCGGAGAAGGTGAAGCCGGAGACGTCGTAGCCGCACTTGGGGCCGGTGTTACGGCAGTGCAGGCCCATCTGGTACCAGAGCGAGGGCATCTGCGGTGCCAGGTGCGGGTCGTTGGCGAGCAGCGGCTTGCCGGTGGGGGTGTGCGCGCCGGAGACGACCCAGGAGTTGGAGCCGATGCCGTTGCCGTTGGGGCCGAGCAGCGCCGGGACCTCGTTCACCGTCTTGGACAGCGAGCTCAGCTGGGACCGGAGTCCGGTGACGGCGCCGCCGGCCGGGGTGGCGTTGGCCGAGCCCTTGGGCGTGAACTTCTTGGTGGCCGGGTCGACCGCGCCGCCGTCCACGATCGGCTTGTTCCGGCGGTACGGGTACGCCGGGTAGAGCTCGTTGATCTGCTGCTGGGTGAAGCGGCTGGTCATCAGGGACCGGTCGATCTCCTCCTGCATGTTGCCGCGCAGGTCCCAGGCCATCGCCTTGAGCCAGGCCACCGAGTCGGCCGGCGTCCACTTCTCGGGCTTGTAGTCGTTCTCGAAGTCCAGCGCCGCGTACTCCAGGGAGAGCGCCGAGCCCTCGTGGTCCTTGAGGTAGGCGTTGACACCGGCGGAGTACGCCTGGAGGTACTTCTTGGTGCTCGGCGAGAGCTTGGTGTCGTACTCCTGCTGCGCCACCCGGTGCCAGCCCAGGGTGCGCAGGAACTCATCGGTCTTGACCTGGCTCTTGCCGAACATCTCGGACAGCCGGCCGGCGGTCATGTGGCGCCGGACGTCCATCTCCCAGAAGCGGTCCTGGGCCTGGACGTAGCCCTGGGCGCGGAAGAGGTCCTCGTCGGTGTCGGCGTAGATCTGCGGGATGCCGTTGGCGTCGCGGACGACGTCCACCGGGTCGGTCAGGCCCGGGAGTTTGAGCGAGCCGGTGGTCTGCGGGAACGAGGCTCGGACGGTGCTGACTCCCCAGAACGCGCCGAAGCCGATGCCCGCCACGAGCAGCAGCACGACCGTGATGGCGACGAGGCGGCCGCGCCGCCCCTTCTTCTTCCTGGGGACTGGGCCGGACTTGTTGGCGGGCATCTCTGTCCTTCGAGGGGCAGGGTGGGAGTGCTGGAGCAACCATAGGCGCACGGGTTCGGCGACCCCTACGCGGAGTCACCACCAGCACCCCCAACCTTCAAGTAATGGTAAATTGTTAGTCTCAGTAACTAGATACGGTAAGGAAAGAGCCCCCGAAGACCACCCCCGGACCGTCGTTTCGGAACCCGTGCGAGGAAGGACCAGCTCCTGACTGTCGACCACCTCAACCAACTCCTGCTGCTCTGCTCGCTCGTACTGCTCATCGCGGTCGCCGCAGTACGACTCTCCTCGCGCAGCGGGCTCCCCAGCCTGCTCATCTACCTGGGGATAGGCATCGCCATGGGACAGGACGGCCTCGGCGGGGTCGTCTTCGACGACGCCGAGCTGACCCAACTCCTCGGCTATGCCGCGCTGGTCGTGATCCTCGCCGAGGGCGGTCTGGGCACCAAATGGAAAGAGATCAAGCCGGCCCTGCCCCAGGCGGCGATGCTCTCGACGGTCGGCGTCGCGGTGAGCGTGGGGGTCACCGCGGCCGGAGCGCACTACCTGGCCGGACTCGGCTGGCGGCAGGCGCTGCTGATCGGCGCCGTGGTCTCGTCCACGGACGCCGCGGCGGTCTTCTCCGTCCTGCGCAGCGTGCCGCTGCCGGCCCGGCTGACGGGTGTCCTCGAAGCGGAGTCCGGCTTCAACGACGCCCCGGTGGTCATCCTGGTCGTCGCCTTCTCCACCCAGCGAGAGGTCGACCACTGGTACGTCCTGCTCGGCGAGATCGCCCTGGAGCTGGCGATCGGTGCCGCGGTCGGCCTGGCGATCGGCTGGCTCGGCGCCTACTGCATGCGGCATGTGGCGCTGCCGGCCTCCGGTCTCTACCCCATCGCCGTCATGGCCATCGCGGTCTCCGCCTACGCCGCCGGCGCACTGGCGCACGGCTCGGGCTTCCTCGCCGTCTATCTGGCCGCGATGATCCTCGGCAACGCCAAACTGCCGCACGCCCCGGCCACCCGCGGCTTCGCCGAGGGGCTCGGCTGGATCGGCCAGATCGGCATGTTCGTCCTGCTGGGCCTGCTGGTCACCCCGCACAACCTCCTCGACGACGTGGTGCCGGCCCTGGTCATCGGCATGATCCTCACCCTCGTCGCCCGCCCGACGTCGGTCTTCGTCTCGCTGCTGCCGTTCCGGGTGCCCTGGCGGGAGAAGACCCTGCTGTCCTGGGCCGGCCTGCGCGGCGCGGTCCCCATCGTGCTGGCCACCATCCCGATGGTGGGCTCCGTCCCCGGCAGCGAGGGCGTCTTCAACGTCGTCTTCGTCCTGGTCGTGGTCTACACCCTGATCCAGGGGCCGACCCTGCCCTGGCTCGCCCGGCACCTCCGGCTGGGCGACGGCGAGGAGCCCGCCGACCTGGGCATCGAGTCCGCGCCGCTGGAGCGGCTGCGCGGCCATCTGCTGTCGACGTCCATCGGGCCGGCCTCCCGGATGCACGGCGTCGAGGTCGGCGAGCTGCGGATGCCGGCGGGCGCCGCGGTCACCCTCGTCGTCCGGGACGGCTCCAGCTTCGTGCCCTCGCCGACGACCGTGCTGCGGCGCGGCGACGAGCTGCTGGTGGTCGCCACGGACCCGGTGCGCGACGCGGCCGAGCGCCGGCTGCAGGCGGTCTCCCGGGGCGGCAAGCTGGCCGGCTGGCTGGGCACCGGCGCCGCCCCGCGGCGGCACGGTCACGGCCGCCGCTGAGCCGCCGTGGGCCGGCCGGGGCGCAATGTGGCGGACATCTCCACGAAAGCCAAGGAAAAGCAGGTGAAGCACTGGCTAATCCCAGGGCTTCACCCGCTCGGGCCTGTACAATGAAGAAGGAACAACGACGAACCACCTCTGCCTGATGCAGAGCTGGCGCGACCGCTCGGCGGCCGCGGTCCCCTGCCACCTGCAGCCACCTCTCGGGGTGCGGACCACGCGGTATCACTCGGTCCAGCGCGAGAGGACAGCTCTCGGCGCGTACCTGTGACGACCTCGCGGGCGACGCGCTACCAGGCGGCAGAAAGGCCCGGCCGTGGCATCCGCGGTCAAGCAATCCCGTCCCGGTTACGGACAACTGCTGCGCACCCCCGGTGCGTGGACCTTCCTCCTTCCCGGCTTCCTGGCCCGGCAGCCGTTCGCGATGCTGACGATCGGCATCGTGCTGCTCGTCCAGTCCACCACCGGCTCCTACGGCACCGCCGGCGCGGTCTCGGCCGCCACCGGCGTCTCGATGGCGCTGTTCGCCCCGCAGAGCGGCAAGCTCGCCGACCGTTTCGGCCAGCGCGCGGTGCTGATCCCCGGCATCCTCGTGCACACCGCGGGCGTCGCGACGCTGATCGTCCTGGCCCTGGCGCACGCCCCCCTGTGGGCGCTGCTCGCCGTGGCCGTCCCCACGGGTGCCTCGACGCCGCAGGTCGGCCCGATGGTGCGGGCCCGCTGGGCGTCCCGGCTCGGCGGCAGCCCGCTGATGCCGACGGCGGCCGCCTTCGAGTCGGTGACCGACGAGTTCACCTTCGTGGTCGGCCCGGTCCTGGCGACCGCGCTGTGCACCGGCATCCACCCGGCCGCCGGCCTGATCGCCGAGGCCGCGCTGACGCTGGCCGGCGGCCTGCTCTTCGCCTCCCAGCGCCGCACCCAGCCCCCCGTCCACCGGGCGCAGGCCGACGACCGGCCGCGCGTCTCGGCCCTGTCGGTACCCGGCGTCCGTGTCCTGATCGTGGCGTTCCTCGGCATCGGTGCCGTCTTCGGCGGCATGCAGGTCTCGCTGACCGCGTTCACCCAGGCCATCGGCCAGCCCGGCATCAACGGCCTGCTCTACGGGATCTTCGCCGGCGGCAACATGCTCGCCGGGATCGTCTGCGGCGCCCTGGCCTGGAAGGTCGGCCCGCGCCGCCGGCTGCTGGTCGCCTACGGGCTGCTGGCACTGGCCACCACCCCGCTGTGGGCGGTGACCGCGGTACCGCTGCTGGGCGCCGTCGGCCTGGTCGTCGGCCTGTGCATCGCCCCCGCCCTGATCACCGGCTACACCCTGGTCGAGTCCCTGGTCCCGGCCGCCGCCCGCACCGAGGCCTTCACCTGGCTGACCGGCGCGGTCGCCCTGGGCCAGGCCGTCGCCGCCACCTCCGCCGGCCAGCTCACCGACCGCTTCGGCCCCAGCAGCGGCTTCCTGGTCCCCCTGGCCGGCACCGCCCTGGCCCTGGTGGTGCTGCTGGCCCTCCGCGGCCACCTGCTGCCGCGCACCTCGTCCGTGGTGGCCGGCCCGGACCTGCCGGACCCGGCCGCCGAGACGGGCCCGGCGGCCGAGGACCGCGAACGGGAGCTGGCGAACGCCTGACGGACGGGGCTCGGACGGTTGCCGGCGCACGCCCGCAGCCGCCCGTTCCGGACCGGCTCCACGTCCCGGATCGAGCCTCCGCCGGACGTGGGGTCGGTCACCGTCTGCCCGGTCGCAGTGGACTGACGCGCCGGAATACTGCAATATGGAGCGTCGTTAGCACTCATCGAGTGAGAGTGCCAGGAGGAAGTCAAGTGCCGACCTACCAGTACCAGTGCACCGCGTGCGGCGAGGGCCTTGAGGCGGTGCAGAAGTTCACCGACGACGCGCTCACGGAGTGCCCCAGCTGCCAGGGACGCCTCAAGAAGGTGTTCTCCGCGGTCGGCATCGTCTTCAAGGGCTCCGGCTTCTACCGCAACGACAGCCGCGGCTCGTCGTCCAGCAGCAGCCCCGCGAAGAGCTCCTCCTCGTCGAGCACGACGTCCTCGGACTCCGCCGGCTCCTCGTCGAGCAGCTCCGACAGCAAGCCGTCCACCGCCACCACGTCGTCCTCCGGCAGCGCGTCGAGCACCAGCTCCGCGGCCTGAGCCCGGCCGGCGGCACCGGCCGCACAGACGCCTTCGGGCCCCGCCGTCCTCGGACGGCGGGGCCCGCTGCATGCCGGTCCGTATGCCGGCTGCTCCTTGCCCGCTTCCGGGGCGGCGGGCCCCGTGCCGGCCGGCCCCGCTAAGGTGACCGCCATGGCTGACGCGGAAATAGGCGTAATCGGTGGATCGGGCTTCTACTCCTTCCTCGACGACGTGACCGAGATCACGGTCGACACCCCCTACGGCCGCCCCAGCGACTCGGTGTTCCTCGGCGAGATCGCCGGCCGCCAGGTCGCCTTCCTCCCCCGGCACGGCCGCGACCACCGACTCCCGCCGCACCGCATCAACTACCGCGCCAACCTGTGGGCGCTGCGCTCGCTCGGTGTACGGCAGGTCCTCGGCCCGTGCGCGGTGGGCGGGCTGCGCCCCGAATACGGCCCCGGCACGCTGCTGGTCCCCGACCAGCTCGTGGACCGCACGAAGGCCCGCGTCCAGACCTACTTCGACGGCGAGCCGCTGCCCGGAGGGAGCGTCCCCAACGTCGTCCACCTGACGTTCGCCGACCCCTACTGCCCCGTCGGCCGCCAGGCCGCCCTCGCGGCCGCCCGCGGCCGCGCGTGGGAGCCGGTCGACGGCGGCACGCTCGTCGTCATCGAGGGCCCGCGCTTCTCGACCCGCGCCGAATCCCGCTGGCACGCCGCCCAGGGCTGGTCGGTGGTCGGCATGACCGGCCACCCCGAAGCCGTCCTGGCCCGCGAACTGAGCCTCTGCTACACCTCGTTGACCCTGGTCACCGACCTGGACGCGGGCACCGAGACCGGCGACGGCGTCTCCCACGAGGAAGTCCTCCAGGTCTTCGCCCAGAACGTCGGCCGGCTCCGCGAGGTCCTCTTCGACGCGGTCGCCGCCCTGCCCGAGTCCACCGACCGCGCCTGCCCCTGCGCCGACGCCCACGCGGGCTGGGACCTGGGCATCGAACTGCCGTAAGGCCCCTGGCGGGCCGGGGACCGGACCCGGGCCCGCCGCTTCTCCCCCACTTCTCCCCCGCTCCGGGCCGCCCTCTCCTGCCCGCCCGTCCCTCACCCGAGTGGCGAAGTTGTCCACATCCCGGAGCTTCTCCACAGGCCACAGCGGGCGCAGGCGGGATACGGCACGGTGGTGCTCGCCGATTCCACCGAGGCCCGTCCGACCGCCTGGTCGCCGACGAGCCCCTCACCCAGGCGGTGCCACCATGCCCACGACGCCGTACACCCCGCTGACCACCACGTCGTACACCCCACCCACGCCCCTCGCCTCGCCCTCCCCCGCTCCCTCCCCTGGTCCCTCGTCCGATCTCCCGTCTGCTCTCGCACCCGATCTCGCGCCCGATCTCGCGCCCGATCTCGCGCCCGATCTCTCGTCGCCGCCCCTCCCCACTCCCCCACGGTGTGAAGTGCCCCACTTTCCACCGGTACGAGCCGGCGGCGGCAGACGCGGGTGGGGGCGGGCCGGGCCGCGCCGGATGCTGATCTCCGGGCTCGCGATGGCCGCCGCAGCACTGGCCGGAGCGGCCTCGTACGGGGCCGTACGAGCCTTACCCCCGACGGACTGCCCGTCGGCGGCGGCCCTGGGAGGGCGGTAGCCGTGCCGCAAGATCGAGTGGCTTCTCCGCACACCGCCCGGGAGACTGCTGCGAGTGGCGGGGCACCTGCCGCGGGGGACCGGGGCCGGTCGCGCCGACGGTGGCGCGCCGCTCTCACCGGGGCCGTCGGACCGGTCCGCCGCACGAAACCCATCCGCCGGACCCGCACCGACGCACCGGCCGATCGCTGGTGTGATCGCTGGTCTGATCGCCGGTTCGATCGCTGGTCGGTGTTGCCCGACTGGACATCTCCGCCGTGCCCTGCCGTAAGTTGCGGTGCTGATTGTTCGTGCACCGTCCGTGGTGAACGTCGTGAGCGTGGAAAGAGGCTGTCAGGTGAGCGAGAGCAAGGGCGTCCTGCAGGGATTCAAGGATTTCCTGATGCGGGGCAACGTCATCGAACTCGCGGTCGCGGTCGTTGTCGGTGCTGCGTTCACCAACATCGTCAACGCCGTGGTCAAGGGCGTGATCAACCCGATCGTCGGCGCCCTGGGTTCGCAGAACCTCGACAACTACAAGGCGTGCCTCACCACCTGCCACACGGACAAGAAGACGGGCGCGTTCACCGACGGGATCTACATCCTCTGGGGCTCGGTGCTCAGTTCCGCGCTGACCTTCCTGATCACCGCCGGGGTCGTCTACTTCCTCATGATCCTTCCGATGAACAAGTGGAAGGAGCGCCAGGCGGCCAGGAAGCCGGTCGACGAGACCCCGCTGGCCCCGACCGAGGTCGAGCTGCTCACCGAGATCCGCGACGCCCTCGTCGCCCAGCGGGCCGACTCTCCCGCCGTGCCCTTCTCCACCTCCGGCACGATCGGCACGCAGAAGACGCAGGGCTGGCAGGACTAGCAGGACGGAGGCGGCCGCGCCCGGCGGCCGCCCCAGAAATCTCCGCGATCTCCGAGATCTCCGAGATCGACGGGATCTTCGGCATCTACGGGATCTACGGGATCTACGGGATTTCCGAAATCTCCGGGCCCGCGAGACGCCGAGGCCCCCGGGATTCCGGGGACCTCAGAGGTGGTGCGGTGGCTTCTCGTCGAGGAAACGGGCGAGGTCGGTGGCGCTGTCTCCACCGGCCGGCCGTTCGCCCCAGCCCCTGTCGGTGTCGTCCGAGGACTGCTGGTTCAGCGGGTCGTCGAAGATCAGCGCCGCGGCGGACTTGGGGGCAGGATCGGCCTGGGGCTCGGCGTCCGGCTCGAAATCAGGGGTGGTGCTCACCCCTCCAGAGTACGGGCGGCCCGACCGAGGCCACGCCTTCGGCTGCCGGTCATGACCGCTCGTCCTGCCCTCGCCTCCTGGTTCCTCGTGCGGTGCGGGTCATGATCAGCGGTGCTGTGACGCACGCGGCGACGAGGAGGATGCCGAAGCCGACGGTCAGGGCGGTGGTGTAGCCGTGCACGGAGGCCGCGGTCGACGTGGCGTTGCGGGCTGACGCCGGATAGGTGGCGGCGGCGCCGGCCGCAATGGTGTTGAGCAGTGCGGTCCCGAGTGCTGCTCCGAGTTGC
Source organism: Streptomyces bugieae (assembly GCF_036352915.1). Taxonomy (NCBI): domain Bacteria; kingdom Bacillati; phylum Actinomycetota; class Actinomycetes; order Kitasatosporales; family Streptomycetaceae; genus Streptomyces; species Streptomyces bugieae. The sequence continues at coordinate 39,498 of NZ_JAZBJP010000023.1, forward strand.
TGAGAGGCGTTGTAGGCGGCCGATGCGGCTCCGATGTCGTGCCCGGTCACGCCCGCGGTGGCCAGGCCGGCGGTCGGGGGGATGACGCAGCCGAGGCCGACGCCGGTGAGTACCAGGGCGGGCACCAGGTGCAGCGGCAGGACGTCCGTGCTCTGCGGCGTCAGACGGGTCAGGATGAACATGCCGACGGCCGCGGCGATCAGGCCCGGCAGGATCAACGCCGCAGGCGCGACGCGTCCGTGCAGCTTCCCGGCGATGAAGGTGGAACCGAGCAGCGCGGCCAGGGCGTTGATGATCAGCGTCAGGCCGGCCTGGACCGGTGAGTAGCCGAGGACGGTCTGCGTGTAGTAGCTCATGAAGAGGTAGAAGCCGAACATCGCGACGAACATCAGGGTGATCGAGAGGAGCGCACCCGCACGCGCACGGTGCAGGAGCAGACGTATCGGCAGCAGCGGGCGGGAGGCGCGGACCTCGACGACCGCGAACCCGGCCAGCAAGAGGACACCAGCAGCCATCAGGGACAGCACCCGCGGGGAACCCCAGCCGAGCGGTTCGGCTTCGTTGAAGGCATAGGCCACGGCGGCGAAGCCCGCGGCGCTGAGCAGTGCGCCCGGAATGTCGAGCCGGCCGTCGCCGCGGAGGGGGCGGTCCGGCGGCACGAACGTCGTGCCCAGCACGGCGATCAGGGCGACGGGGACGTTGATGTACAGGCACCAGCGCCAGCTGGCGTACTCGGTGAGCAGTCCCCCGGTGACCAGACCGAGGGCCGATCCGGCCGCGCCGACCGCGGCGAACACACCGAACGCCCGGCCGCGTTCGCGCGGCTCGGTGAACGTCGTGGTCAGCAAGGACAGTCCCGCGGGTGCGAGCGCGGCGGCGAAGGCGCCCTGAAGGGCCCGCGCGCCGAAGAGCATTTCGGGATTCACGGCGGCCCCGCCGAGCGCGGACGAGGCGGCGAAGCCGGACAGGCCGATGACGAACGTGCGCCGGTGGCCGAGCGACCCGCTGATTCTGCCGCCGATCAACAGCAGCCCGCCGAAGGCCAGGGCGTACGCGGTGATCGCCCATTGCCGGCTCGCGTCGGACATGCCCAGCGCGCTCTGGGCGGAGGGCAGCGCGATGTTCACGATCGTCCCGTCCAGCACCACGAGGAGCTGGGCCGCGCTCACCGCCCACAGCGTCCACCACCGCCGCTTCGCGGACGCTGGTCTTGCCGTGTCGTCCCGGGTCCCGACGTCCGGCTCCGCCAGGGGCGGTTCGATGTCTCGAGCAGTCATATCTGCAAGTGTTTCGTTGAAGTGATCCCGGAGACTTTTCCTCCCTTCCGGCCGTCAACTGAGGGCCGATACGCGGAAACCTTCAACCGCCGCTCGAACCTGGCGGGTGCCTCCCGGGCCGGCGGGTGCCTCCCGGGCCGGCGGGTGTCTCCCGGACCGGCGGGTGCCTCCCGGACTCGCGAACATCCCCCGCCAGGGGCGCCCCGGTGCCTCCCGGGCGACGCCGTTTTCTAGTGGCCCTTGTCGTGGGTGGGTATGGGGCGCGGGCGCCGGCCGCCGTCGGGTCGGGTCGGCGGGCTCTGCGAGGCGTGGCTGCGTTTGTGCGGGCGGGTGCGATCGGTGCTGCCGGGAAGGGGGTGACGGGCGGATGCGGAGGACATGGGGATCGGTCACCTTTCCGAGGTAGCGGGATGGGTCAGCGGTCGGTCTTGTCGACGGACCAGAGGGTGAGGACGGCGAGGAGGGAGGAGGAAGGGGGAGGAGGGGGAGGAAGGAGACCGTCAGGAAGGCTGCGCACCACCAGGCTGTGCACCACCAGGCTGTGCACCGCCAGGCGGTCTCGGTATCACCGCGTTCCGGTGCCGGAGACGACGGTCAGCGCCAGCAGCGGGACGAGGTCATGGGCGAATCGCCGGCCGATGCCGGCCGTTCGGTCCCGTAGGCGGCGCCACAGGAAGTAGCCGGCGCCCGAGATGACGAGAACGGCGGCGAGGTCGAGGCCGTGGAACATGGCCCGGCCGACGGCGTCGGAGGAAGGGAGGCCGAGGAATTTCAGGCCCCGGAGCCGCATTTCGTAGCCCGGCCCGGCGCCGGTCGATGCGGTGAAGGCGAACCATCCCCAGGTGAGCGGGAAGGTGATCAGCGCGGCGAGCAGGCAGCCCCAGAGGGCAGCCCCAGAAGGCGAGTTGGTGCGCGGGCCGGCGGACGGTGCTCCGGGCGCCGAGGAAGTTCTGGAAGCCGAGGTGGACGGCGGCCAGTCGGGGCAGGGCGGTGGGCGCGGTGCGGAAACTCTCGCGGGAGAAGAGGGCGTGCGGGCCCTGCCGGAGAAGTCGGCGGGCGGGCGGTTCGCTGACCGAGACGGTGTGGCGGTAGGCGACGCCGAAGGCCAGGAAGACGGTGGCGACGGCGTACGGGAGCAGCGCCGAGTCGACGTCCCGGGAGCATGCGGCTGCCCAGGACGGTGGCGAGGACGAGGAGCAGCGCGACGGCGGAGGCCACGAGCGGGCCGCGGACGGTCGCCGTTGCCCTGGTCCGCCCGGTTGCCGCCGGCGCCCCGGTTGCGTCGTCCGCCCCGGTTGCGTCGTCCGCCTCAGTTGCGTCGTCCGCCTCGGTCCCGGCCGGGGTGGCGGCAGGGTCGGGTGGGGCGGCGTCCGGGGGCTGGGGCACGAGGCCCACGCTAAGCAGGCGTGGGGCGGTTCGCCCGTTCTATAGCCTCAGTGGGTGAATATGCCGCAGCGGGTGGCGTAGGCGGGAGAGCGCGGGGCGCTCCCCTACCGGCAGGCGGGTGTCCGTCCCTCCAGGGCCTCGTGCCACCACAGGTCGCGGTTCGGCTTCCAGGACACCGGCCGGGAGCAGCGGTTCACCACCAGGACCTTCTGTACGGGCGTACCCCCCGCCGCGGCGGCGCGCGCCAGTGCGTGGTCGAGCAGCGGTTTCACCGGCCGTACCGCCCCGTCCCAGAACGCCGCGTCCGCCGTGATCACCACGCGCGCCGACGACTCCCGTGTACGCGCGACGAGTTCGGGCACCGTCAGGGAGACCGGCAGGGTCGTCCGGATCGCCTCCAGCCGACCGCAGGCGAGGGTGGCGATGACGGATTCCGGCACCAGCGGCAGGTGCACCGCGACCCGGTCACCGGCCCGGACCCCGAGGCGGGTGAGCGCGCCGGCGGCGCGTTCGGCCTGGTCCAGGAGCATGCCGTGGGTGAGCTCTTCCAGGCGGCCCGGTTCCCCGCTCCAGGTGAGGGCGATCTGCGAGGAATCGGGCTCTTGTATTTCCTCGGCGGGCTCTGCATGCTTGGTGATCACACGGCGCAACATGCGGATCAGCATGGAGTTCACCGATCAACGATCGCTGAACGTCCGCTGTACGGGGCCCCGCGCCCGCCCCTTCTCGCACTCCGGCAGCGCGCTCGCGCTCCGACGTCATGCGTCCTGCCCATTTCCGGTGCACTCCATCCCTCCTCTCGGCTTCCGTTTTCCGTTGCCTGCCGCACGTCGCAACGCAGCACGTCGCCTGCCGCACGTCGCAACGCGGCACGTCGCCTGCCGCACGTCGCAACGCGGCACGTCGCCTGCGCACGTCGTACGCAGCACGTGGTGAGAGGTGGTCCGTCCCTTCCCATGTCCACGCCGACACCCACGCCCACACCCACGCCCACGCCCCTGCTCTCTTCCCCGGCGTCGCGCCGCCGGGCCCGCTGGGCGCTGGTGGCCGTCGCCACCGGTGCCTTCTGCGTCCAGCTGGATTCCTTCGCGTTGTCTCCCGCGCTGCCGGTCATCCGCGCCGACCTGCACGGCTCCGCGGCCGCCACCGCATGGACCGTCAGTGGCTACCTCCTCGCCGCCGGTTCGCTGATGCCGGTCGCCGGCCGGCTCGGGGACCTCTGCGGCCGGCGTCGCATGCTGCTCCTCGGGCTGGCGCTGTTCGCGGCCGCCGCCTGCCTCTGTGCGCTCGCGCCCTCCCTGCCGCTCCTGGTGGCGGCGCGGGTGCTCCAGGGGGCGGGTGGCGCGCTGATCATGCCCACCGGGTTGGCGCTGCTGACGAACGTCTGCCCACCGGGCCGCGAGCGACGAGGACCCGGCGGTCACCGGGCCATCGGCCGGGCGCTGGGCCTGGCCGGACTGGCCACGGTCTGCGGGCCGTTCCTGGGCGGTGTACTGGCCACATCGGTCTCCTGGCGGGCCGTCTTCTGGCTCACCGTGCCGCTCGCCGCGGCCGCCGCGCTCTGCGCCCTGCGCGCGCCCGCCTCGCGCGCCCCCGATGCGCGCCCCCTCGACGTCACCGGTGCGGTCGCCGCCACGGGGGCGCTCGCCTGCCTGGCCCGCTGGTTGCAGCAGCCCGCCGACGGGCTCTGGGCGGCCGCCGCGGCACTGCTCGGTGCGCTGCTCGGTGCGCTGTTCCTACGGGCCGAGCGCCGGGCGGCACGGCAGTCCCCGGGGCGCCGCTCCCCCGTACCGCTCCTGGGCCCCGCGCTGTTCCGCAACCGCCGGTACGTGACGCTGACCGTGGCCGGGGCGGTGGCCAACGCCGCGACGGTGGCACTGCTGTACGTCCTCCCGCTGCTGCTGTCGCGGGGGCGGGGGTGGCCGGTGCCGGGCGCGGAACCGGCACTGCTCGCACCGGCCGCCGCGCTGGCCGTCGGCGGTCCGCTGGCCGGCCGGGTGCGCCCCGCGGCGGCCGTACGGGTGATGACGCTCTGCCTGTTCACCGCGGCGGCGGCGCTCTGGGCACTCGCGTGGGCGGGGACAGGGACAGGGACAGGGCCAGGGACAGGGACAGCGACAGGAACGGCTGGAAGTAGTGGTTTCGCCGCGAGTACCGCGGTCACCACGGCGACGAGCGCCGCCACGGTGGCCGCCGCGGCGCTGGGTGTGGCCGGCGGGCTGGCCCTCGCCGGGACCCAGGCGGTGGTACGCCCCGAGCGCGCCGGTGAGGCGTCCGGCGTGACCAAGGCGGTGATGACGGCCACCGCGGGCCTCGGACTCACGGCCGGCGGCGGCGCGGGCCCGTCCCTGGCACTCCCGGCCGCGGCCTGCCTGCTCGCGGCCGGAGCGCCGGCACTCGCGCCCGTCCTCGCGCCGATCCGCGCGTCGGTCCTCGCACCCATCCGCGCTTTCGTCCGCGCGTCCGTACGGCGCCCGGGGCGGCGGCCCTGACCGTTCGACGGGCCAGGGGGAAAGGGGCGGTTCCGCGGTGCCTGCCCGCTCGTCTCAGGTCCCGGCCAGCGCCTCGTAACCCCCTGCCACATCGCACACGTCGCCGAACCCGCGGGCCTCCAGGAGGGCCGCCGCGATCACCGAGCGGTTTCCGCTGCGGCAGTAGAGGACGACCGGGCGGGCCGGGTCCAGTTCGGTGATGCGGTCCGGGAGGGTGGCCAACGGGATGCTGCGGGCGCCCGGAACGGCTCCCGCCGCGTACTCGGCGGGATTCCGGACGTCGACCAGCTGGGCCCGGGGAATGCGGTCCGCACTCACACCGCCGCCGATACCCATGCCGTTCAACTCCCCGTCCACCTCCAGAAGTTCCTCAGGCCCGACGCGCCGGCTACGGCGGACCAGGGCGGGTTCCCGGTCCAATACGGCGGCCGGGTCGGGGAGATGGCCGAGGACGTGGTCGTAGCCGATGCGGGCGAGGCGCAGACGGGCCTCGCGCTCCTTCCCCGGGTCGGCGAGCAGCACGATCGGGGTGCCCGGGGCGACCACACTGCCCGCGTACTCCGCGAACCGCGTGTCCAGGCTCGTGTGCAGCGAGCCCTTCAGGTGCGCCCGGGTGTAGGAGGCCAGCGGGCGGCAGTCCAGCAGCGCGGCGCCCTGTTCGTCGCGGGCCGCGAGGGCCTCCTCCAGGGTGAGGGCGGGCGGTTCGTCGGCGGCCAGGAGCGGGTGCCCGTCCCGGTTGAGGGCGGCGTCGTGGGCGAAGTAGCCGGGCGTGGCGGGCTGTCCGGCCGTGACGAGCCGTACGAATTCGGCCACCGGCATGGGCTGCAGGGCGTAGTTGAGGCGGCGCTGGTCGCCGATGGTGGAGCTGGTCTCGGTGGACAGGCTCCGGCCGCAGGCCGATCCGGCGCCGTGGGCGGGAAAGACCCGGGTCGCGTCCGGGAGCGTCAGGAGTTTGGTGTGCAGGGAGTGGTGCAGGCGTACGGCCATGTCGTGCGGGGAGTGGCCGGCGGCGGAGAGCAAATCGGGGCGGCCGACGTCGCCGACGAACAGGGTGTCGCCGGTGAGCACGCCGAACGGTACGGGGTCGTCGGGGTGTTCGTGGACGACCAGGCAGAGGGACTCCAGGGTGTGGCCCGGGGTGGCCAGCACGGTGAGGGTGACGCCGCCGCCCGTGCCCCCGCCCTGAGGGTCGCTCCCCTCCTCCCCCAGGAAGATCCGCTCGCCGTCCCGTAACCGCCGTATGGGGAAGCCGGTTCGGGCGGCCTCTCCGAAGGCGATGGTGGCGCCGGTGGCGCGGGCGAGTTCGAGGTGGCCGGAGAGGAAGTCGGCGTGCACATGCGTCTCGATGACGAGCTCGATGCGCAGGCCGGCGGCGGCCGCGTCCTGGAGGTAGTCGTCGATGTCACGGCGTGGGTCGACGAGGACGGCGCGTCCGGTGGTCTCGTCACCGATCAGGTACGACGCCTGGGACAGGCAGTCGAGGTAGTACTGCGCGAAGTGCACGGTCGGCCTCCAGGGGGTGGGCGCCCCGGGCGGCGGCTGAGGTCCGCTCGGGCGGGCGGGACGATGCGTTGTGCGGATGCACGGATGTACGTACATTAGGGAGCCGGGTTGGCGGGCGACAAGCCGGGTTCCGGTGCGGGCGCCCCGACCTGACCCAGCATCAACCGATCCGTCCCCCAGGCCGCGGAGGGGTATCCCGCACATGTCGACCGAGCCGACAGACCCTCCGCACCGGGGCCACGGTGCGTACGGCGCTCACGACGCACACACCGCCCCCGGCGCGCACGCCCCGCGCCCCCTGGACCGGCGTTCGCCGCTCCCCCTCTGGGCGCAGCTCCTCACCGATCTGCGCCGCCGGATGGACGCCGGCGCGTTCACCGAGGAGTTCCCCGCCGAGCACCGGCTCACCGCCGAGTACGAGGTCAGCCGGCACACCGTCCGCGAGGCGCTGCGCAAGCTGCGCGCCGACGGGCTGGTGATCGCCGAGCGGGGGCGCGCCAGCCGCCTGGACACCCGCCGCATACAGCAGCCGCTGGGCTCGCTCTACAGCCTCTTCCGGGAGCTGGAGGGGCAGGGCCTGGAGCAGCGCAGTGAGGTGCTGCGCCTGGAGCGGACCGCGGACGGCACGATCGCCGGGCATCTGGGGCTGGTGCCGGACGCGCCGCTGGTCGTGCTGGAGCGGCTGCGGCTCGCGGACGGCGAACCGCTCGCCCACGACACCGCGTATCTGCCCGCCGAGATCGCCGAGCCCCTGCTGGAGGCGGACTTCGGGCACACCTCCCTCTACGGCGAGCTGTCGCGGCGCTGTTCGGTGAAGGTCACCGGAGGCCGGGAGCGGATCCAACCGTTCCTGCCGGACATCCGGCAGGCGTGGCTGCTGGGGCTGGCCGACCGGGAGCCGGCGTTCGCGATCGAGCGGCTGGGGCGGTCCGGGGAACGGCCGGTGGAATGGCGCGAAACGGTGGTCCGCGGCGACCGGTTCACGTTCGTGGCGGAGTGGTCGGACGACAGCCCGGCCGTGGCGCTGGCCCCGCGCGCGGCGCACCCGTCCGCCGCCCCGCAGGCCGCGGGCCCCTCGGCTCCGTCCCCGCATCCGTCCTCGTGTCCGTCCGCCTAGCGTGTCCGTCCTCATAGCCGCCGCGGCACTGCCGTGCGGGTTGCTGATCGGTCTGCTGCTGGGGGCGCTCGGCGGCGGCGGTTCGGTGCTCGCCGTGCCGGTGCTGGTGTACGTGCTGGGTCAGTCGCCGCACGAGGCGACCGCGGGCGCGCTGGTCGTCGTCACGGTCGGCGCGGTGACCGGGCTGCTGTGCCACGCCCGCGCGGGCCGGGTCCGGTGGGCGGCCGGCGTCACCTTCGGTGCCCTGGGGACGGCCGGCAGCTACCTCGGCTCCCGTTGGAGCGCGGCGGTGCCTCCCGCCGTCCTGATGGCGGCGTTCGCCGGGCTGATGCTCGTCGTCGCGGCGCTGCTGCTGTTACGGGGCCGGAGCGAGCGGCGCGCGGCACGGTCCCCCCGGCCTTCCCGGTCGGCCCGATTACGCACGCCCCGCCCGGACCACCCGGACCGCGCCCACCCTCCGCACCCCGCCCTCCGCTCCGGCCGGGTCGCCGTGACCGCCTCCGCCGTCGGCCTGCTCACCGGGTTCTTCGGGGTCGGCGGCGGCTTCGTCGTCGTCCCGGCCCTCACCCTCGTCCTGGGCCTGGAGATGCCGGTCGCGATCGGCACGTCGCTGCTGGTCATCCTCCTCAACTCGCTTACGGCGCTGGCGACCCGGGCCGGCACCGGCCACCTGGACTGGCCGCTGCTGGCCGGCTTCGCGGCCTGCGCGGCGCTCGGCAGTCACCTCGGCAACCGGCTGACCACCCGGCTGCCCGCGCAGGTCCTGACCACCGCCTTCGCCACCCTCGTCACGCTGCTCGCCCTCGCCACGGCGGCGGCCGCCGTCCCCCGCCTGTGGCCCCCGTGACCACGAGCCACACGAACAACAACACCCTCAACACCCCCGTAGGAGGAACCCGTATGTCCCCCGCCCCCTCCCGCCACCAAGTCCTCATCGTCGGCGGCGGAACCGCAGGCATCACCGTCGCCGCCCGGTTACGCCGGGCCGGGGTCACGGACATCGCCCTGCTGGAGCCGTCCGAGACGCACTGGTACCAGCCGCTGTGGACCCTCGTCGGCGGCGGGCAGGCGCCGTTGCGTTCCTCGCTGCGCACCGAGGCGGAGCTGATACCGCCGGGCGTGCGCTGGCTGCGGGAGCGGGCCACCGGCGTGGACCCGGTGGCGCGTACCGTCACCACCGCCTCCGGCCGGGTGCTCTCCTACGGGCGGCTGGTCCTCGCCCCCGGTCTGCACCTCGACTGGGACGGCGTGCCGGGGCTGGCCGCCGCCCTCGGCCACGGCGGGGTGAGCAGCAACTACCGCCCCGACCTCGCCCCGCTCACCTGGGACCTGATCCGCCGGACGCGGCGGGGTACCGCGCTGTTCACCATGCCGTCGGGGCCGGTGAAGTGCGGCGGCGCACCGCAGAAGATCGCGTACCTGGCGGCGGACTACTGGCGCAAGCGCGGCGTCCTGGGCGACATCCGCACGATCCTGGTGCTGCCGGAACCGGCGATGTTCAAGGTCCCGGTCTTCTCGCGGGCGCTGACGGAGACGGCCCGGCGCTACGGCATCGAGGTGCGGCTGAGTTCCGAGATGACCCGCCTGGACGGTGCGGCGCGCGAGGCGGTGATCACCGATCACACCACCGGCGCCACGGAGACGGTCCGCTACGACCTGCTGCACGCGGTGCCGCCGCAGCGGGCCCCCGAGTGGCTGGCCAACGGCCCGCTGGCCGACCCCGATTCCCCCCAGGGATACGTCAAGGCCGACCGCGAAACCCTCCAACACCCGGACTTCCCCACGGTCTTCGCGCTGGGGGACGTGGCGGCGCTGCCCACCTCCAAGACGGGCGCGGCCGTCCGCAAGCAGGCCCCGGTCGTGGTCGCCAACCTCCTCGCGAGCCTGCGCGGCCGCCCGGCCACCGCCCGCTACGACGGCTACACCTCCTGCCCGCTGGTCACCGCCCGGCACAAGATGCTGCTCGCCGAATTCGACTACGACCTGCGGCCCGCCCCCTCGTTCCCCTTCCTCGACACGACCCGGGAGCGGACCGACATGTGGTTCCTCAAGCGCTACGGCCTGCCGCAGCTCTACTTCAAGGGCATGCTCAAGGGCCTGGCGTAGCCGCTGCCTCGGCGTTCCTACGCCGCCGCGGCCGTTGCCGGGCCCGCCGCCCGCGCGTCCGCCACCACGCACCCCACGTTGTCGGGTGCGCCCGCCTCGCGGGCCAGGGCGATCAGCTCCGTCACGGCCTCGGCGGGGCCGGGGGCCGTGGCGAGTACCCGCTGGAGCGTCTACGGCGGGACCACGCCGGTCAGGCCGTCGGTGCAGAGCAGGTACCGCTCGCCGGGGCGGACCTCCAGGAGCGTCACGTCGGGGGCGCATTCGGTGGTCGGGTCGAGGGAGCGCAGGAGCAGGGCGCGCTGGGGGTGGGCGGGGGCCTCTTCGGGGGTGAGGCGGCCCTCGTCGATGAGGGACTGGACGAAGCTGTGGTCGTGGGTGAGGCGGATGAGGCCGGTGTCCCGGAGGACGTAGGCGCGGGAGTCACCGATGTGCAGCAGTCCGAGCTGCCCGCCGTGGTGGAGGAGCGCGGTGAGCGTGGTACCGGTGGTCTCGGGGCCGCCGGTGGCTTCCCGGGTGCCGGTGGACGTGGCCAACGGGGCGTCCCGGAGGGCCTGGTGGGCGCGCCCGGCGGCCTCCTCCAGCGCGGCCGTCAGGTCCTGCGGGCCCGGGCCGGACCGGTCGTCGGCGTCGAGGTACCGGAGGGCGTCCAGGGCCGCGGTGGCGGCCGCGGCGCCGTCGGGGCCGTAGCCGTCGGCGACGGCCAGCAGCCGGTGGCCCGCGTAGGCGGCGTCCTGGTTGGCCGGGCGGACCAGGCCGCGGTCGGTACGGGCGGCGGAGCGCAGGGTCAGCGGTATGCGGGAAGCGGTCATGGTGGTGGGGTCCTTCCTGGAGAGCTGGTCCACGAGGAAGGCGGCCAGGTCGCGCCGGGCTGCCGTATCGGCCTCGACCTGCGCCCAGTACGCGGCGACCGCCTCGGCCGCCGCGGCCGGTGCCAGCCCGCACACCTCACGGATGCGGGCCAGCGGCATGCCGAGCCGGCGCAGCCAGGCGACCAGCCGGGCCCGTTCCAGCTGGGCCGGGGCGTAGTGCCGGTAGCCGCTGTGCGGGTCGACCCGGGCCGGGGTCAGCAGACCGAGCTCGTCGTAGAGGCGCAGGGCCTTCGGCGAGAGCCGGGAGGCGCGGGCGAACGCGCCGATGGTCAGCAGCTCGCCGCCGTCCTTCTGCCACGGCTCCACGCCGCTCACCTCCCACGGCTGCACGCCGCTCACCTCCACGGCTCCCGGCCGTCCTCCTCGTGCCGGGCCCGTCGCCCGGCACGACCGACTCTGGGGCTTCCCCCAGGGACAAGGTCAACGTCCCCGAAGTCCCCCTCGTGCGGCCGCCTCAGCCGGCCGCCGGTTCCCCCAGCTGATTGAGGGCCGCCGTCGTCAGCGCCTGGACGCCCATGGTGAGGGTGGGTTGGGGGACCGGGGCGAAGTGCGGCGAGTGGTTGGAGGGGATGTCCTGGGCCAGCCGGCCGGCGGCCAGCGCGGTCCGGAAGGCGTCGGGGTCCCAGCCGCCCAGCCACCAGTAGTAGAGGGGCGCACCGGCCGCGGTCGCCAGCAGTCCGGCGTCCTCGCTGCCGGTCGCCGGTTCGTAGGCGAACAGCCGCTGTTCGCCGAAGAGTTGGGTGAAGTCCCGGTTGACCTGCGCCAGGACGCCGGTGTCGTTGACGGTGACCGGGAAGGTGTCGAGGGTTGTGACCTCCGGGTCCCGGTCGGCACCGGAGGCGGCGGCCTCGGCGCGGGCGATCCGTTCGACGGCGGCCAGGACGGCGGTGCGTACCGCCTCGTCGAAGGTGCGGACGCTCAGCCGTACGACGGCGCGGTCGGGGATGACGTTGGCGGAGTCGCCGGCGTGGAAGGAGCCGACGGTGACCACGGCCCGGTCCTTGGGCGCGACCTCGCGGGCCACCACGGCCTGGACGCGCTGGACGAAGGAGGCCGCCATCAGGACGGGGTCGATGGTGGTCTCGGGCCGGGAACCGTGGCCGCCGGTGCCGTGGAAGATGATCTCCAGGCTGTCGGCGGCGGCCATGCAGGCGCCGGGGCAGTACGCGATGAGCCCGGCGCCGAACGGGGCGACGTGCTGCGCCAGCACCACGTCGGGGGTGGGGACCAGGCCCTCGCTGTAGAGGCCGGCCTCGATCATCGCGCGGGCCCCGCTGCCGACCTCCTCGGCGGGCTGGAAGAGGACGACGAGGGTGCCGGACCAGTGCGCGCGGCCCGCGGCGAGCAGGTCGGCGGCGCCCAGCAGGCAGGTGACGTGCACGTCGTGGCCGCAGGCGTGCATCCGGCCGGGGACGGTGGAGGCGTAGTCGAGGCCGGTGGCCTCGGTGACCGGCAGCGCGTCCATGTCGGCGCGCAGCAGCACGACCGGGCCGGGCCCGTTGCGCAGCACGCCGGCGACGCCGGTCTTGGCGATGCCGGTGGTGACGTCGTAGCCGTGGCCGGTCAGCCGGCGGGCGACCTCGGCGGCGGTGCGGGTCTCCTGGAAGCCGAGTTCGGGGTGGCGGTGCAGGTCTTCGTAGAGCGCTTCGAGGTCCGGGAGGCGGTCGTCGAGGTCGGCGAGGACGGCGGCGGGGGCGGCCGCTTCCGCCCCGTCGGTCCGTACTGCGGTGTCGGTCTTTCCGGTCGTGTCGCTGTCGCTGTCGCTCATACACGCATTCGACCATGAACCGCCGCCCGCCATCGAGCGCCGGCCGGCCACCCCGGACACCCGCCGCCCTGGCCGGACTTGGCGGTTGGTCATCCCGGTCTTCGTGACACCACCGCCCGCTGCTGCAACCGTGGATCACCCGCCTGCGACCGTCGATCCGCAGGCCGAGCCGACGACCGGAGGCTGACGTTGGCCACCTCATCCCAGCGACCGACCGGCGCGCCCCAGGATCTCGCGGCCCAGCTGATGGACCACGCCATGGGCCACCTCTTCTCCGCGGCGCTGCGCACCGCGGCCCAGCACCGCCTCGCCGACCACCTCGCCGGCGGCCCACGCACCGTCGAGCAGCTCGCCGCCGCCACCGGCACCCACGCCCCGCACCTGCGCCGGGTGCTGCGCTACCTCGCCGCCCGGGGCATCTTCCACGAGGACGCCACCGGCGCCTACCAGCTCACCCCGGCCGCCCGGCCGCTCCGTACCGACGTTCCCGATTCCCTGCACACCGCCGTGCTGATGGCCACCGACGAGCTGTTCCTGCGGACCTCGGCCGGGATGCCGGAGGCGGTACGGCACGGCGGCGCGTCCTTCGAGCGGCTCTTCGGCGCGCCGTTCTTCGAGCACCTGGGGGCCCACCCGGCCACCCGGCAGCTGTTCGACGACGGGATGGCGTCGCTGTCCACGCCGGTGGACGAGGCGGTGGCCGGTGCCTACCCGTTCCCCGAGACCGGCACGGTCGTGGACGTCGGCGGCGGCCGCGGCGGGCTGCTGCGTGCCGTGCTGCGCCGCCGTCCGCAGCTGACCGGAGTGCTCTTCGACCAGGCGCCGCCGCTGGCCCACCACCTGCTGGACGGCGACGAGTTGAAGGGCCGCTGGCGCACCCAGGAGGGCGATTTCTTCGCGACCGTGCCCGAGGGCGGGGACGTGTACGTCCTCAAGCACGTGCTGCACGACTGGCCGGACGACCACTGCCGGCGGATCCTGCGGGCCTGCCGGGCGGCGACGGCGCCCGGCACCCGGCTGCTGGTCGTCGACTGCGTACTTCCGCCGGGCAACGCCCCGCACTTCGGCAAGACCCTCGACGTGGCGATGATGGCGGTCCTCGACGGGCAGGAGCGGACCGCGGAGGAGTTCGCGACGCTGCTGTCGGCGGGCGGGTTCCGGCTGACGCGGGTGCTGCCGACCGCGGCGTTCCCCTCGATCGTGGAGGCCGTCGCCGAGTGACCGCCGCGCCGCGCCCCCGGGTGCCGGGCGACACGCCGTGCGCCCCTCATGGGCGGCATCCGCCGCCCGCGCTCTACTGATCACGTCCGCCCCGGCCGACGTGCCTTCCCGGCCGGCGGGCCCCGGCCGACGAGAGGAGCCGATGTGCCGGTCCGCATGCGCGCCCGCCACCGCGACGAGGCGCACCGCGCCGCCACCCCGCTGGAGCTCTTCTTCGACCTGTGTTTCGTCGTGGCGGTCGCACAGGCCGGCCGCCAGTTGGCGCATGCGCTGGCCGAGGGCCACTGGGGGCACGGCGTGTCGGGCTATCTGATGCTCTTCTTCGCCGTCTGGTGGGCGTGGATGAACTTCAGCTGGTTCTCGTCGGCGTACGACACCGACGACCCGCTCTACCGCGTGGTGACGCTGGTCCAGATGGCGGGCGTGCTGATCCTGGCGGCCGGCGTGCCGCGGGCGTTCGCCAGCAGCGACTTCACCGTCATCTGGTTCGGCTTCCTGGTGATGCGGCTGGCCATGGTCACCCAGTGGCTGCGGGCGGCCCTGGGCAGCGTGGGCGCCGAGCGGCGGACCGCGCTGCGCTACGCCCTGGGGGTGACGGTGTGCCAGGTCGGCTGGCTGGGGCTGATCGTCCTGCCCCGTCAGGACGTGCCGTGGGTGTTCATCGTCGTGGGCCTGCTGGAACTGGCCGTTCCGGCGCTGGCGGAGCGGGCCCGGCAGACGACCTGGCATCCGCACCACATCGCCGAGCGCTACGGCCTGTTCACCATCATCGTGCTGGGCGAGACGGTCGCCGCGGCCACCCTCGCGGTGCAGGCGGCGCTGGACGAGCACGAGGAGCTGGGCAGTCTGCTGCCGATCGCGGCCGGCGGGCTGCTGGTGGTCTTCTGCGCGTACTGGATCTACTTCGCGGTGCCCATCCACCTCCATCTGCGCTCGAACCACCAGGCGTTCGTGTGGGGCTACGGGCACTACCTGGTGTTCGGGTCGGCGGCCGCGGTCGGGGCGGGCATCGAGATCGCGGTTGCGCAGGCGTTCGGCAAGGCGCACCTGTCGACGGCGGCGGCCGCCGCCTGCGTGACGGTGCCGGCCGCGCTGTTCATGTTCACCGTCTGGCTGATCCATTCCCGGCACCAGAAGCGCGGCCTGGCGCAGCAGCTGGTGCTGCCGGTGTCGTCCGTGCTGGTGCTCGCGTGCACCTTCGCGGGGCGCTGGGCGGTGTTCGCGGCGGGGCTGGTGGCGTCCGCCACGGTCGCGGTGGGCGTCACCCTTACGGCCCGTCAGGGCACCGCTCTGGCCGAATAGGCCCGGACCGGCCCGCCGGGACACCCCGGCCGGGCGTCCGCCATAAGCGTGCCGAACGGCCGTACCTGTCCGGGCATCACCCTGATTCCGCATCAGATCCGGCCATCTTCGGCCCGCCCGGGTCTCCTGGCAGGCAGCGCGGACCGCGCCGTCGCGAGTCCATTCCCCGTCAATTACCCACTAATGGATCCCACTTCCCGGCGGCTCGGGCTCTTGTTCCCCCGGCTTCGCCCCGGCCAGCGGAGGCGCCCCGACACAGACGCGGTAGGGTGCAGATTGCCCTTTTTATGACAGGGGGGTCCCTTACGGGAGGCCCCGGAGGGCACGCCCGCCGTCCGTACCTGAGGAGACGCCAGACATGGCCCGCCACGCCCAGACCCGCGCGCGGACGAGACTGTCCCGGCGCAGCAAGGCCGTGAGCGGTCTCGCCCTCTCCACGCTCGTCGGCACCGCCCTGTGGGCGTGGCCGGCATCGGGTGACGACCACGAAAGCCGGACCGACGCCAAGAGCACCACGTCCACGGCGGCTTCCGGCCCGGACACGCCACGCACGCCCGCCGCCGCGGCGAAATCCGCCCCGAACGCCGCACCCGGCATCGCGGCCGGTCAGCCGATCCCCGGCCTCAGCGACGCGGCCCGCAAGGCGATACCGGCGAACTCCCGGCAGGTGCTCGTCGTCACCGGCAAGGGCATGGACTCCTACGAGTCCCAGGTCGTCCTCTACACCCGCGCGGGGGACTCCGACACCTGGGAGCCGGGCCCCACCTGGTCCGCGC
This sequence comes from Streptomyces bugieae, assembly GCF_036352915.1. Taxonomy (NCBI): domain Bacteria; kingdom Bacillati; phylum Actinomycetota; class Actinomycetes; order Kitasatosporales; family Streptomycetaceae; genus Streptomyces; species Streptomyces bugieae. The sequence continues at coordinate 55,315 of NZ_JAZBJP010000023.1, forward strand.
ACAACGCCGCCCACGGCTGGACCGACGACCACCGCTACGGCGATCTGCGCTCCCCCATCGGCGTCTACACCCTCACCGACGCCGGCGGCCGGCTGCCCGCTCCGGACGGCACCAAGCTCCCCTACGACCGCAACGACAGCTTCGTCGCCGACGGCACCGGTGTGGAGGGCGAGCCGCTGGCCGGCGCCTTCGACTACGTCATCGCCATCAACTACAACCGCGACCCCGGCACCTCCCCGCTGGACCCGCACCGCCCCTGGGGCGACTTCAAGGGCGGCGGTGTCTGGCTGCACGTCGACCACGACGGCCCCACCCAGGGCTGTGTGAGCCTCAAGCCCAAGGTGATGCGGGAGCTGCTGCGCACCCTCGACCCCGATCTGCACCCGGTCATCGTGATGGGGCCGGCCCATTACTGAGCGGGCCGCGGCCGCCGGGCTCCCCGCCGGGCCGCGGGACGCGCTGACCGACGTCCCCGGCCTGCGGGTCGGCCACGCCCGGCGGGCCGGCGGCGGCGCGCTGACCGGCACCACCGTCGTCCTCGCCCCGGACGGCGGCATGGTCGCGGCCGTCGACGTGCGCGGCGGCGGGCCGGGCACCCGGGAGACCGACGCGCTGGACCCGCGCAATCTCGTGCCGCGCATCGAGGCGGTCGTGCTGACCGGCGGCAGTGCCTACGGTCTTGACGCCGCGTCCGGTGTGGCCGGCTGGCTGGAGGACCACGGCCGCGGCTTCCGCGTCGGCCCCGACCCCGCCCAGGTCGTACCGGTCGTGCCGGCCGCCGCACTGTTCGACCTGGGCCGCGGCGGCGACTGGCGGGCCCGCCCGGACGCGGCCCTGGGGCGCGCGGCCGCCGAGGCCGCCGCGGCCACCGGGCCCGGCGCACCGGTCGCCGAGGGCAACACGGGCGCCGGCACCGGAGCCGTGGCCGGCGGCGTCAAGGGCGGCACCGGCACCGCGAGCGCGGTCCTCCCCTCGGGCGTGACGGTCGCCGCGCTGGCCGCCGTCAACGCCGCGGGCTCGTTCGCCGATCCCCGCACCGGCGCCCTGTACGGCCTGCCGGACGCGGCCCCGCCCGACCCCGAGGTGCACACCGCGGCGCTCCGCCGCCTGGCCGAGGCCCGGGAGACGTCCCGGGCCCGCTTCGCCGCCTCGGTCCGCCCTCCGCTCAACACCACCCTCGCCGTGGTCGCCACCGACGCCGTGCTCACCCGCGCCCAGGCCCAGAAGCTCGCCGGCACCGCGCACGACGGGCTGGCCCGCGCGGTCCGCCCGGTGCACCTGCTCTCCGACGGCGACACCGTCTTCGCGCTGTCCACCGCCACCCGCCCGCTGGTCCCGGAAGAGACCGTCGTGGCCGATCCCGCCTTCGGCGTCCATGTGGAGGCCGGTGCGCTGAACGACATCCTGGCCGCCGGCGCGGACGTGCTGACCCGTGCGGTGGTGCGGGCCGCGCTCACCGCGGAGACGGTGGACGGGCCCGGCGGCCACTTCCCCTCGTACCGGGACCTGTACGGCGGCTGAGCGCCCTCCGGGGTGCGGGCGGCGTTCACCACGAACACGGAGGCCGGGCCCGGCAGCCGCGTCCCCTCGTACCGGGACCGCCACGAAGGCGGCCGAGCGATCTTCCAGGGGCGGCCCGGGTCAGGCGCCGACGGCGCCCAGCAGGGTCCCCGCCGCGTAGGTGACCGCCATGGCCAGCGCGCCGCCGCCGGCGTTCCGCAGCACCGCGCGCCCGGGCGGCGCGGACCCCAGCCGGGCGCTGGACCAGCCGCAGACCGCCAGCGCGACCAGCACCGCCACCACCGTGATCCACAGCCGGTGCGCGGCGGGCGGCAGCACGATCGCGAGCAGCGGCAGCAGCGCCCCGGCGGTGAAGGCGAGGAAGCTGGCGGCGGCCGCGTGCCAGGGGTTGGTGAGTTCGTCGGGGTCGATGCCCAGCTCGACCTCGGCATGGGCGCGCAACGCGTCGTGTTCGGTGAGCTGCTCGGCGACCTCGCGGGCGAGCTGCCGCTCCAGCCCCTTGCCCTCCAACAGGTCGGTCAGCTCGACCAGTTCGGCCTGCGGTGCGGTCGCCAGCTCCCGGCGCTCCAGGGCCAGCGCCGCCTTCTCCGAGTCGCGCTGGGTGGACACCGAGACGTACTCGCCGGCCGCCATCGACATCGAACCGGCCAGCAGCCCGGCCAGACCGGCCGTCAGCAGCGTCGCGCGGTCCTGGGTCGCGCCCGCCACCCCGACGACCAGCCCGGCGGTGGACACGATGCCGTCGTTGGCGCCGAGCACCGCCGCCCGCAGCCAGTTGAGCCGGCTGCCGAGGCCGCCGCCGTGCGCCTCGTCGTGCTCCGGAGTCTGCAAGGTCACCTCCTGAGGGTCTCACCTGTATCCCTTGTGCCCCGCCCGACGCCCCCGCCGCACCCCGGTTCGGCCGGTGGTAGAAACGGCCCTATGTCCGCACCACCCCCCTCCCGTCCTCCCCAACACCCACCGCCCACGCTCGTCCAGCCGGCTCCCGAGAAGCCCGCAGCGCCCGCGCCACGCCGCCGACTGTGGTGGCACCGGCTGATATTCGGGCTCTGGTACCGGCCGGTGGAGGTCCTGGACGAAGCGCGGGACCGCAGCGCGTGGAGCGCGGCGGTGCTGCTGTCGCTGATCAGCGGCGGCATCGGGGTGCTGTCGGTGGACGCGTTCCACGGCCAGTGGGCGGCCGACCGCTCGGCCGCGCTGCAGCTCGTCGGGCTGGCCGAGGCCGGGGTGCTGGCGGCGAGCCTGGCGCTGGGCGCGGTGACCCATGCGATAGCCCGCACGCTCGGCGGCAGCGGCCGGTTCGCGCCGACCGCGAGCCTGTTCATCGTGCTCTTCTGGGTGACGGACCTGCCGCGGCTGGCGATCGTCGCCTGGCTGCCGACCGACGCCACCTTCGTCCAGGCCGCGACCTGGACGACCTGGGGCTTCGGCTACGTCCTCGCGGTGCTGCTGATACGCGGCCAGCACCACCTGCCGACGGGGAAGTCGGCGCTGTCGGTGACCGTGCAGATGCTGGCCGCGCTGGCCCTGCTCAGGCTCGGCCCGGTCCGCTGAACCGGGCCGGCGCTCCCTCGCCCGCCCACGGGGCCGGCCGGTCCGGGTCCGGCCCCCGTGGCACCGGTCAGCTGCGGCTGGTCAGCTGCCGGACGAGCTCCTCGAACGCCTCGCGCTCGGCGGCGCTCAGCTCCACGCACTCCGCCGGCGGCCCGGCCGGGCCGGTCTGCCGGGGCACCGAGCCGAGCAGCTCCGGCGGTTCGGGGAGCCGCTCCGGGCCGGGCGCCGCGTACCGCATCCGCATCTCGCGCCGGTCGCGCCGCATGGCCGCCTCGTACCGGCCGTTCCGCAGCAGTCTGACGATGCCGACGACCCAGAGCACGGCCACCGCGAGGAGCACGCCGAGGCCGATCTGCTGCAGAATCGATACGGAGGGGAGCATGCGGTCCTCCAGGACGTATGAGGCTCTGGGCTAGAGCCAGTAGACACTACGCATCCACGGTTACAACAGAGGATCTTGGGACTTAAGTCCCGAAGTGACGCATCTCCTATGACATTTCGCCACATTTCTGGCGCCGCTCCAGATCCCCGCGACTGTCCATACGTACCGAAGAGGCCGACCCGTCAGAGTCGGGACCGTGTCCTTGGACACCCCGGACGCTTCCCCGCGGCGCGGCGGGCCGCCCACGATGGCGGCACATCGCCCGCGACGTGAGGAGCACCGCCGTGCCGCAGCCGCCCCGACCGCCCGCGTCCCCGCCCGCCCGCGCCCTCGACGGCATCCTCGTCGCGGACTTCAGCCGGGTGCTGGCCGGCCCGCTGGCCGCCGCGACGCTCGCCGACCTCGGCGCCGAGGTGATCAAGGTGGAGCGGCCGGACACCGGTGACGACACCCGCGCCTGGGGTCCGCCGTTCGGCCCGGACGGCACGGCCGCGTACTTCGACGCCGCCAACCGCTCCAAGCGGGGGCTCGCCCTGGACCTCGGCGACCCGGCCGACGCGGCCGCGGCCCGCGAACTGGCGCGGCGGGCCGACGTACTGATCGAGAACTTCCGCCCCGGCGCGCTCACCAGGTTCGGCCTGGACCACACCGCCACCCGCGCCGCCAACCCGCGCCTGGTGCACTGCACCATCACCGGCTTCGGCTCCGGCGCGGGGGCCTCACTGCCCGGCTACGACTTCGTCGTGCAGGCCGTCGGCGGGCTGATGAGCATCACCGGCGAGCCCGGCGGCCCGGCCCTGAAGGCGGGGGTCGCGCTGGTGGACGTGCTGACCGCCAAGGACGCCACGACCGGCATCCTCGCCGCACTGCGCCACCGCGACCGCACCGGCCGGGGCCAGCTGGTGGAGGTCAATCTGCTGTCGTCCCTGCTGGGTTCGCTGGTCAACCAGGCGTCCGGCCACCTGGCCACCGGCCGCGACCCGGGCCCGATGGGCAACCGCCACCCGAGCATCGCCCCGTACGAGACGCTGGCCTGCCGGGACGGGCGGCCGCTGGCGGTGGCGGCGGGCAACGACCGCCAATTCCGGGCCCTGGCCACGGCACTGGGCGCCCCGGAACTGGCCGACGACCCCCGCTTCGCCCGCAACCAGGACCGGGTGCAGAACCGTACAGATCTCATCAAAGCGCTGGAGGAACGACTGGCCTCCGACACCCCGGAGAACTGGACCTCCCGCCTGCTCGCCGCCTCCGTCCCCTGCGGCCCGGTCAACACCCTCTCGCAGGCCCTTCAGTTGGCCGGGCGGCTCGGGCTCGGCCCGGTCACCCCCGTCGGCGAGGGCCGGATCCCCCAAGTCACCAGCCCGCTCCGGCTCTCGGACACGCCGGTGACGCCACCGACGGCACCACCCCGCCTGGACGAACACGGCACCGCGCTGCGAACCTGGCTGTCGGGACCGGCCGACCACCCTCTCCCTCCCGAAATGTGACGTTCGTCACAACATGGCCTGACCCGCAACCAAATCTGCCCGTAGGTGCTGTTTACCAGCACGGAAATACACAACACCCCTGTATGGAGCAGCTCGTGACATCGCCGGACACCCCCGCGCCCGATCGGTCCCGCACCCCGCACCAGCTGTTCCCGTCAGCCGAGCAGCAGGTGACCGGCGCCCCGCGCCGCACCCGCCGGATGCGGCGCACGCTCGCGGTGACCGCCCTGCTCGCAGCGGGTGCGCTGGCCCTGTCGGCCTGTGGCGGCGACGCCGAGGCCGGCGGCAACGACGACGGGAAGAACGGCCAGGCGGGCGCGGACGCCGCGGCCAAGAAGGACGCCTCGGACGCCAAGATCACCGTCTCCTCGAAGGACGGCGCCACCGACGCCAGCATCAACGACACCGGTGTGAAGGTCACCGGTGGCAAGTTGACCGACGTCAAGCTCACCGCCGCCGACACGGGCGCCACGGTGGCGGGCGCCATATCGCCCGACGGCACGTCCTGGAAGCCGGGCGCCCAGCTGGAGCGCGGCACCAAGTACAAGATCGTGGCGAACGCGAAGGACGCCAAGGGCCGTTCGGCCACCGAGAACGCCACCTTCACGACGGTCTCGTCGGCCAACAGCTTCATCGGCACCTACACCCCCGACAACGGCAAGACCGTCGGCGTCGGCATGCCGGTGTCCTTCAACTTCGACAAGGTGATCACCAACAAGAAGGACGTCCAGTCCCACATCAAGGTGACGTCCAGCAGCGGCCAGGAGGTCGTCGGCCACTGGTTCGGGGCCCAGCGCCTGGACTTCCGGCCGGAGGACTACTGGAAGGCCGGCTCCAAGATCACCATGAAGATCGACCTGGACGGCGTGAAGGGCGGCAACGGCATCACCGGCGTGCAGTCCAAGACGGTGTCCTTCACGATCGGGCGCTCGCAGGTCTCCACGGTCGACATGAACACCCAGACCATGACGGTCAAGCGGGACGGCAAGGTCCTCAAGAGGGTCCCGATCTCCGGCGGCAGCCCCGAGCACCCCACCTACAACGGCCAGATGGTGATCTCGGAGAAGTTCGAGCAGACCCGGATGGACGGCTCGACGGTCGGCTTCGGCGGTGAGTACGACATCAAGGACGTCCCGCACGCCATGCGGCTGTCGTCGTCCGGCACCTTCATCCACGGCAACTACTGGGGCCCCTCCTCCGTCTTCGGCAACTCCGGCACCAGCCACGGCTGCGTCGGCCTGCGCGACAACAAGGGCGGCGGGGGCGACACCCCCGGCAAGTGGTTCTTCAACGAGTCGCTGGTCGGCGACGTGGTCATCGTGAAGAACTCCCACGACCGGATGGTCCAGCCGGACAACGGCCTCAACGGCTGGAACCTGTCCTGGTCCGACTGGAAGGCGGGCAGCGCGTCCTGACCCGCGTCCCGGACGAGTAGAGCGGTGGCCGGCCCCGAAAGGGACCGGCCACCGTCGTCTGCGGTACGTGACAGGTGCCGCGGAGCCCTAACCCTTCAGCAACTCCACGACCCCCGCGAACCCCTCGCTCCCGTGCCCGTCCGCCACCCGCCGCTCCATCAGCGCCAGTACCGGCGCCCACAGCTCCGGGCTCACCCCCTGCGCCCGCGAGACGTCGCCGATGGCGTCGTGCGAGACCTGCATGGCCAGGGGCGACCCGGTGACCGAGTAGTCGCCGGAATCGACCTGCTCCGCCATCGCGGGCAAAGCGCCGGCCATCGCCTGGATCCAGGGCACCAGCAGCGTGCTCGTGAACCCGGCGACCGGCCCGCCCGCCGAGCGGATCAGCGCCGCGGCGTGCGCGAAGCCGCCGAACATCCCGTACATCCCGCTCAGCAGCGCAAGATCGTTGAGCGGTGCGAGCCCGGGGTCCTCGCCCAGGTAGACGCTCCGCGCGAAGGAGTCCAGCAGCCCCCGGTACGTCTCGAAGGCCGTCCGGGACCCGCTGTACAGCACGAACGCCTGCGGCGTCGCCAGGATCTCCGGCACGGCCATGATGCCGCCGTCGAGGTATGCGCCACCGAGCGCGGCCACCCGCTTCGCCATCTCCCGGGCCTCCTCGGGCGACCCGTTGGTCACATTGACCACCACCCGCCCCTGCAACCCCGCCGGCCCGCCGGCCTGCTCCAGCAGCGGCCCGACATCGCCGTAGTCCAGGATGCAGACGATCACGACGTCACTGCCGTCCACCGCCTCGGCCACCGACCCGGCCTCCCGGGCCCCCCGCGCCACGAGCTCCCCGGCCTTCCCCGGCGTGCGGTTCCACACCCGCACCGCATGCCCGCCCGCCAACAACGCCCCGGCCAGCGCACTCCCCATGCTGCCCAGCCCCAGCACCGCAACACCAGTCTTCTCCACCGACACGACAGAACTCCCCCTCCACCTGGTGACTCGCGATCTCTCGCGCTTTCGATCTTGCGATCTCCCGCTCAGTCTTGGCCCGGGCGAAAGCAGCGACAAGTACCCACTTTTTAGTGCGTACTCACCTTGAGGTGGCCGGCTTACTCCCAGGTGAGTGCGGCGCGGAACGCAGAGCCGCCGCCACGAGGCCGGGGCCCGGGCCGCCTGTGGTGGCGGTCCCGGGCCCCGGTGGGGTGGAGGGTCAGGCGGCGGCCGGGACGACGGGGTGGTCGGACGGGGTCTCGGCCGGGGTGGGGGTGGGCCTGCGGAGGGCCTTGAGGAGGAGGACCAGGGCGGTGCTGACGCACGTACCGGCGGCGATGGCGAGCAGGTAGAGCAGGGGCTGGCCGATCAGCGGGACGACGAAGACGCCGCCGTGCGGGGCGCGCAGGGTGCAGCCGAAGGCCATCGACAGGGCGCCGGTGACCGCGCCGCCGACCATCGCGGAGGGGATGACGCGCAGCGGATCGGCGGCCGCGAACGGGATCGCGCCCTCGGTGATGAAGGACGCCCCGAGCACCCAGGCCGCCTTGCCGTTCTCCCGCTCGGTCTTGGTGAAGAGCCGCCCGCGGACGGTCGTCGCCAGTGCCATCGCCAGCGGGGGGACCATACCGGCGGCCATCACCGCGGCCATCACCTTCAGGCTGCCCTCGTTGGGATTGGCCAGGCCGCCGACCGCGAAGGCGTAGGCGACCTTGTTCAGCGGACCGCCGAGGTCGAAGCACATCATGAGGCCGAGCAGCGCGCCGAGGATGATCGCGTTGGCGCCGGTGAGCCCGGACAGCCAGTCGGTCAGCCCCTTCTGCAGCGCGGCGATCGGCTTGCCGACCACCAGGAACATCAGGAAGCCGACGAGCGCGGAGGACACGAGTGGGATCACGACGACCGGCATGATGCCGCGCAACGGTGCCGGGACGTTCAGGCGCTGGATCGTCATCACCACCCCGCCCGCGAGGAGACCGGCGATCAGACCGCCGAGGAAGCCCGCGTTGATGGTGAGCGCGATGGCCCCGCCGACGAAGCCGGGGACGAGCCCGGGCCGGTCGGCCATGCCGTACGCGATGAAGCCGGCCAGGACGGGGACGAGGAAGCCGAAGGCGACGCTGCCTATCTGGAACAGCAGGGCCGCCCAGCTGGTGGACTCGGTCCACAGGAAGTGGTCGGCGACGGACGGCGCCTTGTTGATCGTGTAGCCGCCGATCGCGAAGGCGAGCGCGATGAGCAGACCGCCGGCGGCGACGAACGGAACCATGTAACTGACGCCGGTCATCAGCCACTTGCGCAGGCGGGTGGCGTAGCCGTCGGCGGCGTCGGCACCCCGGTCCATGGGCACGGCGGGGCGCGCGGCCGCGCCGGCCGCACCGGTCTCGCCCCGGGCGGCCTTCTCCCGTACCTCCGCGATGAGTTCGGCGGAGCGGTTGATGCCCGCCTTCACCCCGACGTCGACGGTCGGCTTGCCGGCGAACCGTTCCTTGTCCCGCACCTCGACGTCATGGGCGAAGATCACGCCGTCCGCGTCGGCCACGAGCTGCGGATCGAGCCGCTTGAACCCGGCCGAGCCCTGCGTCTCGACGAACACCTCGACGCCGGCGGCCCGTCCGGCCTTCTCCAGCGACTCGGCGGCCATGTAGGTGTGCGCGATGCCGGTGGGACAGGAGGTGATGGCGACGATACGGAAGGGGGCGGGGGTGGGGGCGGGAGTGGGGGCCGAGGCGGTCTCCGGTTCCGGTTCCGGGGTGGGCTCCGGCTCCGGGGCGGCTGCGGCCGTCGGCTCCTCCGCCTCGGTCGGCTCCGGGGCGGCGGTGGGCTCCTCCGCCGCGGTGGGCTCCTCCGCCTCCTCCGGCGCCTCGCCCCGTATCAGCGCCGCCGCGCGGCCCGGTCCGGTGGCGGAGCGCAGGGCTCCGGTGAAGGACTCGTCCATCAGCTGGCGGGCGAGGCTGGAGAGGATCGACAGGTGGTCCGCGTCGCCGCCCGCCGGGGCCGCGATCAGGAAGATCAGGTCGGCCGGGCCGTCCGGCGCCCCGAAGTCGATCCCGGCGGCACTGCGCCCGAAGGCCAGCGTCGGTTCGGTGACGTGCGCGCTGCGGCAGTGCGGGATCCCGATCCCGCCGTCCAGCCCGGTCGGCATCTGGGCCTCACGCGCGGCCACGTCCGCGAGGAAGCCCTCCAGGTCGGTGACGCGACCGGACGCGACCATCCGCTCGGCCAGCGACCGCGCGGCGGCGTCCTTGGTGTCTGCGGACAGGTCGAGATCGACCAGGTCCGCGGTGATCAGCTCGCTCATCACGGGCTCCCTTCAGTACCGGCCCGAACGCCTGCCGGGCGACCGACCCTCGCGAACAACACGTCGGCGGACGGCAGCACACACTCCGCATCTGCCACCGCCCTGCTCCCCCGGCTCTTGATGACCCCCGCCCGGCGCCGCATGCCGCCCGCCCGGGCCCGGCGAACGCTCACCCGCGTCCGCCGCTCGCTCACCCGGCGCCGCATGCCGCCCGCCCGCCCGGTCATGACACCGGCTCCGTCAGCGGCCGGTCGTACGGCACGTCATCGGTGGTCAGGACCGCCGCCGGAGCCAGGTCCCGCGGCGTCGGCATCTGACTGCCGGGCAGTTGGACGGCGGCCGCGCCGTGCGCCACCGCGGCGGCCAGCGCGGCCGTCCCCGTACCGCCGGCCGCGAGGAATCCGGCCAGCGACGCGTCGCCGGCCCCCACGTTGCTGCGGACGGCGGCGACCGGTGCGCTGCCGAAGTGGGTGCCGTCCCCGTCGACCAGCAGCTGGCCGTCCGCCCCCAGGGAGGCGAGGACGGCCCGCGCACCGCGCGCCCGCAGCTCCTCGGCGGCCTTGACCGCCTCGCCCACGGTCGTGAGCGGGCGGCCGACGGCCTGCGCCAGCTCCTCGGCGTTCGGCTTGACGACGTCCGGCCGTTCGCGCAGGGCGGCGGTCAGCGACGGGCCGGACGTGTCCAGGGCGATCCGGGCCCCGGCACCGTGCGCCCGGGCGACCAGCTCCGCGTACCACTCGGGCGCCAGGCCGCGCGGCAGGCTGCCGCAGCAGGCGATCCAGCCGGCGCCCGCCGACCGCTCGCCGACCGTCGCGAGCAGCGCCTCCGACTCCTCGGCGGACAGCTCCGGACCGGTCGCGTTGATCTTGGTGAGGGTGCCGTCGGGCTCGGCGACCGAGATGTTGGAGCGGGTCTGGCCGGCCACCGGTACGCCCGCCACCTCGATCCCCTCCGCGTTCAGCAGCCCGGCCAGCGCCGCGCCCGCGGGGCCGCCCAGCGGCAGTACGGCGAGGGTGCGGTGTCCGGCGGCGGCGAGCGCCCGGGAGACGTTGACGCCCTTGCCGCCGGGGTCGATCCGGTCCGCGGTGGCCCGGAGCACGGCCCCGCGGTCCAGCGCCGGGATCTCGTACGTGCGGTCCAGGCTGGGGTTGGGCGTGACGGTGAGAATCATGGGCTTCTCGGAGGGGGTCATGCGCGTACTACTTCCGTGCCCGCGCGCTCGATGGCGAGGGCGTCGTCGGGGCTCAGCCCGGTGTCGGTGATGAGCAGGTCCACGTCCGAGAGGTCGCCGAAGCGGGCGAAGTGCCGCTGCTCGAACTTGCCGGAGTCGGCGAGCAGGACGACCCGGCGGGCGGCGCGGATCAGCGCCCGCTTGACCGCGGCCTCCGCGAGGTCGGGGGTGGTCAGCCCGCCCTCCAGGGAGAAGCCGTTGGTCGCCAGGAACAGCACGTCGGCGTTGATCTCGCGGTAGGCGCGCAGCGCCCAGTCGTCGACCGCGGCCCGGGTGCGGTGCCGGATCCGGCCGCCTACGAGGTGCAGGGTCAGCCCGGGGTGGTCGGCCAGCCGCGCGGCCACCGGCAGGCCGTGGGTGACCACGGTCAGCTCGGCCTCCAGCGGGATCTCGGCGGCGAGCCGGGCGGACGTCGTACCGGCGTCCAGGATCACGCTGCCGAAACCGCGGCCGCCGGGAGACCCGGCGCCCTGCTCGCCGTTCTCGCTGCCCGGGAGCTCGGCGAGCGCCGCGCGGGCGATGCGCAGCTTCTCGTCGGCGGCGACGGCGTCCCGCTCGGCGAGGTCCGGCTCGAAGTCCAGCCGGCCGGCCGGGATGGCACCGCCGTGCACCCTGCGCACCAGACCGGCCCGGTCCAGGGCCTTGAGGTCGCGCCGAACGGTCTCGGCGGTGACCTGGAACTCCTCGGCGAGGGAGAGCACGTCGACCCGCCCGCACTCACGGGCCAGTCGCAGAATCTCCTGCTGACGTTCCGGTGCGTACATCGCGTTTGTGTCCGTTTCCCTGCCCGAACCTGTGGTTTCACTGCGATGCTACGCCTGCATGTCAGTGAAGTAAACAGACTCGGGCGTCGATCGGACCCAAACAGACATCAGTGGGCTCGGGGCAGCGGGAGGGACGGAGTCCGCGCCCGCGCCCCCGCCGGGCGAGCGGGCGGCACCGTGGGCGACTCGGACGACACAAAAGGGCCCCGGCGCCGCGAAGGGCGCCGGGGCTCGTCCTGCTTGCCGGGGAGGGGGCGGCGGGGTTACGCGGCCGCGTCGAACCCCGTGTCGTGCGCCATCCGCTTCAGCTCCAGCAGCGCGTGCTTCTCGATCTGCCGGATCCGCTCGCGGGTGAGGCCGTGCTGCTTGCCGACCTCGGTCAGCGTGCGCTCGCGGCCGTCCTCGATGCCGTAGCGCGCCTTGATGATCGAGGCGGTGCGGTGGTCGAGGCGGTCGATGAGGTCCTCCAGCTCCTCGCTGCGCAGCAGCGTGAGGACCGACTGCTCGGGCGAGGCCGCGGAGGTGTCCTCCAGCAGGTCGCCGAACTGGGTGTCGCCGTCGTCGTCCACCGACATGTTGAGGCTGACCGGGTCGCGCGCCCAGTCCAGTACGTCGGTGACGCGGGCGGGCGTGGTGCCCAGCTCGCCGGCGACCTCCTCGGGCTCCGGGTCGCGGCCGTTCTCGCGGTTGAACTCGCGCTGCACCCGGCGGATCCGGCCCAGCTCCTCGACGAGGTGCACGGGCAGCCGGATCGTGCGCGACTGGTCGGCGATGGAGCGGGTGATCGCCTGACGGATCCACCACGTGGCGTACGTCGAGAACTTGAAGCCCTTGGCGTAGTCGAACTTCTCCACGGCCCGCACCAGGCCGGCGTTGCCCTCCTGGATCAGGTCGAGCAGGGGGAGTCCGGCGCGCGGATAGCGGCGCGCCACCGCGACGACCAGCCGCAGGTTGGAGCGGATGAAGACGTCCTTGGCCTTGGCGGCCTCCGCGGCCAGCGCCTCCAGCTCCTCGCGGCCGGCACCTGCGGCATTGCCGTCGGTGACCTCACCGTCCAGGATCTGCTGGGCGTAGACACCTGCCTCGATGGTCTGGGACAGCTCGACCTCCTTGGCGGCGTCGAGCAGGGGCGTACGCGCGATCTCGTCGAGGTACATGCCGACCAGGTCGCGGTCGGCGATCTCCCCGCCTACGGCGCGAACGCTGTGGGCCCCGTCAGAAGCGCTGCTGCTTTCCTGACGTCGGGCGACGGCACGGGTTGCCATGCGTGTGCTCCCTTTGCGATGAGTCGGTCGCGGGACGGTGGGGCGGGCCGGTTGGTGCACCGATGTACTGCGACGTTTGCCGTGCGACGTGGCGCGTCGCACCGGCTGACGTGCGCCGATACCGGTAGGGCATCGACTGCGATGCTTGCCGAGTGACCCGTCCGAAGGAAACAACGGCTGGAATCCGGACAGAATTCCCACCCGGCGCGGCTATTTTTCTGATCATGCAGTACCCTGCCCCCTCATCGAGGGAGGCCGTATGCCGTTCGGGCAAGGGGAAGTGCAGGTCAGAGCGGGCGTCGAGGCGGACCTTCCGGCCCTTACGGATCTTTACAACCACTACATCCGTGAGACTCCGATCACCTTCGACCTGGAGCCCTTCACCCCTGAGGAGCGCCGCCCCTGGCTGCTCTCCCACCCTCAAGACGGCCCCCACCGCCTTCTGGTTGCGCAGCTACCCGCAGACCGGACACACCACACGCCCAACGGGCCGCTGAAGGAGCAGGTGGCTCCGCTGCTCGGCTACGCGACCAGCAGCGCCTTCCGCCCCAAGGCGGCCTACGACCCGTCCGTCGAGGTCACCGTCTACTGCGCCCCACAGGCCGCGGGCCGTGGCGTCGGCACGCTCCTCTACGAGGCCCTGTTCGAGGCGCTGGCCGAAGAGGACGTGCACCGCGCCTACGCGGGCATCACCCAGCCGAACGAGGCGTCCACCCGGCTGCACACCCGCTTCGGCTTCCGGCACATCGGCACGTACACGGAGGTGGGCCGCAAGTTCGGCCGCTACTGGGACGTGGCCTGGTACCAGAAGGACCTCGGCTGAGGACCTGGTCAGGCCCTTCCGCCGCTCCGGTTGACGCGGCGGCCCCCCGGGTGTCGCCTGGACAGGAGGCGTGCCCGGCAGGCACGAAGACGCCCGGGCACGCAGGCATACGGTCCTGCGCCCGGTGAACGCGGGCCCGGGACCGGCGGGGCGATCGAGAGGAGCCCGCCATGGACCAGCACGCTCGCCGGCACGGCGCGAGGGCCGCCCGCTCACACGGCACGGTCGAGGGCGAACACGGAGCCACCGCCGGCCCCCGCCCCGGCTCCGCGGAACGGGCCTCCGGCAGATCGGGGACGACCTCACGCCTGGCGGCCATGGCCGAGCGCGTCCCGGCCACCGTCGCCTGGCCGCTCATCGCGGCGCTCGCCTTCGGTCTGTTCACGATCTTCCGCACCCACACCGCCGGCACGAAGGGCGGACCGGCCCTGCTGTACGGCGTGGCCGCGGCCGTGGTCAGCGGCGTCCTCGGGCTGCTGGTGGCACGCCACCAGTCGTCGATGCTCACCGAAACCCGGGCGCTCTCCTACGGCGCACTCTTCGGGCTGTCGATCGGCTGGGTCTACAGCCTGGCGGCGAGTCGATCCTGAAGTCCTGCATCTTCGGGTTCGTCATGGGCGGGATCATGTTCCTCTCCGTTCTGTACCTCTTCCGCACCCACAGCGCCCACGAACCGCACGGCCGGCACCGTCCGCACCAGGAGCACGGCACCGGGCGCCGCCGCCTGCCCGCCGCCACCCACTGATTCCGGGCGCCGGCGGCCTTGACCTCAAGCGCAATGGAGGTCCTGGCGTCGTCGGCATGACCACTCCACCTCCTGCTCAGCACGCCCAGGTCCTCACCGCCGTCGAACGGGAGTACCTCGCGGGTCAGCCACTGGCCCGCCTGGCGACCGTCGGGCCGGACGGCGGGCCCCAGGTGCGCCCGGTCGGCTTCGTCCTCAACGACGACGACACCCTCGACATCGGCGGACCGGCCCTCCGCCGCAGCCAGAAGTACCGCAACGCCGAGGCCCGGCCCGAGGTCTCGCTGCTGATCGACGACATGGCACCGGCCGACGACCCGATCGCGCCCGGCTGGGGCCGCGGCGTCGAGATCCGTGGCCGTGCCGAGGTGCTGACCCTCGACGCGCCTCCCATGGCGCCCGACTTCTTCAGCAACGACGTGATCCGCGTCCACCCGCGCCGGGTCATCAGCTGGCACCTCGAAGCGGACGGCGCCCGCACCCGCGCCCGCAACGTCAACGCCAACGCCGACGCCAACCCCGACGCCCGCTGAAGGTCAGAGACCGGCCCCCGGCCAGCCGGGCCAGGAGTCCCCTCACCCCACCTTCGGCGTCGCATCCTTCGACGTCCGCCGTATCGTGCGCACCGGCCGCCCCGGCGACCAGGTCTCCACCACCACATACGGGCTCTCGATGTACGTACGCACCACCTCCGTCACCTCCGCCCGGAACAGCTGGAACGGCTCGGGCGGGCGCACCTGCGCCGCATAGCGCGCGAGCAGCTCGGGGTCGGTCACTTCCACCGCCCGCCCGGACACCCGTACGTCCCCCAGCTCCGGCACCTCGGCGCGCTCCCCCGGATTGGCATGGAGCGAGAAGCGGGCATCGCGCCGCAGGTCCAGGACCTTGCGCGAGCCGTTCATCATCCCCAGCCACAGCTCCCCGCGCCGGAAGTCCGCCTCCAGGCCGCTGAGTCGCGGCGCGCCGTCCCGCCGGAGCGTGGCCAGCACGTGGTGCCGGTACGCCGCGAAGCGCGCCCGCACCCGGCCGGCCAGCTCGGGCGCCGCCTCCTCGACCACCGACCAGGCGGCCCCGTCGATCGCCGCGTCGTCACTTCGACCCGCCATGCCGTCACTCATGGCGCCCCTCATGCCGTTGCTCATGACGCCACTCTCCGCCCGATACCGGACACCCCCTGTCGGGATTTCCGTACGGCCTTACGACCAGCGCCGTAAGCCGAAAGCCCGTTACGTTCCCGCCCGCGGCCGACCTAGCCTCGCTCCATGGAAACGACGAGCGGCACACTCGACGAGGCGTTACAGCGCCTGCACGCAGCCGGCCCCGAATTCAAGGGGTTCCTGAGCAACCACGGCCCGATGGCCATCGAGGCGCTGGTCCGCAACGGCCAGGCCCGCACCGTCCACCGCTGGCTCGACACCTACGAGCACAAGCTGGAGGACGTACCGGTCGCCAAGTCGCCGATCACCGACGCCGACTGGCAGCAGGCGCTCGGTGAGACCGACCGGGTCACCGACTGGACCGCGTACTTCACCGAGCGGGTCGCCGAACGGCCCTGGCGGGACGTCCTCGCCGAGTGGTGGCCGCGGCTGCTCCCCGGTATCGCGGGCGCCGCCACCCACCCGGTCATCCGCCTGGGCCACGCCGTCCGCAGCCTCCTGGCGGACGGCGAGAACGCCCCGCGCCTGGCGGAGTTCGCGCACGCCCTCGGCTACTGGGCCGCCCGGCACCTGCTGCTCCCCACCGCCGTGCGCCCCACGGGTCGCGCCACCCCGGCCGAGGCGCTGGCGGCCGTGCCCCGTATCGCCGACCAGCGTGTGGCGCCGGTCCAGGGGTATGCGCAACTCCCCGGAACCGAGGGGTGGTTGACGACGACCGAGTCGCTGCACGTCCCCGAGGACCCGGAGGCCGTACGGGAGGGCCTGACCGCGCTCGTCCGGGCCGCCACCCTCAACTACGGCGACTACGGCCACGGGAACGGCATCATGCTGGTGCACGCCGCCACCGCGCCGAACGCGGTCCTGCGCATCCTGCCCGCGCTCCCCCAGGACCTGTGGGCGCCGTCCTTCACGGTGGCCTGGGCGGCAACCTCGGCGATCACCGCCATCTACGCCGCGGACACCCCGCGCCGGGCCCCGGAGGCCGGTTCCCTCACCCCGGAGGAGGTCTTCGCGCGGGCGGTCGCCAACGGGAACGAGCACGCGATCAAGTTCGCCGACACCGCGCTGGACGTGGCCGCGGCCTCCGAGGACGGCGACACCCGTGCCCTGTCGGCGGCCCTGAACGCCGTGGCGCTGATCGACGTGGACGACTGACCGGCGCCTGTTCGCCCCGGGCCGCCGTGCAGGAACACCCCCGAGCGGTCCGTCCGGCCGTACGCCGTCAGCCGTATTGCAGCGACCTCTTGGCCAGCCCCATGAAGAAGCCGTCGATCACACTCCGCCCGCTGTCCAGCTGCCCCCGGGCGTCCGCGGCCCCCAGGGTCACGAACAGCGGCGCGAAGTGCTCGGTGCGGGGATGCGCCAGCCGCCCGGCCGGCGCCTTGTGGAGGAAGTCGAAGAGGGCGTCGAGGTCCTGGGCCTCCAGGGCCTGCCGCCCCCAGTCGTCGAACTCCACCGACCAGGCGGGCGGGCCGTTGCGGGACTGCCGCAGCGCCGCCAGGTTGTGCGTGAAGAACCCGCTGCCGACGATCAGTACGCCCTCGTCGCGCAGGGGGGCGAGCCGGCGGCCGGTCTCGTACAGGAGGCGCGGGTCGAGTGTGGGCAGCGAGAGCTGGAGGACCGGAACGTCGGCGTCCGGGTACATCTCGACGAGCGGGACGTACGCGCCGTGGTCGAGGCCCCGGTCGGGGATGTCCACCACCGGGGTGTCCGCGGTGCGCAGCGTCTTCCGTATGCGCTCGGCCAGCTCCGGCGCACCGGGCGCGGGGTATCGGACCTCGTAGTAGTGGCGCGGAAATCCCCAGAAGTCGTAGACGAGCGGCACGGTCTCGGTGGCGCCGAGGGCGATCGGGGCCGCCTCCCAGTGCGCGGAGATGATCAGCACCGCCTTCGGGCGCGGCAGCTGTGCGGACCAGGCGGCCAGTTGGCCGGGCCAGATCGGGTCGTCGGCGAGCGGGGGCGCGCCATGACTGAGGTAGAGGGCCGGCATTACGGACATCACATCTCCACGGCGTCACACTGGCGGTAGTCGGTGATGCAGAGGCATCCGGCCACCGCAGGACCATTTACTTGAAACTTCAAGCGTCGGAGCACAGTCTAACCCCGGCGTTGTTAAAACTTAAATAACTCTCCGAGCGGTGAGAGAGTGGATGGCATGAGCAACGAAGCCGCAGTCGAGCCACGCTGGCTCAGTGACGAGGAGCAATACGCCTGGCAGTGCTACCTCCACGCCACCACGCTCCTGGAGGACCACCTCGACCGTCAGCTGCAGCGTGACGCCGGGATGCCGCATGTCTACTACGGGCTGCTCGTGCAGCTCTCCCGGGCACCGCGGCGCCGGTTGCGGATGACCGAGCTGGCCCAGAACGCCAAGATCACCCGCTCCCGGCTCTCGCACGCGATCGCCCGCCTGGAGAAGAACGGCTGGGTACGGCGCGAGAACTGCGCGTCCGACAAGCGTGGCCAGAACGCGTACCTCACGGACGAGGGCATGCGGGTGCTGGAGAAGGCCGCCCCGGGGCACGTCGCGGCCGTCCGCGCCGCGATCTTCGACCGCCTGTCGCCGGAGCAGGTCGGCCAGCTGGCCGAAATCTGTCAGGTGATGACCGAAGGGCTGCAACCCCAAGGCGCCGACCTCCCCTGGCTCCGCTGACCGTTCAGCGAAGCCGGGGAAAGCCGGCGCCCTCGGAAGCCTCCGGAAGCTCCGCCCGCCCCCGTACGGGGCGGGTGAGGACCCCGTCGAGGCGAGTCACCCGTAGGAGCGAGGTAGGAGTCCGGTAAGAGTCGGCGCGGAGCGCCTCAGTGGGCCATCACCGGGACCGGGACCTCGTCCGCACCCTCGGCCGCGCGCTCGCCGTCCGCCGAGGAGGCCGCCGGCGAACCGGCACCCGGACGCCCCGTGTTGATGAGGGTGAAGGCGATCGCCCCGGCCAGCAGCAGGATGCCGACCGCCCACCAGATCGCGGTGGAGTAGCCGTGCACCATCGACTGGAGCTTGAGCAGGTCGCGGGAGCGGGCACCGGCCGCGTGCGAGGTGGCGTACGCCGTGGTGGCGCTCGCCGCGATCGTGTTCAGCAGGGCCGTTCCGATCGCGCCGCCCACCTGCTGCGAGGTGTTGACCATCGCGGAGGCGACACCGGCGTCGCGCGGCTGGACCCCGTGGGTCGCCAGCGACATCGCGGGCATGAACGCCGTACCCATGCCGAGGCCCATCAGCAGGAAGCCGGGCAGGATCAGCGCCGGGTAGGACGTGTCCAGGTCGATCTGGGTCAGCACCAGCATGCCGGTCGCGGCCACCACGAAGCCCGGGGCCATCAGCAGCCGCGGCCGGATCCGGGTCATCAGCCGGGCGCCGATCTGCGTCGAGCCGGTGATCATGCCCGCGACCATCGGGAGGAAGGCCAGACCGGTCTCGACCGGCGTGTAGTGCTTCACGATCTGCAGGTAGTAGGTCAGGAAGAGGAAGAGACCGAACATGCCGATCACGGCCAGGCCGAGCGACGCGTAGACGCCGGCGCGGTTCCGGTCGGCGACCACCCGCAGCGGCAGCAGCGGGGCCTTCACCTTGGACTCGACCAGGACGAAGGCCAGCAGCAGCACGGCGGCCGCGGCGAACAGTCCGAGCGTCGGGCCGGCCAGCCAGCCGTCGGACTCGGCGCGGGTGAACCCGTAGACCAGCGAGACCAGACCGAGCGTGGCCAGGACGACGCCCGGGATGTCCAGCCGGGAGGGGTTGCGGCTGCCCGCGGGCTCCCGGATGACCAGGTAGGCACCGGTCGCGGCAACCACGGCGAACGGGATGTTCACGAAGAAGGTCCAGCGCCAGTTCATGTACTCGGTGAGCACGCCGCCGAGGATCAGACCGACGGCGCCACCACCACCGGCGATCGCGCCGAAGATGCCGAACGCCTTGGCGCGCTCCCGGGCCTCGGTGAAGGTCACGGCGAGGAGGGAGAGGGCGGACGGCGCCAGCAGCGCGCCGAAGAACCCCTGCAGCGCCCGCGCGCCGAGCAGCACGCCCTCGTTGGCCGCGGCCCCGCCGAGCGCGGAGGCGAGCGCGAATCCGGCCAGCCCGGTGATGAAGGTCCGCTTCCGGCCCCACAGGTCGGCGACCCGCCCGCCGAACAGCAGCAGCCCGCCGAAGGCCAGCGCGTAGGCGGTGATCACCCACTGCCGGTTGGCGTCGGTGATGCCGAGGTCCTTCTGGGCGGAGGGCAGCGCGATGTTCACGATGGTCGCGTCGAGGACGACCATCAGCTGGGCGAGGGCGATGAATATCAGCGCTTTCCAGCGCCGGGGATCGACGGTCGGGACGGTTTCAGGCATGGCGGGATCCACCTAGTGGGGTGTGAGTGAACAAGAGCGAAGAACGGGACGGGCGGGGCGGGACAGGACGGGACGGTGAAACGGAAGAGGGGCGGGCGGAGAGGGCGTAGCGGGCGGTGCGAGGAGGTGTGGCGCGTCAGGGCTTCCGGCGCCTGAGGTCCTCCAACGTGGCGGCACAGCCGGGGAGTTCGGAGCGGGCGGGCGCCTGCAGGCCGTCCAGGAACAGCTGCAGGTGCCGGTGGACGAACTTGTCGAAGTCGACACAACCGCTGCCCGGCAGGGGCCGGGTGAGCTGGGTGATCGCGACCATCAGGTCACCGACGGCGATGTCGGTGCGCAGCTGACCGCTGTCGCGCGCCGCGCCCATGAGGGCCTCGACGGCCGCCTCCAGGCGATCGCGCGCGGCGAGCAGATCGGGGTGGTCACGGTCCACGCCGTCGGAGAGCAGCGGGCACAGGGCCCCGATCTTCTCCTCCACCGCGGCGTGGACGAAGCGCCTCAGCGCTCGGAAGGCATCGGGCTCCTCGGCAAGGACGGATTCCGCCTGGTCCGCGGTACGGGACATGACGGAAAGCGTGACGTGGTGGATCAACTCCAGGCGATCCGCAAAGTGACGATAAAGCGTCGCATTGCCGACCCCCGCACGTCGAGCGATTTCATCGAAGGGGACCTCGGCGCCGAACTCGACCATCGTCTCGCGGGCGGCCGCGATGATCCGCTCCCGGTTGCGCAGCGCGTCGGCCCGCAGGCGGGGTGACGACGCACCGCCCTTCACCTTCTCGGCACTCGTGGTGCCGGCACCTACGGCCATCCGACTCACCCCTTTCGACATTCCGGCGACTCCGGCGGCTCCGGCGACTTCCGGCGGCAGCAACCGGGGAAACGCTCCCCGCTTCGGCCGAACGACTGGTTAAACGGGGAACCGCTCCCCGGATATTTCGCGTCGGCACGTGACCTGAAGCACACGACCGCGGCGCCCGGCGTTCCGCCCCCGCGCGCTCCCCTGATGGACCCCGGGTGGCCCCGGGTGGCCCCGTGCCTCCGATTGATGTAACTCCGCGCGCGAGCGATCATCCGGCGCCCCAAGGTGATCGTTATGAAGCTCAAGGTATCCGCGGTGCTGGCCGCCGGTGCGGCCACCGCGGCGGCGGCCATAGCGCTGGGTTCACCCCCCAACGCCGTGGCCATACCTCCCGGGCCCGGCGCCCCGCCCAGCGGCCCCTGCGCGCTGCACGGCATCACCAGCGACGTCGCCGAATCGGCCGACACCCCCGCCGGTTTCGCCCGCTCGTCCGGCGTCGTACGGGCCCTGACGCTCTTCATCGACTTCCCGGACGCCCGCGCCACGATGCCGGCCAGCGCCCGCTTCGCCGAGTTCTTCCCGGCCACCACGGACTTCTTCCGCACCAGCTCGTACGGCAGGCTGACCTATCTGCCGATGCCGCTGTTCCGGTGGATCCGGATGTCCCGGCCGCTGGCGGCGTACGGCATCCAGCGCGGCACCAACTTCGACCCCGCCTCGGACGGCGGCTACCACGCGCTGGCGCAGGAGGTCGTGCGCGCCGTCGACCCGATCGTCAACTTCCGTGACTACGACGTCATCAACATCATCGCGGCGCCCAACGCGGGACCGCCGGCCACCCGTACGGTCCTGTCGGTCACCTTCAGCGGGGGCGACATGGGGCTGAAGACGGCCGACGGGGTGCCGTTCCGGAACGCGTCCTTCATCTGGAGCCGGCAGTCGGGTCTGAGCGCCTTCCGGGTCCTCAACCACGAGAACGCGCACAGCTTCGGCCTGCCGGACCTCTACTACACCGACGACCGCCAGGAGCCGCCACCGGTGGGCCACTGGGACCCGATGGACGAGGACTGGGGGCCGAACAACGACTTCGTCGGCTGGCACAAGTGGAAGCTCGGCTGGCTGTCGCCCCAACAGGTGCACTGCGCGCCGCCGCACGGGACGCCCGGCGAACACACCCTCACCCCGGTCTCCACACCGGGCGGCACCAAGATCGTCGTCATCCCGACCTCGCCGCACAGCGCCCTGGTGGTCGAGGCCCGCAGCCGCGGCCTGCTCGAACCCGCGGTCTGCCGGCCGGGCGTCCTGCTCTACCGCGTCGCCACCGACGTGCCCTCGGGCCGCGGCCCGCTCCGGATCGTGGACGCCACCCCGCACAGCGGCGGCTGCTACCGGGACAACCCGTACGTCGACCCGGAACTGACCGATGCGACCTTCCTCCCCGGCGAGAGCTACACCGACCAGGCCACCGGGGCCTCGGTCACCGTCCTCACGGAAAACCAGGACGGCACCTACCGCGTCCGCGTCACCCCGGCCCGCGCCTGACCCGGCAGCCCCACCGGCCGGCCCTCAGGAAAGATCCCCCTCCTCCCGCCAGTGCTGCCGCCCGATGCTGATCAGCCGCAGCTGGCGGCGCGCCGTACGCACCACCTGGTCGGCGGCCCCGGGCGCGCCGTCCTCGTCGGCGTCGAGCAGCGCGGCGGCCGTCGTGACCAGCCGGTCCACGTACAGCTCGGCCAGCATCCGGACGTCGTCATCGCGCCATCCCTCCGACACCGGCTGGGACTTGAGCGCCGCCGCGACCTCCTCCGCGAACCGGTCGAGCTCGTCCGCGATGGCCTGCCGTACGGCCCGTACGCCGCCGTGCCGCTCGCGGGCGATGAACCGGATGTGCAGCGGGTACGCCCGTACGTGCCGCTCGACGACCGCGACCGTGCGGTCTATCCGCTCCTCGGCGCCGTCCTGTTCGGCGAGGATCGCCCGCACCATCACGTGCAGGCTGCCGAGCGCCTCCTCGACCAGTGCGACGCCGAGTTCCCCCAGGTCCTTGAAGTGCCGGTAGAACGCGGCCGGGGCGATCCCCACCACCCGCGTCACCTCCCGCAGCCCCAGGCTGCTCAGGCTCTGCTCCGCCAACAGGCCGAGCGCCGCGTCGAGCAGTGCCTGACGGGTCTTCTGCTTCTGGGCCTGGCGGACCCCAAGGGTGTGACTCATGTCATCCAGTAAACAACCGTTCTCTTAACTTCTCCACCCATGAACAGTCGTATGCTGGAGGCACTGAGTGAACAAGTGTCCTCCGAGTGGAAAAGGCAGATCATGCTCTTCCTCGTCGCAGCCCTCCTCCTGATGGGGATCATGCTGGGCACCGCGGCACACCTCCCCGTCCCCGTCACCCTCATCGCGGCCGCCGTCATCAGCGGCTGGCTGCTCGTCTTCTTCCTCCGCGAACGCCGCCACAAGACCGAGGTGACCTCCCGATGACCGCGCTCAGCCAAGCCCCGCGGACGACCGCCCCCGCGCCGGCCGTCGCCACCCGCGCCGCCCGCTCGCACGCCGACGGCATGGCCGTGGCCTCCTTCATCCTCGGCCTGCTCGGCACCCTGGTCCTCAACCTCGTCCTCGGCCCCTGTGCCCTGATCCTCGGCGGCCTCGCCCTGGCCCGCGGCACCACCCGCCGCGGCCGCGCCCTCCTGGGCCTCGCCCTCGGCGCCACGGACCTCCTCCTGCTCGCCCTCCTGGTCACCACGGACGGCACGGTCAGCTGGCACATCGCCGGCTGACCCACCCCCGGCAGGCGCCCCCGCACACCCCGCAACACCCCTGCCACGACCCGCCCCAACCGCGCTGACCTGCCGAAAGGCAAACCTTGCAAGCGTGGATCCCTTATCCGCTACGCTAGTCGCCGGATCACGCCGTGATCCACGCCTCCGTAGCTCAGGGGATAGAGCACCGCTCTCCTAAAGCGGGTGTCGCAGGTTCGAATCCTGCCGGGGGCACGGAGAAACACCTGGTCAGGGGCCCTTTCGCCCAGCGGGCGGGAGGGCTCTCGCACTCGCGGCACACATATGGCACACATGCGCTGCGAGCAGAGGGCGACCGGTGCAGAACGTGATCGACGGGTGTCGGTCGCCCGCCGATCTCCTCGACTCGGGCACGTAGCTTGATCAATGGGCGCGTCCGGGGCACTGCCCTGCATAGGCGAGCCAGCGCCGTAGCAGGGGACATCGATACCGCCGAGTCCGTGCCGGGGCCATTTGCGCGGCCCGCGCCGCCGCTGACCACACGCCTAAGGCGTCGCCGTGGCCTGTTCGGTGGTCAGGCGGGCCCGCCAGTCACGGACGTAGTCATGGGAGATGGAGGCCAGGCGGGCTATCTCCGCGTCGTCACGGCCGTCTCCCCACGCCAGGATCCGGGTCACGGTGCGGTTCCGCGCGGCGCGGAAGTCCTTGAGCACGCCTTCGAGACGTTCGACCTCCTCGCCTTCGTAGACGAGCTGCCGGTCGACGGCGGCCCGTTCGTCGGCGCGCAACTGCCGAAGATAGGCGGGCAGGCCCGTCAGGACCAACCCCTCCTCGTGCGCGGCGCTCTGGAAGCGTTCGACCAGGGCCGCCAGCACGCAGTCCGGCACATCGGCGAGAGTGGCTCCGGGCGGCTTGGCCGCCTCCCAGGTGCCCCTGCCGGCCTCCGTCGCCTCCAGCCAGAGGCGGGCCTCCGTAGGAGTACGGTCGCCGCACGCCTGGGCGCGATAGGCGTACAGGGCGGCGCGGTGGCCGTAGAAGGTGAAACCGTCCTCGATCTGCCGGTCGGCGGCGCGGCACATCCGCCCCGGGACACCGCCGTAGCCCGAGTCGGGCCGGTAGTCGGCGTAAGCCTCCAGTTCCGCGTCGGTGGCCACTCCCCAGGACGGCTCGCACAGGTCGGGGTTGCTCGCGAGGAACGCGCTGACCTCGACCCGCCACGCGGGGACCGGGCTCATCCGGAGCCTGGGCCAGACGACAGCTCCGGAGGGCGCGAAGGTGTAGGTGGCGGCCTGCTCGATGTCGTCCCAGGCGGTGGCGGCCTCGGCGGACCACTCCAGTTCACCGGCCGGTCCCGTGCGGTGTATCGAGTCCACGAGCCGCTGTACGGCGGGCAGTGTGCGCAGCGCGAGCGCATGCAGTTCCTCGGCGGTGAAGAAGCGCCAGGAGTAGCCGCGCTGCTCGTCGTGCGCCAGGTGGGTCAGCAGGTACACGAGAACGCCGGGGGTCGGCAGCGTCCCGTCACCGAGTGCGCTGCGCGGGACACCGGGGAGCTGACTGTCCAGGTGCTCGCGCGAGGCCCGCCAGTCGACGTCCCCGAACCAGACCGCACCGCTCTGCGCGTCGATGGCCAACCACTGGTGGTAGCCCACTCCCGGGCCGTACCGCTCCGCTTGCTGCTCGGCGTCTTCGTCGTGCCAGACGTACTCGGCGGGGGGCGGGTTCAGCTCTACGGCCACGAAGCCGTCCTCCGGGCGGTAGCCGGTGAGGATGCGGGCCGTGATCGGTGCGCTGTCGGCGGCGGTCATGAGGGGTTTCCTCTCGGTGGAACAGCAACCGCCGCAAACCGTAGTGCGCCCGTCGGTCATTAGTTCAATTTTCAGTCATTTGCGCCTGACTCGACACGGTAGGCGGGCACCCCCGGGGCCTCGATGTCACGCGAGGTCTACGCGTGTACAAGCGGACACCAGGTTGGCCATATTTCACGCAGCCTCCACGATTTGCTCACTTCACGGCATACCTTCACAGCTCGTCCTCGATCAGCTCGAAGGCATGCCGGGCGCGTGCGGCCGCCAGCGCCGGCGCGCCCGTCAGCACCGTCCACGCAGGCAACACACCCGGCCGGGGCACCGCATTCCTCACCGCGACCCACCTGAGCCGGGTCCCACAACCGTCAACATCGCGATCAAGGGTCGGCAAGACCCGCGGCGACCGATCCACAGACACAGAAGCGAAGCACCACCGCAGCGCGAGGGCGGCATCCGCCGACGACTGAAGCGGCCAGGCGCTCAGAACGCTGCCACCGGGGCCCTGGCCGTTGGCGTCGCTCGGGTGTCCACCGAAGTCCGCGCGAGGCTCCCGGTGAACTCCATCGACGACGTCAAGCTCCGCCGACGCCCGAACGGCACCGGTCGCCGGATCGGCGACACCCTGATAGTTTAATGTTCTACTACTTGCCAAGGTTGCGCCGCGCCCGCGTCCCCCACGAACGCAACGTGCTCGACTCCAGCCGCCGCGGATCCGGCGCGACCTTTCACCACCGGCATCCTCCGAAAGGCTCCGACCCTGAACACCGCACTCGCAGAAGCCCTCTCTGTCGCCCTGCTCCTGGCGGTGCTGGCATGTGCGGTGATCCGGCCGTGGGGGTGGCCGGAGGCGGTCGTGGCCGTTCCCGCCGCCGGAGTGGTCATCGCCACCGGCGCGATCTCCCTGGATCACGCGGCGGCCGAGGCCGTCCGGCTGGGTCCGGTGATCGGCTTCCTCGCGGCTGTGCTCGTTCTGGCCCAGTTGTGCGACGACGAGGGCCTGTTCCACGCCTGCGGCGCCTGGATGGCCCGCAGGGCGGCCGGCCGCCCCCGTCGCCTGCTGGTGCTGGTGTTCGTGATCGCCTCGCTGATCACCGCGGTGCTCAGCTTGGACGCCACGGTGGTGCTGCTGACGCCGGTGGTGTTCGCCACCGCCGCCCGGCTGGGCGCCCGCGCCAAACCGCACGTGTACGCCTGCACCCACCTGTCCAACACGGCCTCGCTGCTGCTGCCCGTCTCCAACCTGACCAACCTGCTGGCGTTCGCCGCCAGCGGCCTGAGCTTCACCCGCTTCGCCGCCCTGATGGCGCTGCCCTGGCTGGCCGCGATCGGTGCCGAGTACGTCGTCATCCGCCGCTTCTTCGCCACCGACCTGGACGCCGGCGCCCAGAGCCCGCCCACGGAAGCACCCCGCGAACTGCCACTGTTCGCCCTGATCACCGTGGCGGGCACCCTGGCCGGCTTCGTCCTGACCTCCGCGCTCGGCATCAACCCGGCCTGGGCCGCCGCCGCGGGCGCGGCCGTTCTGGCGGCCCGCGCGCTGACCCGGCGCCGCACCACCCCCACCGCGATCGTCCGGTCCGCGGCCCTGCCGTTCTGCGCCTTCGTCCTGGCCCTGGGCATCGTGGTCCGGGCGGTGGTCGACAACGGTCTCGCCGACGCGCTGGGCCACCTGGCGCCCGGCGGCACAAGCCTCCCGGCCCTCCTCGCCATCGCGGCCCTGGCAGCGGTACTGGCCAACATCATCAACAACCTGCCCGCCGTCCTGGTCCTGCTCCCCCTGACCGCCCCCACCGGCCCGGGTGCCGTCCTGGCCGTCCTCCTCGGGGTCAACATCGGCCCGAACCTCACCTACGCCGGCTCGCTGGCCACCCTGCTGTGGCGGCGCATCGTGCGCGAACACGACACCGACGTGGCCCTGGGCGAGTTCACCCGCCTCGGCCTGCTCGCCGTACCGGCCGCCCTACTGCTCGCGGTGGTGGCACTGTGGACCTCACTCCAAACGAGCGGAGGCTGAACACCGTGACCGTCATCGTCTGGATCGTCGAGGGCACCTGGCCCGCCTGCGTCGACGCCGCACGCGCCCACACGCCCGCGGACGCCGACACGGTGCTGCTCCACGTCACCGGCCACGAGGTACCGGACGCCGCGCACGGCGCCTACGCCGGACTGCTGGGCCGCGCACGCCCCGATCGCGACCCCGGCACCGCAGTGGAACACCTGGCCGCCGCCTCCGCCGAACAACTCCTGGCCAGCGCGGCCGCGCGGCTGGGTCGCCCCTGCACCCGGCAAGAACGCTCAGGCCGCGCCGAACAGGAGGTCGTGGCCGCCGCAGAAGGCGCCGACCTGCTCATCGTCGCCCGCGACGGCGACCGCACCCACCTCGGCCCCCGCAGCCTCGCCCCCACCAGCCGCTTCATCGTCGACCACGCCCCCTGCCCCGTGCTCCTCGTCTGGCCGGAGCCCGCGCCCACCACCGCCACCATCCCTCCACACCACTGCTAGTACTCCGGCTAAGAGAAGACGTCGCCTGAGCTGGTTCTCCTTTGTTGCTCGTCGTCCCATTCCATGACGGACTCGATCGGGCTGGTGAACTGCTTCGCCTCCTCGGCCAGGGCGTCGGACGACGCCGACCGATGACCGCGGCTACACCGCGGATGACACAGCGTTGCCCATCTACGACGGGTTGATCGACGGCACAGGTGCCGACGGCAACCACGTGCGCATCGAGGGAACAGCGACCGACATCGTGCGCCGCGGCACCGACGGCCGTTACCGGCACATCATCGACAACCTGTTCGGTATCCAGCGGAGGGGCCTCGGGCATGACGTCCGGGGCCGTTTTCGTAAGCGGACGGAGAGCTGAGTTCCCGAACGTGCCCGGCGGATCAGCTTCATCCGGCACGGATTTCCGCTCCCGGGCCGGCCAACGCGCGCCGGCATTTCCACTGCGCCGCCCCTCCCCGGCGAACAGCACCAGAGCGTCCGCGACGTGCCGGGCCGCTTCGGCATCCATGGAGACGATGCGCGCCTCGACGGTGCCCGCCGCGGGAGCAACGTCCGGAACGTCCCCGCTGGGGGTGGTCAACGTACTGCGCGGGTGCGGGCGGTCACGTCCGACCACCTGCCGTCGCGCTCTTCGCGGGGATGTGACCTTCATCGCGGTGGTGGAGTCTCAACGCGTTCACCGTTGCGCCGTCCCCCGGCGACGGTGGCGGCGGCTCATCCCCCGTCGATGAAGGTCATAGGGGTGTGGGCGGATGCGCACGGCAGAAAACGCCGGGCGCGCGGAGAGCCATATCTGTGTCCGCGACATGAGAAATAGGTTCGGGGCCCGACGAGCATTACTCCGAGCGTCGACCGGCGCGGAATTATTGACCGCGCAGGGCTGATCGCACCGTGCTACTGTCGATCTCAGTTGCAGGTGTGGTTGCCAGAAGGTTTATTTCCGACGGGGTAATCATCACGGCGACACGGAATTCGCACAGGGCGAATTCCTGACACCGCCTCGAAGGAGAAATAACATGGCTACTGGCACCGTGAAGTGGTTCAACGCGGAAAAGGGCTTCGGCTTCATCGCTCAGGACGGCGGCGGCGCCGACGTCTTCGCCCACTACTCGAACATCGCCGCCCAGGGCTTCCGCGAGCTGCTGGAGGGCCAGAAGGTGTCGTTCGACATCGCGCAGGGCCAGAAGGGCCCGACGGCCGAGAACATCGTTCCCGCCTGACACCGGCGCTGACGCATACTTCGCAGCTGGGGCCCGCACCTCTGGGGTGCGGGCCCCAGCTCGCTGCTTTTCAGGGCGCGACGGGAAGGCTCCACCACATCACCGACCGGTGAGAAATTCCCCGTCGCCTGACCCGCCCCACATCGACTGTGGCTCGTCTCGAAATTCTTTGCGCGCTCATCTGCTGCGGGAATTCCTTGCTACGTGCCCCATCAAGGATGGTTCCGCATGAAGCGCACCCGCACTCCCCGCACATATGACCGCTTCGGAGGAGGCGACGGCGCCAACCGCTCCGGTGGTCAGCGCCGTTCAAAGGGCTACGGAAACCACCGGGCCGGACGGCCCGCACACGGCGAGTTCGCGCCGCCGAAGACGATCACGCCCGCACTGCCCGCCGTCGGGTCGTTCGCCGAACTCACCATGCCGGCGCCGTTGCTGGCCGCGCTCGGCCACCAGGGCGTGACCGTGCCGTTCCCGATCCAGGCCGCGACCCTGCCCAACTCCCTCGCCGGTCGTGACGTACTCGGCCGTGGCCGCACCGGCTCGGGCAAGACCCTCGCCTTCGGCCTCGCCGTACTGGCTCGTACAGCCGGGCGACGTGCCGAGCCGCGGCAGCCCCTCGCCCTTGTCCTGGTCCCCACCCGTGAGCTCGCCCAGCAGGTCACCGAGGCGCTCACTCCGTACGCCCGCTCCGTGAGCCTGCGGCTCGCCACCGTCGTCGGCGGAATGTCCATCGGCAGGCAGGCCGGTGCGCTGCGCTCCGGGGCCGAGGTGGTCGTCGCGACGCCCGGACGGCTCAAGGACCTCATCGACCGGGGCGACTGCCGACTGGTGGATGTCGACATCACGGTCCTCGACGAGGCCGACCAAATGGCCGACATGGGCTTCATGCCCCAGGTCACCGCCCTGCTCGACCAAGTGCGTCCCGAGGGACAGCGGATGCTCTTCTCGGCCACCCTGGACCGTAACGTCGACCTGCTGGTCCGCCGCTACCTGACGGACCCGGTAGTCCACTCCGTCGACCCGTCGGCGGGCGCGGTCACCACGATGGAGCACCACGTGCTCCATGTGCACGACGCGGACAAGCATCGGACGACCACCGAGATCGCGGCGCGGGACGGTCGAGTGATCATGTTCCTTGACACCAAGCACGCGGTGGACCGGCTGACCGAGCACCTGCTGGGCAGCGGTGTCCGCGCCGCGGCCCTGCACGGTGGCAAGTCCCAGCCGCAACGCACGCGGACCCTGGCCCAGTTCAAGAGCGGGCAGGTGACGGTACTGGTGGCGACCAACGTCGCGGCGCGCGGGATCCACGTCGACAACCTCGACCTGGTCGTCAATGTGGATCCGCCCAGTGACCACAAGGACTACCTGCACCGCGGCGGCCGTACGGCCCGCGCCGGCGAGTCCGGCCGCGTCGTCACCCTGGTGACCCCTGACCAGCGTCGCGGCATGACCCGGTTGATGGCTTCCGCAGGCATCACCCCTCGGGTCGCCCAGGTACGTTCGGGCGAGTCGGAGCTGAGCCGCATCACAGGTGCCCAGGCCCCTTCCGGCGTCCCGGTCGTCGTCCCCGCGCCGGGCGGGGAACGTCCCCGCGGTGCGTCTTCTTCGTCCCAGGGCCGCCGAGGCCGCGTCGGCCAGGGCCGGCCCGTCGGCGAAGCGGCGCGCCGCAGGACACAGCGGCGGACCACCTTCGACTCGGCCGCCTAGAGCCGCCGTGATCACCAGCCCGTCCGTCCGGCAGGAGGCACCCATGACGACCGTTCAGCCGCACCAGGTAGCGGACCGCCCCACGGCCGTGGTCCACGACAGGGGCGCGTTCGGGCCTCGGGTCCGTGACGACATGACGGTCGAGGTGGCCCTCTCCCTCATGGCCGGTGCCCGTGTCGATCACCTCGTCGTGTGCGACGGGGACGACCAGAGCACGGGCCTGGTCACCCTGACCCGGCTCGCCGCTCTCCGCGGCAGCCCCGCCTACACGGACCGGATCCGTCTGCGGGACATCCTCGACGGACCGTTCACCTCGTCCGGCACCGTCGGGGAGCACGGCCGACCCCCGGGCGTCCTCGCCCTCGCCGGCTGATCCGCTTCGCCGCTCCGGACCGCTTCGGCGCTGCTCGGCGGCACCGCCTCCACGGAGGTGTGAGGACAGGCGGAAAGCCGCCGTCAAAGACCCGGTGAGGGCCCGGCCGACGCGCGTCGGCCGGGCCCTCATCCGTCGTATCGCCGCCCGGCGTCTCGTCGTCCGTGCGAAGGCTCCTGGTCGAGCGGAGGGGCGAGGCGGCGTCTGACTGCCCGCGGTGGCCGGGACGGACGCATCCCTTCAGGAGCGTCGGCACACATGCCCACACTCGCGTACCGGCCTGTTCGGCCCTGCCCCTGGCGTGACGCGACCGCCGGGGCGACAAGAGGCGGCTGCCCCAAGCCCTGAGGGACCGGGCCGTGTGCGCGCCGCCCAGGACGACCTGTTCCATCCGTTACCGCAGGCCATAGGAGACCTGTGGCTCCTGAGCATCAAAATCTACTCTTGCCAGAGTAGACATTGACTTCCGGCACGGTTAATCTTTGTCTCGTCGATATGGTCGAGCGAGACCCGGCAGACATGAACTGCCGGGTAGCAGTACCTGAAGTTCGCAGGTCAGCGCGGTTCTGGAGTTCCGAAGCCAAGGCGTTCGAAGAATGGTGACGGGGCTGAGAGCCGCACTGAGCAGCCCGCAGGTCGAGGGGCTGCGCAACAGCATCACCGAGCAGTACGGCAGTAGCCGCTCACCAAGTGGTCGGTTCGAAGAAAGGACGGAGGAGGCAGACGCCATCAGGATCGCCCGGCCCGGCAAACTCCCGGTCCGGGTACCGAAAGACCCCGGAATGGATGGTGGTCCCCGGTCACACAGCCGCGATCCCCGCACCCCTCCCCTTGCCGGGCCGGGTAGCGGAAACAGAAGGTCGGCAGAGCATGAGGGCCGACAGATGGTGTTTCATTTCCTTCGGGGCCCTGGTGCCGTACGGCACCAGGGCCCCTCGACGCGTTGCACTACGAGGTGACATGGCAGCAGATACTCCACTCAGCGATCGTCTGGATGACGACGACTACCCCGCGTACACGATGGGCCGGGCCGCCGAAATGCTCGGCACCACCCCGGGCTTCCTCCGAGCCATCGGTGAGGCTCGTCTGATCACTCCGCTGCGCTCGGAGGGCGGACACCGCCGGTACTCCCGCTATCAACTGCGGATCGCCGCTCGCGCCCGCGAGCTCGTCGACAGAGGAACCCCGATCGAGGCCGCTTGCCGCATCATCATTCTCGAGGACCAGCTTGAGGAGGCTCAGCGCATCAACGCCGCGTACCACCGTGCCGCGAACGATGCGTCCGACAGCTCCAGTCCCGGGTCGGGCTGATCACGTGGGCGGGGCGGGGCGGCTCGGGCACGCACGACTCCGCGACGCACATGAAGGAAGACGCACACGGTCGGCCCGTCCGTGCCGACGAGCGCTGGTTGCCGTTCTGGTGTGCATCAAGGCCCGTCCGGCACCGTTCGCCGCCTGTGACGGCCCACTCCGCCGCAGGGCATAACCGTGCGCGATCGTGCGCGGACTGCCCGGCCGAGGGCGTCCTGCCGGGGATCATCGTGCATGCCGCCGCTGCATCGCTGACCAGGGCGAATGGCGCTACGGAGCGGCATCGAGCAGCCCCCGGCAAGGCCGGTTCTGGAGGGTATGCCCCTCTTGGGCCGGCCCTTTTGTCTGTGCGGGGAGGAGCGGGACGGCCGGGCGGGCGGGCGCGCGGAGTCTGTTCGGCCCGGGCTTCGGGAGCGGTGCCGGCCGGTCAACTCCCCGGAATGCGGCGGGAGTCGGGAGGTCCGGCGGATACGGTGGGGGATGGCTGAGCGATGCGTGCACGAGCTGGTCGTCGAGCAGTGCGTGGACTGCGCTCCGGCGCCGCGGGGGCTGACGAAGTTCGTGTACACGACGGCGCAGGGGCAGGTGTACCACCGGGTTCCGGGGTGCAAGGCGCTGCTGGAGGGGCAGCGGTACGCCGAGCGGCTGGGGCTGGAGATCCACGATGTGCGACGAGTGGCACTGGCCGTTGCCCGGGCGGAGGGGCGGGGAGCCTGCTCGTACTGTTTATGGGGATACCGGCCGGGCTGAAGGGGCCGGGCACCGGAAGTTGTCCACAGGCGCCGCGGGGAGCAGCGCGGAGCTCGTAGGCTTTCGGGGTGGCTCTGGCGGACGTGGGAATGGTCGAGGACATGGATGCAGCAGACGCTCCGGAGGCGGGCGAGGCGGTGCAGGTGCTGCGCCGCGTCTTCGGGTACGACGCGTTCCGGGGCAGCCAGCAGGAGATCATCGAGCACGTCATAGGGGGCGGCGACGCCGTCGTCCTGATGCCGACCGGTGGCGGCAAGTCGCTCTGCTATCAGATTCCGTCGCTGGTCAGGCCGGGTGTCGGGGTCGTGATCTCGCCGTTGATCGCGCTGATGCAGGACCAGGTCGACGCCCTGCGGGCGCTCGGGGTGCGGGCCGGGTTCCTCAATTCGACGCAGGATCTGGAGGAGCGGCGGCTCGTCGAGGCGGAGTTCCTGGCCGGCGAGCTGGATCTGCTGTATCTGGCGCCGGAGCGGCTGCGGGTGGAGCAGACGCTGAGCCTGCTGGACCGGGGGAAGGTCTCCCTCTTCGCGATCGACGAGGCGCACTGCGTGGCGCAGTGGGGGCACGACTTCCGGCCGGACTATCTGGCGCTGTCGATGCTGCACGAGCGCTGGCCCGACGTGCCGCGGATCGCGCTGACGGCCACGGCGACCGACGCCACGCACGCCGAGATCACCTCCCGCCTGAAGATGGCGGAGGCCCGGCACTTCGTGGCGAGCTTCGACCGGCCGAACATCCAGTACCGGATCGTGGCCAAGAGCGAGCCCAAGCGGCAGCTGCTGGAGCTGCTGCGGGGCGAGCATGCCGGGGACGCCGGGATCGTCTACTGCCTCTCGCGGGCCTCCGTGGAGAAGACCGCGCAGTTCCTGGTGGAGAACGGCATCGCCGCGGTGCCGTACCACGCCGGCCTCGACACCCGGACGCGCGCGGAGCACCAGGCGCGGTTCCTGCGGGAGGACGGGCTGGTCGTGGTCGCCACCATCGCGTTCGGGATGGGGATCGACAAGCCGGACGTGCGGTTCGTGGCGCATCTGGACCTGCCCAAGTCGGTGGAGGGCTACTACCAGGAGACCGGGCGCGCCGGCCGGGACGGCCAGCCCTCGACGGCCTGGCTGGCGTACGGACTGCAGGACGTGGTCCAGCAGCGGAAGATGATCGACGGTTCGGAGGGCGACGAGGCGCACCGGCGGCGGCTGTCCGCCCACCTCGACGCGATGCTGGCGCTGTGCGAGACGGTGCAGTGCCGGCGGGTCCGGCTGCTGGCCTACTTCGGGCAGGAGAGCGCCGGCGCCACCTGCGGCAACTGCGACACATGCCTGTCCCCGCCGCAGACCTGGGACGGCACGGTCGCCGCGCAGAAGCTGCTGTCGACGGTCGTACGGCTGCAGCGCGAGCGCGGGCAGAAGTTCGGCGCGGGCCAGATCATCGACATCCTGATGGGGAAGAAGACCGCGAAGGTCATCCAGTTCGACCATGACGCGCTGAGCGTCTTCGGGGTGGGCGACGATCTCCGCGAGGCCGAATGGCGCGGTGTCGTACGGCAGTTGCTGGCTCAGGGGCTGCTCTCCGTCGAGGGTGACTACGGCACGCTGGTGCTCACCGAGACGAGCGGCGAGGTGCTGCGCGGCCGGCGCGAGGTGCCGATGCGGCGGGAGCCGGAGAAGGCCGCGCGGGCCGCGAAGGCGAAGACCGCGAAGGGCAAGCGGGCGCCGGTGGACCTGCCCGAGGAAAAGCTGCCGGTCTTCGAGGCGCTGCGCGGCTGGCGGGCCCGTACGGCCAAGGAGCAGGGCGTGCCCGCGTACGTGATCTTCCATGACGCGACGCTGCGGGAGATCGCCCTCCTGGGACCGGCGACGACGACCGAACTCGGGACGGTCACCGGGGTCGGCGAGAACAAGCTCGTGAAGTACGGCCAGCAGATCCTGGACGTGCTGGCGGGGCGGGACAGCGACGGGGAGGACGCGGGCGGTGGGCGCGCGGCGGCGGTCGCCGATCCCGGGCCCGGCGCCGGTCCCGCGCCCGACTCCGGGCCCGGGCCGGAGGACGAGGAGGCGCTGCCGGAGCCGCCGGACGACATCGACTGGTGAGCGGAGTCCCTCGGCCGGAGAGCGGAGTTCCTCGGCCGGTGAGCGGCGGGTGCGGCGTGGACCGGTGAGCCGCTCAGGAGGGCGCCGAGGCGTCTTCCCGTGGGAGACGGAGGACGGCGCGGGCGCCGCCGTCGGGGGCGTTGGTGAAGCGGAGGTCGATGCCCAGGACGGCGGCCTGGCCGACGGCGATGGTCAGGCCGAGGCCGTGGCCCCTGCCCCGGCCGGGCGCGTCGGTGCGGAAGCGCTGCGGGCCGTGGCGCAGCAGGTCTCCGGGGTAGCCGGGGCCGTGGTCACGGATCTCGATGGCCGGTGGGCCGCCGGGCGGGGTGTCGACGGTGACCACGACCGGCGGCCGGCCGTGCCGGTGCGCGTTGAGGACGAGGTTGGCGAGGATGCGGTCGAGGCGGCGCCGGTCGGTCTCGACGACGGTGTCCGCGGCGACCCGTACGTCGGCGTCGAGGCCGGTGGCGCGCACGGAGCGGGTGACCAGCGCGCCCAGTTCGTACGCGGCGAGATCGGCGTGCTCGGTGCCGGAGTCCAGCCGGGAGATCTCCAGCAGGTCCTCGGTGAGGCGGTGCAGCGCCCGCAGCCGGTCGTTGATCATCTCCTTGGGCCGGCCCTCGGGAAGCAGTTCGGCCGAGGCGAGGATGCCGGTGAGCGGTGTCCGGAGTTCATGGGCCACATCGGCGGTGAACCGCTGTTCGGCCCGCAGCCGGCTCTGCAGGGAGCCGGCCACCGAGTCGAGGGCGGCGGCCACCGCCGCCACCTCGTCCCGCGCCGCAGGCCCGCCGCCCGGGTTTCGGCCCTCGTCCGCGCCGTCACCGTTGCCGCCGCCGACCCGGGCGTCCAGATCGCCGGCGGTGATGCGGCGGGCGACCGCCGCCGTGGTGCCCAGCCGGCGGCTGATGCGGTGCGCGAGGAACAGCCCGGCGAGCGCGACGACCGCGGCGGCGAGCACGGCCGAGCCGAGGATCGCGGTGTCGAAGTTCTCCAGCGAGCGGCGGGTGTTGCCGTAGGGCGACCAGACCGCCATGACCTGGCCGTCGGCCGGCGCCGCGGCCCACATGGCCGGTTGGCCGCGATAGGTACCGACCATGCTGCCGCGCTGCCCCGAACGCGCCAACTCCCTCAAGGGACGCGGTAGTTCGACCGGGTCGAGGAGGGAGTTGATGCCCTCGCGGGAGGTGCCGTACTCGAAGAGGTCCAGCGCGGTGTCGAGGTTCGCGCGGGTCTCCTTCCGTACCTGGCCCACGGTCTGACGGGCCACCGCGTTGTGGACGAGCACGCCGAGGACGGCGGCGACCGCACAGCTCACCGCCATCACGGTCAGCGCGATCTTCCAGCGGAGGGAGACCGCCGGGCGCCTCATGGCCCGCTCCCGGCACGCCCGTTGCTCCCGCCGCTCCCACTGCCGCCGGTCCGGCGGGTCTGGTGTCTGCGGGCCTCGTCGAGGGTGAGGTCCCACAGGGCCATCGCCTTGCCGTCCCAGACCAGGTCGGTGACGCTCACGTAGCGCGGGTCCTTGGTGGGCTCACGCACCGCCAGATGACCGGCCGCCAGCTCGACGCCGGCCAGCACGCCGCGCAGCACGAGCACCCGGGTCACCACCGTCTTCCGCACGCTGTAGACGCGGAGTTCGCTGGTGCGCGGGTCGAGGTCGATGACGGTGATCAGGTCGGGTTCACCGTCGTCCGTGAGGTCGTGCAGCGCGGGGCGGCGAACGGCGCGGCGGGCGGGCGGATGCTGCCCCTCCGCGGAGATGTCCGCGTCGAGGACGGCGAGCGGGTCGGCGTCCGCCATGCTGCCGCTGCGGACGTGCGGCACACCGGCCACGGGCGTGAGTGCGGCCGGGTTGTCCTCCCGGCCGAGCGGGGCGGGGGTGTACTCCGGCCAGAGCGCGAGCGGCGCCTTGACGTCGCGGGCCCGTCCGTCGCTCTCCAGACCCTCCAGACCGGCGCAACCGGCGAGGAGCGGGAGGGCGCAGAGGGCGGTGGCGCGGCAGATGCGCCGCCAGGGGCCGTTGTGCCGCCGTGAGCTGACGCGCTCCCAGGGGCGACGGCGTCTTGGCGCGCGGCCGTCCTCGCCGCCTCGCATCCCGTCGTCACCGCCTCCCGTCCGGGCCCGTTTCCTCAAGCTATCCAAGGCGGCGGGCGGGGGAACCTTCAGCGCGGCCATCCGACGGCGGGGCGCGGACGACCCCGGCGGCGTCCGGCCCAGGCCCCGGCGCCGGCTCGAACACCTTGCCGGGCTTGCGGCCTTTGGCCCGAACTGGTGGGCGCATTGTCACGGGACCGATCCCAGAGATCTTGCTGACTGTTACACAACGTATGGATTGCCGTTAAGGACGCTCCGTAAGGTGCCTGCCGTACCGTGACCCCGGGCGGCCCGAGCCGCCCCCGACGAGGAGTACCCATGCGGGCCCAGCGCCGCTCCATGATCCGTACCGCCACCGTCGCCACCGGTGCGCTCGCCGTCCTGCTGCTGCCCGCGGGCGCCGCCTTCGCCGCGGACTCCACCGTGCCCACGGAAAGCCGTACGTCGATCATGCTGCCCGACAACGGGCTGGCCGGGCTCGCCGAGAAGGCCGGGCACCTGCCCAAGGCGGGCCTGATCGGAGGCGCGGGCGCGCTGGGCGTGGCGGGCGCGGCCGTCGCCGTCCACCGCCGCCGCCAGGCGGGCCGGGGCCGGCAGGCCTGAGCGCCGAGCGGGGGGACCTACTCCCCCTGCTCCTCCCCCACCATCCGCTGGACGTCCTCGTACATGAGCGCCGCGCCGCCCGGCTCCGGCAGCGGCTGCCCCGTACGGATCGCCTCCGCCGTCCCGAGGGTGGCCTGCAGGGCCGTACGGAAGAGCAGCGAACCGGTGCTGATCCGGCGCACGCCGAGCTCCGCCAGCCGGGCGACGGTGTGCCGGCCCGGCGTGAAGAGGATGTTCAGCGGGGCCTGGACCTCGCGGACCAGCACCGCGATGTCCTCGTCGGCGACGATCCCCGGCACGAACACCCCGTCCGCGCCCGCCGTCAGATAGGCCTCGGCGCGGGTGAGCGTCTCCGACAGCGGGGGCGGGGTGGTCACCCGCCAATGGGTGTCGATCCGGGCGTTCAGGAACAGCCCCGGCGCCCGCTGCTTCACCGCGGCGAGCACCTCGGCCTGCCGCGCCGCTTCCTGCAGCCCCGCGCCACCGGGCAGCCCGTCCTCCAGATTGATCCCCGCCGCCCCGGCCTCCGCCAGCGCCCCCGCCAGATCCGCCACCTGCTCCGGCCCGCCACCGAACCCGCCCTCGATGTCGACGGTGTACGGGCAGGCCAGCCGGCCGTTGAGGCGCAGTGCCAGGGCGAGGGTGGCGTCCTTGACCTCGGCGAGCCCGCGGCCGTCCGGATAGCCGTGGGCCGCCGCGACCCCCAGGCTCGTCGTGCCGACCGCCGCGAATCCGGCCCCGGCGAGGGCCACCGCCGACGCGACGTCCCAGGCGTTGGGGAGCAGCAGCGGCTGGTCGGCATGGTGCAGCGCGTGGAAGTGGAAGGTGGCGTACTCCGGGGAGGTGCTCATACGGGCACCGTAGGCACGAGTCCCTTCGGTACGCACCGAAGACTCGCGGCGGACAATCGAGTCATGACCACTCCGGCGTACAGCACCGCGACGAACCGGACCGCGACGCACCGCGCCCCCGCGGACGGCACTCCGGCGTACAGCACCGAGCTCGCACGGCTGGCCGCGCTGCTGGCGGACCGGACCCGGGCCGCCTTCTGCCTGGCGCTGCTCGACGGGCGGGCCTGGACGGCCGGCGAGCTGGCGGCATACGCGCAGGTCGCGCCCTCGACGGCAAGCGAGCACCTGACCCGGCTGACCGAGGGCGGACTGCTCGCCGAACGGCGCCAGGGCCGCCACCGCTACCTCCAGCTCGCCGGCCCGCACGTCGCCGAGCTGCTGGAATCCCTGACCGCGCACCTCGACCCGCCACAGGGGGCGCCGCGCGGGCTGCGCGCGGTGTCCGCCTCCGCGGCGCTGGCCCGGGGCCGCACCTGTTACGACCACCTCGCCGGCCGGCTCGGCGTGGCCATCACCGACGCGATGACCGCACGTGGCCTGGTCGACCAGGACGGCGGCTTCGCGCTCACCGACGCCGGCCGGGACTGGTTCACCGACGCGCTGGGCGTCGAACCGGCCGACCTGCGCACCGGCCGCCGGCCGCCGGCCCGTGCCTGCCTCGACTGGACCGAGCGCCGCAACCACCTCGCGGGCACGGCCGGCGCCCGGCTCTGCGACCGGCTGCTCGACCGCCGTTGGGTCCGCCGCATCGGCAGCGGCCGGGCGGTGCGCCTCACCGACGCCGGCGCGGCGGCCCTCCAGGAGCTGCTGGGGCTGGACGGGACGGCGGCCGGGCTGCGCTGAAGGGGCCGGCACCTCGGTCGGACGTGGCCCCCTCTTGGGTGGTTCAACGAGCTCTTCGGTGTTTCAGCGAGCTCTTCGGTGCTTCAGCGCGCGTTTGCCGCCCCGCACGCCCCCGCCCGCCCGTACACCGTGATGCGGGCGCCCCGGACCTCCGTGGTGCTGCAGACCCGGAAGGCGTCGCGCAGGGTGGCCCGTTTGGCGATTTCCTGGTCGTTGTCGTCGGCGGGCTGGCCGTCCGGGTCACCGGCGACCACGATCCGGCGGCTGGCCAGCATCCGGGCGCGGATGGCGTCGCCGGAGCGTTCGGTGCCGTAGAGGGTGTGGGAGGCCAACGGGCTCTCGGCCAGGGCGAGATCGGTCAGGCCGCGGAAGTCGTGCGGCCGGGTCGCCCGCCAGATCCGCCGCCGGGCCGGCATGAAGAGCAGCCCGTCGCCCGGCTCGGCCACCGCGCGTACGGCCTGGGCGACCGC
The DNA here is from genome assembly GCF_036352915.1 of Streptomyces bugieae. NCBI lineage: Bacteria > Bacillati > Actinomycetota > Actinomycetes > Kitasatosporales > Streptomycetaceae > Streptomyces > Streptomyces bugieae. Next base: position 95,433 of record NZ_JAZBJP010000023.1, read on the forward strand.
GGTGACGTCGTCGACCCGGCTGTCCGGGCTGCGCAGATGGACGTCGACGGGCAGCAGGGCGGCCAGCACCAGCGCGACGGCCGCGGTCCGGCGCAGCCGGCGGGCCCGGGTCTGCCCCAGTTCGCCGGCCGGGCGCAGCAGCCGGGCCAGCGCGGCACCGGCGAGCAGGGCGAAGCCGACGACGTAGTAGAGGACGTAGCGGTCGACGTAGGCCGGTTCGACGTGCGAGAGCAGCAGCAACAGGACGGTGGGCAGGAGCAGCAGCGGGATGCCCAGGGCGCGCAGGCCGATCGGGCCGCGGGAGCGGATCCGCACCCGGGCGCAGGCCAGGCCGAGGACCGCGAGCACGGCGAAGGTCAGCAGCTGCAGCGGGTCCGGCCACATCAGCCAGCTGATCTGCGCCGACTGCCGGGTGCTGAAGACCGCGAGCGGGGACAGGGCGGCGAGGACGGTGGCCGCGGACAGCGCCCAGGCGCGCAGTACGCGGCGGGGCAGCCGGGCGAGGATCAGCGCGGCGGCGTGGACGGGCAGCACCAGGCACGCGAACTCGTGCAGCAGGCAGGCGGCCAGCATGAGCGCCGTGTAGCCGGGCCACAGCCCGGGGCGCGGGTGCGGGACCGGCTGGGGGTGCGGACGCGAGGGCGGGGGTGCCGCCGCGGCCGCGGTCAGGACCAGCAGGTACGTGGCCCAGACGACCAGTGCGCAGACGGTCGCGTACGAGCGCCCCTCCTGCGCGTACTGCTGGACGACGGGGATGCACGCGAACGTGAAGCCGGCCAGCAGGCCCGCCCGCCGGCCGACGAGGCGGTGCCCGAGCAGGGCGACGCCCGCGGTGGCGGCGGTCATCGCGGCCACCGACGGCAGCCGCAGCCCCACCACCGCGCCGAACGTCCCGTCGAGGGTGGCGTCGTAGACCCGGAACCAGACGTGCATCAGCGCGTAGTACAGGCCGTGGACGACATCGGCGTGCAGCAGCGTGTGCCACAGGTCGGGCAGGCTGCGGTGGGCCATGTCGTAGGTGACCGCCTCGTCGCGCCATATGGCGTCCTGGCGGCGGATCCCCCACGCCCCCAGGAGCAGCATCACCCCGGAGGGCAGCAGCGTCACCGCGCCCTGCGCCGCCCACGCTCTGCGCGTGGCGACGGCGGACGCATAGGCCGGCTTCTGTGCTTGCGCTACGTCGATGACGGGCTCCGGTCACGTACGGGACGGAGGACGGGCGAGCGGGGCGGGCGGTGTTGCCGGGGCCGGGAGGACTCCGGTGGCGGCGCCGGGCGGATGTGCCCGTCACCGCCGCCGGAGTCCGTGGACGCTCACCCGATGCGGGTCAGCTTCGCCCCGAAGGTCGGCTCGACGAGGTCGTCCTTCAGGGCGACCGGGACCTTCTGGGTGCTCGCGCCGTTGCCGACCGTCAGCACACCGACCTTGGTGCCGGCCTTCGCCTCGTGCGGCAGGGTCTTGTCGGTGCTCATCGAGAACGTCGCCTTCATGCCGGGCCAGCCGACCGCCGAGAGGTCCTTGGTCGCCACGACCGGCGTCTGACCGCCGAGGCCGTCGTCCACGTACCCGACGACCTGGCCCTTCTTCACCACGGTGTCCGAGACCAGCGCACCCCGGGCCGCGGTGATCACCTTCTGGGTGTTGTTCAGCACCAGGTCGAGCTGCGCGTTGGGGTCCGGGCTGTTGGTGTGCTGGTCCATCGTCACACCGAGGATCAGCTGGTCCTTGCCGCCGACGGTGCGGTAGCTGGCCCACATGAACGTGCCGCCGGCCGGCGAGCTCGATCCGGTCTTGATGCCGGCGACCTGGCCCGCCATCGTCGTGAGCAGGCGGTTGTTGTTGTAGATCTTCTCCGGCAGGCCGGCGATCTGGACGTTCTCGGTGCGCACGACCTCGCGGAACGCGTCGTTCTTCATGACCTGCTCGGCCAGCTTGAGCTGGTCGACGGCGGTGCTCACGGTCGCCTTGTCCAGGCCGCTGGGGTCGGTGTACGTCGTCTTGGTCATGCCCAGCTTCTTGGCGGCGGCGTTCATCTTCTTCACGAACGCCTCCTCCGAGCTGGCGTCCCAACGGGCCAGCTGCCGCGCGACGTTGTTGCCCGAGGGGATCATCAGCATCTGCAGCATCTGGTACTGGGTGAACTGCTGGTCCTTCTTGAGCGGGACGCGCGACTCGTCCTTCTTCTGCGAGTCCGCCTCGCCCTGCGCGTCGATCGTGATCGTCTCGCCCTTCTCGCCCTTCTTGAGCGGGTGGTCGCGGAGGATCACGTACGCGGTCATCACCTTGGCGACGCTCGCGGTCGGCACCGGCTTGGCCGCACCGGAGCTGCCGATCCGGCCCACGCCGACGACCTCGGCGGCGGCCTGACCCTGGTCCGGCCACGGCATCGAGAGGGTGCCGCCCTTGAAGGTGAACGAGGTGGCGTCGCCGACGGCGAGTTCCGGGTTGGGCAGCGGGCGCACGCCCTGGACGATCACGAAGATGATCGCCAGCAGCACCACCAGCGGGGTCCAGATCTTGAACCGGCGGACGACCGTGCGCAGCGGGGTCTCGGGCGGCGGCGGGGTGTTGGTGAGCTTTGCCAGGAGGTCGAGCGGCGGCAGCGGCTGCTGCTTGGTCCGCTCGGACTCGGGCAGCGCCTCGGGACGGGCCGGCGCGGCGGCGTCCGTCGGGGCGGCGGGCGGCAGGGCACCGGGCCGACCGGCGGGCTTGGGCGGGGCGGCGGATGCGCCGGCCGGCAGGGCTCCGGAGGCCTTCTCCTTCGCCCCGGCCTTGTCCGCGGGCTTGTCCGCGGCCTTGTCCGTCGTCTTGTCCCCCGCCTTGCCGGCGGGCTTCTCGGCGGTCTTGCCGGTGGCCTTCTCGTCGGCCTTGGCAGTGGGCTTGCCGGGCGTACCGAGGGGGGTCCGGGGCGCCGTCTTGCCGAGGGACTTGCCGGCCGTGCCGTCGTCCGCCGACTTCAGCGCCACGAACTGGCTGGTCCGCTCCGCGTCGCTCTCGGCCGGGGCCGCCTTGCTGCCGCCCTTGCCGTCCTTCCCGCTGTCCTTGCCGTCCTTCCCGCTGTCCTTGCTGTCCTTCTCGCTGTCCTTCTCGGCGTCCTTCGCCTTCTCGCTCTTGCCGGAGTCCTTGGCCGGGTCCTTGGCGGAGTCCTTCCCGGAGTCCTTCGCCGGGCCGGTCTCGGAGTCCTTCTCGGAGTCGGAGTCCTTCTTGAAGTCCTTCTTGGAGTCGGAGTCCTTGGCGGCGGCCTTGGTGGCGGCCTTTGCGGGGGACTTTGCGGGGGACTTGGCAGGCGGGTTGATCTTGAGGGCGGTGGTCGCCTGGTCGACCGGCGCGGCCGTGTCGGCGGAGGCACCCTTCGCCTTCAGCTTCGCAACAGCGAACACCCGGGTCGCATCATCCACCGCCGACCCGTCGGCCCCGTCCTCCTCGTCGGCCGCCTCTACGGGCTTGCTCTTCTGCGGCCCGACGGTCTTGAACACGGCGGTCGGCTGATCAACGACCTCAGCCTTGGCCTTGCCCTCGGACTTGCCCTCGGACTCGACCTCGGACTTGGCCTTGACCTCCGACTTGGGCTCGGACTTGGCCCTGGCCTCAGGCTTGGCCTTGGGCTTGACCTTGGCCTCAGGCTTGGCCTTGGGCTCGGGCTTGGCCTCCGACTTGGCCTCAGGCTTGGCCTTGGCCTCCGACTTGGCCTTGGGCTCGTCCGCCGAGTCCTTGGGCGCAGGCTTGTCGCCACCCTCGGGGTCGTCCGCACCGGACTCGGCCCCGGCCGCGGCATCACCCTCCGGGTCGGCGGCAGCCTCAGCGCCTGCGTCCGACCCCCGCTCGCCCTCCGGCTTTGCGGAAGCGTCGTCCGTCTCCGCGCGCTCCTCGTCGCCCTTCCCGGCGACCCAGGCGGCCACAGCCGACCGCAGACGCTCGTCACCGGCCTCGGGGGCCTCCTCGTCGCCGGCGGGCTTCTGCACCCCGTCGGACGCCTCCGGCGCCTCGGCATCCCCGTCCGGCTCCGACGCCCCGGACGTCCCGGACGCCTCCGACTCCTCGGACGGCGCGGACGGATTCACGTCCTCGCCCTCGCCCGCCGTCACTTCCTCCGCCGGCTCGGCCGGCTCCCCTCGGAGGACGGACAGGCGCGGATCATGTTCATTCCGCGCCGTCTCCCCCGACGACTGCTTCTTGTCCGACTTGTCGGGGGACTCGCCCGCCACCGATGTCTCCTTCATATGTCGCACTGCCGCATTGGATCAGTGTTCCCAAGTCTCCTGTGTTCACGTGGCAGCGCCTCGCCGCCACGCGAACCGGTACGCGCCGCACCCCACGGATAGATGTCGCCAACGTGCAAGACGAGAACGACATACCTACCGGTTCCCTACCGAACCCCCCACGCACTCTCGACAGATGAATGTGAGAGGGGTCACCCTGTCATTCATCCACGCGGGGAGGCATGGATGGGCAGGAGCCGCAGAACAATTCCGGAGGAGCTTCTGCTGCTCGCTTTGGACCCGGCGACGGGCACCACAGCGCAGCCGCAGTCGCTCGACCTCGGCCTGGCCGGGGCCCAGCTAGTAGAGCTGGCTCTGGCAGGACGGATAGCCCCAGACGGGGATCGTATCGCCGTGGTGATGGCACGGCCGACAGGAGATCCGACTCTGGACTCCGCGCTCGAACTGCTGCGCCGACGCGGCAGTCCGGTGCGCGCGGTCCACTGGATCGGCGGGCCCCGACTGGGGCTGCGCCAGACGTACCTCACGCATCTCGAACGGTGCGGCATGGTGCATGCCGTGGCGGGCCAGATGTGCGGGGTGCTGCCGACGACGCGCTACCAAGCGACGGAGACGGCCATCAGCCGGGAAATCAGGGCCCGGTTGGACAACGCGATCCGCACCGGCGTACCCCCGGACCCGCGGACCGCGGCGCTCGCCGCGCTGGCCCATGCGGTCGGACTCGGCAAGCACCTCTATCCAGGGAACGAGGGGCGGTCATCGCGCTCCCGTCTCCGGGATCTGATCCGGCACGACCCCATGGGCGGGCTGGTGGCCCACGCCGTCATGGACGTGCAGAACGGCGCCGCGGCGCAACCACGGCGGTCGCAGGCCGCCGCCGGCGGTGCCGTACGGCAACCGGCGTCCCACGCCGCGGCGAACGCGTCCGGCACACCGGGCCAGTCGCGGCACGGTCACGGCAGGATGGCCCGCGTGGGCGCCCGCTGACGCCCTGAAGGGCCCGTGCGACCGGGCGCCCTGCAAGGACGCTCCACCGTTCCACCAGTGCCACCCCGCGCACACGCTCGCTCGCCTTGTGTGCGCATTTCACTGCGCGGCGTCACTCCGGAGTGGCAGTCTGCTGACCAGGAAATGACAGCAGTACGGAGCCGGAGGTGCACATCCCGTGGCGTCCCACGTCAATCCCACCGTCAGGCGACGCCGGCTGGGCCAGGAGCTGCGCAGGCTCCGCGAGCTCAAGGGCATGACGGCGGAAGAGGTGGCCGAGCGGCTGCTGGTCTCGCAATCCAAGATCAGCAGACTCGAGAACGGTCGCCGCAGCATCAGCCAGCGTGATGTCCGCGATCTCTGCGGGGTCTACGAGGTCGAGGACCACCGGATAGTCGATTCGCTGATGCAGATGGCGAAGGACTCCCGCCAGCAGGGCTGGTGGCACGCCTTCGGCGACATCCCGTACAGCGTCTACATCGGTCTGGAGACCGAGGCCGCCTCGCTGCGGATCTACGAGTCGCTGCTCGTGCCCGGGCTGCTGCAGACGCCCGGTTACGCGGAGGCGGTCATTCCCGGTACGGTCCCCGAGCTGGCGCCGGACCATCTGGAGAAGCGCATCCAGGTGCGGATGCGCCGCCAGGAGCGGGTCAACGAGCCCGAGCGCCCGCTGCGGCTGTGGGTCGTGCTGGACGAGAGCGCGCTGCGGCGGGTGGTCGGCAGCCACCTGATCATGCGCGAACAGCTCGACCATCTCGTCGAGGTGAGCCATCTCCCGCACGTGACCGTGCAGGTGCTCCCCTATGACGCCGGTGCGCACGCCGGAATGTCGGGGACGTTCTCCATCCTGGAATTCGACGATGCCGCGGATTCCAGCGTGGTGTACATCGAGGGCGTCACCAGTGACCTTTATCTGGAGAAGACCAATGATGTGCACAAATACACGATCATGTACGAGCATTTGCGGGCACAGGCCCTGAGCGCGGAAGCGAGCCGGGAGTTCATCGCGGACGCGGCGAAATTGCATGCGGACGCGAGGGGGTGAGACCGGAGCGGTAGACCGACGCACCGGACCGGAACGACGGGTCCGGAGCAGGGCGGAAAGCGGGCGGAATGCGAGGTTCCGGATAACGGGTTCGCACGGTACACCCGCGCCCGCCGCCGTGAAAAGAGATCAAGGAATATGCCATTCGGACGGGTGAACGGCCCCTGCGGTTGGTGATGTTGGCGCGTAGCGTCGTCACTACCGAATCCGCGGTAACTCAGAGTAATTGGAGTGAACATGGCCGTGCAGCCGAATTCCGCATTCTCCTGGACCAAGTCCTCGTACTCCGGTGGTAACGGCGCCTGTGTGGAAATCGCCGTACCGACCACCGCAGCCATCGCGGTGCGCGACTCCAAGGACCCCGAGGGGCCGCGCCTCACGTTCGACAACGCCTCCTGGAGCCGCTTCGTGTCGGACGTCGCCGACGGCGCGTTCGACGTGGCGTGACCTGAGCCGGCACGCTCCACAGTCCGCATCCGCGGATACGAGCCCTCTCGACTGGATCGCCGTCCCGGCCGAGGGGGCTCGGCCTTGCCCGCACCTCGACGCGTTCCCTCCCGCCCCCGTCACCGCGCGTCAGCACCCATCAGCGCAATTCGGCCACGTACCGGTCCGTCCCGGGCACGGTCGGCACGAACGGCGCCACCAGCTCCACCCGCCCCAGTCCCGCGTCCGCGACCTCCGCCCCCAGGTCCGCGAAGTGCGCCGACCAGGCGTCGCGGGGATCTTGCTCCAGGAACCACAGCAGCGTCAGCCGGGTGTCGACGCCCTCGACCTGCCGTACGTACGACATCCGGTCACCGGGCAGCGGGGTCGGCCGGAAGACCGTGACCATCGCGGCGGGTGAGCCGGCCAGCCGCCGCGGCAGCTGCCGGTCCCGCAGCCACTCCAGCAGCCCGGCCCGCTCCTCCGGTCCGGCCGCGTCGACCACCTCCAGCACCAGCCCCGCGTAGGGGTGGTCCAGCGCGTGGAAGTCCCGGGGGCCCGCCGCGCCGTCCCGATAGACCGTCGCCAGGTGGTCCTGGAAGGCCGTGAAGACGTGCGTACGGTCCTGGTGGACCCGGTCGTCCTGGTTGAGGCGCCGGTTGATCGCCACCGTCCACCGCATGTGCTCGTCGTAGCGGCCTTCGGTGAGCCAGTACGTGGAGAGGTAGCAGCCGGCCGTGACCGGCCGGGCGACGGCGGACTCCGTGGGATAGCGCAGGAGTTGCAGGTCGCGGGTGGCGACCCAGCGGCGGCCGGCGAACATCCAGGGCATTGCCATGGCGCCGGCGATGTAGTGGTCGTCCTCGTACCAGCGGTTGTAGGCGTACTCGTGGCCGGGATGGGGTTCGACCATGGTGATCAGCGCATGCCCGGGGCGGACGCCGTAGGGGCCGACGGCGGCCAGTTCACCGTAGGCGGCGACGTGGGTGGCGGTGGCATCCTCCGGCGTGATCCTGCTCGTGCTCTCGCGGTCTGCGGTCATGGGGAACAGGTGTAGCTGACGAAGTGTCAGAACGGGAGGGGTCCGGCATGCTCACCATGTGGGCATCCCTGCACATCCGTTCCCTTCCCGCTTAAGCTGCCTGGCATTTGCAGCTAACGCGGGTTAACCCGCGGCCCGGAGTGATGGGAGTCGCCATGCCGGATGCGATCCTCGCCGATGCCCGTACGCCCCTCCGTACGCCCGCCCGTGCGCCGCTCCCCGAGCTCGCCGCGCGGGCGGCGCGCACCGGCGGCTCGCCGGTACGCGACATCCTGGCGCTCACCGCCCGGCCCGAGGTCATCTCGTTCGCCGGCGGGCTGCCCGCCCCCGAGCTGTTCGACGCGGCCGGGATAGCGGCCGCCTTCCAGCACGTGCTCGCCGAGGACCCGCGGCGCACCCTGCAGTACTCCACCAGCGAGGGCGACCCGGCGTTGCGCGCGGCCGTCGCGGCGCGCACCACCGCCCGCGGGCTGCCCACCGGTCCCGACGAGCTGCTGGTGACCACCGGCTCCCAGCAGGGCCTGTCGCTGCTGGCCACCGTCCTGCTGGAGCCGGGCGACACGGTGCTGGTGGAGGACCCCTGCTATCTGGCGGCGCTGCAGATCTTCTCGCTGGCGGGCGCCCGGGTGGTGCCGGTGCCCACCGACGACGAGGGCCTCGATCCGGCCGCGCTGGACGAACTCGCCGCCCGCGAGCGGCCGAAGCTGCTGTACGTCATCCCCACCTTCCAGAACCCGACCGGCCGCACGCTCTCCGCCGAGCGCCGGGCCGCGGTCGCCGAGATCGCCGCCCGGCGCGGACTGTGGATCGCCGAGGACGACCCGTACGGCGAACTCCGCTTCGAGGGCGAGGCGGTGCCGTGGGTGGCGTCGTTCCCGGGGGCCGAGGACCGTACGGTGCTGCTGGGTTCGTTCTCGAAGGTGATGGCGCCCGGGCTGCGGCTGGGCACGCTGCGGCTGCCGGACCCGCTGCGGCGCCCCTGCGTCATCGCCAAGCAGGCCGCCGATCTGCACACCTCGACCGTCGACCAGGCGGCCGCGGCACGGTACTTGGCGACCACGGACCTGGACGTCCACCTGGCGCGGGTGCGCGACGCGTACCGCGAGCGCCGGGACGCGCTGGTCGACGGGCTCGCCACGGCGCTCCCCGAGGGCTCGCGGTGGAACCGGCCGTCGGGCGGCATGTTCGTGTGGGCCGCCCTGCCCGCCGGCCACGACGCGACCGCCCTGCTGCCCGAGGTCGTGCGGCATGACGTCGCGTACGTGCCCGGGGCGCCGTTCTTCGCCGGCCCGCCGGACCCGGCCGCGGTCCGCCTGTCGTTCGTCACGCACACGCCGGAGGAGATCCGCGAGGGGCTGGGGCGGCTGCGCGGGGCGCTGGCGGAGGCGCGCGGGGAGGGGTGAGCTCGGAGAGCGGCGCGCCCGGGGGCTTCCGGGGAGCGCCGCTTCGGGGTGGCCGCCACGGGGAAGAACAGGGGGTGGGAACACGGGAACACCTTTCCGGGAGGCGGGAGGACGGATGACCCACGGCACGCACGACACCCCAGGCCCCCACGACGCGGACGACCCGACAGGCGGCGCGCCGGACCCCGATGTCTCCGAGAGCGGTCCGACCGAGCCGCCCCCTTCGCTCGCCCGGCACCTCTGGGCCCGGCTGTGCGGGGCCCGGGTGCGGGTGGTCGCGGTCCTGCGCCGGCTGCGGGCCGCGGTGCCGCTGCGCCGGGGGCACGCGCACTGACCGGGCAGCAGCACGCCACGACGCGAAATCCGCGAAGGGACGGGCCTGTTGCTTTCGGGGCGGGCACCCTAACCTGACGAGTCGTCAGGAGAGGTACGTGGTGCGCGATGCCCGGAGGCGGAGATGCTGCTGCGGAACAAGACCGTCGTCGTCTCGGGCGTGGGGCCCGGCCTCGGCCATCAGGTCGCGGCGGCCTGCGTGCGGGACGGCGCGTCGGTGGTGCTGGGCGCGCGCACCGAGGCGAACCTCGCCAAGTCGGCGGCGCGGATCGACCCTGCGGGGACGCGTACCGCCTGGCGGGTGACCGACATCGGGGACGAGGCGCAGTGCACGGCGCTGGCCGCGCTGGCGGTGGAGCGGTTCGGCGGGATCGACGCGGTGATCCATGTCGCCGCGCTGGACTCGCTGTTCGGCGGACTGCGGGACGCCGACTTCGACTCCTGGCGCGACGTCGTGGACGTCAACCTCTTCGGCACGCTGCGGATGACCCGGGCCTGTCTGCCGTCGCTGACCGCGCGCGGCGGGGGTTCGGTGGTGTTCATCGGCACCCAGTCGTCGGTCGCGGCGCCCTCACAGGTGCGGCAGGCGGCGTATGCGGCGTCGAAGGGCGGGCTGGTCTCCGCGATGTACTCGCTCGCCCGCGAGCTGGGGCCGGACCGGATACGCGTCAACACCGTGCAGCCGGGCTGGATGTGGGGCCCACCGGTCGAGGCCTACGTACGGTTCCAGGCGCAGACCGAGGGCGTGGCGGAGTCCGAGGTGCTCGGGCGGCTCACCGAGCGGATGGCGCTGCCGGAGCTGGCCACGGATGCCGATGTGGCCGAGACCGCGGTCTTCCTGGCGTCCGACCGGGCGCGCGCCATCACGGGCCAGTCGCTGCTGGTCAACGCGGGTGAGCTGATGCGGTAGCGGCCGCACTCCTTCCGCCGCCCTTTCCGCACTCCCTTTCCGCACTCCTTTTCCGCACCCCCTTTCCGCACCCCCTTTCCGCACTCCTTCCCTTTACGGCCGTACGGGTCCCGCACCCGTACGGCCGTTGTGCCGGTCGCTCATCGTGGGTGCGGGGGGCGCGGGACGCGGCAACGTTCCCGGCGGTCAAGAGACGGCGCATTGGTCCACTTCGCTGATCAGTGTTCATATCTGTGATTGCCGAGAGTCTTGACCGGCGTGCCCAACGGGCGCTTCAATCCCGGGAGTTCCGGGAGTTCCGGGAGTTCCCCACTCCCGCGCGGGGACACGGCACCGCGGAACGCATCACGGCGATGTGATCGATGTTCACAAGGCGGACCCCTGGAGGGGGCATGAACAGTCTCGACTGGGCCGTGCTCATCGGCTACTTCGGCGTGATGGTCGCGATCGGTGTGTGGTCGCACAAGCGGGTGGACGACGTCAGCGACTTCTTCACCGCGGGCGGCCGGATGCCGTGGTGGCTGTCCGGGATCTCCCACCACATGTCCGGCTACAGCGCGGTGATGTTCACCGGGTACGCCGGGATCGCCTACCAATACGGGGTCACCTCGTACGTGACCTGGTCCTTCCCCATCGCGATCGGGGTCGCCATCGGCGCCCAGCTGTTCGCCGGGCGGCTGAACCGGCTGCGGTCGCGGCTGGGTGTCGCCTCGCCGCTGGAGTACCTCAAGAGCCGCTACGACCTGCCGACGCAGCAGGCGCTGGCCTGGTCCGGCGTGCTGCTGAAGATCGTCGACGTGGGCGCCAAGTGGGCCGCGATCGCCACCCTGTTGTCCGTCTTCACCGGGATCTCGCTCAACCAGGGCATCCTCATCACGGGCGTGATCACCGGCGTCTACTGCACGGTCGGCGGTCTGTGGGCGGATGCGCTGACCGAGCTGGGGCAGTTCGTCATCCAGCTGCTGGCGGGTGTCGCGATGCTGGTCACCGTTCTGGGGAAGCTGGGGGGTGTCAGCGCGCTGTGGACCGTATGGGGCGAGCTGCCGGACACCCACACCCGGCCGACCGTCGGCCCGTACACCCTCACCTTTCTGCTCGCCTATCTCTTCATCAAGACCTTCGAGTACAGCGGCGGGATGTGGAACCAGGCGCAGCGCTTCATGGCGACGGGCAGCGCCCGGCAGGCCAAACGCGCCGCGCGGCTGTCCGCGGCGCTGTGGTTCGTCTGGCCGGCCGTTCTCTTCTTCCCGATGTGGGCCGCGCCGCTGCTGGTCACGGCACACAGGCCGGACGCCTCCGACGCGTACGCGCTGCTGACCGAACGCCTGCTGCCGCACGGGCTGCTGGGGCTGGTGATCGTCGGCTTCTTCTCCCACACGATGGCCATGTGTTCCTCGGACGCCAACGCCATCTCCGCGGTGTTCACCCGCGACATCGCGCCGGCCCTCTCGGCAAGGGCGCGCGCGTGGTCGCACCGGGCCGGGCTGCTGGCCGCGCGGCTGTCGACGGTCGCGTTCCTGGGCCTGTCGATGGCGATCGCGACCCAGGTCAACTCGCCCACGTTCAAGGACATCATCACCGTCGTCATCAAGTGGGTGGCCGGACTGGTCGGGCCGATCTCCATCCCGTTCCTGCTCGGCATGGTGCGGCTCTTCCGCCGCTCGGGCCCCACCGCGGCCCTGGTTTCCTGGGCGGCCGGCCTGTTCGCGTTCTGGCTCACCAACTACGGCCTGAACGGCGTCCAACTCCAGGTCCAGATCGTCGCCCCGGTCGCCACCTCGCTGCTGCTCTTCGCCCTGCTCGGCCACCTGCGGCCCGAGGCCACCCCGGAACGCGACGCGGTGCTGGCACGGATCAACGACGGCGAGGGGGACGGTGAGGGGGACGGGGACGGTGACGGGGACGGGGACACGGGAGGCGCCGCGGCGGATCTTGGGGGCAGCCTCCCGGAGCAGGGGGACGGGTCGGGCGGGGTGCGGGGGGTGCGGGCGCCTTGAGGGCAGGTGGGGTGGCGGGGGGACGACACGGGAATTCCGCCGACCCCCGGACTGTTGTGGCCCCCCGAGGGGGCGTTTGTGTCCCCTACGGGAGGTGTTCGACCTACCAGTAGGGGCCTGAGCCGGGAATACCGCCGACGCCCGAGCCGTTGTGGCCCCCCGAGGGGGCGCTCGGGTCCCCTAGGGAAAGTGTTCGGCCCTCCCGTAAGGGACCGGCGGGCCCCAGGCCCCCAGCCCCTTCGCCCTTCCCCTTCGCCCTTCGCCCTCGCCCTTCCCCTTCGCCCTTCCCCTTACGTCCTAACCCTTACGCCCTGACCCCCGCGACGGCCCCCTACGCCCGCGGATACCGTGCCAGCCATCCCGGGGACGAGCCGGCCGGGCCGTGCAGGGCGGGGCCCTGGGTCATTTCCATGGCGAAGTCGTCGGCCAGTTGCAGGATCGTGGCCCGGCCCTCCAGTTCGACCAGCCAGTCCGGCGGCAGCGCCGTTTCGCCGTGCAGGGTGCCGAGGAGGTTGCCGCAGATGGCGCCGGTGGAGTCGCTGTCGCCGCTGTGGTTGACGGCGAGCAGCAGGCCGTGCCGGATGTCCTCGGCGACCAGTGCGCAGTACACGCCGATGGACAGCGCCTCCTCGGCCGTCCAGCCCTCGCCCAGCGACTCCACCCGGGCCGGCGTCGGCATGCCCTGCCGTACGGCGCCCAGCGCGCGCTTGAGGGCCTCGGTGGTCTCCTCGTGGCCGGGGCGGGTGGCCAGGTGGGCCAGCGCCTTCTGCACCGCGCTGTCGAGGTCCTCGCCGCGGGCCAGTGAGTGGCTGATGACGGCGAACGCGCCGGCCGCCAGATAGCCGGTGGGGTGGCCGTGCGTCTGCGCCGCGCACTCCGCGGCGAGCTGGAACACGAGCTGCGGCTCCCAGCCGACCAGCAGCCCGAACGGCGCCGAGCGCATCACCGCGCCGCACCCCTTGGAGTCCGGGTTCTTCGGCGCTTCCAGGGTGCCCATCACCTCGTCGCCGAGGCCGCTCAGGCAGGCCCGGCCGGGCGCGCGGCGGGAGTACAGCCACTCCTCGCGGGCCAGCCAGCCGTCGTCCGTCTTGCGCTCGTCGGGGCCCCAGTCGTGCTGGGTGGCGGCCCAGCGCAGGTAGGCGCGGTGGACGTCGGTGGGCGGGTGCCAGGCGCCGGTGTCGCGGCGTACCTGGGCGCGGATCAGCCCGTCGACGGTGAACAGGGTCATCTGGGTGTCGTCGGTGACCGCGCCGCGCCGCCCGAAGGCGGGTACGAAATCGGTCACGCCCTCCTGGCCGTGCGCCGCGCGGATCGCGTCGAGCGAGTCGAATTCGATGCCGGCACCGAGCGCATCGCCGATGGCACCGCCGAGCAGGCAGCCGCGTACCCGGCTGCGGAAGTCCTGCTGTTCCGCGCGCCCCCAGATGGCGGCGCCGCCTCCTGCTGCGCTCACTGTGCCTCCCGAAGCTCACCACGTTCCGGGGCCTTGCAAGGGCCCCTGGCGCAGCACTGTAATCGACCGGGATTGATCAGTTTCCGGCCAGGTGAGTATGCGCATAGTCGCTGGCTAGGCGGCTTTTGGGCGCTACGGTCCGGATGACCGCCGAACTGCACTCCGGGAGATCTCCTGTGACACCGCGCTGCGCCGTACTCGACGACTACCAGGGCGTCGCCCTCTCCCTGGCCGACTGGTCACCGCTGGACGGTGCGGTCGAGGTCCGTACGCTGCGCGAGCCGTTCCGCTCCGAGGACGAGGTGGTCGCGGCGATCGGCGACTGCGAGATCGTCGTGGCGATGCGCGAGCGCACCCCGTTCCCCGCCTCGCTGCTCGCCCGGCTGCCCCGGCTCCGGCTGCTGATCACCTCCGGAATGCGGAACGCCGCCATCGACCTGACGGCCGCCGCCCGGCACGGGATCACCGTGTGCGGCACCGCCAGCAACACCGAGCCGCCCGTCGAACTGACCTGGGCGCTGATCCTGGGCCTCGCCCGCAACGTCGTCACCGAGAGCACCGCGATGCGCGCCGGCGGCCCCTGGCAGTCCACTCTCGGCGCCGATCTGCACGGCCGTACGCTCGGGCTGCTCGGTCTCGGCAAGATCGGCGGCCGGGTCGCCCGGATCGGCCTGGCCTTCGGCATGGACGTGGTGGCGTGGAGCCGGAACCTGACCGCCGAGCGCGCCGCGGAGGTGGGCGTACGCGCCGCCGCCACCAAGGAAGAGCTCTTGGAGGCCGCCGACTTCGTCTCCGTCCATCTGGTGCTCGGCGACCGCACCCGTGGGCTGCTCGGCGCGGACGAGCTCCGCCGGATGCGGCCCTCGAGCTACCTCGTCAACACCTCGCGCGCCGCGATCGTCGACCAGGAGGCGCTGCTGCGGGCGTTGCGCGAGAACTGGATCGCCGGGGCCGGCCTGGACGTCTTCGACCAGGAGCCACTGCCGGCCGGTCACCCCTTCCGCACCCTCCCGAACGTGCTCGCGCTCCCGCACCTCGGCTACGTCACCCGCCGCAACTACGAGGGGTACTTCCAGCAGGCCGTCGAGGACATCAGCGCCTTTCTGGCGGGCGGTCCGGTGCGTCAACTCAACTGATGCGCGACAGCGCCGGGGCTCATCCGTTCGATGATGGCGGCGCCGCACGGTGGGCATGCTTTCCCCATGTCCGAGTACGAGTGGGATCGCACCACCATGGCCGTTGTCGCCTCGGCCCTCTCCGGGGACAGCGACGGCGCGGTGGAACTCCTCCGGCCGCTCCCCCAGAGCGACGTCTGCCACATCGCCGTACGGCTCGCCGCGATGGCCGCCGACGCCCTGATCGTCGCCGCCCAGGACAGCGGGGGCGACCGCGAGGAGGCGCTGTCCCAGTGGCAGCAGTGCATCCTCCAGCACGAGTCGGAGTACGACGGGGACTGAGGCGGGGACCGAGGCCGGAACCGAGCGGGGACCGAGGTCGGGACCGAGCGGGGACTGAGCCGGGTCCCGGCCACTACGGCCGGTGGCTGCCGGGGCAGCCACGACGATTACCGGCCACTACGGCCGGCGGTTCAGTCCACCACCGGCAGCAGCTCGGGCAGGTGGCCGTCCGAGGCGAGGGCGGCCGCCCGGCGCTCCTCGGGGACCGGGCCGTAGGTCGTGGTGCGGGGGCGGGCAGGGCGGCCGGCCCGCTCGGCGATGGCGATCAGGTCCTGGATGGAGCGGTACGAGCCGTAACTGGAGCCCGCCATACGGGAGATGGTCTCCTCCATCAATGTGCCGCCGAGGTCGTTGGCGCCGGAGCGGAGCATTTCCGCGGCGCCTTCCGTGCCCAGTTTGACCCAGCTGGTCTGGATGTTGGTGATGTGCGGGTGCAGCAGGATCCGGGCCATGGCCGTCACGGCGCGGTTGTCGCGGGTCGTCGGGCCGGGGCGGGCGATCCCGGCGAGGTAGACGGGCGCGTTGGTGTGGATGAACGGGAGCGTGACGAACTCCGTGAAGCCGCCGGTCTCCTGCTGGATCCCGGCCAGCAGCCGGAGGTGCCCGAGCCAGTGGCGCGGCTGGTCGACATGGCCGTACATCATCGTCGAGGACGAGCGGATGCCCAGCTCATGGGCGGTCTTGATGACCTCGACCCAGGTGGCGGTGGGGAGTTTGCCCTTGGTGAGGATCCAGCGGACCTCGTCGTCGAGGATCTCGGCGGCGGTGCCGGGGATCGTGTCCAGGCCGGCAGCCTTGGCCTCGCTCAGCCATTCGCGGATCGACAGCCCGGTGCGGGTCGCGCCGTTGGCCACCTCCATGGGGGAGAAGGCGTGTACGTGCATACCGGGGACGCGTTCCTTGACGGCGCGCGCGATGTCGAAGTACGCCGTGCCGGGCAGGTCGGGGTGGATGCCGCCCTGCATGCACACCTCGACGGCGCCCACGTCCCACGCCTGCTGGGCGCGGTCGGCGACCTGGGAGAGGGAGAGGGTGTAGGCGTCGGCGTCGGTGCGGCGCTGGGCGAAGGCGCAGAAGCGGCAGCCGGTGTAGCAGACGTTGGTGAAGTTGATGTTCCTGGTGACGATGTAGGTGACGTCGTCGCCGACCGTGGCGCGGCGCAGGTCGTCCGCGATGCGGCAGAGGGCGTCGAGGGCGGGTCCGTCGGCGTGCAGCAGGGCCAGCGCCTCGGGGTCGGTGAGCCGGGTGGGGTCGTCCGCGGCCCGGGAGAGCGCCTGCCGTACGTCCGCGTCGATCCGCTCGGGCGCCATACCGGGCGCGGCGGCCTCGCGCAGCGCCTCCCAGTCGCCGTAGACCTCGTCGAAGTCGTCCCGGCGGTCGGCGCTGCGGCCCTCGGTGTCGATGGTGTGGTGCAGGTCCGTACGGCCCGAGGAGCTCATCGTGAAGCCCTCGTCGGGCTCCTGCCAGGGCCGGCCGACGACGGGCGCGTCCTCGACGGCCAGGCCCGTCTCGGGATCGGCGAGGGCGCGGACGTGCGGCAGCAGGCGGGGGTCGAGCCAGGGTTCGCCGCGCTGGAGGAACTCCGGGTAGATCGGGAGCCGTTCGCGCAGGCGGAAGCCGGCGGCGGCGCAGTGCTCGGTCAGCTCCTCGATCTGCGGCCAGGGCCGCTCGGGGTTGACGTGGTCCAGGGTCAGCGGGGAGACCCCGCCCCAGTCGTCGATGCCGGCGCCGATCAGCAGGGCGTATTCGCCGTCGACCAGGTTGGGCGGTGCCTGGATGCGGGTCGAGGGGCCCATGATGTGCCGGGCCACCGCGATGGTCGCGGCCAGCTCCTCCAGTTCGGCGTCCGGCATGCCGCGCATCGCCGTGTCCGGCTTGGCGCGGAAGTTCTGCATGATCAGTTCCTGGATGCCGTGGTAGGCGCGCTGGATGCGGCGCAGCGCGAACAGGGACTCGGCGCGCTCCTCGTAGGTCTCGCCGATGCCGATCAGCAGTCCGCTGGTGAAGGGGACGTTGGAGCGGCCGGCGTCCTCCAGGACGCGCAGCCGGACGGCCGGCTCCTTGTCCGGTGAGCCGTGGTGCGGACCGCCGGGCTCGCTCCACAGGCGCTCGGCGGTGGTCTCCAGCATCATCCCCAGGGACGGGGCGACGGGCTTGAGCCGCTGGAAGTCCGTCCAGGACAGCACGCCGGGGTTGAGGTGCGGCAGCAGTCCGGTCTCCTCCAGGACGCGGATGGCCATGGCGCGGACGTACGAGAGCGTGTCGTCGTAGCCGTGCGCCTCCAGCCATTCGCGGGCCTCGGGCCAGCGGTCCTCGGGCTTGTCCCCGAGGGTGAACAGGGCTTCCTTGCAGCCCAGTTCGGCGCCGCGGCGGGCGATGTCCAGCACCTCGTCGGGCGACATGAACATCCCGTGCCCGGCCCGGCGCAGCTTGCCGGGGACGGTGACGAAGGTGCAGTAGTGGCACTTGTCCCGGCACAGCCGCGTCAGGGGGATGAAGACGCCCTTGGAGTACGTGATGACGCCGGGGCGGCCGGCGGCCTCCAGGCCGGCGTCGCGCACCCGGGCCGCGGACGCGCACAGGTCCGTCAGGTCGGCGCCGCGGGCCTGCAGCAGCACCACGGCCTCGTCGACGTCCAGCGCCACGCCGTCGCGGGCCCGCTTGAGCGCACGGCGCATCGCGTTCGCCGTCGGGCGGCTCTCCGGGGCGGGCCGGGCGCCCGTGCCGCGGTCGGCCGCTTGCCCGGACGCCTGGTCGGATCCCTCGTCGGATACCTGGTCAGGTCCCTGCGCGCTGGAAGTCATCCTCCGAGCATACGAGCGCCGACTGACAGCGCCGTTGCGGGAGAACGACGGCCGGGTGTGCCGCTGATCACTGGCCCGGCCGGTCCCGTCGGACCGGGCCGCTACAGGTTGGACAGCAGCTCGTCGGAGTACGTGCGGGTCAGGAACTCCATGTTGTGGCCGTCGGGGTCGTCGAGGTACACGCCGCGGCCGCCGTCCCGGGTGTTGATCTCCTGGGGCCGGGTGTGCCGCGGGTCGGCCCAGTACGGCAGGCCGTGGTCCTTTATGCGCCCCAGGATCTTGTCGAACTCGTCCTCCGTCACCAGGAACGCGTAGTGCGTGGGCGTGAACTCCTTGCCGCCGGCCGCGTGCTCGGCGTAGTCGAGCGCCACTCCGTTGTCCAGCTTGAGGGTGGCGAAGGGGCCGAACGCCTTGGGTTCCGGTGCGTCGAGAAGATCGGCGAGGAAACGGGCCGAGGCGAAGCGGTCGGTGCTGTGCACGATGGTGTGGTCGAGGCTGGGCATGAGATCTCCTTGATCTGCCGAGGCTCTTCGTGGGTCCCGGTGCGTGGATCACGTTCCGTTGGCCCACGTCTCGTGGATCACGTTCCGTGGGTTCCGCTGCCGGGATCCCGTTCACCTTCGACGCTACGTCCGTACGGCCCGGCCGCGGATCGGTCTGCGGTCCCAGCCGCGCGGGGCGGCCCGTAGGCCCATGGACCTAGGGCGCGACGGCGCCGTACGGCTCCCCGCCCCGTCGCTCCCTGTGGCGTCACAAGTACTGCGCGAAGTCGTCCAGCGTGCGCAGGACCTCGCCCTCCTCTGCCGGGGGCAGTTGCAGCACCACCTCCTGGAGGCCGAGGTCGCGGTAGTGGGCCAGTTTCCCGGGGGTCGGCCGGACCGCGTACGGGACCACGACGGGTTCGCCGGCGCGTCCGGCGTCCGACCAGGTCTGCCGCAGGACGGGCAGGGTCTCGGTCAGCCCCCGCCCGCCGATCGGCAGCCAGCCGTCGCCGTAGGCCGCGATCTCCCCGAAGAGCTGGGGGCCGGCCGCGCCGCCGAGGAGGGTGCGCGGGGCGCCGTGGGCCGGTTTGGGGTGGGCCAGGGAGGCCCGTACGGACCCGAACGGGCCCTCGTACGCGGTGGGTTCGTCGGCCCACAGGGCGCGCATCAGGGCCATCCGGTCGCGGGTCAGCGCGCGCCGGGTGGACCACTCCACCCCGTGGTCGGCGGCTTCCTCGACGTTCCAGCCGTAGCCGATGCCGAGGGTGAAGCGGCTGCCGGAGAGGAAGTCCAGGGTCGCGATCTGCTTGGCGAGGTCCACCGGGTCGTGCTGGGCGACGAGGGTGACGCCGGTGCCGAGGGCGAGCCGTTCGGTGACCGCGGCGGCCTGGGCGAGCGCGACGAACGGGTTCAGGGTGCGGCCGTATTCGCGGGGCAGCGGCTCACCCATGGGGGCGGGGGTGTCGCGGCCGACCGGGATGTGGGTGTGTTCGGGGAGGTAGAGGCCGGCGAAGCCGCGCTGTTCGAGCTCGCGGGCCAGCCGGACCGGCCGGATCGTCTCGTCGGTCAGGAAGATCGTGGTCGCGATCCGCATGGTGGGGGACCTCCGTCAGGCGGGTGGATGACGGCATGTTGCCGCACCGTCCGACGGTTATCCACAGGCCTTTCCCTACGCGTCACGGCCGCGTACAACAGTTTTCACGGGACGCAACACGGAAGGGGGTGGAGCGGGATGGATCGACGCGATGTGCTGCGGTTATCGGCGCTCGCGGGCGCCACGGGTGCGCTCACGCTCGGCCGGGTGAGCTTCGCCGACGCGACGCCGGCGGCCGGAGCACCGGGCGGTGGCTCGGGCGGCGGGAAGGGAAGCGGGCCGGATGACGGGGCGGGCGGCCGGACGGGCGAGCAGACCCGGCGGGTGACCGGCCATCTGCCCATGGGCGTACCGGACTTCGTCCATCTCCCGGTCGAAGTGCCGCGCGGGGTGCGGGAGATCGCCGTCTCCTACGGCTACGACAGACCCACCGTTCCCGAGGGCACGGTCGGCAACGCCTGCGACATCGGCATCTTCGACGAGCGGGGCACCGACCTCGGCGGCGCCGGTTTCCGCGGCTGGTCCGGCGGGGCGCGCTCGGAGTTCTTCCTGCGCGCCGACGACGCCACTCCGGGCTACCTCCCCGGCCCCGTCAACGCAGGCCTCTGGCACATCGCCCTCGGCCCGTACACCGTCGCACCGCAGGGGCTCTCCTACGACGTCACGATCACCCTGCGGTACGGCCCCCCGGGCCGGACGCCCCGACCCGTCTACCCACCCGAGCGCGCCCGGGGCCGCGGCCGCGCCTGGTACCGCGGCGACAACCATCTGCACTCGGTCCACTCCGACGGCAGGCGCACGCCCGCCGAGATCGCGGCGCTGGCCCGCGCCGCCGGGCTGGACTTCCTCACCACCACCGAGCACAACACCACCTCCGGGCACCGCGCCTGGGAGGGCCTGTGGGGCGACGACCTGCTGATCCTGATGGGCGAGGAGGTCACCACCCGCAACGGCCATGTGGTCGCGATGGGCACCGACCCGGGGGTCTTCATCGACTGGCGCTATCGCGCCCGGGACAACGCCTTCGGGAAGTACGCGCGCGCCGTCCGGCGGGCCGGCGGCCTGGTCATCCCGGCGCATCCGCACGCCACCTGCATCGGCTGCAACTGGAAGTTCGGGCTCAACGAAGCCGATGCCGTGGAGGTGTGGAACGGTCCGTACGGTCCCGACGACGAGGTCACCCTCGCCGAGTGGGACAACACCCTGGTCGCGCACGCCCGCGGCCGCGGGGACTGGCTGCCGGCCGTCGGGCACAGCGACGCCCACCGCGACCCGGACGTCGTCGGCCTGCCGCAGACGGTGGTGCTCGCCGATGACCTCTCGCGCCGCGCCCTGCAGGACGGCATACGGGCGGGCCGGGTGTGGATCGCCGAGTCCTCGAAGGTCGACCTGTCGTTCTCGGTCACCGGTGAGCGCGGCGAACACGCCGGTATCGGCGAGCGGTTGGCGCTGTCCGGAGCGTCCGGGGTGACCGCGCGGCTGACGGTCTCCGGTGCCCCGGGCTGCACGGTCTCCTTCGTCACCGACCAGGGCCGCGTCCATGCGGCCGCCCTGCCGCCGTCCGGCGCGGACACCGTCACCTGGCGGACCACGCCCGATCACGCCGCCTACATACGCGCCGAGGTCCGGCACCCTGCCACCACCCCCGGCCTCCCGGGCCCCATGGCGGCCCTGACCAACCCGGTGTTCCTGGACCGCAGGGGCTGAGGGCCGGCCCGGGCGGCGACGCGCCTCCCCGCCCGGGCCGGCCCCTACTCCTCCACCACCAGCGCCGGTGTGGCCCGGGTCAGGACCTCGCCGCGGAAGAAGGCCGGGCTGCGGCGCCGCATGACGAGCATCAGGACGGCACCGAGCAGGAGCAGACCGACGCCGATCACGAAGACCGACCCGACGCCGAGGACCGAACTGCCCGATCCGTACGCGGGGTTCCACATGTCGATCAGGGTCTTGAGGAAGACGGAGGCGAGCAGCAGCCCGCCCAGGACCGGGAAGACGCCCTTGAACAGCAGGTCACGGGCCGAGTTCCGCAGCTCACGGCGGAAGAACCAGGCACAGGCGAAGGCGGTGATCGAGTAGTAGAAGCAGATCATGAGGCCCAGCGCGTAGATCGTGTCGATCAGGACGTTCTCGCTGAGGAAGCTCATCACGGCGTAGAAGACACCGGTCGCGGTACCGGCCGCGACGGTGGCCCGGCCCGGCGAGCGGAACCGCGGGTGGATCCGCGCGAAGGACGCCGGCAGCGCCTCGTAGGTGCTCATCGCCAGGACCGTGCGGGCCACCGGGATGAAGGTGGTCTGCAGGCTGGCCGCCGCCGAGGCGAGCACCGCGACGAACAGCAGGACGCCGAGCACGGTGCCCATGACGGGGTCGGCCAGCGCGGCGAAGACGTTGTCGGCGGTGTCCGGGTTGCCGAGCCCCGGGCCCCGGTGGCCGACGCCGGAGAACATCTGCGCGGCGACGGCGGTGAGGAGGTAGGAGCCGATCAGTACGACCATGGCCAGCAGGGCGGCGCGGCCGGGCGTGCGGTCGCTGCCGGCGGTCTCCTCGTTGACCGTGAGGCAGGTGTCCCAGCCCCAGAACATGAAGATCGAGAGCGACAGTCCGGCCGTGAAGGCGGAGAAGGACCGGACGGCGAACGGATCGAGCCAGGTCCAGGAGAAGTGCAGCGAGCCGGCGAAGTCACCGGACTGCGCCTTGACCACGGCCAGGGCGACGAAGACGGCGAGGACGGCGAGTTGGAGCCCGACGAGGGTGTACTGCACGCCCTTGGTGGCGGTCATCCCGCGGTAGCTGATCGCGGTGGCGACGGCGATGAAGGCCAGGCAGGTCAGGACGTGGGCGACGCGGTTGCCGTCCAGGTCGGCGACGGCCCGGCTGCCGGCGAGTTCGCCGAGGAGCAGATAGAAGAAGGAGGTGGCGACGCCGGCCAGGTTGGAGAGCACGATGATCGTGGCGATCACCAGCCCCCAGCCGCACATCCAGCCGACCTTCGGCCCGAACGCCTTGACGGTCCAGGTGAAGGAGGTGCCGCAGTCCGGCACGGCCTTGTTGAGCTCCCGGTAGGCGAAGGCGACCAGCAGCATCGGCAGGAAGCCCGCGAGGAAGACGGCGGGCATCTGCACCCCGACCTCACCGACCGTCGGACCGAGCGTCGAGGTGAGGCAGTAGACGGGGGCGACGGTCGAGATGCCGATGACCGCGCTGCCGAGCAGGCCCACGGAGTTGCCGCTGAGGCCCTTGCCGCGGGTGTCGCTGCCGGACGTACCGACGCTCGTTACCGTGTCTCCGGTCTGGGGACGGGGGTCAACCTGAACCATGAACAGGACGTTAAGTGCTGCTGTATCCGCATCCGGAAGATCAACCTCCGTTCACACGCCCCCATAAATAAGGGGATCAGACCCGCAATCGATCATGGAAATGACGGCCACAAAGCCCGCCACACATTGCATTTCATAGCTTCCCGCTACACCTTTCACTTTGCGAGAACCGCAGCACCGTCCGTTTTATGGCGGTTCAAAATTTTCCCGTCCGACTTTCGAACGTCACACCCCGGCCACCGGCGCACCCCTCACCCCGGCCACACGATCGCCTGCAGCTCGCTGTACGTATGGAGCGCGTACGACCCGACGTCGCGGCCCACTCCGCTCCGCTTGAAGCCGCCGAACGGCGCCTCCATGTTGCGGCCGACGGTGTTCACCCCCACGCCGCCCGCCCGCAGCCGACGGGCCACGCGGAAGGCGCGGGCCGCGTCGGCCGACCAGACGTAGTCGATCAGGCCGTAGTCGCTGTCGTTGGCGAGCGCGACGGCCTCGTCCTCGTCCCCGTCGAAGGGGACGACCGCGACCACCGGCCCGAAGATCTCCTCGCGGACCACCCGCATGTCGTTGGTGCAGTCGGCGAGCAGTGTCGGCGCGACGTAGAACCCCTTGCCGAGGTGCGCGGGCCGCTCCCCGCCCGCGACGACCGTGGCGCCCTCCTTGCGCCCCAGCTCCACGTACGACTCGACGCGGTCCCGGTGCGCGGCGGAGATGACGGGCCCGACGACGGTCCCCCGGGCCCGCGGATCACCGACCTTCAGGAACCCGAGGTATGCGGTGAGCTTGGCGACGAACGCGTCGTACACGGAGCGGTGCACGAGCGCCCGGGTCGGCGCCGTGCAGATCTGCCCGCTGTAGAAGGCGTACGTCGTCCCGATCCCGGCGACGGCGGAGTCCAGATCGGCGTCGCCGAAGACGATCGCCGCCCCCTTGCCGCCCAGTTCCATCAGCTGCCGCTTCATCCCGCGCCCGCACACCTCGGCGATGCGCTGCCCGACGGCCGTGGAGCCGGTGAAGCTGACCATGTCGACGTCGGGCGAGTCGACGGCGGCCTCACCCACGGCGACCGCGGTCCCGCTGACGACGTTCACGACACCGGGCGGCGCCCCCGCCTCCGTCAGTGCCTCCTCCAGCGCCTCCGCCATCCGGTACACCGACAGCGGATCCTGCGGGGCGGGCTTCACCAGGACGGTGTTGCCCATGGCGAGGGCCGGGGCGACCTTGCCGGCCGGGTTGGCCCACGGGTTGTTGTACGAGGTGATGCAGGTGACCACGCCGACCGGCTGCCGGACGGCGAGGGCGCCCAGCACGCCGCCCCGGCCCATCGGGCCCGCCTCGTTGATCTGCGGGGGCAGCGGCGTCTCGACCGGTTCCAGCGCCCCCTTGGCGTACCGCCGGAACCGGGCCACCGCGACCGCGACCTGCATCCCGCGCGCCGTCGCGGTCGTGGCGCCGCTCTCCGCCTGGGCGAGCTCGGCGTACCGGCCGGCGTCGCGCTGCATGAGGTCCGCGGCCCGGGAGAGGACGGCCGCGCGCTCCTCGGGGCTGGTCCGGGACCACGGACCGAAGGCGTCCCGGGCCGCCGCGGCCGCCGCGTGGACCTGGTCACGGCTCGCCTCGGGCGCGAGCCCCACGGTCTCCTCGGTCGCCGGGTCGATCACCTCGTAGTGGCCGCCGTCCGGCACGGCCCACTCACCGCCGATGAAGAGCCGCTGACCGGCCGCCGTCACCGGAACCTCACCGCCCGCTTCCTCCCACCCACGCTCCCGCTCACCGGGTGCTCACCGTCCTGGTGTCCCGGCCCGACCGCAGCACCGTGCCGGGCGTCGCGCCGGTCACCCGGTCCGCGCGGATCGCCTCGACGCCGTTGACCCACACCGCCGTGACGCCGATCGCCTTCGAGTCCAGCCGCGGGCTGTCCCCCGGCAGGTCGTGGACCAGCGTGGCCTTGCCCGCGTCGATCCGCTCCGGGTCGAAGAGGACCAGGTCCGCGTGCCAGCCCTCCTGGATCTGGCCGCGCTCGCGCAGTCCGAAGAGCCGCGCCGGGTCGTCGGTCAGCATCTTCACCGCCTGCTCCAGCCCGACCAGTTGCCGGCCGCGCAGACAGTCGCCGAGGAACCGGGTGGTGTACGGCGCCCCGCACATCCGGTCCAGGTGCGCCCCGGCGTCCGAGCCGCCCAGCAGGACGTCCTCGTGCTGCCAGGTCTCGGCGCGCAGCGCCCAGGAGTCCGGGTCGTTGTCGGTGGGCATGGGCCACAGGACCGTCCGCAGCCGGTCGTTGGCGCAGATCTCCACCAGGCAGGCGAACGGCTCCTGGCCGCGCTCGGCGGCGACGTCCCGGACGACCCGGCCGGTCAGGCCCTCGTTCGCGGCGGAGTAGGTGTCGCCGATGACGTACCGGCCGAAGTCGGTGAGCCGCCGGAAGACACCGGCTTCCTCGCTGCCCGCGCGCCGCAGCATCTCCGCGCGGACCGCGGGGTCACGGAGCCGGGCGATCCGCTCGTCGACCGGCAGCCCGAGGACCTCGCCCCAGCCGGGGATCAGGTTCAGCGCGCAGAAGGTGCCCAGCGACATGTTCATGGGCGTGAGGATCGGCATGGTCAGCGCCACGATCCGGCCGCCGGCCTTACGGGCCCGCTCGCTCGGTATCAGCTGCCGGGGCACCCGGTCCGGCACGGCCGCGTCGATGGTCAGCACGTTCCAGTTCAGCGGGCGCCCGGCCGCCGCGCTCATCTCCACGAACAGGTCGATCTCGGCATCGCTGAACCGGTCCAGGCAGCCGGCCACGATCGCCTCGATCTGGGTGCCCTCGTGCTCGGCGACCGCCCGGGACAGCGCGAGCAGTTCGTCCGGCCCGGCGTGCCGGGAGGCGACCGGTCGGCCGTCACCGTCGGAGTGGGTGGACGACTGGGTGGTGGAGAACCCCCAGGCGCCCGCGTCCATCGCCTCGTGGAAGAGGGCGAGCATCTCGGCCAGTTGCCGGCCGGTCGGCTGCCCGCCCACCGCGTCCGGGCCCATCACGTACCGGCGCAGCGCGCAATGCCCCACCATGAAGCCGGCGTTGACGGCGATCCGCCCCTCCAGGGCGTCGAGGTACTCCCCGAACGAGTGCCAGGTCCACGGTGCGCCCTCCTCCAGCGCCACCAGGGACATGCCCTCCACCTTGGACATCATCCGCCGGGTGTAGTCGGCGTCCTCGGGGCGGGCGGGGTGCAGGGGCGCGAGGGTGAATCCGCAGTTCCCGCCCGCCACGGTCGTCACACCGTGGTTGAGCGAGGGAGTCGCGTACGGGTCCCAGAACAGCTGGGCGTCGTAGTGGGTGTGCGGATCGACGAAGCCGGGGGCGAGGACCAGCCCGGTCGCGTCCTCCGCCGAGGACGACTCCTCGCTCACCCCGCCCGGCCCGGCGACGGCGGCGATCCGGCCGCCCCGGATGCCGACGTCGGCGCGGTACGCGGGCGCGCCCGTACCGTCCACGACGGTCGCGCCCTTGATCAGGTGGTCGAGCATGACGGCGATTGCCTCCCCTCGGTTGCCGGCTCGCGGCCGGCGCGGTGCCGGTCCCGTCAGCGGCTGGGCTCAGGTGCCGGCCGCCTGGCGGAACCGGGTCGTCCGGTGCACCGGGTCCGTATCGATCTTCGGGATGACGTGCTCCCCGATCAGCTTGATCGTGTTCATGGTGTCCTCGTACGGGATGCCGATCGGCAGGCCGAAGCTCAGCTGGTCGGCACCGGCCTGCTCCCAGCGCTTGCACTGCCCGAGCACCTCGTCCGGGTCACCGCAGATCATCAGCTCCTCGGCGATCAGCAGCTCGATGATCTCGGCGGTGTAGTCCGGCAGCAGCTCGGGCCACTCCGGAATGCCGTCCGGCCGCGGGAAGGTGTCGTGGTACCGGAACACCAGCGACTGCAGGTAGTTGAGCCCGCCGTCGACGGCGATCTGCACCGCCTTCTCGTGCGTCTCGGCGCAGATCGCCGTCGACGTCACCATCACGTTGTCGTTGACGAAGTCGCCCACCGGCTCGGCGTCCCGGATCGCCGTCTTGTACTGCTCCAGCACCCACTCCATGTCGCCGACCTTCTGGACGCTGAAGCCGAGCACGCCCAGCCCCTTCCGGGCCGCCATCGCGTACGAGGACGGCGACCCGGCCGCGTACCACATCGCCGGGTGCGAGGCCCCGTACGGCTTGGGGAAGACCTTCCGGGGCGGCAGCTGCCAGTGCTTGCCCTGGAACCCGGGGTACTCCTCCTGGAGCCACATCTTCGGGAACTCGGCGATGGTCTCTTCCCAGATCTCCTTGGTGTGGTTCATGTCCGTGATGCCCGGCAGGAAGCCGAGGATCTCGTGCGAACCGGCGCCCCGCCCGCTGCCGAACTCGAAGCGCCCCTCGGAGAGGTGGTCGAGCATCGCGACCTTCTCGGCGACCTTCACCGGGTGGTTGACCTGCGCCAACGGGTTGAAGATCCCGGACCCGAGGTGGATCCGCCCGGTCGCGTGGGCGAGGTAGCCGAGGAAGACGTCGTTGGCGGAGAGGTGGGAGTACTCCTCCAGGAAGTGGTGCTCCGACGCCCAGGCGTACTTGAACCCGGAGGCGTCCGCCTGGATGACGTACTCGGTCTCCTCCATCAGCGCCTTGTGCTCCGCGAGCGGGTCGGTCCTGGCCCGCTTGCCCACGTATCCCTGTACGAAGAGGCCGAATTCCACAGTGGATCACCGTCCCTGTATCCGCCGCCCGGCGGGCCCCGGCGCGCGTGTCCGGGGCGCCCGCCCGACGACTATCTGACGAACCGTCAGCTCTCGATTGCGCCGACTGTTCCACCACCGCCCAGCACCGTCAAGAGCACCGGACGGCATTACCTGACGCAGCATCAGATGAACTGCGTCAGAGGACGCTCACCCCGGCCAGCCAGCCCCCGTCCACCACGAACGGCTGTCCCGTGATGTACGCCGAGTCCTCCTCGGACGTCAGGAACAGCGCGAGCCGCGCGACCTCCTCCGGCCGCCCCACCCGCCCCAGCGGCACCAGCTTGCGGTACAGCTCGTCCAGCGCCGCCGCGGCCTCGTCGGCGTCGGCCGTGGGGTCGAGCTGGGCGGGGTTGCTCATGGCGGTGTCGATCGCGCCCGGGCAGACGGCGTTCACCCGGATCCTCTTCGCCGCGAGCTCCAGCGCCGCGACCCGGGTCAGCCCCACGATCGCGTGCTTGGTCGCGGTGTACGCCCCGACGTACGCCATCCCCGTCACACCCGTGTACGACGCCGTGTTCACGATCGTGCCGCCGCCGGCCGCCGCGATCTCCGGCGCGGCCGTCTTGATCCCGAGGAACGCCCCGACCTGGTTGACCTGCACGATCTGCTGGAACTCGGCCAGCGGGGTGGCGGTCAGCTCGTTGAACCGCAGGATCCCGGCGTTGTTGACCAGCCCGTCGACCTTCCCGTACGCCTGCCGGGCGGCCGCCACCGCCGCCACCCACTGCTCCTCCTGGCTCACGTCCAGATGGACGTAGCGCGCGGCCTCGCCGATCTCCTTCGCGACGGCCTCGCCCTGCTCGTCGAGGACGTCGGCCAGCACGACCCGCGCCCCCTCCGCCGCGAACAGCCGTGCCTCCTGCTCACCCTGCCCACGCGCCGCCCCGGTGATGAGAACGACCCGCCCGTCGAGCTTGCCCATGCCGGTACTCCCTACTGGATGAAGGTGCGGAGCCATGTGTCCCTGCCGAAGCCGCGTGTCACACGCAGAGGTGTGGGGCGACCTCCGCCCCGAACGCCGCCATCTGATCGACGAGTTCGGCCCGACTCCGGCTGCGGAACCGCACCTGGATCTGCCGCACGCCCATCTCCGCGTACGCCCGCAACGACTCGGCGACCGCCTCCGGCTTGCCCCGGACGGTGTGCCGCCCGACGTCCCAGCCCGGCTCCCCCACGTACACCGGCTCGGCGATCGCCCCGATCACCACCGGTTCGGTGACCCCCGCCGCCTCCCGCGCCGCCCGGAGCGTCGCGATCTGCCGGGGCAGCTGCTCCCGCCGGTCCCCCTGCGGCAGCCAGCCGTCCCCGCGCTCCGCGGCCCGGCGTACGGCGGCGGGCGAGGAGCCGCCCACCCAGATCGGCGGCCGGGGCGTCTGTACGGGCCGCGGCGCCTGCCCCAGCCCATCGAACGCGAACCGCTCGCCGACGAACTCGGGGAACTCCTCCGGCCCGAGCGCCGCCTTCAGCGCATCGATCGTCTCGTCGAGCACCGCGCCCCGCCGCGCGAAGTCCACCCCCAGCGCCTCGAACTCCTCCGCCACGTGCCCGGCGCCCACACCCAGGATCAGCCGCCCGCCCGACAACCGGTCGAGCGTCGCGTACTGCTTCGCGGTGAGCAGCGGATGCCGGAAGGCGACCACCGCCACATGGCTCAGCAGCCGCACCCGCTCCGTCACCGCGGCCAGATGCGCGAGCGTGGCCACCGGGTCGTACCACACGGTCCCCATCGCCTCCGCCAGCCGCCGCGGGATCGCCAGATGCTCACAGCAGGCGACGTACGCGAACCCGCCCCGGTCCGCGGCCCGCGCGATCTCCACCAGGTCCCGCGGCCCCGCCCCGGCCTCCCACTCCTCCGCGAACACCCTGCTCTGCGCCTGCACCGGCAACTGCATCCCGTACGCCAGCCGCCCGCCACCCCCAGGCCGCCACACGCCGCCCTCACCCATCGCCGCCTCCGCCCGGATGCCTCCCATAGCTGACACACCGTCAGCTCGGACTCGCGCGGACATCGTCGTGCCTGGCGCTTCATCAGGCAAGGGATGGGAACAGCAGGCCGGCAGCCGCGCTCGCTCGGGCACGCAGAACGCGCCGAACGAGCGCGGCAAGACCCCGAAGGGGGTTGATCACTCGCCTACCGTCTCGTTGCCACCGGCCAACCGTTCTCCCCGGCTGACGGCGACACGGTGGACATCGACCAATGTGGCCCGCAACTGGCAGCACAGGAACCGCAGCCCCTTGTCCGTCGCCTCGCTGTCCGCGAGCAGGTCGGCGGCGTGCTCGATCAGCCCCAGCGCCATCTCCAGCTGTACGGCTTCAAAGCGGTCCGCCAGGAACGAGAAGCCGCCCTGGGGCCCGCCGTCACTGACGAGAATGCAGGTCTTCCCCTCGGGCGTCGTCCACGGCAACAGCCTCGTGATCGTCGGTGGTGGCTGGTTCATCGCGTGACCACCTCCACGGTGGGCGACGGAGTGGGTACGTACGCGCCTTCCGGCCGAGGCCGCCCGGAAGCGGGCGGTAACAGCTCCCCGAGCGACTCGAAGATGCGGGCGATACAGTCCGGCATGTCGACCTGCTTTCCTCAGGTTGGCCATGCCCCCGGGCCGCCCTGCATGCGGCCGCGGGGGTCCTCATCGGTCGTACGAGGAACGACCGTAGGACCCCGAAGAAGGGGGAAGGGGCACAGTTTGTACCCCTCTGTTCACGCGGCCAATACCCCCATCTTCACAGCCAGTTCGCTGGCACGACGGCGCTGCGCCGGGCTCTTCGACTCCGTCTCTTCCAGCACGATGCGCCGCGCGTAGCCGTTGTAGCGGACGGTCTCCGGTGCCGCCTCGTGCGCCTTGCCGAGAGCGGCGAGGGCGGCCTCCGCCTGTCTGTCGAGCTGATAGCCGCGGGCCTCCTCGATGCGATGCCGCGCCCGGCGCGGCCGGGACGGAATCGTCGTCGCGTCCGCCGCAGATACCTGCCGTACGCTCTCCGCTCCCGCATGCAGCTCGACCGCGACCGTGACCGCGTGGGCCCCTATGACGGCGCGGGAGAACGAGGTCATGGGGTGGTAGTAGTCGGCGGGGAGCCGCTCCGCCACGGCGCGGGCCGTGTCCCAGTACCGCCAGGCGGTTCCGGTTTCGCCCCGGCGCGCCGCGGTGTACCCCGCTTCGAACTGCAGCGCTCCGGCGATGGCGAGGACGTCGTCGCTCGCCTCGGGCAGGAAGGCTTCGAGATAGCGGAGGGCCTCCAGATTCACCGCATCCGCGGCCTCGAAATGCGCATGCCCGCTGTCGCGGTGCGCCTGTGTCGCCAGCCAGGCGGCCATCCCGATGACGTGCGGGTCCTCCGATTCCTGGGCTGCGATCATTCCGCGCTCCACCACTCGCCAGAGCAAGGAGGCGTCCGGCTGGTACGCGAGGAAGAACTGGCTGAGGCTGTACGCCTCCGAGAGCACCCCTTGCGCCACCCGCCGCTCCCGCGCGGAGTCCGCTTGCAACACGGCGAGTTGGGCGTCCCGGAGGAGAGACGGCAGAAGTGCGCCGATGACCTCCCGGTGATTCGGGGAGGAATGCCGGGCGCGCCAGGCACGGGTGAGGCGTTCCCGGAGGTGGCTGGGAGCCGGCGCCTCCTGCTGAGCGGTCAGCGGAAAGGCGTCCAGGGCAGCACGTACCTGCGGCAGCCGGGCATGCCCGGGGCCTGCGAAGAGGCCGACCGACATCGACTGGTCACCCGTGAGATCGGCCAGGTCCCCTACGCGGAGAGCCTCCGCGATGCGCAAGATCGTGGGCAGCTTGGGCATGTGCAGCCGTCCGCCCTCGACCTGCTTGACCCAACTCGGCGACTTCCCCAGCAGGCCGGCCAGGACAGTGCGGCTCATCCCCCTCCGGGTCCGCAGGATCTGCATACGCTGCCCGAAGACCACCGGCTCGGCGTACAGGTCCGGAGTGGCATCTGACGTCACGGCCTTGCCCCTCTCTGTCCATCTCGTGACTCTCAGAGTACGGGCGGGTCGCCGTGCGTGGTGATCCCTGTGGAAAACCTGCCGCTCCGCCCGAACCGCTCACCGGCCAGGCCCTCAGCGCGACGGTCTGCGGGGGTGGGTGGCGGGGTGGACCCCTCCGGTAAGGTCGCTCTCTTCGCCCGGCGGGAGTCGGTGTGCGGAGTCATGAAAGCCGGTTCACGGTGTGCGCCGATGCAATCGATCCTTGTCCGCCGCTCCGGCTGGACGCCGCGCTGGAGGGGCTGGCCGGCACCTTCCGTGGGATGGCCGCCCATCCCGACGAGTACAACTGTGACTGCCACTGGGGCAGCGCGGAGGAGCTGGCGCAGCTGAAGGTGGCGGACGTGGTGCTGGAGCCCGATCTGCTGCGGCGTACCTGGAAGGCGGTCGACTGGGAGTTTCCCGGGGAGGTGCTGCGGCGGATCCTGCCGCAGCTCGCCGGGGAGTTGGTCGCCGGGCGGGTCGAGCCGCTCTTCGGCATGGAGGAGGTCGGCCGGGCGTTCGCCCGGGGGCGGTGGCAGGCGTGGCCGGACGAGCAGGCCGCGGCGGTGCGGGAGTTCCTGTGCGCCTGGTGGGCACACACGCTCACGGACCCCCGCGCCGCCGTCCCCGCGTACGAGGTCCTCGCCTGCTGCGCCGAGGCGTCCGGCACCCTCACCCCGTGGCTCGCGGCATGGGCGGCGCAGACCGGGCCCGTGGCCGACCGGCGGCTGGCCGAGGCGGTGGACCGCTGGGCGTACGACCTGCTCGGGGACGAGCTGCCCTGGGACGCCTGGGAGGGCGAGGACGAGCTGTGTGCCGAGCTCACCGGCTGGCTGGTCCGGCACGCGCCGGCCCGGCTGCGGTCCCAGGGCGCTCCGGAGGAACTGCTGCACCGCGTACGGCTGCTCGGCCTCACGGGCGAGGCCCGCTGGGAGGATCCGCACTGGCCCGGGTACCGGTACTGACCCCGGGCCCGCGCCCGGCGTCGTTCCGCCCGGCCCGGAACCCGGCGGCCGTACCGCGCGGCCGCCAGGACGGACTCACGGCTTCCGGCTCAGCCCGCCCAGAGGCCCTCCGCCGTCAGGCCGAGCAGGTCGATCGCGTTGCCGCGGACGATGCGTTCCACCACGTCCGGCGGCAGGTGGCCCATCTGGGCCTCGCCGACCTCCCTCGACTTGGGCCAGGTGGAGTCGGAGTGCGGGTAGTCCGTCTCGTACAGGACGTTGCCGACGCCGATCGCGTCCAGGTTGCGCAGGCCGAAGGCGTCGTCGAAGAAGCAGCCGTGAACGTGCTCGGCGAAGAGTTCGGAGGGCGGCCGGAGGACCTTGTCGGCGACGCCGCCCCAGGCGCGGTTCTCCTCCCAGACGACGTCGGCGCGCTCCAGGATGTAGGGGATCCAGCCGATCTGGCCCTCGGCGTACATGATCCTCAGCCGGGGGAAGCGGTCGAACTTGCCGCTCATCAGCCAGTCGGTCATCGAGAAGCAGCAGTTGGCGAAGGTGATCGTCGAGCCGACGGCGGGCGGCGCGTCGGCCGAGGTGGAGGGCATCTTCGACGACGAGCCGATGTGCATGGCGATGACCGTGCCGGTCTCGTCGCAGGCCCGCAGGAACGGGTCCCAGTAGTCGGTGTGGATGCTGGGCAGCCCCAGGTGGGGCGGGATCTCGCTGAAGCAGACCGCCCGTACGCCGCGGGCCGCGTTGCGCCGTACTTCCGCGGCCGCCAGGTCCGCGTCCCAGAGGGGGACGAGGGTGAGCGGGATCAGCCGGCCCTGCGCCTGCGGGCCGCACCATTCCTCCACCATCCAGTCGTTGTACGCGCGCACCCCCAGCAGGCCGAGCTCGCGGTCCTTGGCCTCGGTGAAGGTCTGGCCACAGAAACGGGGGAAGGTGGGGAAACACAAGGCGGACTGCACGTGATTGACGTCCATGTCGGCGAGCCGCTCGGGGACGCTGTAGGAGCCGGGGCGCATCTGCTCGTACGTGATGCCTTCGAGCTTGATGTCGTCGCGGGCGTAGCCGACGGCGGTGTCGAGGCGGGTCAGCGGCCGGTGCAGGTCTTCGTAGACCCACCAGTCGGCTATCGGCCCGTCGTCCCCCGGGGCGCCCATCTTCGGGGCGAACTTGCCGCCCACGAAGGTCATTTCCGCGAGCGGTGCCCGGACGATGCGGGGGCCGGTGTCCTGGTACTTCGACGGGAGCCGGTCCCGCCAGACGGTGGGGGGCTCCACCGTGTGGTCGTCCACCGAGATGATCCTGGGGAAGGTCTCCATGCGGTCACGGTAGCGCGTAACTGACGGCCCGTCAGCTAGTCGGAAGGCAGACCTGCGGTGCGACCCGGGCGGCCCGCCGGGCCTGCCCGCGCACGCGTCTCCCGTGCCCCTGACACGTACCAACTGCCCCAGGGGCGCACGGAAGCCGACCCTCCGCGCCCCTGCCATGCGCCCCGGCGCCCCCGGCACCATCAGGCGAGGAGGCTTTGTGCACGGTCCGGACCCCTACTGACGTAAGGGGGCGCGACAAGGCAGACTGGCCGTTGCGCACAGCGAGTAGGTGCATACAGCGAGAGGGCGCATACAGCGCGGATGGATGCCACAGGGCAGGGGGACACCATGGACGACGGTCCGGGGCGGGAGCGGCTCCGCTTCACCGTGCTCGGTCCCGTACGGGCCTGGCGCGGCGCAACGCCGTTGGCGGCGGGCTCCCCGCAGCAGCGAGCGCTGCTGGCCGCACTACTGCTGCGCGGCGGGCGGACCGCCACCGCGCCCGAGCTGGTCGACGCCCTGTGGGGCGACGAACCGCCGCACGCCGCGCTCGCCGCGCTGCGGACGTACGCGTCCCGGCTCCGCAAGGCACTGGGCGACGACGCCGCGGCCTTGGTCAGCGAGTCGGGCGGCTATGCGCTGCGGCCGGTGGACGGCTGCCCGCTGGATCTCGACCACGACCACGCGGAGCAGTACGCCTCCGAGGCGGAGAAGTCCCGGGCGGCCGGCGACCGGGCCGGGGCCCGGGAACTCCTCGACCGGGCGCTGGCGTTGTGGGACGGCGAGCCGCTGGCCGGCCTGGCCGGCCCGTACGCCGACACCCAGCGCACCCGCCTCCACGAGTGGCGGCTGTCCCTCATCGAGGCCCGCCTCGAACTGGACCTCGAACTCGGCCACCACGCCGACGCGGTCTCCGAACTCACCGCCCTGACCGCCGCCCACCCCCTGCGCGAGCGCCTGCGCGAACTGCTGATGCTGGCCCTGTACCGCAGCGGCCGCCAGGCGGAGGCACTCGCGGTCTACACCGACACCCGGCGCCTCCTCGACGACGAACTGGGCGTCGAGCCGTGCGCCTCGCTGTCGGAGCTGCAGCAGCGGATTCTGCGGGCGGACACCGATCTCGACGCGCCGCCCGTCGTCATCGACGGCCCGGACGCCGCCGACCCCGTCGTGGTCCGGCCGCAGCAACTTCCGGCCACGGTGGCCGATTTCACCGGTCGTAGCGCCTTCGTCGACGAGCTCGGCAAGCAACTGGCCACCGCCGAGGGCAGTGTCATGGCCGTCTCCGCGCTCACCGGCATCGGCGGCGTCGGCAAGACCACCCTCGCC
Source organism: Streptomyces bugieae (assembly GCF_036352915.1). Taxonomy (NCBI): domain Bacteria; kingdom Bacillati; phylum Actinomycetota; class Actinomycetes; order Kitasatosporales; family Streptomycetaceae; genus Streptomyces; species Streptomyces bugieae. The sequence goes on from NZ_JAZBJP010000023.1 coordinate 130,710, forward strand.
GTGCACGTCGCGCACGCCGCCCGCGAGCACTTCCCCGACGGCCAGCTCTACGTCGACCTCCAGGGCGCCGGCCACACCCCGTCCGAACCCGAAGCCGTACTGGGCGCCTTCCTGCGGGCCCTCGGCACACCGGACTCCTCCATTCCGGACGGCCTGGAGGAGCGCGCGGCCCTCTACCGCTCCACCCTCGCCGGGCGCCGGGTGCTGGCCCTGCTGGACAACGCCCGGGACGCGGCGCAGGTACGGCCGCTGCTGCCCGGCTCGGAAGGGTGCGCGGCGCTGATCACCAGCCGCGCCCGGCTGATCGACCTGGCGGGCGCGTACCTCATCGACGTCGACGTGATGAGCCCCGAGGAGGCGCTGAAGCTCTTCACCCGCATCGTCGGGGAGGAACGGGTCACCGCCGAACGGCAGTCGGCGATGGCGGTGGTCGGCGCCTGCGGCTTCCTGCCCCTGGCGATCCGCATCGCCGCCTCCCGGCTCGCCGCCCGGCGTACGTGGACGGTCTCCACCCTCGCCCGCAAGCTCGCCGACGAACGCCGGCGGCTGGACGAGCTCCGGGCCGGTGACCTCGCGGTCACCGCCACCTTCGAGCTGGGCTACGGGCAGCTGGAGCCGCACCAGGCACGGGCGTTCCGGCTGCTGGGCCTCGCCGACGGCCCGGACATCTCGCTCGCCGCCGCGGCCGCCCTGCTGGACATGGACGCCGACTCGGCGGAAGACCTGATCGAATCCCTCGTCGACGCCAGCCTCCTGGAGTCCGCGGCGCCGGGTCGCTACCGCTTCCACGACCTGGTCCGGCTGTACGCCCGGGTGTGCGCGGAACGGGACGAGCACCCGCCCTCGGAACGGGACGCGGCGCTCTCCCGGCTGCTGGACTTCTACCTGGCGACGGCCAAGGAGGTCTACACCCTGGAGCGCCCGGGCGACCGGCTGGCCGACCACATGGCGTGCCCGCAGTACGCGGGGCTCACCTTCACCGACCGCATAGGAGCCCTGGAGTGGCTCTTCGCCGAGGCCCGGTGCCTGCTGGCGTGCGCCCAGCAGTCGGCCGGCCCGAAGACCCTGCGGCGGGCGGTGGACCTGCTGCTGCTGGCGCAGGACCTCGCCGAATCCGGTGCGGACTCCCGGCAGTACGAGCACGTGAACATGGCCCTGCTGGAGGCCGCCCGTGCGCTGGACTACCAGCGCGCCCAGGCCCGCATCCACGTCGCGCTCACCAACGTGCACACCCTCGCCGGCCGGTTCGACAAGGCGGACGAGCACGCCCAGTCGGCCATGCTGCTGGGCCTCGCCACCAAGGACGCCTTCGCCTCCTCGTACGCGCCGAACGACCGCGGCATCATCGCGAACTCGCAGAGCCGCCACGCCGACGCCGAGGCGTACCTCACGCAGGCGCTCAGCGCGTTCCGTGAGGACCGCAACAAGCCATCGGAGGCCAGCGCCCTGTGCAACCTGTCGCGGGTCCACCTGGCCACCGACCGGGTGGACACCGCGATCCGGCTGGCGCAGGAAGGCATCGCGATCTACCGGGAGCTGGGCGCCACCCGGCGGCTGGCCAACGGGATGTACGCGCTCGGGCTGGCCTTCACCCGCGCACAGCGGCTGGAGGACGCCACCGAGCAACTCAACAAGGCCCTGGCGATCTTCCAGGCGAGCCGGCAGCGCTTCTGGGAGGGCATGACGTACTTCCGCCTGGCCGAGACCGACCTGACCGCCGGTCACCCCGCGCAGGCCGCCAACCACGCCGAACAGGCCCTGACCGCCCTCCGGGCCATCGGCGGCGAGTGGTGGCACGCCAACGTCCTGACCCTGCTCGGGCGCGCCCTGGACGGCGTGGGCCAGACCGGCCGGGCCCGGGTGTGCTGGCAGGAGGCGCTGAGCGTCTACGAGCGGCTGGATTCCCCGGAAGGAGCCGCGGTGCGCCGTCTGCTGCGTCCGGTGGCAGCCGCCTGACCTGCGCGAACCGCGGCCGGCAACACGCGGCGACGGCGCTGGACGCGGACGTTTATCGATCGTTCATCGCGTCGGGCCAGTCTTCTACCTACCGACCCGCCGCCTCGGGGGGCAAGCGGTTCGGTCAGTTGGCCCCACCGTTATGGTGTTCGGCCCCGACGCACCTGTCCGGCGACCCACGGGGGAGTCGCCGGCCGGGTGGCCGGAAACAAGCGCCCAAACAGGAGTTGATCAGCTTGGCCACCGAGAACACCCAGCCCAACGAGCGGGACATCATCAAGCCGCTCGACCACCACCAGCCCATCATCGGCCCCAACGGCCGTCGCATCGTGGGCAAGAACGACCAGCCGGCGACGCCCGGTGAGGACATCATCAAGCCGCTGGACCACCACCAGCCCATCGGCAAGCCGATCGGCGACGCCTTGGGCGAGCCCAAGTAGCACGCACCGGAGGGGTTCGGGGGATCGCAGGGGCCGTTCCGATGGCACGGAGGGGAGCCATCGGTAACGGTCCCTGCGGCATTTCCGCACACGCGCAGGTCTGCACACGCGCATATCTGCACAGACTTCGGCAATCCGGCCGACCTGCACCGGTTTCCGGCCATGCGCTCGATCGTGTGGCTGAAGTCCGCGAAACCCTCCCTACGCTCAATGCACTGCCACCCCATCGCTAACGGAGGAACCAGCATGACCCGCGCTTACAAGGCCGTCCTTCTCACCGCTCTCACGGTTGCCGCGGCGGGTGCGGCCGCCGCACCGGCGATGGCGGACAGCACCCGTCCCATATCCGGCCAGGTCTCGACGTTCGACCACCACGCCCCGATCACCGGGAGCCAGGTCGCGTCCGGCACCGCCGTCGCCCTGGGGGACAACCACACGCCTGTCGCCCCGGCGGACAAGCACATGCCCTGACCCGGCGCGGTCCCTACGACGGCACCACCTGAGCACCTCGGCAGCGGGACCATGTGACAGCGCATGGTCCCGCTGCCGTTCGCGTGTGCGCGGAATCTGACGCTTCATCAGATCCGCTGCTACAGTGCGCCCCACCCGTCCCCCGGAGTCAGGAGGCGCGTCGTGTTCGAGGTCGGTCGTGTGCGGTCGCTCTGGGAGTTGGTGGAGTATCGGGCGGAGGCGTCGCGGGGGGCGCCGATGTTCTTCGACGCGGAGGGGCGGAGCGTCAGCTTCGACGGGGTGCGGGACGAGGCGTTGCGGGTGGCCGCCGGGTTGCGGGGGCTGGGGATCGGGGCCGGGACGCGGGTGGCGTGGCAATTGCCGACGCGGATCGGGACGGTGCTCGTCTCGCTGGCGCTGGCCCGGCTCGGGGCCGTGCAGACGCCGGTCATTCCGCTGCACCGGGAGCGCGAAGTCGGCTTCATCCTGGCGGAGTCGGCGGCGGAGTACGTACTCGTCCCGGGCGAGTGGCGCGGCTTCGACTACGCGGCGATGGCCCGTAAGGCGGCCGGGGACGGCGTGCGGGTGGTGCCGGTGGGGGGCGGGTTGCCCGTAGGGGATCCGTCCGGGCTGCCGGACGACGTGCCGGAGCGCGACGGGACGCGCTGGATCTACTACACCTCCGGGACCACCTCGTCACCCAAGGGCGTGGAGCACACCGACGCGAGTCTGATCGCCGGCGGCGTCGGGCTGGCGACCGCGCTCGGGATGTCCGCCCAGGACATCGGCTCGATCGCCTTCCCGTACGCGCACATCGCCGGGCCGGACTACGTCATCGCCATGCTGGTCAGCGGCTTTCCCGCGGTCGTGCTGGACAGCTTCGAGCCGGGCCGGGCGGCCGCGGTCTACCGGCGGTACGGGGTGACCATGGCCGGCGGCAGCACCGCGTTCTACCAGGCGTTCCTGGACGAGTCCCGGCGGTACCGACGGGACCGCCCGGACGCCGGGCGGCTGATCCCGACGCTCCGGGTGCTGTCGGGCGGCGGTGCCCCGATGTCTCCGGAGCTGTACGCGGCGGCCGGGCGGGAGCTGGGGTGTGCGGTGGTGCACGGCTACGGCATGACCGAGTGCCCGATGATCGCGATGGGCACGCCGTACGACAGCGACGACCAGCTGGCGCGGACGGTGGGCCGGCCGGTGATGGGGGCCCAAATACGCCTCGTCCGGCCCGACGGGAGCGAGGCGGCGCCCGGGGAGACCGGGGAGGTGACCCTCAAGGGCCCGATGCTCTTCCGGCGGTACACCGATCCGGCACTGACCGCGGAGGCGTTCGACGCCGACGGGTACTTCCACACCGGCGACCTGGGCCGGCTGCGCCCCGACGGGCACCTCGTGCTCACCGGACGGCTCAAGGACATCATCATCCGCAAGGGCGAGAACATCTCGGCCCAGGAGGTCGAGGAACTGGTGCAGACCCATCCGGCGGTCGCCGAGGCGGCCGTCATCGGACTGCCGGACCGGGAACGCGGCGAACGGGTCTGCGCGGTGATCACGCCCGCCGACCCGGCCGCCCCGCCGCTCACCCTCGACGCGCTGACCGCGCACCTGCGGGCGGCCGGCGTGATGGCGCAGAAGCTGCCGGAACAGCTGGAAACCACCGCCGAGCTGCCGCGCGGCGGCCCGCTGAACAAGGTGCTGAAGGCGGCGCTGCGGGAGCGGTACGGGCGGCGGTGAGCCGCTCGGCCCACCGCCGGAGGCCCGGCCCCGGGCCGGCGCGCGGCCGCCTCGCCGGATGTCCGGTGTGGCGATGAGTTCTTCCGGCGTGCGGAGTCTGCACTGTGGGGGTGGCCGGCGGATACGGCAGCCGGCCGGCAGACGACAAGCGCTCCGCAGGACGGAAGGAACCGCACGATGACCGAGATGATCGACTTCGCGGCGCAGGCCCGGGAGGTCTCGCGACTGGCCGCGGGAACGGCCGAGCAGCAGCTCGATGCGCCCACGCCGTGCGAGAAGTACGCGGTGCGCCATCTGCTGGGCCATCTCGTCGGCCTGGCCGCCGCCTTCCAGGACGTGGCGCGCAAGGACCTCGGACCGGCGACCCGGCTGTCCCCCGACGCGATGCGGCCGGACGTGGACCCCGGCTGGCGCGCGGAGCTGGACCGCAACCTGGCGGGGATGACGGCGGCCTGGCGCGCGCCGGACGCGTGGCAGGGCGAGACGCAGGCGGGCGGCGTCACGCTCCCGGGCGCCGTCGCGGGCCGGGTCGCGCTCAACGAGCTGGTGCTCCACGGCTGGGACCTGGCCCGCGCCACCGGCCAGGAGTACGTGCCCGACCCGGACGCCCTCCAGCTGTCGTACGAGCTGCTGTCCTCCTGGGCGGAGGACAGCGCGAACGGCCCGCTGTTCGGCAGCGTGGTCCCGGTACCGGAGGACGCGCCCCTCCTGGACAGGGTGGTGGGCCTCGCGGGCCGCCGCCCTGACTGGGTACGTGCGGTTCGTTAGCCCCACGTACCCGGCTTTCCCGCCGCGGGGCCCGCTCGCCGTTGCGCTTTGCGGCGCCCCGCACGTACCTGTCTGCGGCGCCGCGGGTCGTCTCGCCGTTGCGCCTGGCGGCGGGCGTGGTGTTGTCGAGTGCGGTGCCGGCCCTCCAGACTTCGTCCTCCGGTCCACCCCCTCCCGTGAGTGGGAGGTAAGAGCTGGTTGGGGGCGGGCCTGATCCGTTGCCTGCGCGCACGTGGACGTCACGTGCACCCCCACCGGCCTTAACTTTCCCCCCAACGGGAGGGGACGGGCCGGAGGGGCCGGTTGTGTGGACGTAAAGCGTCAGCAGTCCACACAACCGGCCCCGGAGGCCCGTCACCGCACCCACAAACCACCCAGCCCGCCGCAGGCGCA
>NZ_JAZBJP010000024.1:0-118998 GCF_036352915.1 Streptomyces bugieae
GAGGGGACGGGCCGGAGGGGCCGGTTGTGTGGACGTAAAGCGTCAGCAGTCCACACAACCGGCCCCGGAGGCCCGTCACCGCACCCGACACCCACCCAGCCCGCCGCAGGCGCAACGGCGAACAACACCCGCGGCGGGACAGACGGGTACGTGGGAATCAGGCAGCCTTGAGCTGCTGCCGCTGACGCCCCAGTCCGTCGATCTCGAGCTCGACGACATCGCCCGGCCTCAGGTACGGCTTGGGTTCGGGCCGGCCCATCGCGACACCGGCCGGGGTGCCGGTGTTGATGACGTCGCCGGGGTACAGGGTCATGAACTGGCTGACGTAGCGGACCACTTCGGCCACCGGGAAGATCTGCTCCGCGGTCGTGCCGTCCTGCTTCAGGTCGCCGTTGACCCACAGCCGGATGCCGAGGGCCTGCGGGTCGGGTATCTCGTCGGCGGTCACCAGCCACGGGCCCAGCGGGTTGAACGTCTCGCAGTTCTTGCCCTTGTCCCACTGGCCGCCGCGCTCGATCTGGAAGGCGCGCTCCGAGACGTCGTGCGCCACCGCGTAACCGGCCACCGCCGCCAGCGCCTGCTCGTCGGTCTCCAGGTAGCGGGCGGTACGGCCGATGACGACCGCCAGCTCGACCTCCCAGTCGGTCTTCACGCTGCCGCGCGGCACGAGCACCGTGTCGTCCGGCCCGACGACCGTGTCCGGGGCCTTCATGAAGATGATCGGCTCCTCGGGGGTCGGGGCGCCGGTCTCGCGGGCGTGGTCGTGGTAGTTCAGCCCGATGCACACGATCTTGCCGATCCGGGCCACCGGCGGACCGGTGCGCAGCCCGGTGGCGTCCAGCGCGGGCAGGTCGCCGGCGGCCGCGGCAGCGCGGATCCGGGCGAGTTTCCCGTCGTCCGCGAGCAGCGTTCCGTCGATGTCCGGCACCAGTCCCGACAGGTCCCGCAGGACCCCTTCCTCGTCGAGCAGCGCCGGGCGTTCCGCCCCCACCGTTCCGACACGCAGCAGCTTCATCGGTTCAACTCCCGTGGTCGAAGGGTCGGCCCTGGAAGGGGTCTTCCGGGCCGGCCGATGGGGGACGGCCATCGAGCGATTTGGTCGATCCTCCGAGAACGGGGTCCAGTCCGCAAGACCCCGTTCACGGACTGGACCGTTACTGAGCGGTAGTAATGATCTGTTCGGCGTCACCCGAGCCGGCCCGGGTCCTCGCCTGAGCGTCGGCTGCCAGGGGCCGTCGCGCCGGTGCGTCGGCCCGGGTTCGCGCCTGCGCGTTGGCCCGCGCCCGGGCCGCCCGCTGCCGGGCCGCCCGGCTCTTGGGCGCGCGCTGCTGCGGTACGCGCCGAGGGGTGGGGGTGGCGACGGGAGGCGTACCGTTCACAGGTGCGTCCGCCGGCTTCTTCGCAGGGGCCGGGTCCCCCGCCTCGGCGGCCGGGGCCTCACCTTGGCGCTGCTTCCGCTGCGTGCTCCCGTCGTCCCCCTTGTTCCGCTGCAGCAGCGCCCGTTCGCAGGCCGTCCAGGTCGTGGTCGTCACCATGTACAGACCGGCGGCCAGCGGGACCACCGCCACCGTGATCAGCGTGCCGTAGGACAGCAGCGGCATCAGCTTCGCCATCGAGGCCATGCCGGGCAGCGAGCGGTCCGGCGCCGGTGCCTCGGCCCGGGTGGCGCGGGCGCGCCGGTAGTTCCAGGTGGCGACCGCCGTGACCAGTACGAACAGCGCGAGGTAGACCAGGCCCTGCGGGCCGAAGGGGCCGCCGCCCGCCAGGGCCCCGCTCCACCGGCCGCCGAGCGGTGCGCCCAGCAGGGTGTGGTCGAGCAGACCGCTGCCCCCGGTGGAGAAGAGGTGGTACATCACGAAGAACACGGGCAGTTGGAGCAGCGTCGGCAGGCAGCCGGCCAGCGGCGAGGCGCCGGTCCTGGCGTAGAGGTCGGCCATCGCCTTCTGCAGCCGCTCGGGGTCGTTCTTGTGCTTGCGCTGGAGTGCCGCGAGTTGCGGGGCGAGGGCCGCGCGGGCCTTCTCGCCGCGGGCCGCGGCGCGGGCGAGCGGATGCAGCGCGGCGCGTACCGCGAGGGTGAACAGGACGATGGTGACGGCCACGGCCGCACCGCCGAAGAGCGGTTCGAGGACTGCGGCGCCGCGCCCGAGCGCATCGCCGAGGAAGCCGAACATGGACATGGGTGAGCCCTCCACGGGTCTCGTCGTGCCGGGAGACAGGAATGCGGCGTGACGAGCTGCGTGGACGCGAGAAAGGGAAACGGGAGCCCGGGATACGGGAATTCCGTCAGGAATGCGGGCTGTGCCCGTGCGTCTACGCGGCCGTCGGGAGGGAACGGCCCGGTGCTCGGGGGCGCGGCCGGCCGGCCGCGTCGGGGTCGCGTTGCGGCAGGAACGCCGTACGCCGCTCACGGTCGCGGATCGCCGTACGGATCCGCCCCGGTGGCACCGGCTGCGCGCAGGACGCGATCAGGAAGGCGCTGCACAGCAGCAGCAGCGCCGCGGTGGTCGCGGCCGCGGTCAGCGCCGTCGTCAGGCCCGTCTGGGCGAGGAGGAGGCCGGCGAGGAGGAAGAGGATCGCGGAGGTGTACAGACGCCATGCATCGACGAGGCGGTACATGCTGCGCCCCCTTCCGCCTACCCGCTTACCAGGACTTGTCGTCTTCCGCTCAAGAGTAGCCGTAGACCTGGGCAGCCGGGACACCTGTGGGTAACTTGCCCTCCCTGCCGTCGGGACGGCGGTGGACCGGGAGGGGGGACCGGGGACCAAGGGGGAACACCTAGGAGGTGCTGTGCGCGACATCAGCGTTCCGGCCCTGGCGGCTCCGCTGCGGACCGGCGGTCTCGCCGACTCCGTCTTCGACACCGCCGCACACCAGCCGGACTTCGCCCAGCTGGCGCGGCGCGACGACCGGGCGCCGGACGGCTGGCAGGAGGTGACCGCCCGGGAATTCCGCGACGAGGTGATGGCCCTGGCCAGGGGGCTGTTGGCGGACGGGATCCGGCCCGGCGCGCGGGTCGCGCTGATGTCCCGGACCCGTTACGAGTGGACGCTGTTCAGCTATGCGCTGTGGGCGATCGGCGGGGAGTTGGTGCCGGTCTACCCGACCGCGTCGGCCGAGCAGCTGCGCTGCATCCTCAACGGGGCGGACGTCACGGCGATCGTCGTCGAGCACGAGGCGCACGCCATGACCGTGGCGGAGGCGTGCGACGCGCGCTCCCGGCTGCGCCGGCTGTGGCAGCTGGACCTGGACTGCGTGCAGCGGCTGATGGAGGAGGGCACCCGGCTGACCGAGGCCGATGTGCACCGGCTGCGGCACGCCGTCACGCCCGGTTCGACCGCGGCGATCGTGCACACCTCGGGCACCACCGGGCGCCCGCGCGGCTGCGTCATCACGCACGCCAATCTCGCCGCCGAGTGCGACACCCTCTACGCGGGCTGGGGCGGACTCCTGGCCCCGCCCGGCGAACGCCCGTCGCTGCTGGCGTTCCTGCCGTTCGCGCACGTCTACGGGCTCGTGGTGCAGGTCGCGTGCCTGCGCGGCGGGGTCAAGCTCGCCCATCAGCCCGACCCGACCTCGGAGGAGCTGCTGCCCGCCCTGGCGTCGTTCCGGCCGACGTTCCTGTTCGCGGTGCCGCACGTCTTCGAGAAGATCTGCGCCCGTGCCCGGCTCGCCGCCGAACGGGCCGGCCGACGGCGGACGTTCGACGCGGCGATGACGGTCGCGGTGCGCTACGCCGAGGCGCAGGCCGCGGAGGCCCGCGGCACCGGGCGCGGCCCCGACCCCTTCCTGCGGGCCCGGCACGCGCTCTACGAGCGGCTGGTGTACTCCCGCATCCGGGACCTGCTGGGCGGCCGGGTGCGGACCGCGGTGTCCGGCGGTTCGCCGCTGCTGCGGGAGCTGGGACTGCTCTTCGCCGGCATCGGCATCACCGTCTACGACGGCTACGGCCTGACGGAGACCAGCGGTGCGATCACCGCCCAGCCGCCGGGCCGGGTCCGCTTCGGGACGGTGGGCCTGCCGCTGCCCGGCAGCGCGATCCATCTGGCGCTGGACGGCGAGGTGTGGGTGCGCGGGCCGGTGGTGTTCGCGGGCTATCTGGACGACGAGGAGGACGACGGGGGCGGGGTCGGCGCCCAGGCCGCCGGTGCCGGGGCCGTACCGGGCGGCCGGCACCGGCGCGGCGCGGGCAACGGCCCCTCCCCCGGCACCGGCCACGGACCCCGCGCCGGCCACGGCCCCGGCGGCGGCCACGGTCCCCGCACCGGCACCGCTCCCGCCAGCGGGCTGTACGACGGCTGGCTGCCGACCGGCGACCTCGGGCACCTGGACGACGACGGCTATCTGGTCATCACCGGCCGCAAGAAGGACATCATCATCACCAGCAACGGCAAGAGCGTCGCCCCGCTGGGGCTGGAGCAGCGGCTGTGTGCCCATCCGCTGATCTCGCAGTGCGTGGTCGTCGGCGACAACCGGCCGTACGTGACGGCGCTGATCACCCTCGATCCGGAGGCACTGGCGCAGTGGCGGAAGCTGCGCGGCGAGCCGGAGGAGGGCGGTACGGGCGGCAGCGGTGCGGACTCGGGGCCGTCGCCGGAGGAGCAGTTGCAGGCGGAGGTCCGGCGGGCCGTGGCGCGCGCCAACGCCTCGGTGTCCCGCGCCGAGTCGATCCGCGCCTTCCGCATCCTGCCGGGCGAGTTCAGCCAGCAGTCCGGCCTGGTGACGCCGTCGATGAAGCTGCGCCGGGCGGCGATCGTACGGGCCTACGCGGCGGAGATCGACGCCCTGTACGCGCAGGGCGAGCGCCAGGCGCCGGAGACCCGCAAGGAACGCCGCCGGTGGGCGGCGGCGGGCCTGTACGCACGCTGAACGGCGCGGCCCCCGGCGGTGGGCCAGGGGCACGGCCCCGCCCGCACGCCGGGCACACGCCTGCCCGCCCGCGCACCGTCCCGGCCGGGCCCGCCCGCGGCACCGTAGCAGTGTCGCGGCGGGCCCGGCCGTAATTTGTCCAGGGGTGAGAACCCGCGTCCACGGACCCGGTGCGCGGCCTAGCGTCCGGTGGCATTCCAGTCCATTCCCGTAGGGACGAACCGGGAGGCGCTCCGTGCGGTCGATCCTCAGCAATTCCGCAGCATCCGGGCGGTCCATCGCCACGGGACTGGTGGTCGCCGCGCTGGTGGCCACGCTCGCGGCGCTGCTGCTGCCCGTACAGCTCTTCGGGGAGAGCGCGTCGGCGGCGACGAACACGGTCTCGTACGACGACGACGGTGGCGGGACGGTCAACACCCGTTACGGCCCGCTGACCGCCATGGACCGGGACTTCGTGCGCAAGGTCAGGCTGGCCGGGCTGTGGGAGATGCCCGCGGGCCGGCAGGCCCAGGAGCGCGGCAAGACGGCGGCGGTGCGTACCGCGGGCGACCACCTCGTGGCCGGGCACACCGAGCTGGACCGGCGGTCGGTGGAGGCCGGGCGGGCGCTGGGCATCCCGCTGCCCAACCAGCCCACCGCCGAACAGCAGGGCTGGCTCGGGCAGTTGAACTCCGCCTCGGACGCCGAGTACCCGGGCCTCTTCGCCGAGCTGCTGCGCCGGTCGCACGGCAAGGTCTTCGGGCTGATCGCGATGGTCCGCGACCAGACCCGCAACACGATGGTGCGCTCCCTGGCGAACAAGGCCAACTCCACCGTGCTGGACCACATCACGGTCCTGGAGAACACCGGCAAGGTCGACTTCAACACCCTGCACAGCAGCTGAGCCGTCCAGCGGCGGGCCGTTCCCGGCCGCGGCGGACGGCAGCCGGGGCGCACGCCGACCGGCCGACCCCGCAAGGCGCATTCACCCCACCCCTCACACCGGACGAAGCGAAGTGATCTCATGACGCAACGGCAAGGGCACCGCCCACGGCAGCAGCGGCAGCAGTCCCACAAACGCTCCCGCCTGACGAACAGAATGCTGGTCGCCGCGGCCGCGCTCCTGCTGGGCGGCGGCGGCCTCGCAGCGGTCGCGACCACGGCGCTGGCCGGCGGCTCCGACTCGGAGCCGGCAGCCGGCCACCAGCACACCGTCCTGGCCAGCACGATCTCCTGTCCGGACGTGGGGATACGGCTCCGCCAGGTCCCGCACAGCGCCCAGCTCCAGGTCTCCAAGGGCCTGGCCACGCTCGACCGGCAGGTGCACGACGCCTACCACCGGATGATGGAGGGCAGCGGCAGCACCGTCCTGACCCAGCTCAAGCAGCAGCGGCAGCGGACCATCAACACGATGATCACCGCGATCGCCCGGGACGCCAAACGGCCGTCGTACCTGTGGAAGATGAGCGGCTGCACCATGAAGCCCGCCGACGAGGGGGCGGGCACCGGCGGCCACGACTCGACGAAGTCCACCCAGGACGGCTGGTACCAGGGCCAGCAGCCCCCGCAGCCCCAGGACGGCGGCCAGCAGCAGAGCCAGCAGCCGGGGCAGGACGGCGGCCAGCAGCAGGGCCAGCAACCCGGTCAGGACGGTGGCCAGCAGCAGGGCCAGAACGGTGACCAGCAGGGCCGGCCCGGCGGGCCCTCCCCCGACGACTTCGTCGACATCACCGCCGTGCAGCCGAACGCCGGGGACCCGCCGTTCGCCGCGCCCCAGGGCGGCAACGCCACGACCGGCACCTTCACCACCGAGTGCGGCCGCAACGAGGAGGGCCACTTCAACCCCGACAACGTCATCGTCACGCCGGGCGTCAGCAACGGCGCCCACCACACCCACGACTACGTCGGCAACAAGACCACCGACGCCTTCTCCACCAACGACTCCCTCGCCGCCTCCGACACCACCTGCACCAACGGCGACCAGTCCACCTACTACTGGCCGGTGCTGCGCAAGCTCGACGGGAACGCCGAGCAGAAGCCGGGAGCCGCCCAGGACGCCAACGTCGGCTCGGTGCTGACCCCGGCCACGGTGACCCTCACCTACCGCGGCAGCCAGGCCGGCCAGGTCCAGGCCATGCCCCGCTTCCTGCGCATCATCACCGGCGACGCGAAGGCGTTCACCAACGGCACGAAGAACGCCAACGCCTCCTGGTCCTGCACCGGTTTCGAGGACCGCCAGCTCAAGGACAAGTACCCGCTCTGCCCCAACGGCTCGCAGGTCGTCCGCACCTTCGCGTTCCAGAACTGCTGGGACGGTCAGAACATCGACAGCGGCAACCACCGCGACCACGTGGCGTTCTCCGACCGGAACGGCAACTGCCCCAACAACTTCCGGGCGATCCCGCAGCTGGTCGAGCGGATCACCTACGACGTCCCGCAGGGCGCCAGCTTCGCCGTCGACAGCTTCCCCGAGCAGCTGCACAAACCCGTCACCGACCACGGCGACTTCATCAACGTGCTCTCGGACGACTTGATGAACAAGGCGGTCTCCTGCATCAACAGCGGCCGCAAGTGCCAATGATCCAGTGATGCGCCAGGGCCCCGGGGCGGCTGTCCGCCCCGGGGCCCTCGCACGCGGACCGGCCGCCCTCGGGGCCGGAACCGCGGTCATCGGTGCGTGGGGTCATTCACCCCGCACGGCCGGACGGCACGTTCCGCTGGTCGTCCGCCCGGTCCACGGAGTCCATGAACGCCAGCATCCGCTCGTTGACCAGGTCCGCGTGATCGATCTGCGGCCCGTGCCCGGTCGCGGAGACGATCTCGGCGCGGGCCCCGGGAATCACCCGCGGCACCCGCTCGACCTGCCGCTTCGGGTGCAGCAGCAGGCTCCGCTTGCCGAGCACCAGGTACAGCGGGGTGCGGATGGTGCGGAGTTCGTCCTCGGACAGCGGCAGCGGGGCCGGGCGGCGGATGCGGAAGGCACGGACGCCCGCCCGGATCATCGTGCGCAGTTCCGGCACGATGAGCACCGGCTGCTCCAGCCACTTCGCCAGCATGGGACGCAACGACCGCGGCGCGGAGGTCGCGAAGAGGCTGATGAAGATCCAGACGAAGAAGCGCAGTCCCACCTTCTCCAGGCCGCCCGGGTCCAGCGGCGTGACCGAGGCGAGCCGGCCGGGCGCGCGGTGCGCCTGGTTCAGGACCAGCCATCCGCCGTACGAGGATCCGACCAGGTGCACCCGGTCCAGGCCGATCGCGGCCAGCGTCTCGTCCAGCCACCGCGCGGCGTCCTCGGGCCGGTGCAGGGGTTCGCGGTGCACACTGCGGCCGGCGTCGCCCGGGGTGTCGATCGCGTAGACCGTCCGCTCGGCGCTGAGCGCGGGGGTGTTCGGGTACCACATCGCGGAGCAGCTGCCCGATCCGTGCACCAGGACGACGGGCGTGCGCCGCGCCGCGGCGGGGTCCGCCGGGCCGTACCGGTAGACGTGCGTGGTGCCGTACCCGGTCTCCACGTCGAACTCTTCACGGATGGGCGCGCCGAGGGCGTAGACCGCATCACAGGCCGCGAAGTAGCGGTCGCGCAGGGTGTCGTTCACATAGCGGCCGACATCGGCCCGGCTACGGGTCGTGGACGGGGACACGGTCACCTCCAGGGGCGTCTGATTTTCGTGATACGACCGTACCACGTTGTTGGTACGGCGGTATCATCAAAATCGATCCCCGGGTTTCCCGCCCGGTCACGGAACCCACGAGCGGAGACAACGCCCCATGCCCAAGCGCGTGGACCACGCAGAACGGCGCACCCAGATCGCCGAGGCCCTCGTCCGGGTCGCCGGGCGGCGCGGCCTGCACGCCGTCGGCATGCGGGACGTGGCCGCGGAGGCCGGCGTCTCCCTGCGGCTGGTGCAGTACTACTTCGAGACCAAGGAGAAGCTGCTGCTGTACGGACTGGAGCACCTGGCCGCCCGCTTCGGCGAACGCGTCGCCGCCCGGGCCGGCTCCGCCGGCGCCGCCGCCGGCCCGCGCGCCACCGCGGAATCCCTGCTCCTGGCGTCCCTCCCCACCGACGAGGAGAGCCGCACCTTCCACCTCGTCTACACCTCGTACGCGGTGCTGTCCGTGACCGAACCGGCCCTCGCCGCCCAGCCGTTCCTCCAGCGGCCCGGCGCCGCCGAGGACGCCCTGACCGACCTGCTCCGCCAGGCGCAGGCCGCCGGCCTCACCCGCCCCGGCCTGGACGCCCGCACCGAAGCGATCACCCTCCTCGCCCTCGCCGCCGGCCTCGGCACCAGCATCCTGGTGGGCCACCGCACCCCCGACGCGGCCACCACGGTCCTCCGGCACCAACTGGACCGGGCCTTCGAGAGGGAGGGCCGGGACTGACAGCGGCGGCGCTTCCCGGGCGGTCGGCACGGTCCGGGAAACACTGCGGCCCCGCCCCGGATACCGGGACGGGGCCGCACGCGAACGGCGGACAGCCGTCGTCAGATCAGCGGACGCACCAGGCGGCTCCGCTCAAAACCCGTGCGCTCACAACCCGTTGACCCGGGCCTCCCGGGCCATGCCGAGTGGTCGTATCGAGGAGGCGACGGCGCGGGCGCGGCGGCCGGCGCGGGCACGGTAGGAACGGACGTGGGCCATCAGGCGGCGGCTGCGGAGGGCCATTTCGAGTTCGAAGCGGGTGCGGGGGTCACGGAGGACCGGGCCGAAGAGCTTCTCGATCTGGCGGAGGCGGTAGCGGACCGTCTGCGGGTGGACATGCAGGAGTTTCGCCGCCTCCGGGGCGCCGCCGCCCTCCAGCCAGGCGAGCAGGGTGACTTCCAGGCGTTCGCTCTGGCGGGGGGTCAGTTCCTCCAGCGGGCCGAGCCAGCGGGAGGTGAGGGCGTCGGCGAGGGACTCGTCCTGGAGGAGGAGCAGGGCGGAGAGGTGGTCGTCGACGAAGGCGGGGCGGGCCTCCGGGCCGACCCGGCCGGGGCCCAGCGTGAGGAGGTAGCGGGCCCAGCGCAGCGAGGAGGCGGTGTCGGTCGCCGGTACGGCGTGGCCGACCGCGGCGGCGCGGCCCTTGAGGGCGGCCTCCAGCCGGGCCCGGGTCTGGGTGGCCGGGTCGGGCACGAAGAGACAGGTGTAGCCGTCGACGGTGCCGATGAGCGCGTGGCCCAGTGCGGCGGCGAGTTGCGGCGCTTCGGCGGGGGTGGCGAGGACGACGGCCTGGAGGGTGTCCGGGACCGGCCAGCCGGCCGCGCGGGCCAGGTCGCCCAGCCCCTCCTCGGGGGTCTCCCGTTGGCCGGCGAGCACCTCGAACAGGTCCTGGCGGGCCCGGGCCACCGGCATCGGCGTGACAACCGACGTCAGGGCCGGACGTTTACTTTCCGACTCTTTTTGGTAACCCAGAACTGTCAGCAGCGCCTGTTCCAGGGCCCATTGAGCCTCTTCTACAGGGGTATCGCCGAGAAGTGCCGCCAATGCGGGAAATCCGCGTTGCAACTCCGCGACGACCTCCTCGGCGAGGCCCGGGAGTGCATTTCTCACTACCCGGGTCCACTCGCCTCGGGGTCGCGACCAGATGCGGTTCAGGAGATCACACATCAGCTACCTCGATCCTGGCGGGGATGGGGGGTTGGACTGGGGAAGGGCGCCCCCGTGCGCCTGACTGGGCATCATCCGGAGTCCCCCGGCGCGATCGCGACGCCGCTGCAGGAATTTGTCACAGCGCGATAAACCTTACGAAAGCCTGAACGCGCTCGTAGATGCTTTTGCACATCCGGTTTAACGGCCCTGTGTATCCACCCGGTTACGGAATGTTTAGTGTTACCGGGGGTCACCCGCACAAAAGCCCCGCAATAGCTTCGGGCAAATACCCCGCCGACGGAATTTCACCGGAATTCGCGTCCCGCACCCGTGCCCCGACACCGGGAGGTCCGATGTCCGCACCGCGTTTGCAGACCCGTCAGAGCCGCCGCGCCTCACACCGCGCCCGGCCCTCGCCGGACCGCATGCGCGCCCGGCGGCCCCCGAAAGAACCCGGGCCGCCGGGCCGCCGTACGCCCGGCGGCCCCGCGCCGACCGCCCTGCTGCGCCCGGCACTTCCGGCCGCGCTGCTGCTCTTCATCGCCGTCACCCTGCACTCCGGCGCGATGGACACCCTGATGCGCTTCCTGGACTTCGGCGCGGGGGTCCTCGCGCTGGTCTCGCTGTCGGTGACGGTCCTCTGGGGCCTCGCGGCCACCGACCGCATGGTGCTGCAGACCGGCCACCGGCTGCTCGCCCAGGCCGTGCACCGCGGCACCGGCGTCGCCGGACTCGGCTTCCTCGGCCTGCACATCTGGGTCAAGATCGCCGAGGGCCACACCACAGGGGTGTCCGCCGCGGTGCCCTTCACCGACGGCGCCCGCCCGGGGCTCATCGGCCTGGGCACGCTCGCCGCCTACGTGTTCATCGCCGTCGCGGTGACCGGCGCGGTGCGCGGTGCCTTCACCGGCATCGCGGCCTCCCGCTGGTGGCGGGCGCTGCACATGAGCGCGTACCTGGCGTGGGGGCTGGCGCTGGTGCACGGCCTGAAGTCGGGCCGTGCCGCGGCCGGCTGGGCGCTGGCCGGATACGCCATCTGTCTCGCCGCGGTGGCCGTACGGCTGGCCCTGCGGCTGCGCGATGCCCGCACGAACTCAGGAGAACTCCCATGACCGCCCCCGCCCCCACCCGTCTGCTGCCGGCGCTGCCCGCGTCGGAGCCCGTACCGACGCTGGCGTCGTTCGGCCCGCCGCGGCTGCTGGCCGGGCTCGACGAGATGCCGCGCATGGACCGGGTGGCGCATCTGGCCCGGCACGGCAGCCTGCCGCAGCTCACCGCGCCGGAACTGGTCGCGCTCGCCGAGGACATCGACCTGCGCGGCCGCGGCGGCGCCGGCTTCCCGTTCGCCCGCAAGGTGTCCGCGGTGCTGGACGGGATGCGGCGCGCCGAGGGCAAGGCCGCGGTAGTCGTCAACGGCAGCGAGGGCGAGCCCAGTTGCCTCAAGGACACCGCGCTGCTGCTGCACGCCCCGCATCTGGTGCTGGACGGCGCGCTGCTGGCCGCCGACGCGCTCGGCGCCCAGGAGGTCGCCCTGGGGGTGACCCGCACGGACGTGGAGGACTCGGTGCGGCGGGCGATCGCCGAACGGGGCCCGGTGCGGCCGGCCTTACGGGTCACCCTGCTGACCGAGCGGTTCGTCACCGGCGAGGGCAGCGCGATGACCAACGGGCTGGGCGGCGGCCCCGGACTGCCCTCCGGCCGCAAGATCCGCTCCAGCGAGCGCGGGCTGAACGGGGTGCCGACGCTGCTGTCGAACACCGAGACCTACGCCCAGCTCGCCGTGGCGGCCCGGCTCGGCGCCCTCGGCTACCGGACCGCGGGCCTGCCCACCGAGCCGGGCACCCTGCTGCTGACCGTCGCCGGCAACCGGGTGGTGGAGGTCCCCTACGGCGTGCCGCTGGCCCGGGTCCTGGCGCTGTGCGGGATGGACCAGGGGCAGGGCGTGCTGATCGGCGGCTACCACGGCACGTTCGTCTCCCCCACGGACGCGCTCACCGTGACGCTGTCCCGGGACTCGCTGGCCGAGTGCGGCGCCGTACTGGGCGCGGGCGCGGTGCTGCCGCTGCCGTACGACACCTGTCCGGCCGGGGAGACGGTACGGGTCGCGCAGTGGATGGCCGCCGAGTCCGCCGGGCAGTGCGGTCCGTGCGTCCTGGGCCTGCCGGCCCTCGCCGACCAGCTCGACCTGGCCGTACGGGGCGGCGGCGAGGCCGCCCTGGAAGCCGTGCAGGGCCGCATGCGAGCGGTCGAGAAGCGCGGCGCATGCAGCCACCCGGACGGCACCGCGCGGTTCGTGGCCTCGGCCCTCGCCGCCTTCCCCGAGGAGTTCGAGCGCCATGCGCGGGGGTTCGGGTGCGGCCGCCCGGTGACCGGAGCGCTGCCGGTCACCGGGCACCGGCCGGCGCCCGCCGCGCTGCCCGCGCCGGTGCCCGCCCCGGCCAAGCCCGCCGCCCCGCCGCAGGAACGGCTGCTGGTCGACTGGACGCTGTGCCGCGGCCACGGCCTGTGCGCGGACGTCGTGCCGGGCGTCATCAAGCTCGGCCCGGACGGCTACCCGGAGCGGGCCAGCATGCCGCTGCCGGCCCGGATGCGGCGCCGGGCACAGCTCGCGGTACGCCGCTGCCCGGCCCTCGCCCTGCGCGTCCAGGGCGGCAACTGACCGCTCGGGCACGGTTTTTGGCCGACGGAGAAAAACTTCGCGCGGCTTGAACGCCGGACGCCCCGCAGGCCGTATCCCCGGGCGACGGCAACCGACCGGCAAGCAACGCACCACCTCACCCATCGACTTCGCCCAACGGCATTGGAGACACAATGATCACTCGACGTCGTGCGGGACTCGCGGCCGCCGCGGTCGCCACCCTGGCGCTCACCGCCGCCTGCGGCAGCAGCGACAACCAGAGCGCCGGAACGACCACCACCGACAACGTCCAGCCCGCCGGCCAGGGCACCAACGCCTACGGCTACGGCTCCTCCGGCTCCGGACAGGGCACCGACGGATACGGCGGGCAGGCGGGCGGGGACAGCGGCAAGTCCGCGGCGACCGGGCCCAGCGCCGGGACGCTGGCGCTGCACCAGGACGCCAAGCTCGGCCCGATCGTCACCGACTCCAAGGGCATGACGCTCTACCGCTTCGACAAGGACACCGCCGAGCCGCCGAAGTCCAACTGCTCCGGCTCCTGCGCCACCGCCTGGCCCCCGGTGCCGGCCGACGGCTCCTCGGCCCCCGCGGGCATCGCCAAGAGCGCACTGGGCTCGGTCACCCGCGCCGACGGCACCAAACAGCTGACCATCGGCGGCTGGCCCGCCTACCGCTACGCCAAGGACACCAAGGCCGGCGACACCAAGGGCCAGGGCGTCGGCGGCACCTGGAACGCGCTGACCGCCGAGGGCAAGAAGGCGGTCGACCAGGAGCCCACGGACGTCTCGGTGCTCAACCAGCCCGAGCTCGGCCAGATCCTCGTCGACGGCAACGGCATGACCCTCTACCGCTTCAACAAGGACAGCGCCTGGCCGATGAAGTTCGGCTGCAACGACGCCTGCCTGGACACCTGGAAGCCCGCCAAACCCGCCGACCGCTCCAAGCTGAAGGGCATCGCCCCCAAGCTCATCTCCACCGTCACCCGCCCCGACGGCATCCGCCAGCTGGCCGTCGACTGCTGGCCCGTCTACACCTTCACCGGCGACAAGCAGCCCGGCGACATCAACGGCCAGGGCAAGATGGGCCTGTGGTTCGCGGTCTCCAAGGACGGCAAGAAGCTCACGACGACGCCCTGACCGGTTCGGCCTCCCCCTCCGGGAACTCGTCGTCCACCGCCAGCACCTCGGCGTCCGGCCGGTCGTCCGCCTCCCGCGGCCCGAGCCAGGTGACCGCCAGCGCCACGGCCAGATTCACCGCGAGCCCGACGAGCCCCGCGTTCATCCCCCACACCGGGTCGTGTCCCCCGAAGACCAGGACACAGACCAGAGCGAACCCCGCCACCAGGCCGCTCACCGCGGCGAGCCACGTCAGCCGCCGCCACACCAGCCCCAGCAGCAACATCGGCACGAGCTGCGCCATGCCCTCGTACGAGATCAGCGACAGCCGGACCAGGGTGTTCGGGGCGGTGTACGTCAGCACCAGGGCCAGCGCACCGGCCGCCACCACGACCACCTGCGACCACAGCTTCTGCCGGGTCGCCAGGCGCGGTACCGCACCCAGCACGCTCCTCCCCCACATCGTGCCGATGACCAGCATGAACACGGCCATCGGCACGATGGAGGAGAGCGCCGCGGCCACCCCGATCAGGCCCACGGCCCAGGCCGGAAGGGAGTCCACCACCAGCTTGAACAACGCGAGATTGGAATCCGCGCCGGTCAGCCCCGGCACCACGAACAGCGCCGCCAGCCCCAGCAGCATCGGCACGAACAACAGCACGTTGTAGAACGGCAGATACATCGCGTTGCGGCGCAGCGCCTCGGCGTTGCGGGCACCGAGGTAGCCCGCCACGGTCGTCGGGAAGATCACGACGGTGAGGGAGTTGACGACGGTGGTGGTGACGAACCAGACCTGCCCCAGCCCGCCCGAGCCGTGCCCCGGGAACGTCAGCCACTGCGCCTTCTCGGCGGTGACCCGGTGCAGGAACTCCCCGTAACCGGCGAAGTAGTGCAGCGGCACGTACACCACGAGGAAGCCGAGGGTGGCGATGACGAGGACGTCCTTGAGCACCGACACCCAGGCGCTGCCGCGCAGCCCGCTGACCACGACGAACCCGCAGGTCACCGCGAACCCCAGGAAATACGCCCAGTTGAGGCTGATCGTCCCGTACGAGATGGTCGAGACGACCACGCCCATGCCGGTGATCTGCAGCTGGATGTACGGCAGCAGGCACACCGTCGCCAGGACCGCGACCGCGGCGCCCAGCCAGGGCCGGCGGTAGCGGTGGGCGACGATGTCGGTGATCCCGACGAGGCCGTGCCGGCGGGCGTAGGCCCACAGCATCGGCCCGACGACGTACCCGAGTGCGTAGCCGCAGGACATGTACGCCACCACATAGAGCACCGGCGCACCGAAGTTGTAGCCCCAGCCGGCCGCGCCGAGGTAGCTGAAGCTGGTGTAGCTCTCGCCGGCCATCAGCACCCAGATGAAGACGGTGCCGAGACTGCGGCCGCCCACGGACCACTCGGCGAGCCCGCCGCCGGAGCCCCGGCCCCGGACGGCCAGCAGCCCGAGCACGACGGTGACGACCATGAACCCGCCGAACAGGGCGGTGGAGACGGTCGCGTTCACGCCCCCTCACCGCCCCGGCCCCGCGCCCGGTCACCGCGCCGCGCCAGCCACACGGCCAGCGGGGTGGCGAGCGTCGCCACCAGCATCCAGAAGAACAGGAACGGCAGCCCCAACACGGTCGGCGCCACACGGTTCGCCGCCGGCAGCACCGCGAGGAAGAGGACGTAGGGCAGCAGCAGCCATGTCAGCGCCGGGTGGCGCGGTCTCTGTTTCACGGGGTGAGGGTAGGGCCTCACGTACTTGGCCGTCCCGCCGCGGGTCGTCTCGCCGTTGCGCCTGCGGCGGGCTGGGTGGTTTGTGGGTGCGGTGACGGGCCTCCGGGGCCGGTTGTGTGGACTGCTGACGCTTTACGTCCACACAACCGGCCCCTCCGGCCCGTCCCCTCCCGTGAGAGGAGAAGTGAAGGACGGTGGGGGTGCAGGTAATGCCTGCGTGCGCGCAGGCAACGGATTACGCACGCCCCCAACCAGCTGAGAAACTCCCACTCACGGGAGGGGCTGGACCGGAGGACGAAGTCCGGAGGGCCGGCACCGCACCCGACACACAAACGCCCGCCGCCAGGCGCAACGGCGAGACGACCCGCGGCGGGACAGACGGCTACGTGGGAAGTCAGCCAAACACATGTGAAACGGTGTAAATGGCCAGGCCCGCCAGCGCTCCCACCACCGTGCCGTTGATGCGGATGAATTGGAGGTCGCGGCCGATGTGGGCCTCGATCTTGCGGGACGTGTGGGTGGCGTCCCAGCCGGCCACCGTGTCGGTGATCAGGGACGTGATCTCGTGCTGGTACGTCGTCACGACGTAGACCGCCGCGCCCTCCAGCCAGCCGTCCACCTTGGCCTGCAGCCGCTCCTCGTCGGACAGCCGGCGGCCCAGGGAGAGCAGTGCGGCCCGTACCCGGAGGCGGAGTTCGCTGTGTTCGTCCTCCGCGGCGGCGACGATCATCTCGCGGACCGCGGCCCAGGCGGAGGCGATCAGGTCCTGGACCTCGCCGCGGCCGAGGACCTCGGACTTCAGGTGCTCGACCCGGCTCCTGGTGTCCGGATCGGTCTGCAGGTCGTCCGCGAAGTCCCGCAGGAAGCGGTCGATGGCGGCGCGGGCGGGGTGCTCGGGCATGTCCCGCATCTCGGTGACGAAGCGCAGCAGTTCCTTGTAGACCCGGTCACCCACCTTGCGGTCGACGAACCGGGGCGTCCATCCGGGGGCGCCGCCGGAGACCGCCGCCATGACGGAGTCGCCGTGTTCGACGAGCCAGTCGTGGGCGCGGGCGACGACGAGGTCCACCACCCGCCGGTGGCCGCCCTCGGCGACGACCTTCTCCAGCATGGTGCCGAGGCCGGGCGCGATCTCCTGGGCGTCGGCGCGGCGGGTGATCGCCTCGCCGACCACCGCCTGGACATCGGAGTCGCGCAGTACGGTCAGCGCGCCGCGCAGCGCGGTGGAGAGTTCGGCGGTGACCCGGTCCGCGTTCCGCGGCTCGGCGAGCCAGCCGCCGAGGCGGCGGCCGATGCCCACGGACCGCAGCCGGCGGCGGACGACCTCGGCGGAGAGAAAGTTCTCACCGACGAAATCCCCCAGGCTCTGTCCGAGTTGGTCCTTTTTCGTGGGGATGATGGCGGTGTGCGGGATCGGTAGTCCCATGGGCCGTTTGAACAGTGCGGTGACCGCGAACCAGTCGGCCAGCGCACCGACCATGCCGGCCTCCGCGGCCGCCGCGACGAACCCGGTCCAGCCGCCCGCACCCGCGCGGCCGGCCCACGTCGCCAGGGCGTAGACCAGCGCGACGGCCAGCAGCAGACCGGTGGCCAGCGCCTTCATCCGGCGTACGGCGTGCCGCCGCTCCTCGTCGGCGGCACCGTAGACGAAGCCGCCGGCCGGCGCCACCGGGCCGCGCGGCGCCGCGTCCCCCGCCGACGCCCTGTCCGTTCTCGTGCGTTCCATCCGCTTCACCGCTCCCGCCGTGCCCCCCACCACTCCCACGGCCTATGCTGCGCCGCGGGTCCGGCCACCGGTCCGGCCGTATGTCCCACTGTGACCTACTCCCGGAGCCAACCACGAGTTCCCGGCACCCGCCGGGGGCGGCACCGAGCGGGGCGCCGGGCGGCTCCCAGGAGGTCCGTGGGATCATGGGGGACCGACCGGACGCCAACGGTGCCGCTGCCCACCCGCTGCCCTTGCCCGCCCGGAGCCTGGAGCTCCGCTTTCCCCAGGAGACCCCTCCCGCATGAAGAAAAGTGTGGGTTACGCCCTGCTCGCCGGCCTGGCGGCAGTGGTGGTGCTGATCTCGACCGCGATATTCGCCGGCTTCGGCGGTGAGGACGGCGGGCCGGGCAGCTCCCCGCACAAACCGCGCGATCCCGCCGCACCGGCGGTTTCCGGGCAGTGGGTCGGCACCTGGTCGGCGGCCGCGGCGGCGGCCGAGCCCGGCACGCTGGACGGCTACGCGGGGATGTCGATACGCAACGTCGTGCACACCAGCGTCGGCGGCTCCGGCGTCCGCATCCAGCTCTCCAACCTCTACGGCACCCGGCCGCTGGTGGTCAGCCACGCCTCGGTGGCCCTGGCCGCGGCCCCCAGTGACCCGACCGCCGCGGACGGCACGATGCGCCGGCTGTCCTTCGGCGGCAAACCCGCGGTGACCATCCCCGCGGGCGGCGCGGTCACCAGCGACCCGACCCGGCTGAAGGTCCCCGGCGACGCGGACCTCCTGGTCACCACGTACTCCCCCTCCCCGTCCGGCCCGGCCACCTACCACCCGTACGCCCGCCAGACCTCCTACCTGGCGCGCGGCGACCGCGCCGAGGACGGCACCGGCGCCGCCTACACCGAGCAGAGCCCCTACTGGCGCTATCTGACCGGGGTCGACGTGTGGAGCACCGAGGCGCAGGGCTCGGTGGTCGCCATCGGCGACTCGATCACCGACGGCATCACCTCCACGGCCGGCGCCAACCACCGCTGGACGGACTTCCTGGCCGCCCGGCTGCGCAACGAGCCCGGCGCACCCCGCTACGGCGTCCTCAACCAGGGCATCAGCGGCAACCGCCTGCTGGTCAACGGCAGCCGCTTCTCACCGAACAACGGCCCCAGCGTGCTGTCCCGCCTCGACCGCGACGCGCTCTCCCGCACCGGTGTGAAGGCGGTGATCGTCGAGATCGGCCTGAACGACCTGTTCAAGTCCCCGCGCCAGCTCGACCCGCAGAAGATCGTCGCCGGCATGCGGCAGATCGTCCGGGACGCGCACGCCCGCGGCCTGCGCGTCACCGGCTCCACCCTTACGCCGTTCGGCGGACACCGCGGTTACTCCGCCCAGCTGAACTCGGTCCGCGAACGGGTCAACCGCATCATCCGCTCCGGCACCGTCTACGACCAGGTCGTCGACTTCGACAAGGCCCTCCGCGACCCCGCCGCCCCGGTCCGCCTCCGCCCCGTCTACGACTCCGGCGACCACCTCCACCCGAGCGACGAGGGCTACCGCGCCATGGCCCACACGGTCGACCTCGACCTCCTCAGGCAGTCCGCCCCGGCGTCGCTGTAACACCTGTCCCGGCACGATGCGCCGTCCGGGTGGTCACCTCCCCGCCGGGCGGGCCCTGAAAGGCCGCCGGGGTCAGCCGAGTTCCTTGCGGCGGGCGCGGTCCTCGGACTTCAGGCGGCGGCGTTCCTCCTTCAGGCGGCGCTTTTCGGAGGCGGGCAGTTTGCGCTCGACGCCGACGCCGCCCATCAGCGCCAGGCCCCGGACGATCACCCGCGGGGCGCCGGGGTCGCCGGGGACGCCGTCCTCGTGGGAGTCGAAGCCGCCCATGATGCCCAGCCCGCGTACGTCGACCTCGACGCCCGGCGGCACGACGACGTTCACGCCGCCCATGAACGCCCAGCAGTCGATCACGACCTCCGACGCGGCGAAGTCGGCCTCGCGCAGGTCGATCTCCCCGCCGCCCATGCAGCAGACCGCGGTGAAGCGGCGGCCGATCGTCCAGCGGCCCTTGCGCTGGAAGCCGCCCAGGACCGCCAGGCCCTTCGTCGAGCCGCGGGCGTCGCTGACGATCCGGCCGGCCCAGGAGCCCACCGCGGCGGTGTCCTTGCGCAGCGACACGGGGGCCGACGGTGCGGGGGCGGGTGCCGTCGCGGCCGGCAGGTCGGCGGTGAGCGGCGCCAACTCCCCGTACGTACGGGCCAGATAGGCGGCTTCCAGCCGTTCGTCGAACTCCGCCATCTCCAGCCGCCCCTCCGCGAGGGCGTCCCGCAGGATCTCGGCGACCCGGTCACGGTCGGCGTCGGAGGCACGCAACTCGGCGGCGGAGGCCCGCGGCGCCGGGAGGTCGTCAGTCATACGGACAGGGTAAGTGGCGGTGGCGGGCGGCGGGCCGATGCGTAGCCCTCCCGTCCCGCCTCGCCTCCTCAAGCCGGGGCGCCCTGGCCGTCCGGCGTGCGGCGGCCGGGCTCGGTGCCGGTCGCGCCGCGGGCGTACAGCTCCGCGATCAGCGACTCGACGTCCGGTTCGCGCAAGGACAGGTCCACCAGCGGATAGCGCTCGGCGACCGCGGTGACCAGCGGCGCGGCGCTCTGCGCCGCCGGGAACACCAGCCACTGCCGGGGGCCCTCCACCCGGACCGTACGGGCGCCGGGAACGCCGTCGATGGGCGGCAGTTCGCGTTCCAGGTCGACCACGAGGGTGCGTTCGCCGTCGGCCGCCGCGCGCAGCCCGTCCAGCGCGCCGTCGTAGACCAGCCGGCCGTGGTCGATGACCATCACCCGACGGCACAGCTGCTCGATGTCGGTCAGGTCGTGGGTGGTGAGCAGGACCGTGGTGCCCCGCTCGGCGTTCACCTCGCGGACGAACTCCCGCACCTTCGCCTTGCTGATGACGTCGAGCCCGATGGTCGGCTCGTCGAGGTAGAGCACCTCCGGGTCGTGCAGCAGGGCCGCCGCGATGTCGCCGCGCATCCGCTGCCCGAGGGAGAGCTGCCGCACGGGTACGGCCAGCAGCGGGGCCAGGTCGAGCAGTTCGACGCAGCGCGCCAGGTTGGCGCGGTAGACGGCGTCGGGGATGCGGTACATCCGGCGCACCAGCTCGTAGGAGTCCGCGAGCGGCAGGTCCCACCACAGGGTGGTGCGCTGGCCGAAGACCACCCCGATCCGGCGGGCGAGCCGGGTCCGCTCGCGGGCGGGGTCGATCCCGGCGATCCGCAGCCGGCCGCCGCTGGGCACCAGGATGCCGGTCAGCATCTTGATGGTGGTGGACTTGCCGGCGCCGTTCGGGCCGATGTAGCCGACCATCTCACCGCGCGGCACCTGGAAGGTGATGCCGTCGACGGCCCGCACCTCCTCGCGCACCCGGCGCAGCCGGCCCGCCTTGCGCCGTACCGTGAAGACCTTCTCGAGGCCGCGGACGTCGATCAGCGGCTCCGGGTCGGTGCCGGCGGGGTCCGTCATCCTGCGCTTCCTTTCGGGGAGTTGGACGTCGTAGGGGAACGTGGACCGACGGGCCGTCAGCTGCCGGTGCTGCGGTAGCCGCGCAGGCCGTACCGCCAGGCCAGCGCCGCGCCCGCGCACATCAGGGCGGCCACGGCGGGGCCGAGGAAGTCCACCCAGCCGGGCAGGCCGAGCGGGTCGGGGCGGCCCAGCAGGCGCAGGGCGGGCAGCCAGTTGACGAAGGCCAGCGGGACGACGAAGGTGACGCCGCGCACCAGGTCCTTGGCGAACACTTTCGGCGGGTACTGCAGCAGCGCGTTGCCGCCGTAGGTGAAGGAGTTCTGCACCTCGGCGGCGTCCTGCGCCCAGAACTGGAAGGCGGCACCGGTGGTGAAGACCGCCCCGAAGATCGCCGTACCGCAGACCGCCATCAGCACCACCAGCAGCACCCGCCCCACCGTCCAGTCCACCTCCAGCCGGGTCACCGACCAGCCGAGCACCAGCAGCGCCTGGGAGATCCGGCCGAGCCGGCGCAGCGCGAACCGGTCGGCGGCGACCTGCGCGAACACCGGGGCCGGGCGCAACAGCAGGACGTCGAGGGTGCCGTCGCGCACCCGCCGGCCCAGCCGGTCCATGCTGCCCAGCAGCAGGTCGGCGAGGCCCAGCGACAGCCCGGACGTGCCGTACAGGAAGGCCACTTCGGGCAACGAGAAGCCGCCCAGCGCGTCGATCCGCGAGAACATCAGCAGGATCGCGACGAAGTCCAGTGCGCAGGCGGCGAAGTTGCCGACCGCCATCATCACGAACGAGGCCCGGTAGGCGAGCGTCGAGCGCACCCACATCCGCACGATCAGCCCGTACGCGTACAGCCCCTGGGCCGCGGCCGCCCGCCACCCGTCCCGGCCCGCCGCGGGCCGCCCGCCGTCGTCAGCCACCGTGCACCACCACCCGGCGGGTCGCCGCGGACTGCACCAGCCGCCCCAGCGCCAGCAGCGCCGCCCCCCACGCCGCCTGGAACACCAGCCCGCGCAGCAGCGCGCCGCCGCTGCGCGCGCCGATCAGCACATCGGCCGGCACCTGGAGGATCGCCGCCCACGGCAGCAACTGGACCACCTCCCCGAAGCCGCCGGGGAAGACCCGCAGCGGCAGCAGCATCCCGGAGAAGAACATGCAGGCCAGCCCGCTGATCAGGGACAGCCCCGAGCCGTCCAGCAGCCAGAACGACGCCAGCGCCACCAGATAGCGCAGCCCGAAGCTGACCACGATGCCCAGCAGCACCGACAGCAGGAACCAGCCCCAGGTCAGCGCGTCCCCGGGCAGCGCCAGCGGGAAGACCAGCGCGCCCACCGCCATCGGCACCACCCCGCGGCCGATCAGCTGCATCCCGGCCCGGCCCAGGTCCGCGGCCAGCCACCACAGCTGCAGGTCCGCCGGCCGGTACAGGTCCACCGCGACGTCACCGGTCCGGATCCGCTCCTGCAGCTCCTCCAGGCCGCCGCCGCCCATCAGCGCCGCCGCCGCCAGCAGCGCCTGCGCGACCCACACGAAGGTCAGCGCCTGCGCCTGGCCGTAGCCGCCCAGATGCGGCCGCTCGGCCCACAGCGCGACGAAGGTGTACGCCACGATGAAGCCGAAGACGGTGTTGGTGAACACCCCGGCCGCCGTCGCGACCCGATAGGTGGCGTACCGCCGGAAGCTGCCGGCCGCCACCGCCACGCACCACACGCACGCTCACCCGGCCCGTTCTCGTTCCCGTTCGGACGGCAAAGCACCGGAGCCTAAGTCGTGGGCACGGCGGGCACCATCGAATTACCACCCGTCCGGGTGAGCCATGGGCGCCATTCGGCCGGTCCGGTGGCGGGAACAGGTGCGCGCCAACCCCGCTGAACGGGACACATGATGCGAAAGTTTCCCCACGGGCAACAGGTGCTTTTCCGGCGTACGGTGCACATCCCCCGACACGAGAGCGTTCCGCCGCGGTACAACCCTCGGCGGTGGCCGAGGAGTCCATACCGACATGAGCGGACATCGCACAGTCTGGCGGCGGGCGCTGCCCAGCTGGCGCACGGTGCTCGGCACCGTGCTGGGCTTCCTGCTGCTCCTCATCGGCGCACTGATCGCCGGCTACCTGCTCGTCGACATCCCGCCCGCCAACAGCGCCGCCAAGGCCCAGAGCAACGTCTACCTCTACTCCGACGGCTCCGAACTGGCCCGCGACGGTGACGTCAACCGGCAGAACGTGACGCTCGGCCAGGTGCCCAGGTCCGTCCAGCAGGCCGTGCTCGCCGCCGAGGACCGCGACTTCTACTCCGAGTCCGCCGTCGACCCGGCCGCCATGCTGCGGGCCGCCTGGAACACCCTCACCGGCAAGGGCAAGCAGTCCGGCTCCACCATCACCCAGCAGTACGTCAAGAACTACTACCTCGGCCAGGAACAGACCCTCACCCGCAAGGCCAAGGAGTTCTTCATCGCCGTCAAACTGGACCGCCGGGTCAGCAAGGACAACATCCTCCAGGGCTACCTCAACTCCAGCTACTACGGCCGCAACGCCTACGGCATCCAGGCCGCCGCCCAGGCCTACTACGGCGTCGACTCGGCGAAGCTCACCACCGCCCAGGGCGCCTACCTCGCGGCGCTCCTCAACGCCCCCAGCGTCTACGACGTCACCGCCCACCCCGCCAACACCCCGCGCGCACTGGCCCGCTGGAACTACGTCCTGGACGGCATGGTCAAGCTGAAGTGGCTCGGCCCCGGCGAACGCGCCGCGATGCGCTTCCCGGTGCCCCGGCCCGCCCGCACCTCGCCCGGACTGACCGGCCAGCGCGGCTACCTCGTCGAAGCGGTCAAGGACTACCTCACCGACCACCACATCCTCGACGAGGACACCCTGCGCGCCGGCGGCTACCGCATCACCACCACCCTCAACAGACGGCGCCAGAACGCCTTCGTGCGCGCCGTCGACACCCGCTTGATGGACCGGCTCGACGACTCCCGCACCACCGACGGCTACGTCCGCGCCGGCGGCGCCTCCATCGACGTCCGCACCGGCCGGGTCGTCGCCCTCTACGGCGGCATCGACTACGCCAGGCAGTACGTCAACAGCGCCACCCGCCGCGACTACCAGGTCGGCTCCACCTTCAAGCCGCTCGTCTTCGCCTCCGCCGTGCAGCACCACGCCACCACCCAGGACGGCGACCCCATCACCCCGAACACCGTCTACGACGGCGACAACAAGCGGATGACCGTCAGCAACGGCCACGCCACCGGATTCGCGCCCGCCAACGAGGACGACCGCTCCTACGGGCCGATCACCGTCACCGAGGCCACCGACAAGTCCGTCAACGCCGTCTACGCCCAGATGGGCATCGACGTCGGCCCGGACAAGGTCAAGGACACCGCCGTCGACCTGGGCATCCCCGCCGACGCCCCCGGCCTCGCCGCCTCCCGCGGCGCGATCGCCCTGGGCACCGCCACCCCCAGCGTCCTGGACATGACCCAGGCGTACACCACCCTCGCCCGGCACGGCGAACGCCGCCCGTACACCCTCATCGGCAAGATCACCAAGGGCGAGGAGGAGATCGAGCTGCCCGACCGCGAGACAACCACCGCGATCCCGCGCGAGGCCGCCGACACCACCACCTCCATCCTGCGCAGCGTCGTCGACGGCGGCACCGGCACCGCCGCCCAGGCCGCCGGGCGCCCCGCCGCCGGCAAGACCGGCACCGCCGAGCAGGACAAGGCGGCCTGGTTCGCCGGCTACACCCCCGACCTGGCCACCGTCGTCGCCGTCCTCGGCCAGCACCCGGAGACCGCCGCACAGGAGCCGCTGTACGGCGCCGCCGGCCTGGACCGGGTCAACGGCGGCGACTTCCCCGCCCAGATCTGGGCCGACTACACCGCGGCCGCCCTGCGCGGCCGCCCGGTCCACGACTTCGACCTGCAGCTCGCGGACGGCGCCGAACCCTCACCGTCGGTGGAACCCTCCGACAGCGAGTCGCCGTCCCCCAGCGACTCCGCCCCGCCCTCCCCCGGGCCGTCCGACTCCCCGACCCGGCCCACCCCGACCACCGGCCCGCCCACCCCGCCGACCACCCGGCCGCCCTCCCCCACCTTCCCGACCCCGACCCCGCCGACCACCCAGCCCACGGAGGAGTTCCCCACCGCGGGCCCGGACGGCGACGCACTGAGCCGGCGGCTGCGCGCCCGATGGGGCATGTGACGCACGTCGGGCACCGGAGAAGGGGGCAGGGTCAGGTCAGTGGCCGGACGTCGCCTTCAGACCGACCACGGCCACCAGCAGCAGACAGATGAAGAAGATCCGGGCCGCCGTGGCGGGCTCACCGAGCACCGCCATCCCGACCACCGCGGCACCGGCCGCCCCGATGCCGACCCACACGCCGTAGGCCGTACCGATCGGCAGGGTCCGGGCCGCGTACGACAGCAGCATCATGCTGACGACGATGCCCGCACCGGTGAACACGCTCGGCCACAGCCGGGTGAACCCCTCGGTGAACTTCATCCCGATCGACCAGCCGACCTCCAGCAGACCGGCGACCACGAGCAGGACCCACGCCATGACGGCACCTCCGTGAACCTCAGCTTCAACAGGGGTGCGTCGTCTTGTCCTGACCCGGTACGGCGCGTCTCGTCGGGTCCTTCGAGGCTAGCAAAACGGGCAGGTCCGGACAGCGGAACGGGCGGTGACCCCGGTCACCGCCCGCACTCGTCCTGCGTACCCACCGCCACCGGCTACAGGTACAGCCCCGTCGCGTCGTCCGCGCCCTCCAGCCGCTCCGCGGCCACCGCGTGCAGATCCCGCTCGCGCATCAGCACGTACGCCACACCGCGCACCTCGACCTCGGCCCGGTCCTCCGGGTCGTACAGCACCCGGTCGCCCACCTCGACGGTCCGCACGTTCTGCCCCACGGCGACGACCTCGGCCCAGGCCAGGCGCCGGCCGACGGCCGCGGTCGCGGGAATGACGATGCCCCCCGACGAGCGGCGCTCGCCCTCGGGAATGTCCGTCCGGACCAGCACACGGTCGTGCAGCATCCGGATCGGCAGCTTGTCGTGGGTGTCCTTGGTGTTATTCGGGCTCACGCCATGACCGTACCTGGCCCGGCGCCCCGATCACGCACCGCAGCCCGCGTCGGCCCGGCCACCGACCTCCGCGCGGCGGCTCCACCGCGCCCCTCGGTCGCGCCGACCGGCCCCGCCGCTCAGTCGCGCCGCCTGGCCCGCAGCGTCAGCAGCCCCACCACGGCCACCCCGATCAACGCCACCGGAACGATCCGCTCCAGCCGCGGCGCCCCGTCCTCCGACACCAACTGCCCCCGCACGTCCGCGAGCGCACGGTGGGTGACCACATACGCCCGGCCCGCCGTACGGTCCACCGCCGACATCGCCTTCGCCTTCGCCTCACCCATGATCGTCTTCGGGTGCAGCCGCACACCGATCTCGTCGAGCGTGACGGCGAGCTCCTGCCGCCTGCGGACGATGTCCGCCTCGATCTGCGCCGGGGTCCTGGCCTCCGCCACCGCGCTGCCTCCGTCGTCTCGCGCCATTCGATGATGGACAGTCTGTCAGCTCACACCCGCGTGCGCCCCACAGCACCCCCGTTTCGCGCGCCCTGCACGCCCCACACGCCCCGGCTGTCGGTGCCGGTGGCTAATGTCGAAGGCGTACCGATCCCGCTGACACCGCCGTACGAGGAGAGCCATGAGCGAGCGACTGCAGCCCGGCGACACCGCCCCCGCCTTCACCCTGCCCGACGCGGACGGCAAGCAGGTCTCGCTCGCCGACCACAAGGGCCGCAAGGTCATCGTCTACTTCTACCCCGCCGCCCTCACCCCCGGCTGCACCAAGCAGGCCTGCGACTTCACCGACAACCTCGACTTCCTCACCGGCCACGGCTACGACGTCATCGGCATCTCCCCCGACAAGCCGGAGAAGCTCGCCAAGTTCCGCGAGAAGGAAGACCTCAAGGTCACCCTCCTCGGCGACCCCGACAAGACCGTCCTGGAGAGCTACGGCGCCTTCGGCGAGAAGAAGCTCTACGGCAAGACCGTCACCGGCGTCATCCGCTCCACCGTCATCCTCGACGAGGACGGCAAGGTCGAACGCGCCCTCTACAACGTCAAGGCCACCGGCCACGTCGCCAAGATCATCAAGGACCTCGGGCTGTAACCCCTCACAGGCCAGGGGCCGGCACCGCCAGCCCCACCGCCGCCCGGTCCGGCAACTCCAGCACGGCCTCGGCGCCGCCCTCCGCGGCGGCGCCGAAGTCCAGCCGCGCCCCCAGCACCTCCGCCTGCCCCGCCGCGATCGTCAACCCCAGACCGTGCCCGGTCCCCCGCTCCGGCGCCGCCGTACGGAACCGCCGCGGCCCCTCCGCACACAACTCCGCCGGATAACCCGGCCCGTGATCCCGCACCACGATCCGCGACCCGGCCACCACCACCTCGATCGGCGGCTTCCCGTGCTTGGCCGCGTTCGCCAGCAGATTCACCAGCACCCGCTCCACCCGCCGCCGATCCGTCTCCACGATCCGCGGCTCCCCCTCCACGGACACCGACACCTCGTCCACCCCACGCTGCCGCGCCGCCCGCTTCACGATCCCCCGCACCAACGACGGCAGCTCACAAGCGTCAAGATCCGCCCGCTCCACCCCCGCGTCCAGCCGCGACACCTCCAAAAGATCCTCCACCAGCCGCCGCATCGCCTGCGCCCGGTCCCGGACCATCTCCACCGCCCGCGGCTGCGGCAACAACTCCGCCGCCGCCACCAGACCCGCCACCGGCGTCCGCAACTCGTGCGCCACATCCGCCGTGAACTCCCGCTCGGCCTCCACCCGCGCCGCCAACGACGTCGCCATGTGATGCACACTCCGGCCCAGCTCCGCCACCTCGTCCCGGCCGTTGCTCGCCAGCGCATCCGCATCCGGCGGCTCCCCCGCCGCGATCCGCCGCGCCGCCGCCGCACTGAGCCGCAACCGCCGCGACAACCGCTGCGCCACGAACCACGACACCACCGCCATCAACGCGACCGTGCCACACCCCGCGATCAACAACGCCCGGTCCAACGCCACCTGCGCCGGATCGTCATCCGGATACGCCGCCGACACCGACAACGACCGCGCCGGCCGGCCCCCCGCACCGTCACCGACCCCGGTCGCCGCCCACACCCGCGGATCCTCACCACCGCTGACGTACGTCCCCGAACGGTTCTTGAACACCGCATCCCGCAACGGCCCCGGCAACGTCGCGTCATCCAGCTGCGCACCCAGCGCCAGCGTCCCGTCCCGCTCATAGATCTGCAGCGCCGAACTCAGCCGGTCGTCCTGATACGACCGCGCCGAACGCTCCCGCTCCGCATCCGCTATGTGGTGCACGGCGAACCCGAGCACCACCACAGCCAGCGCCGTCATAC
Organism: Streptomyces bugieae; assembly: GCF_036352915.1. Lineage (NCBI taxonomy): Bacteria > Bacillati > Actinomycetota > Actinomycetes > Kitasatosporales > Streptomycetaceae > Streptomyces > Streptomyces bugieae. The sequence goes on from NZ_JAZBJP010000024.1 coordinate 28,521, forward strand.
ACGAAATGGCCAGAGCGATCCGGCCTCGAATCCCCATCACGCGAGGTTGTACATCTCCGTCGTGTCCCCGAGCGGCGTCGACCCCTCGTACGTCACCTCAAGACCCGTGAACGCCAACCCGCCGTCCACCGGCTTCGGGTTGTACAGCCGGAACGTCGCCGGAAAACCCGAATCCGTCCCCACACCGGCGGCGGTCTTCTCCACCTGCACCACACCCACCCCGAGCGCATCCCGCGCCCCGTACTTCTTCCACGTGATCGCGGTCGCCACCATCCCCGCGTCCGCACACGTCAACGTGATCACCTGCGGCTTCACCTCGGGCTCCCCGATACCGCAGTCCCGCACCCCCGGCAGACCCCCCGACTGCTTGGCGTCCTCCTTGACGTCCTGCACCGCCGCCGTCTTCGGCGCCGCGTCCACCGCCGACGCCCGGTCCGACACCTGGCTGAACCACACCCCGCCCGCCGCCAGCGCCGTCACCACGACAAAGGCCACCAGCGCGGTACGCCCCCGCACCCAGCGGGACCCTTCGCGGTCCGTCATCACGATCTCCTCCCGGGGACCACACCCCGTACCCCACCAGCAAACACGACTGCCACGCCCGACGCCGCCACTCTCCCGCCCCCGCCACACAGGCTGATTGCCCGAATACTGCGGTCACCGCGCGGCTGTGTACCAGTCCTGTAACAAGCCCTGCCGCACCCCTGGCGCACCCCCGATGATCCGCCCCACCCCACCCCGGACGGCCCACCCACACGTGACGTACGTCGCTTCATACCGCCAGAGTGGTTTGATCCGCGCTCCACTGCGCAGGCGCACCTGTCGTATCCGTCGCACCCGCCGCGCCCCGCGCGCCGACCGACCGAGAGGACCGCCTCGTGCCGACCGGTAGCACAGAAGCCGAACGCGCTCCCGACCAGGACCGGGAAGCGCTCAAGCGCCACCGGTGGCTCTTCCGTGCCGTCGCCCGGCGAAGAAATCCCCGGCTCCGGCGCACCGACATCACCGTCACCGACGAGCGCGTCGTCAAGCGCGCGGTGAAGGCCGCCGCCCTCGGCAACGCCATGGAGTGGTTCGACTTCGGGATCTACAGCTACCTCGCGGTCACCATCGGCAAGGTCTTCTTCCCCGGCGGCAGCGACACCACCAGCCTGCTGTCGTCCTTCGCCACCTTCGCCGTCGCCTTCCTCGTACGGCCCCTCGGCGGCGCCTACTTCGGCCCGCTCGGCGACCGCATCGGCCGCAAGAAGGTCCTCGCCCTCACCATGATCATGATGGCCCTGGGCACCTTCTGCATCGGCCTGATCCCGTCCTACGACACCATCGGCTTCTGGTCCCCGACCCTGCTCATCCTCTTCCGCCTCATCCAGGGCTTCTCCACCGGCGGCGAATACGGCGGCGCCTCGACCTTCATCGCCGAATACGCCCCCGACAAGAAGCGCGGCTTCTTCGGCAGCTTCCTCGAACTCGGCACCCTCATCGGCTACACCGGCGCCGCCGGCATCGTCCTGCTCCTCACCACCCTGCTGGGCGACGACGCGATGAACTCCTGGGCCTGGCGCCTGCCCTTCCTCATCGCCGGCCCGCTCGGCCTGGTCGGCCTCTACCTGCGGGTCAGGCTCGACGAAACCCCCGCCTTCCAGAAATTCGAGGCGTCCCACACCCACAGCGCCACCGGCTCCGTCGTCGAGGCCGAAGGGGAGTTCTCCCACCTCTCCGAAAACGCCCCGAAGAAGAAGCTGGGCGAAATCTTCGCCCAGCAGTGGCCCACCCTCATCCTCTGCATCGCCCTGGTCGGCGCGTACAACATCACCGACTACATGCTGCTCTCCTACATGCCGACCTACCTGACGGACACCCTCCACTACGAGGAGTCCCACGGCCTGCTGATCCTGCTCGGCGCGATGATCGCCCTGATGTGCGTCATCTCCTCGGTCGGCAAACTCAACGACCGCTACGGCCGCAAGCCCCTCCTGATGGCCGGCATGCTCGGCTTCTTCCTCCTGGCCATCCCGGCCTTCCTGCTGGTCAAACAGGGCACGATCCTCACGGTCTGCCTCGGCATGGCCCTCCTCGGCCTCTGTCTGGTCTGCCTCCTGGGCACCATGTCCGCGGCCCTCCCCGCCCTGTTCCCCACCAACGTCCGCTACGGCTCCCTCTCCATCGGCTACAACCTCGCGGTCTCCCTCTTCGGCGGCACCACCCCGCTCGTCATCACCGCCCTGATGGACGCCTTCGGCAACAACGTGATGGTCCCCGCCTACTACACGATGGGCGCCGCCCTCGTCGGCGTCATCGCCGTCGCCTGCATGAAGGAAACCGCCCAGCAGCCCCTCGACGGCTCCCCGCCCTCGGTAGCCACCAAGGAAGAGGCCGTCGAACTCATCACCGCCCAAACCCAGGAACCCCGCTTCTGACCCGCCCCCGCCGTTCCTCCTCCTGACCCTGCGTAACCGCCCCGGCGTTCGATCGTTGTTCTGTTCGAGCGGGCGCCGGGGCGGTCCGGCGCGTGGGACGAGGGGGACGTATGCCGGTCAAGTACACCTACGAGCGGCTGGTGGCAGCGGCGCGCGCATCGACGTCGTACGACGATGCGGTGCGGTGGTTCGGCGGGACGCCGACGCCCGGCAGCAGACGGTATCTGCGCGCCAAGATGCTCGAAGCGGGTATCGACACCACCCACTTCACCTCCGGACGCGTACGCCACACCGAGGCCGCACTCCGCGAACTGGTGGCCCTCTCGCACAGCGTCGCCGAGGTCGTCCGCCGCCTCGGAATCAGCCCCGTCGGCGGCAACCAGGCACACATCGGCCGCCGCATCGCCGAACTGGGCGTGGACACCTCCCACTTCACCGCGACTCCGCGGCGGCGCGGTGAAGTCGCCACCCGCGACTGGCTGGTCCTCGGATCGCCGGCGGACGGCCGCGTCGGAGGCGAGCGGCTGCGCAGGGAGCTACTACGGCAGGGAGTTCCGGAGCGCTGCGCGGACTGTGGGACGGGCACGGAATGGAACGACCGGCCACTGCGCCTGGAGGTCGACCACATCAACGGCGAGTGGTGGGACAACCGGCCGCACAACGTGCGCTTGCTGTGCCCCAACTGCCATGCGGTAACGGACACCTATCGCGGCCGCAGGCGAAGGACCGCGGCATGAGTCGGCGCACCAGCTACCCGCACGACCTGCTGGCCCGTACGGCGGCTTCGTCCGTCAGCCTGGTCGACCTGCTGCGCAAGCTCGGCTCCCCCTTGGGCAGTGCTTCCCTGCGCTACGTTCGAAAGCGGCTCGACCACTACGGGATCAGCACCGCGCACTTCGTCGACGAGCCGCTCCCCCGCCGACCGCGCCGCGTCTACACCGCAGCGCTGCTGAGCGAAGCCGCCGCACACTCCCACAGCATCCGGGACATGCTGGAGTACCTGGGGGTACCGCCCTACGACAGCGCCTACACCCATCTGCACCGCAAGCTGGACCAGTTCGGCATCGACACCTCCCACTTCCGCCGACGGAAACGGGGCGCTCCACCGCTCCCCCGGAACGCCCTCGCATCGGCCGTGGCCTCCTCCCGGAGCATCGCCGGCGTGCTGCGTCAGCTCGGCCTGCCCGTCGGCAGCTCATCCCGCCGGGCCGTGCGGCGCGACATCGACGCGTACGGCCTGTCGACCGCGCACTTCACCGGCCAGGCGCACGGTCGGGGCGTCCCTTCCCCGCACCGGAGGCGGGCGGACGACATCCTCCGGCAACGCCCTTCCGGCTCCCGCCGGGAGAGAACGGTGCTGCTGCGTCGTGCTCTCGACGAGAAGCGCGTGCCGCGGCGCTGCGCCGCATGCGGGCTCGGGGACTGCTGGCAGGGCAAACGCCTCGTCCTGGAGATCGACCACGTCAACGGTGACCGGCTGGACAACCGCCTGGAGAACCTGCGTTATCTGTGTCCCTCCTGCCACAGCCAGACCCGGACCTTCTCCCGCCGGTCCTGCGGTCCGGCCATCCCCGGACGGCCGGGTGATCGAGCACAGTAGAGTAGGCGCCGCGGGCCCGTACCCCAGCTGGCCAGAGGGCGCCGGTTTAGGTCCGGTGTGTCGTGGGTTCGAGTCCCACCGGGCCCACAGCGGAAGGGCGCGGCACCCCATCGGTGCCGCGCCCTTCGCTGTTGCTCAGCCCAACAACTCCCGCACCACCGGAACCAGCGCCCGGAACGCCTTCCCCCGGTGGCTGATGGCGTTCTTCTCGTCGGAGGTGAGTTCGGCGCAGGTCCGGTCCTCGCCGAGGGGCTGGAGGATGGGGTCGTAGCCGAAGCCACCGGTGCCGGAGGGGGTGTGGCGGAGGGTGCCTTCGAGCGTGCCCTCGACGACGCGTTCGGTGCCGTCCGGGAGGGCGAGGGCCGCGGCGCAGGCGAAGTGGGCGGCGCGGTGTTCCTCGGCGATGTCGGCGAGTTGGGCGAGCAGGAGGTCGAGGTTGGCCTGGTCGTCGCCGTGCTTGCCGGACCAGCGGGCGGAGAGGATGCCCGGGGCGCCGCCGAGGACGTCGACGCAGAGGCCGGAGTCGTCGGCGACGGCCGGGTGGCCGGTGGCCCGGGCCAGGGCGTGCGCCTTGAGGAGGGCGTTCTCGGCGAACGTGACGCCGGTTTCCTTGACGTCCGGGACCTCGGGATAGGCGTCGGCGCCGACGAGTTCGACGTCGAGGCCGGCCGCGTCCAGGATGGCGTGGAGTTCGCGGATCTTGCCGGCGTTGCGGGTGGCGAGGATCAGGCGTCGGGGGGTCGCGGGGCGTCCGCCGGTTTCTGGCTGCATGGGCCGATTATCCCGGGCGTGGTACCGGGAGGTGCCCCGGGGCGGGGCACCACCGCCGTACGCCGGTCGGCCCGCCGGTCAGCCCGGGGTGCAGATCTTGGTCACCTGGCTCGTGCCGTCGACGATCGGCTGGATGTCGGGCGCCTTGTTGTTCTCGATGTCCTTGCGGGCGTTCTTGATGCCGGTGTTGGTCTTGTCGATGGCCTTGGACAGCTCGGGGTCGTTGGCCTCGCTGCTGAGCTTGCGCAGGTTGCTGTCGATGTTGTCGAGGGCCTGCTCGGTCTTCTTCGGGTCGGTGAGGGCGTTGTCCGCGGCCTGCTGGAGCTTGTCGACGGCGTTGACGACGGAGGTGGCGGTCTTGGCGCAGTCCACGGCCTTCTGAACGGCTCCGCAGGAGGAGAGGAGCGGGACGGTGAGGGTGACGGCGGCTAACGCGGCGAGGGCGACGGGGGCGGGGCGGCGGAGGGTGCGGGGGGCCATGGAGTGCGTTTCCTTCCTCGGCGGGGCATGAGCCGGGGCGGGCGCCCCGGGTCATGTGCAGGCAAAGGAGGAAACGCGGGGTGGGGGCTTTTTGGTTGCCCGGTGGCCCGGCGGCGGCGTGATCCGGCCGTCGGGCGGCGGGACGGGGGCGCGATCCGGCCACAGGTCGCCCCCACCCGCAGGACCCCGGCAGGGCCCCCGCCCATCCGGCAGGGCCCCCGCCCATCCGGCAGGGCCCCCGACCATCCGGCAGGGACCCCGCTCGCAGCACCTCTCGCGTCAGAGCGCCCGCGTCAGAGCGTCCGCTCCAGCGCCGTCCGCTGGATGGTGTCGAGTTCGGTGCAGCCGCCGACCGCGAGGTCGAGGAGGGCGTTGAGTTCGTCGCGGGCGAAGGGGGTGGCCTCGGCGGTGCCCTGGACCTCGACGAAGCGGCCGTCGCCGGTGCAGACGACGTTCATGTCGGTCTCGGCGCGGACGTCCTCCTCGTAGCAGAGGTCGAGGAGCGGGGTGCCGTCGACGATGCCGACGCTGACCGCGGAGACGGTGCCGGTGAGCGGCTTGCGGCCGTGCTTGATCAGCTTCTTGTGCTGGGCCCAGGTGATGGCGTCGGCCAGCGCGACGTAGGCGCCGGTGATCGCCGCGGTGCGGGTGCCGCCGTCGGCCTGGAGGACGTCGCAGTCGAGGACGATGGTGTTCTCGCCGAGGGCCTTGTAGTCGATGACGGCGCGCAGGGAGCGGCCGATGAGGCGGCTGATCTCGTGGGTGCGGCCGCCGATCTTGCCGCGGACGGATTCCCGGTCGCCGCGGGTGTTGGTGGAGCGGGGCAGCATCGAGTACTCGGCGGTGACCCAGCCCTCGCCGGTGCCCTTGCGCCAGCGGGGTACGCCTTCGGTGACGGAGGCGGTGCAGAAGACTTTGGTGTCGCCGAAGGCGATGAGGACGGAGCCTTCGGCGTGCTTGCTCCAGCCGCGTTCGATGGTGACGGGGCGGAGCTGTTCGGGGGTGCGGCCGTCGATGCGAGACATGGCGTAGACCCTATCGGGGAATGGTGAAGGCCCCGTTCCGGGCGGTGGGGCGTCCGGGGGCGGGGCCTTGCGGAGGGTGAGCGGGGCGCGGTCGGGGGCCGGCCCGGCGGGCTCAGGTCCTCACATCATGTCTTCGATTTCGGCGGCGATGGGGTCGGCGTCGGTGCCGATGACGACCTGGATCGCGGTGCCCATCTTGACGACGCCGTGGGCGCCGGCGGCCTTGAGGGCGGCCTCGTCGACGAGGGAGGCGTCGGAGACCTCGGTGCGGAGGCGGGTGATGCAGCCTTCGACCTCTTCGATGTTGTCGAGTCCGCCGAGGCCGGCGACGATCTTCTCAGCCTTGCTGGCCATGTCCACTCCTGCTTGTCTCGGCCGCCGGCGGTTCCGCCGTGCGGTTTTCACACCGTAACGCACGTTCAGCCCAACTATGTGGGCGTTTGTCCGCTATCTGACGAAGGATGGCGATCACCGGGTGGGCGATCACCGGGACGGTGATCACGCGACGGCGGGCGCACGTTCGGCGCCCACCGCCAAGTGGTCTACACCACCAGTATGCGGTACGCAGCGGGCCGGCCGTCGACGGGGCGGCTGCCGGGAGGACGGCGCGGATGAGTGCGGACGCAGCGGCGGCGGAGCCGAGGAGGAACCGGGCGTCGGACCTCTTCCAGGGGCTGCAGAAGATGGGGCGGAGTCTGCAGCTGCCGATTGCGGTCCTGCCCGCGGCGGGGATCCTCAACCGCCTCGGGCAACCGGACGTGTTCGGCGCCAAGGGGCTGGGCTGGGACGCGGTCTCCAAGGTCATGATGGGCGCGGGCAGCGCCCTCCTCGACGGCGCCCTCGGGCTCCCCCTGCTCTTCTGTGTGGGCGTGGCCATCGGCATGGCCAAGAAGTCCGACGGCTCCACCGCTCTTGCCGCCCTCGCCGGCTTCCTCGTCTACTACGGCGTCCTGCGGCAGTTCCCCAAGGTCTGCGCCGGCGGCGCGAAGCCCGTGCCCGGGGTCGGCTGTGTGGCCCCGGACGCGACGGCCACGGCGTTCACGTACCAGAATCCCGGCGTGTTCGGCGGCATCGTCATCGGGCTGCTCGCCGCCTTCTTCTGGGCCCGCTACCACCGCACCAGACTCGTCGACTGGCTCGGCTTCTTCAACGGCCGCCGGCTGGTCCCGATCATCATGGCGTTCGTGGCGATCGCCTTCGCCGCGCTGTGTCTGTGGGTCTGGCCGCCCATCGGAGACGCGCTGGAGAGCTTCAGCCGATGGCTCAGCGACCTCGGCTCCTGGGGGGCGGGCGTCTTCGGCGTGGCGAACAGAGCGCTGCTGGTGATCGGGCTGCACCAGTTCCTCAACGTGCCCATCTGGTTCCAGTTCGGCAGCTACACCAAGCCGGACGGCACGGTGGTGCACGGCGACATCAACATGTTCCTGGCGGGCGACCCGAACGCCGGCCAGTTCACCTCGGGCTTCTTCCCGATCATGATGTTCGCGCTCCCGGCGGCCGCCCTGGCGATCACGCACTGCGCCAAGCCGCACCGCCGCAAGGAGGTCGGCGGGCTGATGCTCTCCGTGGCACTGACCTCGTTCGTGACCGGCATCACCGAGCCGATCGAGTACTCGTTCCTCTTCATCGCACCGCTGCTGTACGCGGCCCATGCGCTGCTCACCGGCGCCTCCATGGCGGTGACCTGGGCGCTGGGGGTGCACGACGGCTTCAGCTTCTCGGCCGGTCTGATCGACTACGTCATCAACTGGGGGCTGGCGACGAAACCCTGGTTGATCATTCCGATCGGCCTGTGCTTCGCCGCCGTCTACTACCTCATCTTCCGTTTCGTGATCACGAAGTTCGACCTCCGGACACCGGGGCGCGAGCCGGACGAGGTGGGGGACGCGATGGAGCGGGAGAACGTGAAGTAGGGGCGGGGCGTCCGGCGCACGGGGGCCGCCGGACGGGCCCGCGGGGCCGTGAGCAGGGCGTTTCGGGGGCCGGTCGCCCTGTGGTCCACACCACTTGGAAGAATGGATTCCTTTATGCCCGGGCTACATGCTAAGAATGGTCTAAACCACCGGTGGTGTAGACCAAGGTGTAGACCAACCAGCGGGCCTTCCCCCTTCGTGTGCCCGCTTCACCAGGAGGAATCCGATGAGTTCGGCCACCGCCGCGAAGGCGGCCCCCGCGAAGAAGCGGGGCTCCGGCCTGTTCCAGGGCCTGCAGAAGATCGGCCGCAGCCTCCAGCTGCCGATCGCCGTACTGCCCGCCGCGGGCATCCTCAACCGCCTCGGCCAGCCGGACGTCTTCGGTGAGAAGGGCCTGGGCTGGATCGACGTCAGCAAGGTCTTCGCCGCGGCCGGTGGCGCGGTCTTCGACAACCTGCCGCTGCTGTTCTGCATAGGCGTGGCCATCGGCTTCGCGAAGAAGTCCGACGGCTCCACCGCGCTCGCCGCCCTGGTCGGCTTCCTGGTCTACAGCAACGTCCTCAAGGCGTTCCCGGTCACCGAGGGCCACATCGAGAAGGGCAAGTGGGTCGAGCCGGTCGTCAACAACCCCGGCGTCCTCGGCGGCATCGTCATGGGCCTGCTCGCCGCGGTCCTCTGGCAGCGCTACCACCGCAAGCAACTGAAGGAATGGCTGGGCTTCTTCAACGGCCGCCGGCTCGTCCCGATCATCATGGCGTTCGTCGGCACCGCCGTCGGCGTGCTGTTCCTCCTCGTCTGGGAGCCGGTCGGCAGCGCCATCTCCAGCTTCGGCGAGTGGATGACCGGGCTCGGCGCGGCCGGCTCCGGCCTCTTCGGCCTGATCAACCGGGCGCTGCTGCCCATCGGCATGCACCAGTTCGTCAACACCGTCTCGTGGTTCCAGCTCGGTGACTTCACCGACGCCGCGGGCAAGGTCGCGCACGGCGACATCGGCCGCTTCTTCGCCGGCGACCCGTCCGCCGGCCAGTTCATGTCCGGCTTCTTCCCGATCATGATGTTCGGCCTGCCGGCCGCCGCCCTCGCCATCGCGCACGCCGCCCGCCCCGAGCGCCGCAAGGCCGTGCTGGGCATGATGATCTCGCTGGCGCTGACCTCGTTCGTCTGCGGCATCACCGAGCCGATCGAGTTCTCGTTCATGTTCATCGCCCCGGTGCTGTACGCCATCCACGCGGTGCTGACCGCCGTCTCGATGGCGCTGACCTGGGCCCTGGGCGTGCACGACGGCTTCACCTTCTCGGCCGGCTTCATCGACTACGCGATCAACTGGCCCCTCGCCACCAAGCCCTGGATGATCATCCCGATCGGTCTGGCCTTCGCGGTGGTCTACTACGTGCTGTTCCGCTTCGCGATCAGCAAGTTCAACCTGACCACCCCGGGCCGGGAGCCCGAGGAGGAGATCGAGGACCTGACGAAGGCGTAGCCGCCGCGCCCACGGGCGTCCGGCCCCACCACGCGAAAGGCCCCGGAACCAGCTGTGGTTCCGGGGCCTTTGCGTGTGCGGCGGGGGCCGGTCCGCCCGCTCAGACCTCGTAGGCCGCGCCCGCCCGGGCGACCTCGACCGGCCCGTCGTAGACCTTCTGCGCGTCGCGGACGCTGATCTCCGGGTCGGTCCACGGCGGGATGTGGGTGAGCACCAGCCGACCGACGCCCGCCCGCCGGGCGTGCTCGCCGGCCTCCCGGCCGTTGAGGTGCAGGTCCGGGATGTCTTCCTTGCCGTAGGTGAACGACGCCTCGCACAGGAAGAGGTCACTGCCCGCCGCCAGGGAGTCCAGCGCCTCGCACGGCCCGGTGTCGCCGGAGTACGTCAGCGACCGGCCGTTGTGCTCGATGCGGAAGCCGAACGCCTCCACCGGGTGGCTGACCCGCTCGGCGTGGATGGTGAACGGCCCGACGGTGAACGTGCCCGGCGTCAGCGTACGGAAGTCGAAGACCTCGCTCATCGCGCCGTCGTGCGGCACATCGGCGTGCGCGGCCGTGAGCCGCCGCTCGGTGCCGGCCGGCCCGTAGACCGGCATCGGGTCGCAGCGGCCGCCGTCCGGGCGGTAGTAGCGCACCACGAAATAGCCGCACAGGTCGATGCAGTGATCGGCGTGCAGATGCGACAGGATCACCGCGTCCAGGTCGTACAGGCCGGAGTGGCGCTGCAGCTCGCCCAGGGCGCCGTTGCCCATGTCGAGGAGCAGCCTGAAGCCGTCGGCCTCCAGGAGGTAGCTCGAACAGGCCGATTCCGTCGAAGGGAACGACCCCGAGCATCCGACGACAGTGAGCTTCATACGGGGGTGAACCTCCGTGGGCGGGGGCGGCGGCCGGCGGTCCGTGCGGGTACTCCCGGCGGGGCCTTTGCCGGGTGCTGCCGGGTCTTGGGCGTTCTGTGCGGTGCCCACGAGCGTAAGGCGCAAAAGGTCCGGTGGCTCCTCCGGCGGGGCGAGCTGTGGGCGGAATCACCAGTCCGGGCTGACGGCCCGCACGGCCGTGCGACGCCCGCCCGAGAGCCCCCTCGCCGGCCGTACGACGCCCTCCGCAGCCCGCCCCGTTACCGGGCCGTACGGCGTGCGCTGCCGGGCCCGCCCCAGCCCCCGCTGGAGCGGCCCGGCGCCGGGGGCGCGCTACGCCCAGAGCTGCCCGTGCAGCGTGGCGATCGCCGCCTCGGTGGACTCGGCGGTGTAGACGCCGGTCGAGAGGTACTTCCAGCCGCCGTCGGCGACGACGAAGACGATGTCGGCGGCCTGCCCGGCGCGGACCGCCTTCCGGCCGACGCCGATCGCGGCGTGCAGCGCCGCGCCCGTCGAGATGCCGGCGAAGATCCCTTCCTCGGCGAGGAGTTCGCGGGTGCGGCGGACCGCGTCCTCGGAGCCGACCGAGAAGCGGGTGGTGAGCACCGACTCGTCGTACAGCTCGGGGATGAAGCCCTCGTCGAGGTTGCGCAGGCCGTAGACCACGTCGTCGTAGCGCGGTTCGGCGGCCACGATCTGGACGCCGGGGACCTGCTCGCGCAGATAGCGGCCGACACCCATCAGGGTGCCGGTGGTGCCCAGGCCGGCCACGAAGTGGGTGACCGAGGGCAGGTCGGCGAGGATCTCGGGGCCGGTGGTGGCGTAGTGCGCACCGGCGTTGTCGGGGTTGCCGTACTGGTAGAGCATCACCCAGTCCGGGTGCTCGGCGGCGAGCTCCTTGGCGACCCGGACGGCCGTGTTGGAGCCGCCGGCCGCGGGCGAGGAGATGATCTCGGCGCCCCACATGGCGAGCAGCTCGCGCCGCTCGGAGGAGGTGTTCTCCGGCATGACGCACACCATGCGGTAGCCCTTGAGCTTGGCCGCCATGGCGAGCGAGATGCCGGTGTTGCCGCTGGTGGGCTCCAGGATCGTGCAGCCGGGGGTGAGCCGGCCGTCCTTCTCGGCCTGCTCGATCATGTGCAGCGCCGGGCGGTCCTTGACCGAGCCCGTGGGGTTGCGGTCCTCCAGCTTCGCCCAGATGCGGACGTCCTCGGAGGGCGAGAGGCGCGGGAGGCGGACGAGAGGGGTGTTCCCGACCGCCGCCAGCGGGGAGTCGTACCGCACGCTCAGACCATTCCGCCGGCGACGGCCGGCAGGATCGTCACGCTGTCGCCGTCGGCCAGCTTGGTGGAGATGCCTTCGAGGAAGCGCACGTCCTCGTCGTTGAGGTAGACGTTCACGAAGCGGCGCAGCTGCTCACCCTCGACGAGGCGCTCGCGGATGCCCGCGTGCCGGCTGTCGAGGTCGGCGAAGAGCTCGGCGAGGGTGTCGCCGGTGCCCTCGACGGCCTTCTGGCCGTCGGTGTAGGTGCGCAGGATGGTCGGGATTCGGACCTCGATGGCCATGGGAGAGCTCCTGGGGAGTGGGTGCGGTGGCGGGTGCGGTGCGTCCCGTCGCACGGCGGCGGATCAGCCGGGCGGGCGGCGGGTGACGCGGGAACTGCGGAAGTGCGGGTGCCGGCGGCGCGCGCCGCGTGCCCGGGCGTGCCGGGGCGCGCGCCGCGTGCCCGGGCGTGCCGGGTCAGCCGGCGGCGCAGCGCGGACAGATGGCGCTGGACAGGCGGCACAGATCGACGTGCAGCCGTGCGGCTCCGCAGCCGAACGCGCCCAGCAGGGCCGATGCGGAGCGACGCGTGGCGAGCGGAGCGAGCAGCAGCATGCCCGGCCTCTTCTCGCTCACGTCGTGGTCAACCATGCGGGCATCGTATCGATTCCCGGTCCGGGTATTGGAACCACGTCCCATCATGCGGACGGTTGGTGTACGCCAGTTGGGACGCGATCTTCCCGGGCCGCCGCACGGCCCGGTACGCGCACCCGTACCGGCCCTCGCACCGGGCCGGGAGAACCAGGTCAGGAGCACCTGGGTCAGGAGCACCTGGGTCAGGAGTGCCGGGTCAGGAGTACTCCGCCACGATCTCGACCTCTTCCTCGGTGACCGTGCCGTCGACGATCCGGAACGAGCGGAACTGGAAGGGCCCGGCGTCGTCGGTGTCGGCGGTGGAGACCAGCACGTAGTGGGCGCCGGGCTCGTTGGCGTACGAGATGTCGGTGCGCGAGGGGTAGGCCTCGGTGGCGGTGTGCGAGTGGTAGACGATCACCGGCTCCTCGTCCCGGTCGTCCATCTCGCGGTAGAGCTTGAGCAGGTCCGAGGAGTCGAACTCGTAGAACGTGGGCGAGCGGGCGGCGTTCAGCATCGGGATGAACCGCTCGGGGCGGCCGCTGCCGGCCGGGCCCGCGACCACGCCGCAGGCCTCGTCGGGGTGGTCCTGGCGGGCGTGCTCGACGATCTGGTCGTAGAGGGCCTTGGTGAGGGTCAGCATGGCGCCAAGAATAGACACGCGGGCCGGTGCGTACCGAAGAGTGGTACGCACCGGCCCGCATGCTGGACAGCCGGTCCTGGCGGCCGGCCGGCGGTGCCGGACGGCCGGTCGGTCAGCCCTGGTTCGCCGGGGCCTCGACGGCCTCGGCGGCGGCGGCCGCGGCGTTCTTGCGCTGGATGCACAGGTAGCCGACGCCCATGATGAGCGCCCACACAGGAGCCGCGTACAGCGAGATCCGGGCGTCCGGGTCGACACCCATCATCACGATCACCATGGCGATGAAGGCCAGCGCGAACACCGAGGTGTACGGGCTGCCGGGGGCCTTGAACTCGGACTGCGGGAGCTCGCCGCGGTTCGCCTTGGCCCGGTAGCGCAGCTGGGAGAGCAGGATGACGATCCAGGCCCACATACCGGAGATGGTGGCGAAGGAGACGACGTAGTTGAACGCGTCGCCGGGCCACTGGTAGTTGATCCAGACGCCGGCCAGCATCATCGCGACGGAGACGCCGGTGCCCCAGGTGGGCAGGCCGTTCTTGCTGAGCCTGGTGAAGAACTTCGGGCCCTGGCCGTTGAGCGCCAGGTCGCGCAGCATCCGGCCGGTGGAGTACATGCCGGAGTTGGCCGAGGAGAGCGCGGCGGTCAGCACGACGAAGTTGACGATGCCGGCGCCGGCGGGCAGGCCGATCTGCTGGAAGGCGGCGACGAACGGGCTCACGCCCGGCTTGAAGACCGTCCAGCTGACCACGGACAGGATAATGATCAGCGCACCGATGTAGAAGAGGCCGATCCGCCACGGCACGGTGTTGATCGCCTTCGGCAGGACCTTCTTCGGGTTCGTCGCCTCACCGGCGGTGACGCCGACGAGTTCGACGGCCAGGAAGGCGAACATCACGATCTGGAGCGTCATCAGCGTGCCGCCGATGCCCTTGGGGAAGAATCCGCCGTGGGACCAGAGCAGGGTGAACGAGGCGGTGTCACCGGCGTCGGAGAAGCCGAGGGTGATCACGCCGATGCCGATCAGGATCATGCCGATGATCGCGGTGACCTTGACCATCGAGAACCAGAATTCGAGCTCACCGAAGAGCTTCACCGAGATCAGGTTGATGCCGAAGAGCGCGACGGTGAAGACCAGCGCCGAAACCCATTGCGGTATGCCCTTGTTCCAGTACTGGACATAGGTGGCCGCGGCGGTGACCTCGGTAATTCCGGTGACGACCCAGAAAAGCCAGTACGTCCAGCCGGTCACAAAGCCGATGAACGGGCCGAGGAATTCCCGGCCGTATTCCGAGAAAGACCCGGAAACGGGCCGGTACATGAGCAGTTCGCCCAGGGCCCGCATGATGAAGAAGATGACCAGACCGACGATGGCGTAGGCGAGGATGATGCTCGGCCCGGCCATCGAAATAGCCTTGCCTGCTCCCAGGAACAGGCCCGTACCGATGGCGCCACCAATGGCGATCATCTGGATCTGCCGGTTGCCCAGACCCCGCTGGTAGCCCTCTTCGGGGGCCTTTCCAGCTGCCTCGTTGCCGTCGTGCTGCTTGTCGACCTGCACAGAGGTCATGAGTGGTGCGCCTTTCTCCATACCGACCCGGTCTGTCCGGATCGGGTCCCGATCCCCCCGGATGGAGTCCTGCACGCCGACGGTCGGCCGGCTCAGCGCTCCCGCGGCGACAAGGGTGGCGTCACGCGCGGCAGGTCGTGAACATTTATCACGGCGTTACGTTGATCGCCTAGGGATGAGATACGTCACACCACGGGCAAATTGGGACAAGAGGTGCGAATGTCAGCGCACTGCACGGCCTGGTGTGACGCGATCGTTATCCGGATTTGAGCCTCCGCTGAGCGAACACCACTCCCCCGGCACACCCGGATCCGTCGGGCGATATGCCCGACTCCCTCCCCTTCGAGTGGCCTTCTACGTGTCGCCGGCCCCCGACGCGTGGCCGAATCCCGCACCACACGCCCCCACGGGCAGCTCCGCCCGCCATCGGCAACCGGGCTCCCGGCCCCCCGCAAGGAGATTTCAGGCCGTCAGCGACTCGACGAGCGTCTCCTGCAGCCCGCCCAGCCACAGGTACGCCATCACCATCGGCTTGCGCGGATCACTGTCCGGCAGCCGCAGCAGCTCGCCGCCGTCCTCCTCGTCGGTGACCTCCAGGCGCGTGCCGATGGCCAGCCTGAGGTCGTTGAGGGCACCCAGCCACTGCCGGCACTCGTCGGCGGTCAGCCGCAGCACCGCCGGGTCACCACCGGACGGCGAGAGGGTGTCCAGCGCCCGGATCAGCGCGAGGGCGTCGGTCCGCTTACGGGCACGCAGATCGTTCTCCGTATAACGGCGGAACTCCGCGGCGGCGGCGCGCACGTCGTCGTCGGGCACCAGGTCCGGGCCGCCATAGGCATCGGGGAAGAGGCGGGCCAGGACCGGGTCGGCGGGCGGCTCACTGGGGCCGTCGTTGAACACCGACGCCAGCAGGTCCTCGCCCTCGTCGTCGGCGGCCTGCTCGCCCGGCCCGATCAGCTCCATCAGCTGTACGGCGAGGCTGCGCAGGATGGAGATCTCGACCTCGTCGAGCGGTACCGCCGCGCCGCCGTCGGGCAGCGGCTCGAAGTGTCCGGTCATCGGCGGTCCTGCTGCAGGGTCGCCCACAGGCCGTAGCCGTGCATGGCCTGTACGTCCCGTTCCATTTCCTCGCGACTGCCGCTGGAGACGACCGCGCGGCCCTTGTGGTGGACGTCGAGCATCAACTGGTGCGCCTTGTCCTTGGAGTAACCGAAGTACGTCTGGAAGACATAGGAGACGTAGCTCATGAGGTTGACGGGGTCGTTGTGGACGATCGTGACCCACGGGACATCCGGCTCGGGCACCTCGAACGGGGCCTCGCTCGACTCGGGACGCTCGATCTCGACCGGCACACTGAGCGTGCAGTGATGCGGCCGGAGCGTGATCGTGGGTGACGGGTGGGCGCTCACACGCCCCATGCTGCCACCCAGGGGCCTGCCATGCACAAATGCCCCTCACCTGGGCCGTGTCGGGGAGAGCCGGGGAGAAGGGGCCGGGGCGGGGCGAGGGGCGAATGGGGGGCTGGGGTGGGGTGAGCGCGTTACGGGGGCTGGGGGGAGCGCGTCACGGGATCCGGTCGGCGGCCGCGGCACGGGAGCCGGGGGCGGGCCCGGTAGAGGAGCCGGGGTGAGGGGCGGCACGGGGGTCGGAGTGAGGGTCGGCACGGGGGTCGGAGCCGGGCCCGTACGCGGGTCGGATCGGCACCTCACCCACTATCGTCAAAGTGACGAGTATTGGGGGTAGCATCTCCTTCATGAACACAGCAGACCTGGGGCTGCCGGTGGCCGTGCCGTCGACTGCGCTCTTCACCGACCAGTACGAACTCACCATGCTGCAGGCCGCGTTGCGGTCCGGCACCGCGGACCGGCGCGCCGTCTTCGAGGTCTTCACCCGCCGGCTTCCCGAGGGGCGCCGCTACGGCGTGGTGGCCGGCACCGGCCGGGTGCTCGACGCGGTGGAGAACTTCCGCTTCGACGACACGATCCTCGACTTCCTGCGCCAGCGCGGCATCCTCGACGAGCCGACCCTGGCCTGGCTGGCCGACTACCGCTTCCGCGGCGACATCTGGGGCTACCCCGAGGGCGAGACCTACTTCCCCGGCTCGCCGATCATGCGCGTCGAGGGCACCTTCGCCGAGGCCGTCCTCCTGGAGACGGTGATCCTCTCGATCCTCAACCACGACTCCGCGGTGGCCGCGGCCGCCTCCCGGATGGCGGTCGCCGCCGGCGACCGCCCCCTGATGGAGATGGGTGCCCGCCGTACCCACGAACTCTCCGCCGTCGCCGCGTCCCGCGCCGCCTACGTCGGCGGCTTCCACGTCACCTCCGATCTGGCCGCCGGCTTCCGCTACAACATCCCCACCGTCGGCACCAGCGCGCACGCCTTCACCCTCCTCCACGACACCGAGCGCGACGCCTTCACCGCCCAGGTGGAGACCCTCGGCAGCGGCACCACCCTGCTCGTGGACACCTTCGACGTCGCGGAGGCGGTGCGCACCGCCGTCGAGGTGGCCGGCCCGGACCTGGGCGCCGTCCGCATCGACTCCGGCGACCTGCTGCTGATCGCCCACCGGGTGCGCCAGCAGCTGGACGAGCTGGGCGCCGAGAAGACCAGGATCGTGGTCACCAGCGACCTGGACGAGTACGCCATCGCCTCGCTGGCCGCCGCCCCGGTGGACGCGTACGGCGTCGGCACCCAGCTGGTCACCGGCAGCGGACACCCGACCTGCTCGATGGTCTACAAGCTGGTCGCCCGCGCCGACAGCAACGCCCCGGGCGCCCCGCTGCGGCCGGTCGCGAAGAAGTCGATGGGCGCCAAGTCCTCGGTCGGCGGCCGCAAATGGGCCGCCCGCCGGCTCGACGAGTACGGCGTCGCGGAAGCCGAGGTCCTCGGCACGGGGCCGGTCCCGGCGGAACTGGCGGACCACCAGCTGCAGGTGCCGCTGGTGACCGGGGGCGAGGTCGTGGCCCGCGAGCCGCTGGACGCCGCCCGCGACCGCCACATCGCCGCCCGGGCCCGCCTGCCCCTGTCGGCCACCCAGCTGTCACGCGGCGAGCCGGTGCTGCCGACGGAGTTCGTGTGACCCGTTGCGCGTGATCCGTTGCGTGTGATCCGTTGACCTGGGATGCGTGTGATCCGTTGATCTGGGGAGCGGTCGCGTCGGCGTGTACCACTGACCTCGGCCCGGCCTGTTGGCCTCCTGCTTCTGTATTCGGCCCGGCCTGTCGGCCTCTTCTGCATCCGGCTCGGCCTCTCCTGCATCTGGCCTGTTGAGGGGGCCTACCGAGGGGCCCGTGGAGGGGCCTGTCTTGCGGGGGCGCCTGATCTTGCTCGGGCCGGGCGGGCCTCCTTCTTTTCCGGCAACGATTACGGAGCGTGATTTGTTCCTCGTAAGATATCACAGTGTGTAGCTACCCGAGGGTGGGATGGTGGGGCACTCCCGGAAATGCCCGGCAGTGGCTACCCTCGGTCACACCACCGCTCCGCGCTCCGCGCCCTCTTACCGATTTCCAGCCGGAAGGCACGCACCATGCACCGGGCATTGATCGTCGTTGACGTGCAGAACGACTTCTGCGAGGGCGGCAGCCTCGCGGTGGCGGGAGGTGCGGATGTCGCGGCGGCCATCACCGATCTGATCGCCGAGACCGCCGGCAGCTGCTACCGCCACGTCGTGGCCACCCGGGACCACCACATCGACCCGGGCGACCACTTCTCCGACCACCCGGACTACGAGCACTCCTGGCCGGTGCACTGCGTGGCCGGCACGGAGGGCAGTGGCTTCCACCCGAACTTCGCCCCGGCCATCGCCTCCGGCGCGATCGACGCGGTCTTCGACAAGGGCGCGCACTCCGCCGCGTACAGCGGCTTCGAGGGCGCCGACGAGAACGGCACCGGGCTCGGCGACTGGCTGCGGGCGCACGACGTCACCGAGGTGGACGTGGTCGGCATCGCCACCGATCACTGCGTACGGCGGACCGCCCTGGACGCGGTGGGGGCCGGGCTGCGTACGCACGTACTGCTGGACCTGACCGCCGGGGTGGCCGCCCGTACGACCGAGCGGGCGCTGGAGGAGCTGCGGGCGGCCGGCGCGGAGCTGACGGGCAAGCCGGTCGTTCTGGGCGGCTGACGGCTGGGCGCCGGCCGGCGACCCGGCGGCCGAGCGCGGAGCCGGCCAGACACCCAGCGGGCCGGACGCCGCACGCCGAGGGCCGGACGCCGGACCCCCGCGGGCCGGACGCCGTACGCCGCGGGCCGGACGCCGGACGCCCGGCCCACATCCCAGCGAGTCCCGGCCCGCCCCGCAGTCCGACGCGCATCCCGGCGCGCCTCCGCCCGGCCCGCGCGTCTCCGTTCGACCCGCGGCCCGACGCGTCTCCGCCCGGCGCGCGGCCCCTCGCATCCAAGGCCCCGCGCGCCCTGCGTCTCGGGCCGCTCAGGCCGCCGAGGCCGGCCTGTCCTCGTCTCCCGTGGCCAGAGGGCCCCTATCGGGAGCCGTGTGCGGTGCGCGGGTCGGGTGGACCGGGCGGGGGCGCCAGAGGGCGCGTATGGGGTGCCAGGACTCGGTGTCGTCGTCGGGGGTCTCGCGCCAGACGAGGCCGTCGGGGTGGTGCAGGACGGCCGTGACCTCGTCCGGGGTGGGCGGCTCGGTGTTGCCGCGGAGGTAGACCGCGCGCAGGCCGAGGTTGCGCAGCCTGGTCAGGGCGCGCTGGCGGTTCACGGCGTGCACCAGGACCCGGACCCGGCAGCCGCACTCGTACGGGCCGGAGCGCGGGCCGTGGGCCGGTCTGGGCAGGGACAGGGCGACCACCACGCTTCCGCCGGGAAGCCTGGTGAAACCGCCACCGGACATGTGCATATCTCCCCCGTGAGACTTGGCGTCAACAAGGAACTGTAGGACGCATCTAAACGCGAATCAGCCGCCGCCCGCTAGGGGGCGACGGCCGATCGGGCGTTGACCTGCTGGTTTTATCTTTTATTTACCGGCAGGGGCGACCTTGATCGTCACCGTGGAGCCGTCCCGGGCCTCCTTGGTGATCTTGATCCGGGTGTTGGTGTCAGGAACGATCACACCGCCGGTCGGGTTCGCCTTGTCGTAGTAGACGCCGTGCCGGTCGTCGAAGAGCGTGACGCCCTTCTTCGAGCTGATCTTGACCGGTGTGCCGTCCTTGTGGAGGGTCAGCGCGTCGGTCCGGAACCGGGTGAAGGTCGAGTCGTAGGACTGGAAGCGGTTGCGCATCAGCGTGCCGTCGGCCCAGTGCTCGGCCGTCGGGTGCGCGTCGACCGGGAGGATCAGGCCGCGGCCCGGGTGCTGGCCGACGTTGTTGTCCGCCTGCGAGGTGTCCCACAGCCAGATCAGCACGCCGTTCTGGAAGGGGAAGTGCTCCACCCAGGTCGGCTTGGCCGTCCGCCAGCCGAAGTTGTACGGGCCGACCTTGAGGGTCTTGTCGTACGACACGTACTGGCGGTTCTCGGCGATGTAGTACTGCGGGTAGTCCTTGGTGAAGGACCCGCCGATGCGCGAGAAGCCCTTGCTGGTCCAGCCGTTGTCGTCGCCCTCGGCGTTGTCGCTGAACAGCGGCGTGCCGTCGGCGACCACGCTGATGCTGTCGGCCGCGAAGCCCTTCTGGGCGGCGCCGCCGTCGGTCTGGTAGCGGAAGCGCAGGTCGATCTTCTTGCCGGCGTAGGCGTCCAGCGGGTAGACGAGGTCCTGGTAGGCGGCGACGGTGCCGGTCAGGGCGGGCTTGTCGCTGCCGTCACGCGGGATGGCCTTGCCGCCCGCGGTGCCGTCCAGGGCGGTCCAGTTGGCGCCGCCGTCCGTGGAGACCTCGGCGTAGAGGAAGTCGTAGTCCTTCTCGATGTCCCACCAGCCCTTGAGGTTCAGCGAGGCCTTGGCCTTGCCGGTGAGGTCCACGGAGCGGGTGAGGGTGTTCTTCAGGTCGTCGCCCATGCCGCTCCACCACTGCTTGGAGCCTTCGGCGGGCGGGACGACATCGGTCTTGACGGCCTTGGCGGGCAGTTCGACGACCACCGCCTGCTTGTCCTTGGTGTTGTACTCGGCGACGCCCAGCTTGTGGGTGGACTTCGTCGCGGCCTTCGCCTTGGCGTAGTTGAGCCAGCCCAGCTGCAGCTTGTCCCAGGCGCTCATGTCGCCGGGCAGGTCGCCGATGGCATCCTTGCCGGTGCCGAGCCAGGAGCCGGCGGACATCAGCGACCAGAAGTCGACGGAGGACTCGCCGCTGCCGGTGGTGTCGTACTCGTCCGGCAGGCCCAGGTCGTGGCCGTATTCGTGGGCGAAGACGCCGAGGCCGCCGTTCTCCGGCTGCATGGTGTAGTCGCCGACCCAGATGCCGGTGTCGCCGATCTGCGTGCCGCCCGCCTTGTTGGCGGCGGGGCCGGTCTTGCCGGCGTCGCTGCCGTACGCGTACCAGCGGTGCGCCCAGATCGCGTTGGTCTTCTGGACGCCGCCGCCGGCGGACTCGTCCTCACCGGCGTGCACGATCTGGAAGTGGTCGATGTAGCCGTCGGGCTCGTTGAAGTTGCCGTCGCCGTCGTGGTCGTAGCGGTCCCACTGGTCGTACTTGGCGAGGTCGGCCTTGATCTGGGCGTCGGTGCGGCCCTTGGCCTTCTGGTCCTTGGCCCACTGGTTGACGCCGTCGCGGATCAGGTCCCAGGCGTTGGCGCAGTTGGTCTGGCCGCAGTAGTTGGAGCCGTAACGGGCCTCGTTCCAGTCGACCTTGACCCAGTCGGAGACCTCGCCGTTGACGGAGTAGCGGCCCGAGGACTGCTTCTCGTAGTACTTGGCGAGCGACTGCTTCTTCTTGTCGTGCGAGAAGTACAGGTCCTGGAAGTGCTGCTGGTTGTAGTCCTTCTGCCAGGCCGTGCTGTTGTCCTTGGCACGGTCCGGCTGGGCTATCTGGTTGTGCGCGGGGCCGGGGTCGCCGCCGTACTTCTTGATCGGGGGCTTGGGGCCGTCGCCGTCCGGGTCGAACATCGTGGTGTTGTCGACCTTGTCGCCGAAGTCCACGAGGATGGTGAAGATCTTGTCGGTCTTCTGCCGGGCCAGCTCGACGTACTTGCTGCGGCCGAGCTTGACGACCTTCGAGCCGCCCCGGTCGGTGGCCTTGGCCTTGCCGGAGATGACCTGCTGGAGCGCCTCCTTGCGGGCGGTCTCCTGCCGGTCGCTGTAGGGGCCCTTGAGGTCGTGGTCCACGCTGCGCTCGGGCGCCGGGTCCTGGTGCCGGGCCACGGGCGACGGGCCCTGCGCGTCGGCCATCGCCACCCCGGAAGACAAAGCGGCCGCCCCGATCACGGCGATCGCCGTGGCCAAGGCGGCCGGTCTGAACGGTCTTCTCTGCTCTCTCACTTGGAGCGGTCCTCCCCTTCGAACACGGTCACTGTTCGAGGGCATTCGACCGGAAGTACGGGGGAAAAGACAGGTCTTGACTTGGTCACGTCAGCGAAGTACGTTAACCGGTCCGCCGATTACGGGTATCGGACAGTCGTCCGAATGGTGAACACGCCGGTCGGGCAGAGGGGTTGGGAACAGGCCGGAAGAATCGGCTCCGGATAACCGGCGCAGGCGCCGGGCGTATATGCCTGCCGGGCATGCGCCCCCTGTGTCAACAGCCAGGACGCTCCCGCACATACGTTCACGCGCTTGCCGTGTGCGCCCCCTGTGCCTCCGCGCGGTGGGTTAGGTCACGCTTACTTGCCGTTCCGCTCGGGCAGTAAGGACCGTAGGCTCGTGTGATGGCGCGCCCTTGACCGACACTTCCTGCCGACCCTCCGAGGACGGATTCCGCCATGCCTCGTCCTACCGCAACCCAGCTCGCCTACGGTTCGGCCACCGTCTTTCTCTCCACCCTCGCGATGCTGCTGCTCTCGCAGACGCGGACCGGGATCGGGGTCGCGGTCATCGCCATCGCCGGACTCGGGCTCGGCCTGCTGGTCGCCATGACGGCACCGATGCCCGGAGTGTCCCGGGTCGTCCGCCGGCACGTCGTACGGGCCAAGTCGCCCGCCGCGCCCGCCCCCTTGAGGGCCGTGCCGTCGCCGTACGACCGGGTGCCGCGGCCGCGGCTGACCGAGACGGCGGGCGCGCCGGAGGCCCGGGTCGGCGAGCACTCGCGCTGAGCGCCGAGCGCTGAACGCCGGGCTCGGCGCTACCGCGGCTCCGTGGAGACCACCACCGTTTTCGCCGCCTTGTCGTGCAGGCACTGCTGGTACGGCTTGTCCCATGTGCACCACAGGACGTTGACCAGCCAGAAGATGAAGCCGCAGCACGGCACGATCTCCGGCAGGGTGTAGACGGCGGCGCGGATCCAGGCCGCCTGGCCGGTCGGGATCGAGCCGTTCGCGAGCATCGCCACGCGGATCTTCATCGCCATCTTGCCGACGGTCTGGCCCCGGTTGGCGAGCATCAGCCCTTCGTAGATCAGATACGCGAGCATGGTCACGCCCGACACCGTCGACTGCCGGCCGGCCTCGACGCTGCTCGTGCTGAAGTAGTCCACCCCGCCGACGATCAAGGTCATGATGATGGACACCGGGACGCCGATGAGGATCGCGTCGATGATGCGCGCGACCAGCCGGCGGCCGCGGTTCGCCAGCGGCGGCATACCGGCCAGCGGGTCGGCACCGTACCCGCTGCCGTAGGGGTCACCGTAGGGGCCGCCGCCGTACGGGGGGCCACCGTAGGGCGACGTCCCACCGGGCGGCGGGGGCCCACCGGGGGGCGTGCCGCCAGGAGGCGGGGGCCCACCCGGGGGCGTACCGCCAGGAGGCGGGGTTCCGCCCGGCGGTGGGGTTCCGCCCGGGGGCGGTGCGCCGCCTTCGCCGCCGCCCGTGCCGCCGCCCTGCGGTGCGTTGTTACGGGGGGAGCCGTTGCCGGGCTGGTCGGTGCTCATGGCCCGAGTCGACCGCTTGTCGCGACCGGCCGCATCCGGCGAAGTCCGTTCGGGGGACGGATTCCGGTCGGGCGGATCAGTCGCGGCCCGGGCGGCGGGCGGATCGGTCGCGGCCCGGGCGGGGGCGGATCAGTCGGCGGCGACGAACGTCCGGGCCAGCTTGTCGTGCCAGCACTGCCGCCACGGCCGGTCGAACACGCACCAGACGACGTTCACCAGGCCGACGGCGAGGACGCCGAGCACGCTGTAGCAGAACCAGCGCTTGAGCGCGGCGGCGAGCATCGGGGTGTCGTGGCTCTCGATGTCCAGCACCCGTACACCGCACAGCTTCTTGCCCAGCGTGCGGCCCCACTTGAGGACCGGCAGCGCCTCGTAGAGCGCACCGCCGATGAGCAGGACGGCGAGGATCGTGGCGAAGACCGGGGCGGTGGTGCCGTCGATCAGATAGACCGTCACCTGCCGGCCGGACTGCCGGGCCGCCTCGACCTTGGCGTCGATGTGGTCGGTGACGGTGCTCCACATCGGGACCGCGACGGCGGCGGTGGCGGCGCCCAGCACGAGGGTGTCGATCAGCCGGGCGGCGAGCCGGCGGCCGAGTCCGGCCGGGTGGCCCTGTGCGGCCTGGGCGGCCGCGAAGAAGGGGTCCGCGGCGCTCGGCGGCTTCCAGGGGATGACGCCCTCGGCGCCGGCGCCCTGGGCGGGCCCGGAGGCCGGAGGCGCGGAGGCGGGAGACGCGGAGGCGGGAGGCGCGGACGGGGTGGGCGCGGCGGCGTGCTGCGCCGGGAAGCCGGCCGGGGGCTGCTGCCCGCCGGGGGCCTGCTGCGCCTGCTGCGGGGCCGGGTGCTGCGGTGCGGGGCTCTGCTGGGCCGGGTTCTGCCGGGCCTGGGCGCCGACGGACGGCAGCGACTGCGGGGCGCCGCCGGGCGTCGGGGAGGTGTTGCGGCCGCCGCCCGCGACGCGGATCGCCATGGTCTCGTTGCCCTTGGCGGGCGCGGCGGCGCCGGGGCGTACCGCGCGGATCGCCGTGGTGCCCTGGTCGCCGGAGTTCCCGCGGCGGGCGGCCGGGTTGACGGCGCGGATGGCGACCGTCCCGTCGGACGGGGCGTCGGGCGCGCCGGGCGCGGGCGTCGCGGAGGAGGACGTGCCGGGCACGTCGCCCGACGCGGGGTCGGCGGCGGGCTGTTCGTCGCGCTGCGGGGGCACCGAGCCCCAGGAGGCGGCGCCGGACGGGGTGCCGGCGGGGGCCTGGTCGTGGGCGCCCCAGGAGATGCGGCGGTCGGCCTCGTTGCCGAAGCCGCTCTGCCGGGAGGCGTCGGCCTGCCAGGCGGGGGCCGGTTCCGGGCCGGCGCCGTGCAGCCGGGCCGGGTCGTCCCAGCCCGCGGCGGCGGGGCGGGTCTCGACCTCGCCGCCGCGGCGCACCACGGGCAGCCCGGCGTCGCCGGCGGCCGGCTCGTCCTCGTCGAGGAAGACCGGGCCGGTCTCCTCGACGGCGGGGGTGGGTGGCGGGGCGGCTGGTGCCCGGCACCCATGCGGCACCGTTCCAGTACCGGATGTAGCCGGGGATGGACGGGTCCGGGTAGAAGCCTGGCGTGGGGCTGCCGCCGGCGGATCCTGAGGTAGGGGCGCTCATGTCCGAAGTCCCGTATCTGTACTCGGCCTGGTGGGTGTGGGGTGCAGTCTGCCGCAACGCGGCGTCCACATCTATCAGACCCCGGGTCACGACGGTGCCCGTGCCCGCCTTCGACCACCTGGAAGAGGCCCGGGAAAAAAGTTGTACGAAGTCGTGTAAGAGTCCGGCACCTGGTGCCTCTCTCCTGGTGCGGGCCCGCTCCCAGGGCGTCCGCGCAGACGGGATCGGAGAGGCGGACCTCATGCACACCGTGGTGGAACGAGAACTGGAACTGGGCCTGGTGCTGTCCCCGGAGCGCAGCGTTCCGGTGCCGGCGCGGCTGACGTACCGGACGAATGACCCCTACGCCGTCCATGTCACCTTCCATGTCGGTTCGGACGCGCCGGTGACCTGGACGTTCGCCCGTGAGCTGCTCGTGGAGGGCGTGTTCCGGCCGTGCGGTGAGGGTGATGTGCGGGTGTGGCCGGTGAAGGTGGACGGCCGGAGCCTGGTGTGCATGGCGCTGGACTCGCCGGACGGGGAGGCCCTGCTGGAGGCGCCGGCGACGGCGGTCTCGGCGTGGCTGGAGCGCACTCTGCGGGTGGTGCCGCCCGGTGCGGAGCAGGGGTATCTGGGCCTGGACAAAGGGCTGAGCGAGCTGTTCGCGATGGCGTCCCGGGACGAGCCGCGGCCGGGCGGTGAGTCGTCCGGCTGGTCGCCGGACGACTCACCGGAGCCGGGGGCGTAGGGGCCGCGCGGGGGTATGGGGAAGGGCCTCCCCCGGCGGGCGGTCAGCCGCGGTAGGTCTCCAGCAGTCGCAGCCACACCTCGCTGATGGTCGGGTAGGCGGGGACCGCGTGCCAGAGCCGCTCGATGGGGACCTCGCCGGCCACCGCGACGGTTGCCGAGTGCAGCAGTTCGCTGACGCCGGGGCCGACGAAGGTGGCGCCGAGCAGCACCTCGCGGTCCAGGTCGACGATCATGCGGGCGCGGCCGCGGTAGCCGTCGGCGTACAGGAAGGCCCCGGCGACCGCGCCGAGGTCCTGGTCGACCACCCGGAAGCGGTGCCCGGCGCGTTCGGCCGCGGCGGCGGTCAGGCCGACGGAGGCGGCTTCGGGGTCGGTGAAGACGACCTGGGGGACGGCGCGGGTGTCCGCGGTGGCGGCGTGCGCGCCCCAGGGGTCGGATTCCAGGATGGGGACGCCGCGGGCGCGCGCGGCGATGGCGGCGCCGGCGATCCTGGCCTGGTATTTGCCCTGGTGGGTCAGGAGGGCGCGGTGGTTGACGTCGCCGACGCCGTAGAGCCAGCCGCCGGTCACGCCGGTGACCCGGCAGGTGTCGTCGACGTCGAGCCAGGAGCCGGGCGCCAGGCCGACCGTTTCGAGGCCGATGTCGGCGGTGCGCGGGGCGCGTCCGGTGGCGATGAGCAGTTCGTCGGCGACGATGTCGTCCCGGCCGGCGCCTCCCGGTCCGCCGGGGCCGCCGGGGGCGTCGAGGACGACGGTGACCGGGCCGCCGGGGATTTCCCGGCGCACCTCGCGGACCTCGGCGCCGGTGCGCAGGTCGACGCCGGCCTCGGTGAGTGAGGCGGCGACGAGCTGGCCGGCGAAGGGTTCCATGCGGGGCAGCAGGCCGTCGCCGCGGACCAGGAGGGTGACCGAGGCGCCCAGGGCGCGCCAGGCGGTGGCCATCTCGACGCCGACGACGCCGCCGCCGACCACGACGAGGTGGCCGGGTACGGCCTGGGAGCTGGTGGCGGCGCGGCTGGTCCAGGGGCGGGCCTCGGCGAGGCCGGGGACGGGCGGGAGGACCGGGCGGCTGCCGGTGCAGACGGCGACCGCGTGCCGGGCGGTGAGGGTGCGTTCCCCGTCGTCGACGACGACGCGGCGGGGTCCGGCGAGCCGGCCGTGGCCGCGGACGAGGTCGATGCCGGCCGAGTCGAGCCAGCGGACCTGTCCGTCGTCCTTCCAGTGGGCGGCGACGGCGTCCCGGTGGGTGAGGACGGCGGGGGCGTCCAGCAAGCCGTCGGCGGCGCCTTGGAGGCCGGGGACACGGCGGGCGTCGGAGCGGGCGGTGACCGGGCGGAGCAGGGCCTTGCTGGGCATGCAGGCCCAGTAGGAGCATTCGCCGCCGACCAGTTCGCTCTCGACGATGACGGCGCTCAGGCCGGCGGCGTGGGCGCGGTCGGCGAGGTTCTCGCCGGTGGGTCCGGCGCCGAGCACGATGACGTCGTATGCCTCGTCGGCGGCCGGGGTCGCTGGGGTCGCTGCCATCGGCTCTCGCTCCCTGTGGTGGGCGGGGCGGCCCGGCGGGGCCGCGGGAAGGGCCGCGGGGCCGGGTCCCTTCTGGCCATCCTCTGCCCGCGGGGCCGTCCCCGCATCCGCCGCGGGGACGTCTCCGTACGGCCGCCGGTCCGGCACCGCGTGCGCCCGCCGACCCTCACCGCGTACGCCCGCCGGCCGGTCGGCGCGTCCGTGCGGCGGGCCGTCACCTCGCGGGCCCGCCGGCCGGTCGGCGCGCCGGTCCAGCCGTCACCGGGTCCGGCGTTCGACCGCTTCCTTGGCCTCGGCGAGTCCGGAGCCGGTCAGCTCGCGGTGGAGCTTGATCGCCTGGATCTTCTTGCCCTGCGCCAGCAGTGCGTCGATCTCGGCGAACCGGGCGTGCTGCGGCTCCTCGATGCCGGCGTGCGCGAGGAGCAGGTCCACCTTGCTCTCCAGCCGGACGAGCCGCCGCTCCACCATTTTGGAGCGGCGGTCGGTGGAGGAGGACACGACGGCGAGGGCGAGGACGACGAGGGCTATACCGGGGAGCAGGTTTTCCATGGCGGAAACTCTACGGCCGGGGTGGGGCGGCATGGGCACGACAGGGGCGCAACCCCCTTGCCGGTCAGAACAGTTTGCCGGGGTTGAGAATGCCCTGGGGGTCGAAGACCTGCTTGATGTCGCGGTGCAACTCCATTGCCACCGGGCCGAGTTCGCGGGCCAGCCAGTCCTTCTTCAGCAGGCCGACGCCGTGTTCGCCGGTGATGGTGCCGCCCAGGCGCAGGCCGAGCGCCATGATCTCGTCGAAGGAGGCGCGGGCGCGCCGTTCCTCGTCGGGGTCGGCCGGGTCGAAGCAGACCAGGGGGTGGGTGTTGCCGTCGCCGGCGTGGGCGCAGACCGCGATGGTCAGGCCGTACGTGTCGGCGATGGCGGCGGCGCCCTCCAGCATGGCGGCGAGCCGGGAGCGGGGCACGCACACGTCGTCGATGAGCATGGCGGGCTTGAGGCGTTCCAGGGCGGTGAAGGCGAGCCGGCGGGCCTGCAGCAGCAGATCGGACTCGGCGGCGTCCTCGGCGGGCACGACCTGGGTGGCGCCGGCCTCCTCGCACAGCGCGCCGACGGCGGCGAGGTCGGCGGACGGGTCGGGGGTGTCGAAGGCGGCCAGCAGCAGCACCTCGGTGGATTCGGGCAGGCCCATCTGCGCCAGGTCGTTGACGGCGCGGATGCTGGTGCGGTCCATCAGTTCCAGCAGGGAGGGGGCGTGGCCGCGGGCCATGATCTCGCAGACGGCCCGTCCGGCGGCCGCCACGGACCCGAACTCGGCGACCAAGGCGAGCTGTTGGGGCGGGTTGGGCTTCAGGGCGAGGGTGGCGCGGACGACGACGCCGAGGCTGCCCTCGGAGCCGACGAAGAGCCGGGTGAGGTCGTAGCCGGCCACGCCCTTGGCGGTGCGGCGGCCGGTGGTCAGGAGGCGGCCGTCGGCGAGGACGACGTCGAGGCCGAGGACGTACTCGGCGGTGACGCCGTACTTGACGCAGCACAGGCCGCCGGCGGCGGTGCCGATGTTGCCGCCGATCGTGCACATCTCCCAACTGGAGGGATCCGGCGGGTAGTAGAGGCCGTGTTCGTTGACCGCGCGGGAGAGGACGGCGTTGATGACGCCGGGTTCGACCACGGCGAGCCGGTCGGCGGGGTTGATCTCCAGGATGCGGTCCATCTTCACCAGGGACAGCACGATGCAGCCGTCGGTGGCGTTGGCGGCGCCGGACACCCCGGTGCGCGCGCCCTGGGGGACGACCGGGGCACCGAGGGCGGTGGCCGTCCGCATCACGTGCTGGACCTGCTCGACGGTGCGCGGCAGGACGACGACGGCGGGCTTGCCCGACGCGCAGAAGTTGGCCATGTCGCGGGCGTAGGAGCCGGTGACATCGGGGTCGGTGAGGACGGCGTCGGCGGGGAGCCCGGCGCGCAGGTGTCCGATGAGGTCCATGCGGTAAGCCTCGCATCCGTGGGCCGTACACGGAAGATCGTGTACGGCCCACGGGGCGGCGGGTGACGGGCGGGCCGCTGGTCAGAGGTTGCCGCGCTTGGCCTGTTCGCGCTCGATGGCCTCGAAGAGGGCCTTGAAGTTGCCCTTGCCGAAGCCGAGGGAGCCGTGCCGTTCGATCATCTCGAAGAAGACGGTCGGGCGGTCCTGGACGGGCTTGGTGAAGATCTGCAGCAGGTAGCCGTCCTCGTCGCGGTCGGCGAGGATCTTCAACTCGCGCAGTTCCTCGATCGGCACGCGGGTGTCGCCGACCCACTCGCCGAGGGTGTCGTAGTAGGAGTCCGGCACGTCGAGGAATTCGACGCCGGCGGCGCGCATCTGCCGGACCGTGCCGACGATGTCGTTGGTGGCCAGCGCGATGTGCTGGACGCCGGGGCCGCCGTAGAACTCCAGGTACTCGTCGATCTGGGACTTCTTCTTGGCGATGGCCGGTTCGTTGATCGGGAACTTGACCTTCTTGGTGCCGTCGGCGACGACCTTGGACATCAGGGCGGAGTATTCGGTGGCGATGTCGTCGCCGACGAACTCCTTCATGTTGGTGAAGCCCATGACCTTGTTGTAGAAGCCGACCCACTCGTTCATCCGGCCGAGCTCGACGTTGCCGACGCAGTGGTCGACCGCCTGGAAGAACCGTTTCTTCGGGGGCTCGACGACCGGGCCGGCGGTGACGTATCCGGGCAGGTAGGGGCCGTCGTAGCCGGTGCGCTCGACGAGGGTGTGCCGGGTCTCGCCGTAGGTGGCGATGGCCGCGAGGACGACGATGCCGTGCTCGTCCTTGAGCTCGTAGGGCTCTTCGAGGCCCTTGGCGCCGTGCGCGACGGCGTACTCGTAGGCGGCCCGGGCGTCGGGGACCTCGATGGCGAGGTCGACGACGCCGTCGCCGTGGGCGGCGACGTGGTCGGCGAGGAAGCGGCCCCGTTCCGTGACGGGCTTGACGACGGAGGTGAACACGAACCGGGCGCCGCCGGATTCGAGCACGTAACTCGCGGTCTCGCGGCTGCCGTTCTCCGGTCCGGAGTAGGCGACGCGCTTCATGCCGAAGGCGGTGGAGTAGTAGTGCGCGGCCTGCTTGGCGTTCCCTACGGCGAAGACGACCGCGTCCATCCCCTTGACCGGGAAGGGGTCCGCCTGCCGAGCCGAGCTGGGGGTGATGGGCTGGGTGTGCATCGTGGTGTCTGCCATGGCCGCAGAGTCCCTCCGATCCACAAGATGCGCAATAGTTTGTGGAACCACTGGGCACTCTGTACAGCAACCGCGCGACCGCGCCGGGCTATCTGTACATGATGACCATCGAAAACGAGGGAGCGAACATTGGCGATCGATCATCTTGACGGGGCGCTGCTGGAGCTGCTCGCCATAGAGCCGCGGATCGGGGTGCTGGAGGCGTCCCGGCGGCTGGGGGTGGCGCGCGGGACGGTGCAGGCCCGGCTCGACCGGCTTCAGTCGAATGGAGTGATCCGCGGCTTCGGGCCGGAGGTGGACCCGGCGGCGCTCGGCTATCCGGTCACCGCGTTCGCGACCCTGGAGATCAAACAGGGCCAAGGAAATGACGTACGGGCCCACTTGACCACCGTTCCCGAGGTGCTGGAGCTGCATACAACGACGGGACACGGGGACATGCTCTGCAGGCTCGTCGCTCGCTCCAACGCCGATCTGCAGCGGGTGATCGACCTGGTTGTGGGCTTTGATGGCATTGTGCGGGCCTCGACGGCAATCGTTATGGAAAATCCGGTTCCGTTGCGGATCATCCCGCTGGTGAAGCAGGCATCGGGAGACTGACCGAGCGAGGAGAGCGACGGTGAGCTTCTGGGAGTACGTCAGCACCCGGCACGCCCAGCTGCTGACGGATACGTATCAGCACGCCAGCGCGGTGTTCCAGTGCATGGTGATCGCCACCCTGCTGGGCGTGTTCCTCGGCGTGGTGACCTACCGCAGCGAATGGGCGGGGTCGCTCGCCACGACCACCACCGCCACCGTCCTGACCATCCCCTCGCTGGCCCTGATCGGTCTGCTGATCCCGATCGTCGGCCTGGGCGTCGCCCCGACGGTGATCGCGCTGACCCTGTACGGGCTGCTGCCGGTGGTCCGCAACGCCATCGTGGGGCTGCGCGGGGTGGACCCGGCGCTGGTGGACGCGGCCAAGGGCATCGGGATGTCGCGGGCGGCCCGGCTGTTCCGGGTCGAACTTCCGCTGGCCTGGCCGCCGATCCTCACCGGCATCCGGGTCGCCACCCAGATGCTGATGGGCATCGCCGCGATCGCCGCGTTCGCCTCCGGCCCGGGCCTGGGCAACGAGATCTTCCGCGGGATCGCGTCACTGGGCAGCGCCAACTCGCTCAACCAGGTACTGGCCGGCACGGTCGGCATCGCCGTGCTCGCGCTCCTCTTCGACGCCGCGTACGTCCTGATCGGACGCCTGACCATCTCCAGGGGGATCCGTGCCTGAGACGACCGACCAGCCGGCGGCGCCCGCCTCCGGCGCGAACATCCGGCTGGAGAACCTCACCAAGACCTACCCGGGCAGCCCCGCCCCGGCGGTGGAGGACGTCTCCATGGAGATCAAGGCCGGCGAGACGGTGATCTTCGTGGGGCCGTCCGGCTGCGGCAAGTCCACCACCCTGAAGATGATCAACCGGCTGATCGAGCCGACCTCGGGCCGGATCCGGATCGGCGACGAGGACGTCACCGACATCGACCCGGTCAAACTGCGCCGCAAGGTCGGCTACGCCATCCAGGCGTCCGGCCTGTTCCCGCACATGACCGTCGCCCAGAACATCGCCCTGGTCCCGAAGATGATCGGCTGGCCGAAGAGCCGGACCAGGAGCCGGGTCGAGGAGATGCTCGACCTGGTCGGGCTGGACCCCGGCGAATTCCACGACCGCTATCCGCGCCAGCTCTCCGGCGGCCAGCAGCAGCGCGTCGGGGTGGCCCGGGCGCTCGCCGCCGACCCGCCCGTGCTGCTGATGGACGAGCCGTTCGGCGCGGTCGACCCGATCACCCGCGACCACCTCCAGGACGAGCTGATCCGGCTCCAGCACGAACTGCACAAGACCATCTGCTTCGTCACCCACGACTTCGACGAGGCCATCAAGCTCGGCGACCGCATCGCGGTGCTCCGGGAGCGCTCGCACATCGCGCAGTTCGACACCCCGGAGGCGATCCTCACCAACCCGGCGGACGACTTCGTGTCCGGGTTCGTCGGCGCCGGGGCCGCCCTGAAACGCCTCAACCTCACCCGGGTACGGGACGTGGGCGTGGTGGACTTCCCCACCGCCGGGATCGACGACCCCCTGGAGTCGATCTTCGACCGGCTGCGGGCCGGCGCGCAGAACGAACTGCTGCTGCTGGACCGCAACCGCCGCCCGTACAAATGGCTGCGCCGCAGCGACCTCGCCCGCGCCAAGGAGACCCTGGCGCGGGCCGGCACCCTGGTCACCGACACCGTCACCCGGGACGCGACGCTGCGGGACGCCCTGGAGGCGGTGCTCACCGACAACGCGGGCCGGGTCGCGGTCACCGGGCGGCGCGGCGAGTACATCGGCGTGGTCGACATGGAGACGCTGATGAACAACGTCCACGAACTGCTGGAGGCCGACCGCCTGGAGGCCGTCGAGCACCAGCACGAGCTCCAGGAGCAGCGCGCCCACCTCACCCAGCGGGAGCAGGAGGGCCTGGACGAGGGCGGGGGGAGCAGGGCATGAGCACCCCCGACGGCCCCGGCGGAGCCCGGGACGACAGCCGGCCGCGGCCCGCGGGCAGCGGCCCGGGACCCGGCGGACGCGGGGCGAGCGACCACGAGGCGTTCGCGCTCCGCGACAACGTCGAGATGGAGCAGCGGGAGCTGGCCGCCGGTGAGGCGCCCACCCCGTCCGCGGCCCGCGGCGGGCGGCGGATCAGCTGGCAGAAGTGGACGTTCATGCCGGCGTTCCTGTTCTTCGCGCTGCTCGCCACCTGGCTGTGGTTCCGCGGCGCGCAGCTGGACTCGATCGCCCATCAGGCGGTGGACGACGGCAAGGTGTGGCTGGCGCTGCGCCAGCACATCGTGCTCACCGCCGTGTCCACGTTCTTCGTGCTGATCATCGCGATCCCGCTGGGCATCGCGCTGACCCGGTCGCGGCTGCGCCGGGCCACCCCGTTCGCGATGGCGGTCGCCAACCTCGGGCAGGCCGTCCCGGCGCTGGGTCTGCTGATCCTGCTGGTCATCTGGCTGGGCATCGGCGCCCGTTCGGCGATCGTCGGCATGGTGATCTACGCCGTGCTGCCGGTGCTGGCCAACACCATCGCCGGGCTGCGCGGCATCGAGCCGACGCTGACCGAGGCGGCCCGCGGGATCGGCATGTCCCCCACCGGCGTGCTGACGAAGGTGGAGCTGCCGCTGGCCGTGCCGCTGATCCTGGCCGGGGTGCGGACCGCGCTGGTGCTGAACGTGGGCACCGCGACGCTGGCCACGTTCGGCGGGGGCGGCGGCCTGGGCGATCTGATCTCGGCGGGCATCGTCACCCAGCGGATGCCGGTGCTGGTGCTCGGCTCGGTGCTGACGGTGGCGCTGGCGCTGCTCGTCGAATGGCTGGCGTCGCTCGCCGAGCTGCTGCTGCGGCCGCGCGGACTGGAGGTGGCCACATGAGACGTACGCCCCGCTTCCGCCGCCCGGGACCGTGCCGGGCCGTGGCCGCCGCGCTGCTGGCCGGGCTGCTCGCCGCCGGCTGCGGCCTGGTCAGCGGCAGCGCGATGACCGACAACGTCCGGCCGGGCCCGAACGCCGGCTATCCGGGCCGCCCGCTGACCGGGGCGCAGCTGACGGTGACGTCGAAGGAGTTCACCGAGCAGATCGTGCTCGGCCAGATGATGGGCCTGGTCTTCGAGGCGGCCGGCGCCACGGTCATCGACAAGACCAGCATCCAGGGGTCCATCGGCGCCCGGGAGGCCGTGAAGTCCGGCACCGCGGACGCCGCGTACGAGTACACCGGCACCGGCTGGATCACCTACCTCGGCCACACCAAACCGGTCGTCGACCCGCAGGAGCAGTGGCGGGTGGTCCGCGACGAGGACCGGAAGAACGGCCTGGTCTGGCTGCCGCCGTCGACGCTGAACAACACGTACGCGCTGGCGCTGAACCCCGCCAACCAGAAGAAGCTGGGCGTCCACACCCTCTCGGACGTCGCCGCGCTGTCCCACAAGAACCCGGGCGCGGTGACCCTGTGCGTGGAGAACGAGTTCGCCACCCGCAACGACGGCCTGCCGGGCATGGCCCGCGCGTACGGCATGCAGGTGCCGTCCGGCAACGTCCGCAAGATGACCGGCGGCGTCGTCTACACCGAGACGAAGAAGGGCACCTGCGCGCTGGGCGAGGTCTTCACCACCGACGGCCGGATCAAGGCGATGAACCTGCAGGTCCTCGCCGACGACAAGCACTTCTTCCCGAACTACAACGTCGCGCCGGAGATCAACGCGGCCTCCCTGAAGAAGTACCCGGCGATGGCCCAGGTCCTCGCCCCGGTCACCCGCGCGCTGAACAACACCGTCGCCCAGGAACTGAACCGCA
Organism: Streptomyces bugieae; assembly: GCF_036352915.1. NCBI lineage: Bacteria > Bacillati > Actinomycetota > Actinomycetes > Kitasatosporales > Streptomycetaceae > Streptomyces > Streptomyces bugieae. Next base: position 63,528 of record NZ_JAZBJP010000024.1, read on the forward strand.
AGGTGGACGTCGACGGCGAGGACCCCCACCAGGTGGCGAAGGACTGGCTGCTGAGGGAGGGATTCATCAGGGAGGGGTAGACCGCGCCCGGCGGTGGGGTGGGCCGCGCCCCGGCCGTGGGTGGGCCGCGCCGCCGTGGGGTGGGCCGTGCCCCGGCAGTGGGTGAGCCGTGCCCCGGCCGTAAGGCCGGGAATACCCCTCCCCCACCACCGTCCGGGAATACCCCTCCCCGCCCCTCCCGGCCGGGAATACCCCTCCCCGCCCTCCCGTTGTCGGCCCCGAGGGGGCGCTCCGGTCCCCTACGGGAAGTGTTCGGCTGCCCCTTAGTTTAGGTGCTCAGCAGCTGGGAACCCGGCCGCCGTTCCGGAGGGCCTTGAGGGCCTTGACCGCGTCGTCGAGGGTGGTGACGGAGACCAGCCGCATGCCGCGGGGCAGCTCCGCGCGGGCGTCCGCGCACTCCTTGCGAGGCACCAGGAAGACCGTCGCCCCGTCGCGGCCCGCGGCCTGGGTCTTCAGTGCCACCCCGCCGACCGCCCCGACCTCGCCGTCCGCGCTGATCGTGCCGGTACCGGCGATGGTCCGGCCGCCGGTCAGGTCATGGCCCGCGCCGTCGCCGGCCAGCTTGTCGACGATGCCGAGCGCGAACATCAGCCCGGCGCTGGGCCCGCCGACGTCCGCGAGGCTCAGCTTGACCTTGACGTCCTTGGGGGACCTGCGGAGCTGCCCGAGCGCCGCCTCGGTGGCGCTGTCCTGCGACTCCTTCATCTGCCGGGCGTTGTGCTCGGCGATCTCCTCGGTGTTGTTGCCCACCGGGTAGACCGCCTCCTTGGGCATCACGGCCTCGTCGGAGCGGAACCAGCCCTTGAGGATGTCCGCCAGATGGACGGAGGCGTCCGGGCCGGTGGCGACGATCGAGGTCATCCGCAGCTGCCCGCTGGTCTTCCGGGTCCCCGCCCCGCTGATCGTGATCACCGGTTTGCCCTTGTCGTCACCGAGGACGTTCGCCGTCATGCCCGGGTACGCCACCGAGAACGGCAGCGGGGCGAGGGCCGCGGTGACGAGGAGGGCCAGGACGAGGGCGGTGCAGACCGCCAGGGCGCGGGCGCGGGAAGACACCCCGCCACCCTAATTGACCCCCGCCCCACCAGGCCCGTAAGCCGCTGCGGGCTCACCACACGGCCACCGGCCCTTCACACTCCGGGGGCAGGCGGCCCGGGCACCGGGGCGATAAGGGCGGTACGGCTCAGCGCAGCGCCTCGGACACCTCGCGGGCGGCGTCGATCACCCGCGGCCCGACCCGTTCGGAGACGGTGTCGGAGAGCATCACCACGCCCACGCTGCCCTCGATGCCGCTCACCCCGAGCAGCGGCGCCGCCGCACCGCTGGCGCCGGCCTCCAACTCCCCGTGTGTCAGGGCGAGTCCGGCGTCCTGGAGGCGCCCCTGGCGGGCCTTGAGGATCGCCCGCCCGGCGGCCCCGCGGTCCAGCGGATGCCGGAAACCGGCCCGGTAGGCCACGTGGTAGTCGGTCCAGGTCGGCTCCACCACGGCGACGGCCAGCGCTTCGGTGCCGTCGACGAGGGTGAGGTGCGCGGTGGCGCCCACGTCCTCGGCCAGTGACCTGAGCGCGGGCAGCGCGGCCTCTCTGACCAGCGGATGGACCTGCCGGCCCAGGCGCAGGACGCCCAGGCCGACGCGGGCCCGGCCGCCGATGTCGCGGCGCACCAGGGCGTGCTGTTCCAGGGTGGCCAGCAGTCGGTAGACGACGGTGCGGTTGACGCCGAGCTTGTTGGACAGCTCGGTGACGGTCAGCCCGTGGTCGGTGTCGGCGAGGAGTTTGAGGACGCGCAGCCCTCGGTCGAGCGTCTGGGAGGTCTCTGCGGTCACGACGCCCTCCTGGTGTGAGTGGCGGCGCTCGGCACGGCACGCTGCGAGTCCCGGAGCAGCGCGCGCAAGAGGCCGCCGGCCGCATGGCACCGGCTGCGCTCCGCGGCGGCGCTGCCACGGGGCGTGTGCGTGACCGGGACAGTAGCGAGCCAGTCCGGTCAGCGGAAGAGTCCGTCCAGAATCCGGGCTTCCGCGCCCGCAATATCCCGTTTGGTCCGCCCAGAACGGCCTCAGCAGGGCTTCCGCGGGGCATGCCGTGTTTCAGCGAGGGCTACGACCTGACGCGTCCGTGCCGCACGGCCGGGGACGACGCGCCGTCGGCCCGGTTCCCGGTACGGCGGACGGCCGCACCGGGCCCGGACCGGCGGGTCTCACCGCGCCCCGGCCCGAGGGCTCAGCGCATCCGCGTGGCCCACTCCCGTACCTTCTTGATCCGCTCGTTCAGCTGCCCGGCGGTGGCCTCCGCGCTCGGCGGGCCGCCGCACACCCGGCGCAGCTCGGTGTGGATCACCCCGTGCGGTTTGCCGCTCTGGTGGACGTACGCCCCGACCAGCGTGTTCAGCTGCTTGCGCAGCTCCAGCAGCTCCTTGTGCGTGACCACCGGCCGCCGCTCGGCCGGGATCTCCAGCAGGTCGGCCTCCGCGTCCGGCTTCTTGCGGCTGTGCGCGATCTGCCGGGCCTGCCGCTTCTGCAGCAGCAGCTGCACCTGGTCGGGCTCCAGCAGCCCGGGGATGCCGAGGTAGTCCTGCTCCTCCTCGCTGCCGGCGTGCGCCTGCATGCCGAACTCGGCGCCGTCGTAGAGCACCCGGTCGAAGACCGCCTCCGACTCCAGCGCCTCGAACGAGAACTGCTCCTGCTCCCCGGTGTCCTCGTCCTGCTCCTTGTTCGCCTCCTCCATCTCCTTCTCGGATTCGGCGTACGGGTCCTCCTCGCCGTCCTTCTTCGGCTTGTCGAGCACGTGGTCGCGCTCGACCTCCATCTCGTTGGCGAAGCCGAGCAGCATCGGGACGGTCGGCAGGAACACCGAGGCGGTCTCGCCGCGCTTGCGGGACCGTACGAAGCGGCCCACGGCCTGCGCGAAGAACAGCGGCGTGGAGATCGTCGTGGCGTACACGCCCACCGCCAGCCGCGGCACGTCGACGCCCTCCGACACCATCCGCACCGCCACCATCCAGCGGTCCTGCGACTGCGAGAAGTCGTCGATGCGCTGCGAGGCGCCGGAGTCGTCGGACAGCACCAGGGTGGCGCCGCTTCCGGTGATCTCCCGGATCAGCTTGGCGTACGCCCGGGCCTGCTCCTGGTCCGAGGCGATCACCAGCGCGCCGGCGTCCGGGATGGACTTCCGGACCTCGGTCAGCCGCTGGTCGGCGGCGCGCAGCACGTTCGGCATCCAGTCGCCGCGCGGGTCCAGCGCGGTCCGCCAGGCCTGCGAGACCGCGTCCTTGGTCATCGGCTCCCCGAGCCGGGCCGCGATCTCGTCGCCCGCTTTGGTGCGCCAGCGCATGTTGCCGCTGTAGGAGAGGAAGATGACCGGCCGCACGACGCCGTCGGCGAGCGCGTTGCCGTATCCGTAGGTGTAGTCCGCGGACGACCGCCGGATGCCGTCGTTCCCCTCCTCGTACGTCACGAACGGGATCGGGTTGGTGTCGGACCGGAACGGCGTACCGGTCAGCGCGAGCCGCCGGGTGGCCGGCTCGAACGCCTCCAGGCAGGCCTCGCCCCACGACTTCGAGTCGCCGGCGTGGTGGATCTCGTCGAGGATCACCAGGGTCTTGCGCTGCTCGATCCGGTTGCGGTGCAGCATGGGGCGGACGCCGACGCCCGCGTAGGTCAGCGCGACGCCGTGGTACTCGCGGCCCAGCGGGCCCGCGCTGTACTCCGGGTCGAGCTTGATCCCTATCCGGGCCGCCGCCTCCGCCCACTGCTTCTTCAGGTGCTCGGTCGGCGCGACGACGGTCACCTGCTGCACGACGTGGTGGTGCAGCAGCCACGACGCGAGGGTGAGCGCGAAGGTCGTCTTACCGGCCCCCGGCGTCGCGACGGCGAGGAAGTCCCTCGGCTGCGCCTGGATGTACCGGTCCATGGCCGCCTGCTGCCAGGCACGCAGCTTGTTCGCGGTACCCCAGGGGGCCCGCCCCGGGAAGGCCGGGGACAGGTGATGGTTGTTGGTGGCGCTGGTGGTGGTAGTCACGGTCTCCGTCGGCTGAACTCGGCTCTCGGCAACCGCGCCAGCGTACCGGGGGGTGCTCCCACGTTGTCGGCCGTCCCGCCGTGGGGGTGCTCGTCGTTGTGCGCTTGTCGGCGCCGCGTACGTTGTCGGCCGTCCCGCCGCGGGGCCTGGTCGCCGTTACGCCTGGCGGCGGGCGTGGTGTTTCCAGGTGCGGTGCCGCCCCTCCGGACTTCGTCCTCCGGTCCGGCCCCTCCCGCGGGTGGGAGGTTTTCGTGGGGGCGGGCCCGGGGCCCCCTCCGGTGACTGTGACCTTTTCCACACGCAGTCACCTGGCCGCGTGCGCCCTCACGGGCCGCGCCGCGGCCGCGTACGTGGGGTGTGAACAGTGCGTGGCGGGGGGCCGGCAGCCATGGACTCCTCCGGCGACCCCCTTTAGCCTCGGCCGCCGTTGCCCAAGGACGGAGAAGGAACTCCTATGCGACATCGGCTTGTTGGGGCTCGCGCGGTGCGTACGGCGGCCGTGCTCGCGGCCCTGTTACTCGCGCTTCCGCCCTCGGTGGGATCGGCCTCCGCCGCTCCGATACCGCCCGCTCCCGGTCACCGGCTGGTGCCGGAGTACGAAGGGGCGCCGGCCGTCGCCGAGCCGTTGCCCGCGGGGCAGGCGCCGCCGCAGCATCCGTTTCTGGCACCCAACGGGCGGGCCGGTATGCACGGGGACGGGGCCAGCAGTGACACCCATCCGTTCCCCGGTCCGCTCGGCGCCCGGCCCGCCGTGCGCAGCGAGAAGATGGCCGCGCTCGGCGGTGAGTGCGCGACGGTGACGTTCGACTCGGGTGGCCGGATCCTGACGGTGTGCGGCACCTTCCAGGGGTTCCGGCTCAAGCTGCTGGACCCCACGTCCCTGGAGACGCTCGCCGAGTACGCGCTGCCGCAGCGTCCGTCCACCGTCGAGGCGATCACCCGGCTCGACTTCTCGAAGATCTTCAAGGACACCTCGGGCGGCGCCTACTTCTACCTCGACAACGAGGACCGGGTCGTGCTGGCCGACTCCCGGCAGCACGTGCTGCGGCTGTCCCACGCCCGGGCCGCCGACGGCAGCTGGCGCTTCGCCCTGGACGACGACTGGGACCTCACCCCGTACGTGCCGCACGACTGCGTCGGCTGGACCAACCTCTTCCCGCGCGGCGACTGCGACCCGGTGACGTCCGTGCAGCCCGACTGGGACGGCCGGATCTGGTGGGTGACCCGTAAGGGGCGGATCGGCACCATCGCCCCGGGGAACGGCACCGTACGGGCCGTCCAACTGGCGGGCGAGGAGATCCAGAACAGCTTCTCGGCGGCCGAGGACGGCGTCTCCGTCGTCTCCGACCACGCGCTCTACAGCCTGCGCGCGGACGCCGGCGGCACCCCGCGGGTCCAGTGGCGGCGCACCTACGACCGCGGTACGGGCGGCAAGCCCGGGTCCGTGAACCAGGGCTCCGGTACCACCCCGACCCTCCTCGGCGACGCCGCCCACCCGTACGTGGCGATCACCGACAACGCCGACGACCGGATGAACGTGCTGGTCTACCGGCGCACCGGCCCGGACGCCGGCCGCCTGGTCTGCAAGGTCCCGGTGTTCGCCGCCGGCGCCTCCACCACGGACAACTCCCTCATCGGCTACGGCAACAGCCTGGTCGTCGAGAACAACTACGGCTACGAGAACGTCACCTCGCTGGTCCTGGGCAGGTCGGTGGTCGGGGGCATCACCCGGGTCGACATCCGGCCGGACGGCAGCGGCTGCGACACCGTCTGGGAGAGCGCGGAACGCTCGCCGTCCACCGTGGCCAAGCTGTCCACCGCCAACGGGCTGCTGTACCACTACACCAAGGACCCCAACCGGCTGGGCATCGACGCCTGGTACCTGACCGCGATCGACTTCCGCACCGGCACCACCCGCTGGAAGCGCCTGACCGGCACCGGCCCGCTGTACGACAACAACTGGGCCCCGATCACCCTCGGCCCGGACGGCACCGCCTACGTCGGCGTCTTCAACGGCCTGGTGGCCGTACGGGACACCGCCCCGCCCACCTGACCGCACCCCGTCTGTCGCCCCGTCTGTCGCCCCGTGTTGCCCCGTGTTGCGCCGTGTTGCAGCCTCGTGGCAGCCCGCCCCGCACCCTTGCCGGGCCCCCCGCCCCGCGGCCTAGAGTCGGGAGCACACCGCAACCCGGCCGTGTGCCCGAGTGGTTCAGGGGCTCGCCTGCAAAGCGAGTTACGTGGGTTCGAATCCCGCCACGGCCTCCGAGTGACAGCGAAGCGGCCCGCCACCTGTGTGGCGGGCCGCTTTCGTGTGGGCGGTTACTGCTGGATCACCTGGGCGACCGCCGCCTGGGGGCGGATGGGCAGGCGGCCGATGGGGCGGCCGGTGGCGGCGCGGACCGCGGAGGCCACGGCGGCCGGGGAGGTGACCACCGGGACGGCGCTGGCGGGCTTGGCACCGAAGGGGGCGACCACGTCGCGTTCCTCGACGAGTTTGACGATGCGGATGTCGGGGGCGTCGAGCGCGGTCGGCAGGGCGTAGCCGGTCAGGTCGGGGTGGCGGACCTCGCCGCGGGTGGTGCGGAGGTTCTCCATCAGGGCGGCGCCCAGGCCCTGGGTGACGCCCGCCTCGATGCGGGCCCGCAGCTGGGCGGGGTTGAGGATCCGGCCGACGTCCTGGGCGACGGTCATCTCGACGACCCTGATGGTGCCCAGTTCGATGTCGACGTCGGCGACGCAGCGGATCGCGCAGAACGCCAGGCCCACGAACGCGTCGCCCTGGCCGCTGTCGTCGAGCGGCTCGGTGGGGTGCGGGCGGCACTGGGCGGTGGCCCAGAGCTCCTTGCCGTCCAGGGCCTCGGCGACGGTGGTGCTGAGCACGCCGTCGTACGAGGTGATCTTGCCGTCGCTGATCTGGAGGAGCTCGGTGGACATGCCGAACTTGTGGGCCAGCGGCTGGAGGAGCTGGGTGCGGACCATCTTGGCGGCCCGCTCGACGGCGCCGCCGGAGACCCAGGTGTGGCGGCCGTGGCAGGCCGGGCCGGCCGGGGGCTGGTCGGTGTCGACGCCGGCGACGTGCACCTCGTCGACCCCGAGGGTCTCCTGGACGATCTGCCGGGCCAGGGTGGAGAAGCCCGAACCGGTCTCCACGGCGGCGCAGATGACGGTCGCGACCGAGCCGCTGACCTTGACGGTGGCGGTGGAGACCTCGTCGGTGCCCTCCGCGCCGAGCATGTGCACCATGCCCAGTGCGTAGCCGACGCCGCGGCGCACCGCGCCCGGTTCGCCCGCGCCCTCGGGCCCGCCCGGCAGCAGCCATTCCGCTTCGGGGGTGTCCTTGGGCAGTTCGGGCAGCGGCGCCTCCTTGACGGCGAGCAGGAGCTCGGCCACCGGGGCGGGGCAGGTCACCGTCTGGCCCGTGGGGAGCAGATCGCCGGTGGCCATGACGTTGCGGAGCCGGATCTCGTGCGGCTCCAGGCCCAGCCGGGCGGCGAGCTTGTCCATCTGGCCCTCGTAGGCGGCGCAGACCTGCATCGCGCCCTCGCCGCGGACGTGGCCGGACGGCGGGTTGTTGGTGCGCACCGCCCAGCCGTCGACGACCGCGTGCGGGACGACGTACGGGCCGCAGGCGAAGGAGACGGCGGCGGCCAGCGCGTCGGCGGAGGTGTCCGCGTACGCCCCGGCGTCCATCAGGATCTGCGCCTCGACCTTGACCAGCCGGCCGTCGGCGTCCGCGTGGTGGCGGTAGCGCAGCAGCGTGGGGTGGCGGTGGGCGTGCGCGAGGAAGGACTCCTCGCGGGTGGCGGCCAGTTTGACGGGGCAGCCGGTGCGCAGCGCCAGCAGACCGAGCGGGAGCTGGATGCCGGGGTCCTCGCGGTCGGCGGTGGCGCCGGGGACGCCGGTCACCACGACCTTGACCTGGTCGGGGGTCAGGCCGAAGGAGGCGGCGGCCAGGTCGCGGTCGGTGTGCGGGTCCGTGGAGGCGGTGTAGATCTCCACGCCGCCGTCGGGGCGGGGCACCGCGAGTCCGGCCTCGGCCCCGATGGGGGCCGGGTCCTGGCGGCCGATCCGGTAGAGGCCCTCGACCATCACCTCGCCCACGGCGTCGGCGTCACCGAAGCGGAGCGGGATGTGCCGGATGAGGTTGCCGTCGGGGTGCAGCGGCTCGGCCTCGAAGGCGAGCTGGGGGTCGGTGACCGGCTCCAGGACCTCGTACTCGACGGCGATGGCGGCAGCGGCCAGCCGCGCCGTGTCGGGGTGGTCGGCGGCCACCGCGGCGATCGGCTCGCCGTGGTGGCGGACCTCGTCCTTGGCGAACACCGGGCGGTCGGCGGTGCCCCGGCCGTGGCCGGCGTCCCCGGGCACGTCCTCGTGCGTGACGACGACGCGGACGCCGGGCATCTCGGCCGCGTGCTTGGTGTCGACGGACAGGATCCGGGCGCGCGGGTGCGGGGAGCGCAGCACGGCCGCCCACAGCAGGCCCTCGGCCCACAGGTCGGCCGCGTACGGGAAGGTGCCCTCGGTCTTCGCCGCCGCGTCGGCGGACGGCAGGGAGACGCCCAGGCCGCGCAGCGGCGTCTCGTCGGGCAGCTCGACGCCCGCGGCGGGGGTCGCGGTGACGGCGCCGGCGCCCTCGGACGTTCCGGTCATGCCGTGCCTCCCGGGTGCGGATCCTGGTCGTGCGGGGCGGGGCCCGTGGGGTCGGCGGGGCCCGCCTGGTGGGGGATGCGTGCGGTGTCCGCCGGGGGTGCCCCGGTCTCGTCGTCCGCCGTCCCGTAGGCGGCCGCGGCGGCCTCCGCACGGGCCTTGACGACCTCCTCGACGGCGTCCAGCACGCCCCGGTAACCGGAGCAGCGGCACAGGTTGCCGCACAGCGCCTTGCGGGTCTGCAGTTCGTTGGGGGCGTGGTTGCCCTCCAGGAGGTCGTGCACGGTCATCGCCATGCCCGGTACGCAGAAGCCGCACTGCACGGCACCGGACGCGGCGAGCGCGCGCTGCACGTCGGAGGGCACGCCGTTCTCCGCGAGCCCCTCGACGGTGCGGACCTCGCTGCCGGCGGTGGTGGCGGCGGGCACCAGGCAGGAGGCCACCAGCCGCCCGTCCACCTGGACCGAGCAGGCGCCGCACTCCCCCTGGGAGCAGCCGTCCTTGGCCCCGGCCAGGCCGAGCCGCTCGCGCAGCACGTAGAGCAGCGATTCGCCGATCCAGGCGTCGGTGACCGGGCGGTCGATGCCGTTGACGCGCAGCACGTAGGAGGCGGCGGGGTGTTCGTCGTGGGGGGCCGGGTCGTCCGCGGACGGGGACGGGGCGCCGGACGGGTCGTCGTCACCCGGGGCGGCGGCCGCGTCCTCGGGGGCGGGCCGGTCGTCGGGGGCGGCCGGGGCCTCGGCGCCCGTGGGGACCGTTTCCGCACCGGCGGACTCGTCGGGCACATCCGGCGAAGGCGACGAAGCGGGCGCGGCGGACGGCTCCGGGGCGGCTCCGTCCGTGGCCGCCGTGAACTCCTCGGTGTGCTCCGGCTGTTGTGCGGCGTGGTCCGGCCGTTCGTCGTGCTCCGGCCGCGTGACCGGTTCGCCGGCCGCGGGGGACGCCCAGGCGCCGGCGGCGGCCGGGGGTGCGGGCGCGTCCGCCGCGGCGTCGTGGTGGTGGTCCGTCACCGCGTCGTCGTGCGGCGGCCGCTCCGTCTCCGCGGCGGGCGGCCACTGGGCCAGCGCGTCGGCGGGCAGCGACCAGTGGCCGGTCGCGCCGGCGGCCGCGGGGTCCGGCCCGGCGACATGGTCGTGGCCCGGCGCCCGGCCGTGGTCCGCGAGGCCGTTGCCGGGCGCGTAACCGCCGTTCAGGTGGCCGCTGTAGGGATCGTCCGCCGAGGGTGCCGGGGCGGCCTCCTGGGGCTCCTCGGCGGTCGCGGGGGCGCCGCTGGTGGCGCTCAGGCCGGCGGTGAAGTTCCAGTGGCCGGTGCGGGCGGCGTCGGCGGTGTCCGCCGTGGTGGCGGCGCTCTCGTACGCGCCGGAGCCCGGGTAGCCGCCGGCCTGGTAGCCGGCGCCGTTGGTGCCCGTGAGGCCCTGGTGTCCCGGGTGGCCCACGGGGCCCGGGTGGCCGGTCAGCCGGTCGTCGTCGACCAGGTACTCACCGGACTCCTCCAGTCCGTCGTCCGCCGCCGGGATGCTCCAGGAGGCGGCGGCCTCGGCGCTGCCCGCCTCCGGCCACTCCACGGTGTCCGGGCCCCACGGCCGGGCGGCCTCGGGCGCGGCGCCCTGGTAGATCGCGGAGCCGCCCTGGTGGGCGGGGTCGTGCGCGGGCGCGCCGTATCCGGTGGAGGGGTCGGCGTAGCCGCCGGCCTGGTCGGTGAACGGCATGGTCCACTGCCCGGTGGCCGCGGGGTCGGCGCCCGCTTCGGGGGCCTGCGGCGCGGCCGCGTGCGGGGTGAAGGACGCAGGCGGGGTGTAGCCGTGACCGGGCGCGGCGAGCGGGTCGGCCCCCGGGGTGGGGTAGCCGGGCGTACGGCCGCCGTAGACCCCGGTGGTGAAGCCCTCCGGGAGCTGGACGAAGGCCGTGGCCTCGGACTCGTACTCGCCGCCCTGCGGCAGCGGCTGCCAGCCCTGATCGGCGTGCGGCTGCTGCGGATGACGGTGGTCTTCGCTCACGAGAGCGCCCTCCCAAGTGCGCGGCGGGCCAGGGCTGCCACCGTACGGCGCAGGTGCAGCGCGGCCGGCGGCAGGGTCGCCGGTTCGGAACCGTCCTCCGGCGGGGCCGGGTCGGGGATGCAGGCGGCGGCGACGTAGTCCCCGAAGGCCGTCAGGGCCTCGGGCACCAGGCCGCGTTCGCCGTCCCAGTCGATGAGCGAGGCCACCCACTGCTCGGCCTCCAGGGGGCGCAGCGGCATCGCGGCGACCGCGCCGACCGCGCAGCGCACCCCGCGCCGGGCGGGGTCGAGGACCAGCGCCACCGACGCGGTGGCCCGGCCGGGGCCGGTGCGGCCGGTGGCCTTGAGGAAGGCCTGCGGGGCGTGCAGCAGCGGCACCCGTACGAAGCCGACGAGTTCGCCGGGGTGCAGCATCTCGCGGCCCGCCAGGAGGTGGCTGACCGGGATCTCGCGGCGGGCGCCCCCGGGGCCGGCGATGATCACGGTGGCCTCCAGGGCGGCGAGCACCGGGAGCGTGTCGCCCGTGGGGGCGGAGGTGACGATGTTGCCGCCGAGGGTGCCGGCGTTGCGGATCTGCGGGGGACCGGCCGCGCGCGCGGCGGCGGCCAGGCCGGGGATGAGGGCGGCGAAGTCGGGGCGCCCCATACGGGCGAGGGTCAGGCCGGCGCCGAGCAGCGCGTGGCCGTCCAGGTACTGCCAGCCGCGGATCTCGCTGATCCGGCCCAGGCCCACCAGGGCCGCGGGTCTGAGGAGTCCGGCGTTGACCGCCGCCATGAGGTCGGTGCCGCCCGCGACGGGCACGGCGGCGGGCATGGCGGTGAGTGCCGCCACGGCCTCGTCGAGCGAGGCCGGCAACGTCACCGTGTGCGACGCGTGCGGTGCGTGCGTGGTCAAGCCAGCTGCCCCTTCCCCGGTGGTGTCCCGGCAGTTCCGCTCCGCCGTACGGTACGTGCTCACAGCCCGGACGTGGCAACTCTGGCACATCTTCCCGGACCCTCGGCGCGAGGGTCCGCGAAGGGACGATCCGTCCCCGGACAGGGTGCTGGTCCGGATTCGTCCGCCACCGCCGGTGAAGTCCGCGGTCGGGCCCGCCGGCGGGGCGTGTGCGGGTCGGGTGCGCCCGGGCCGTGGCGCACGCCGTCGTACGGCGGTGCTCGGTACGGCGGCGCGGGGAGGAACCGCCGTGTGTACCACCGTCCCAGGGTCCGGCCGTACGGGCGCCCTCCTTGCACCGGGGCTCACACGTTTGGGGGCGCCCCGTCGATCGGGCGTCCGAGCACCCCGGGGCGTTTCTGCCAGGGGCGGGGGCCGCCGGGCGGCCGGTAGTCGACGCCCAGGGCGTCGAGGCGGCCGTAGTGGGCGGCCATCCGGCGGGTGAAGTCCTGGTAGTCGCGGTCGGCCGGGGCCGGCAGGCGGGACCAGGCAACCTCGGCGAACGCGGAGAGCCGGGGGAAGACCTGGTAGTCGAGGCGCTGCTGACTGTCCATGACCTCGGTCCAGGCGTTGGCCTGGGTGCCGAGGACGTGCGCGGCCTGTTCGGCCGTCAGCTCCGGCGGTACCGGCTCGAAGCGGTAGACGTCCTCCAGGGTCCGTACGTAGCCGATCGGCACCGGCTCCTCCGGGGACGGGTCCTGACGGTGGTCCAGGTAGACCTGCTGTTCGGGGCACATGACGACGTCGTGGCCGGATTTGGCGGCCGCGACCCCGCCGGCGTAGCCCCGCCAGGAGGAGACGGCCGCCCCTTCGGCCAAGCCGCCCTCCAGGATCTCGTCCCAGCCGATGAGCCGCCGGCCGCGGTCGGCGAGCCAGCGGTCGAAGTGCCGGATGAACCAGCTCTGCAGCTCGTCCTCGCCGGCCAGGGAGAGTTCGGCGATCCGGGCCTGCGCGGTGGCGGAGGCCCGCCACTGGTCCTTGGGGCACTCGTCGCCGCCGATGTGCACGAAGCGGGACGGGAAGAGCTCCAGGACCTCTTCGAGGACGTGCTCGTAGAACCGCAGGACGGTGTCGGTGGGTGCCAGTACGTTGGGGTTGACGCCCCAGGTGTCCCAGACCTGCAGGGAGGTGGTGTCGATGACGTCGGTGTTGCCGAGTTCCGGATACGCGGCGATGGCGGCCTGCGAGTGTCCGGGGACGTCGATCTCGGGGACGACGGTGATATGCCGCCGGGCGGCGTAGGCGACGATCTCGCGGATGTCGTCCTGGGTGTAGTGGCCGCCGTGCGGGCGCTCGTCCCAGAGCGGGGAGGCCCGGTGGCCGAGTTTGGTGCGGGCGCGCCAGGAGCCGGTTCCGGCCAGTTTCGGGTAGCGCCGGATCTCCAGGCGCCAGCCCTGGTCGTCGGTCAGGTGCAGGTGCAGGACGTTGAGTTTGTGCGCGGCGAGCAGGTCGAGGTAGCGCAGCACGCCGTCCTTGGGCAGGAAGTGCCGGGCGACGTCGAGCAGCATGCCGCGCCAGCCGAAGCGGGGGCCGTCCTCGACGGTCAGTTGCGGGAGGACGGCCGGCCGCCCGGGGGTGAGCGGGGCGCGGCGGAAGGCGTGCGGGCCGAGGAGCTGACGGAGCGTCTGGGCGCCCCAGAAGACGCCGGCCGGGCCGCCGCCGGTGATCCGTACGCCCCAGCGGGCGTCGGCCTCCAGGCGGTAGCCCTCCGCGGGCAGGGCCGCATCGAGGGCCAGGGCGAGGGTGTCGGTGGCGTCGGCGGAGCCGGGCGGCAGCGGCAGGCCGTAGGCGTCGCCGAGGGTGGCCCGCAGCCAGTGCGCGGTGTCCTCGGTGCCGGGTGCGGCGGCGAGTGCGGTGTCCGGGCCGAGCCGGACGGCGCCGCCGGGGGCCGCGTCGATGCTCAGCGGTGCGGGGATCAGCCCGGCACCCGGTAGGGGCGGGGTGCCCGGGTCGGGTGCGGGAGGGGTGCCCGGGGCCGGTCGTGCCGCGGGGGTGTCCGGGTGGCGCGTGGGGCCGTCTGTGTCCGGCATGCCGTCAGTCCTCCACCGCGCCCCCGGGTCCGGGACCGGCCGGCGCTGTAGGCGTACGGAGAGCACCTGCCCGTGCCGCGGGCGGTGTCGGGGTCGATGCTGCCATCCGCCGGTCCGCGGAGGCCGGTAATCCGGCCATCAATCCGGCCATCTCGCCGCCCGGCCTGCCGTCGGCACGCCGTCCCGCGGGTTCCCGCGAGGAGCCCGCGGGGAGGGGCCGGCGCTTCCCGTACGGGCGGCCCGGTGCCGGCGCCCGGGTGTGCGGGCACGACGGCGGGCCCGGGCTGCGAGAGCTCCGGGCCCGTGCCCGCGGCGGGCCGGCGGCGGTTACTTCTTGCCGCCGTCCTTGCCGCCCTTGTCCTTGTCGCCACCGGCGCCCATGGACTCGTAGATCTCCTTGCACATGGGGCAGACCGGGTACTTCTTCGGGTCGCGACCCGGGACCCAGACCTTGCCGCACAGCGCCACGACGGGGGTACCGTCGAGCGCGCTCGCCATGATCTTGTCCTTCTGGACGTAGTGGGCGAAGCGCTCGTGGTCGCCGTCGCCGTGCGACACCTGCGGTGTCGGCTCTACGAGGGTCCCCGTACCTGCCCCGCGCTCGGGCTCAAGAGTGCTCATAGCTGCCAAGGGTACTCACGCCCGCGACGACCCGGGAGCGACGGCCCGCCGCCCGGGTGGAGCGCGGGACCCGCCGCCGCAACGCCCGCCGCCGGACCCGTCCGGGCCTCCGCTCCGTCCGCCCGCGGGGGCCGGGTGACGCCTCCGCTCAGGAGGCCACCGCCAGCCCGCCGCTCAGGAGGCCACCGCCAGCCCGCCGCGGTCGCCGGAGGTCAGGCCCAGCGTCTCGGCGAAGGCCAGCGCGGCCTCCGGCCGGACCTCGTACCAGGAGTCCTTGTCGCAGACCGCGTCCAGCAGCGCGGCGACCTCCGGCGCGCCGACCGTACGGGCCTCGGCGGCGGCGATGAAGGCGCGGACCGCGTCGGCCGCGTCGACCTCGGTCTCCGTACGGGCCACGAGGTCGTCGACGATCCGGCCGATCGACGCCTCACCGGGGGCGGCCCAGCTCATCGCCATCTCCAGGCCGTCGTCCGGCAGCTTCTCGGGATACGGGGCGCGCGCCCAGGCGCCGTCCTGCCACCAGTAGACGAACCCGAAGAGGTTCCCCCGGGCGTCGTCGTTCAGCTGCTCCCAGGGCAGCCACTCGGGGCCGCCGGCCAGGAAGTCGATCTGGCGGTCGCCGCTGTGGGTGTAGCTGCCGTCGGAGTCCTGGCCGCAGAGCAGCGCCCGGCCGCCGTCGTACAGCTTCAGCCGCCACCAGTAGCTGCCGCCGCCGTTCCAGCACTCGAGTCCGTGCTTCCCCCAGGAGAATTCGTCCCAGTCGTCCACCGCCGCGGCGACCACCGCGAGCGTCGCGGCCCGCGCCCACAGCCGCTCCGGACGGTCCAGATCCCCGGGCACACTCGGCCTGTGCATGGCACTCTCCCCCGCTGTCCTGCGCGGCCCCGCCGACGCGGCCGCGCACCGTCCCCTGTCACTCGAACCATAGCGACGGGCACTGACAATTCCTCATGACGAAGCCGTCACAATAATCCAGCGCTCAACAAAAATCCGGCGTTCGGCGGGACCTCCCCCGCGACCGGCCGACCGGCCCTCGCGATCAGTTCAGCGACGGGTCGTCCGGGTACGTGGCCACCATCGCCAGCTCGTTGCGCTGCCGCCGCAGGACCGCGCGCCACAGCTGTTCCGGGTCGGGCGAGGAGACGTCGCCCGGTTCGGACTCGACGACGTACCAGGCGCCCTCGACCAGCTCGTCCTCCAGCTGGCCCGGGCCCCAGCCCGCGTAGCCGGCGAAGATCCGCAGGCTGCCGAGCACGGCCGCGAGGAGCTCGGGCGGGGCCTCCAGATCGACCAGGCCGATCGCGCCGTGCACCCGGCGCCAGCCCAGCGGCTCCTCGGCCGGCTGTACGCCCGCGCGGTCGGCGACCTGCGCGCCGGCCGTCTCCCCCGCCTCGGCGCCGGGACCGGCACCCGTACCCATGGGGGGCGTGCCGCCCTCGCCGAGGGCCCCGCCGGGCACCACCGCCACCCCGAGTGCGGAGTCCAGCGAGACCGGGCCGCCCTGGAAGACCACGCCCGGCTCACCGGTCAGCGCGGCCCAGGGCGCGAGGATGTCCGCGACGCCCACCGGGGTGGGGCGGTTGAGGACCACGCCGAGGGAGCCCTCCTCGTCGTGGTCGAGGAGCAGCACCACCGCGCGGTCGAAATTCGGGTCCGCAAGCGCGGGCGTCGCGACGAGCAGCCGGCCTGTGAGCGAGGACACCTCGGTCATGGCCACATGATCCCGCACTTCTGCCCCGAGCGGGGAGTCAACGCCGTGACCGGTGCGAGCGCAGGGCAGGGCGTACGGCGGCAGCCCCGGCGCACGATCCCGCCCCCGGAAGTGCACCCGCCCCAATCCGACTTCCTCACAGTGCATTTAAGACAATCTGGGGCTTTTCCGCCAAAAGGCGATTACAGATCAAAGGGTGACCGTAGCCGAGCGTGTTGTGACAAAGCCATTACATGCTCAGAGGCTGCACGGGCTTACGGGCACCCCCTCGGACGCCCTTACCATTTCTGCTTGGCCCTGCCCGTCTCCAGGAACGCGAGATCCATGACCGTCTCTACTGACGACGTACTGCTTGTCCACGGCGGCACCCCGCTGGAGGGCGAGATCCGGGTTCGCGGTGCGAAGAACCTTGTGCCCAAGGCCATGGTCGCCGCCCTGCTCGGCAGCGGACCCAGCCGGCTGCGCAACGTGCCCGACATCCGCGACGTACGCGTGGTGCGCGGACTGCTGCAGCTGCACGGCGTCACGGTCCGCCCGGGCGACGAGCCCGGCGAGCTGGTCCTCGACCCGTCGCACGTGGAGAGCGCCAACGTCGCCGACATCGACGCGCACGCCGGCTCCTCGCGGATCCCGATCCTGTTCTGCGGCCCGCTGCTGCACCGCCTCGGCCACGCCTTCATCCCGGGCCTGGGCGGCTGTGACATCGGCGGCCGCCCGGTGGACTTCCACTTCGACGTGCTGCGCCAGTTCGGCGCGAAGATCGAGAAGCGCGCCGACGGGCAGTACCTGGAGGCACCGCACCGGCTGCGCGGCACCAAGATCCGGCTGCCGTACCCGTCGGTCGGCTCGACCGAGCAGGTGCTGCTGACCGCCGTACTGGCGGAGGGCGTCACCGAGCTGTCGAACGCCGCCGTGGAGCCGGAGATCGAGGACCTGATCTGCGTGCTGCAGAAGATGGGCGCGATCATCTCCATGGACACCGACCGGACGATCCGGATCACCGGTGTCGACAAGCTCAACGGCTACACCCACCGGGCCCTCCCGGACCGCCTGGAGGCCGCCTCCTGGGCGTCCGCGGCGCTGGCCACCGAGGGCAACATCTACGTCCGCGGCGCGCAGCAGCGGTCGATGATGACCTTCCTCAACACCTTCCGGAAGGTCGGCGGCGCCTTCGAGATAGACGACGAGGGCATCCGCTTCTGGCACCCGGGCGGCTCGCTCAACGCCATCGCCCTGGAGACCGACGTCCACCCCGGCTTCCAGACCGACTGGCAGCAGCCGCTGGTCGTCGCCCTGACCCAGGCGTCGGGCCTGTCCATCGTCCACGAGACGGTCTACGAGTCCCGCCTCGGCTTCACGTCCGCCCTCAACCAGATGGGCGCGCACATCCAGCTCTACCGGGAGTGCCTGGGCGGCTCGGCCTGCCGCTTCGGCCAGCGCAACTTCCTGCACTCCGCGGTGGTCTCCGGCCCGACCAAGCTGCAGGGCTCCGACCTGGTCATCCCCGACCTGCGCGGCGGTTTCTCGTACCTGATCGCGGCGCTGGCGGCGCAGGGCACCTCCCGGGTGCACGGCATCGACCTGATCAACCGCGGCTACGAGAACTTCATGGAGAAGCTCGTCGAGCTGGGCGCCCACGTGGAGCTGCCCAACGGGGCACTGAGCCACTGACGACGCCCGGGCACCTGGGCGCGCCGCGCCCACGCCCGTACGACCACGCCTGAGGGGCGGCCACCGGACCGGTGGCCGCCCCTCAGGGCTGTCAGGGGGCCGCGCGCGCCGCGGGACGGCCCGGGAGTGCCGGGCGCCGTTTCCGGCCCCGTACGGCCGTGGTGGCGCCCCGGAACGGCCGTACGGGCGGGTGCGGCAGGGGTGCGCGGTGCGCGGGTACGACGAAGGCGGCCGCCCCCGTCGGGGCGGCCGCCTCGTTACGCCGGGTCAGGGCCTCACTTGCCCTTGGCGGCTTCCTTGAGCTTGGAGCCCGCGGACACCTTCACGCTGTAGCCGGCCGGGATCTGGATCGGGTCGCCGGTCTGCGGGTTGCGCGCGGTGCGAGCGGCACGGTGGGTGCGCTCGAAGGTCAGGAAGCCGGGGATGGTGACCTTCTCGTCGCCCTTGGCGACGACCTCGCCGGTCACCTCGGCGAGGGCGGCCAGAACGGCGTCGGCGTCCTTGCGGGTCACCTCGGCGCGATCGGCCAGAGCGGCCACCAGCTCACTGCGGTTCATGTTTGTACTCCCGTGTTCTTCTTGCCAATGAGGCGTGCCACGCGGCAGAGCCGCATGTTGGGCACAGCGAAGCCGATGCTGCCAGGGTCCTCGGACAGTCCCCGGACCCGGGTCTGCCTGCCAGACCCTCGCGCCCGAATACGCATCCTGCCCCTACCTGCGGCAGTAAAGCCAATCCGGCGCCCTGGCGGGTCACACGAAAAGCGCCACTGCCACGCAGTGGTGACGTTCCGCATCGTTCCGCTCCGGGCCGGATCCCCAGGTTGGCGGATTGCTGCCCGCCACCCTATGGGGGCCGTCATGACGGCGTGTCCCGCGACGCGCCGTTGTCAGACCGCCGTGGCCGTCGTCACAGCCGGGTCGCTGCCCTTGGCCGCCTCCCGCACCGCACCGGCCACCGCGCCCGCGACCTTCTCGTTGAAGACGCTGGGAATGATGTAGTTCGGGTTGACCTCGTCCTCCAGGACGACGTCCGCGAGGGCGCGGGCCGCGGCCAGCATCATCTCGGTGTTCACCGTACGGGAGTGGGCGTCCAGGAGGCCGCGGAATACGCCGGGGAACACCAGGACGTTGTTGATCTGGTTCGGGAAGTCGGAGCGGCCGGTGGCCACGACGGCGGCGGTCTGCCGGGCGATGGCCGGGTCGACCTCGGGGTCGGGGTTGGCGAGGGCGAACACGATCGCGCCCTCGGCCATCTTCGCGACGTCGTCGCCGTCGAGGACGTTGGGCGCCGAGACGCCGATGAAGACGTCCGCGCCGACCACGGCCTCCTTGAGGGTGCCGGTGACGCCCTCGGGGTTGGTGTTGTCGGCGATCCAGCGCAGCGCCGAGTCCGGGTCGGCGTCGACCAGGTCCGGGCGGCCGGCGTGCACCACGCCGTGGATGTCGGCGACGACGGCGTGCCGGACGCCGGCGGCCAGCAGCAGCTTGAGGATGGCGGTGCCGGCCGCGCCGGCGCCGGACATCACGACCCGGACGTCCTCGATCTTCTTGCCGACGACGCGCAGCGCGTTGGTGAGCGCGGCGAGCACCACGATGGCGGTGCCGTGCTGGTCGTCGTGGAAGACCGGGATGTCCAGCGCCTCGCGCAGCCGCGCCTCGATCTCGAAGCAGCGGGGCGCGGAGATGTCCTCCAGGTTGATGCCGGCGAAGCCGGGGGCGATGGCCTTGACGATCTCCACGATGGCGTCGGTGTCCTGGGTGTCCAGGCACAGCGGCCAGGCGTCGATGCCGGCGAAGCGCTTGAAGAGGGCCGCCTTGCCCTCCATGACGGGCAGGGCGGCCTTGGGGCCGATGTTGCCCAGGCCCAGGACCGCGGAGCCGTCCGTGACGACCGCGACGCTGTTGCGCTTGATCGTCAGCCGGCGGGCGTCCTCGGGGTTGTCGGCGATGGCCTGGCAGACCCGGGCGACGCCGGGGGTGTAGACCATGGAGAGGTCGTCGCGGTTGCGGATCGGGTGCTTCGACGACATCTCGATCTTGCCGCCGAGGTGCATCAGGAACGTACGGTCGGACACCTTGCCGAGCGAGACGCCCTCGATGCCGCGCAGCTTCTCGACGATCTCGTTCGCGTGCGCGGTGGAGGTCGCGGCGATGGTGACGTCGATCCGGAGCTTCTCGTGGCCCGACGCGGTGACGTCGAGGCCGGTGACCGACCCGCCGGAGGACTCCACGGCCGTGGTGAGCTGGCTGACGGCGGTGCCGCTCGCGGGTACTTCCAGTCGCACCGTCATCGAATACGAGACGCTAGGCGCCGTTGCCATGGCCGACTTCCTCTGCTTTCCCTGGTTTCTCTCTCAGCGGCTCCGCGGCCCAGGGGTGCCCGGGCCGGGAGCGCGTCGTCCGATCGTCCCACCTACCAGCCGGTACACGGTAACCAGCTACAAATTTCGGAAAGACACTTCCACCATACGAGAGATGATCGGGCGAGTGGAAGCCCTTCGCGGAAGAAGCCTTCCGGGCGGAGCGTGCGGACCGCCACACTCCGGCAGCCGACGGCGGGTGGACCACGGCTGCGGGCCGACAACGACCGCGGGCGCCCTCCCGGAGGAAGGGCGCCCGCAGCACACACTTAAGACACCGACCCGCCATGCTCGCCTCGCGGCAAGTGGTCGCTCGTAGCGACGATGGTTGGGCCCGGGGGCTTGGATCGAGCCGGTGCCGTCACCCAGGCTAACAAACCATCTCCGGAAGCGAATCCCGTCGCGGGGTACGGATTTCGGGTCCCCCCGGACGGCCTCCGCCGGGCTCAGTCCCGCAGCAGGTCGGGCACCCCGGCCGCGTCCGGCTCGTCGCGCCCGGCGGACAGCACGGTCAGCTGCTGGGTGGCCCGGGTCAGCGCCACGTACAGCACCCGCAGCCCGGCCGGGGACTCGTCGGCGATCTCGGCCGGCGACACCACCAGCGTGGCGTCGTACTCCAGCCCCTTCGCCTCCAGGGAGCCCAGCGCCACCACCCGGTCACCGAGCGGGGCCAGCCAGCGGCGGGCCTGCTCGCGGCGGTGCATCGCCACCACGACGCCGACCGTGCCGTCCACCTCGCCCAGCAGCCGCTCGGCCTCCGCCGCCGTCGCGGCGGCCAGCGCGGACTCGCCGGCCGACCCGGCGCCGTCCCCGACGAGCGCGAACCGCGGCCGAAGGCCCGTCGAACGGACCGCCTTCGGGGACTGCATGCCGGGCATCGCCAGCGCCAGCACCTTCCCGGCCAGCTCGGCGATCTCCGCCGGGTTGCGGTAGTTGACGGTGAGGGTGAAGCGGCGGCGCGGGCGGGTGCCGAGCGCCTCGTCACGGGCGGCGGCCGCCTCGTCCGGGTCGGACCACGAGGACTGCGCCGGGTCGCCGACCACGGTCCAGGTAGCGTGCCGGCCGCGACGGCCGACCATCCGCCACTGCATGGGCGTCAGGTCCTGCGCCTCGTCGACGATCACATGGGCGTAGTCGGTGCGCTCCTCCTCCAGGCGTTCGCGCCGGCCGCGGCCGCCGCCGTTGCGGTCCGCGTACGTCGTCAGCTCCTCCAGGCCGGTCAGGTGCTCCAGAGGGTCGGCCTCGCGCGGCCGGGCCGGGCGCATCGGGGCGCCGAGGATCTGCTGCAGCTCGTCCAGCAGGGCGACGTCGTGCACCGACAGCGGGCCGTGCCCCGAGGCGTCCAACCGGCCCAGGGAACGGGCCAGTTGGCGCACCTCGCGCGGGTTGAGGACGCGGCGCGCCCAGCGGCCCAGCAGCTTCTCGTCGGCCATCGCGGCGAGCACGCCGCGCGGGGTCAGCTCGGGCCACCAGGCGTCCAGGAACTCCTGGAACGAGGTCTCGGTGGTGAGGTCCTCGTCGAAGCCCTCACGGGCCTCGGCGGCGAGCTCGGGGTCGGTGTAGCGGCGGCCGGCGCCCGACCGGGCCCACAGCGCGTCCAGGATCAGCCGGCGGGCCCGGGGGCGCAGCAGGTTGACCGGCGCGGTGCCGCCGAGCGCGGACTGCCGGATGGCGCGCAGCTCGTCGGCGGCCAGCTCGATCCGGGAGCCGAAGGCGACGACCCGGAGCCGGTCGGTCCGTACCGCCGGCGCGGTCTCCTCGTCGTCGCCGAACGCGAGCTGGCCGGCCGGCCCCTGGGTGGGCGCGGTGCCGCCCGGGGGCAGGTCCAGGGCGGCCCTCGCGGCCTTGCGCAGCAGCTTCTGCATCCGCGACGAGCCCTTGATCCGGGCCACCGCCGGCGGGTCGTAGGCGGTCGCCTCGGCGCCGTCGACGAGCGAGCCGAGCGCCCGGATGGCGACCTGGCCCTCCTCGCCGAGCGACGGCAGCACGCCCTCGGTGTAGGCGACCAGCAGCGGCGTCGGGGAGACGATCAGGATGCCGCCGGCGTAACGGCGGCGGTCCTGGTAGAGGAGGTAGGCGGCGCGGTGCAGGGCGACCGCGGTCTTGCCGGTGCCCGGCCCGCCCTCGACCTCGGTGACGGAGGCGGCGGGCGCCCGGATCACCATGTCCTGCTCGGCCTGGATGGACGCGACGATGTCCCGCATGGTGTGGCTGCGGGCCCGGCCGAGCGCGGCCATCAGCGCACCGTCGCCGATCGCCGGGAGCTCCTCGCCGTCCAGCGTGGCGGTGATCTCCGGGCGCATCAGATCGTCCTCGACGCCGAGCACCTTGCGGCCCTTGGAACGGATCACCCGGCGGCGGACGACCCGGCCGGGCGCCACCGGGGTGGCGCGGTAGAAGGGCGCGGCGGCCGGCGCCCGCCAGTCGATGACCAGCGGGGAGTAGTCCGCGTCCAGGACGCCGAGCCGGCCGATGTGCAGCGTCTCGGCGATCCGGGCGCGGTTGTCCACGATCGCGCCCTCGGCGGGCTCGACGGAGGTGTACGCGCCGTCCGGGCCCTTCTTGCCGTCCTTGCCGAGGAGCAGGTCGATCCGCCCGAAGAGGAAGTCCTCGTACTCGGAGTTCAGCCGGTGGAGATGGACACCGGCCTGGAAGACCTGGGCGTCACGCTCGGCGAGCGCGCCGGGCGTGCCGACCTGGCCGCGCTTGGCGGCGTCGTCCATGAGGAACTCCGCCTCGTGGATCTTCTCCTCGAGGCGCCGGTAGACGCGGTCCAGGTGCGTCTGCTCGGCCTCGATCTCGCGGGCGCGAACCGATTCCGAGGCGTGGTCCGGTGCGTGCGTGGCGTTGTGCGCGGCCACCCAGGCCCCCTTCTGCTGTGCGTAGGGCAGCCGTCAACCGTACGCGAACCGGGCACCGTGCGCACCTGGTGAGAAGGACAAATCCGGGCGGATTCGGTCGGATGTTGATGCAGACCGTTACTTCGGGCGTCTTGGGCGGTCACCGGAGGGGGTGGCGGGGCCGACTCCGCCGCCCCTGGCCGCCCGCTCCGGGCGGCTCACGCCTTGACCGTGGCCAGCTTCCTGCCCTCCAGGGTGCTGATCTCGAAGTGGTCGATCTCGTTCCGGTCGAGTGCGGCACCGCCCGCCGCGTACAGGGGCTCGCGGTTCCACTTGGCGGCGCTCCCGGGGATGCCGTAGCCGCCCTCGGGGACCGCCCAGGTGGTGACGGTCTGCCGGCGGCCGTCCTTGCCGACCGCGACCAGGGAGCAGCTGAGCGGGCCCTTGACGTGGGCGAGTTGGAGGACGACCTGGGTGCCCCAGGGGCGGGCCGCCATGGACACGCCCGCGGAGACCTTGGTGTCCGGGTCGACGGAGTGGACCTGCTCGCCCTCGGCGTACTGGGCGCGGACCGCGTTCGCCAGCGGGGGCGCCGCCGTCGGCGTCTGCTCCGTACCGCCCTTGACGACGGAGACGGCGGCCAGCGGCCCGCCGACGATCAGCACGACGGCCGCGGCGACCAGGAACAGCCGGCGGCGGGCCCGGCCGCGGCGGGTGACGGCGACCTCGTCGAGCAGTCCGCCGAGGAGCCGGGGGCCGGGGACGGCGGTGAGCGTGTCCGGGGTGGAGGCGGACTCCTTGAACTCGGCCAGCACCGGAGTCAGGCCCATGAGTTCCTCGAGTTCGGCCGCGCACCGGTCACAGCCGACGAGATGCATCTCGAACCGTTCGGCGTCGGCGGCGTCCAGAACGCCCAGCGCATAGGCGCCGACGTCGCTGTGCCGGTCCGGCTGCGTGGGCGGGATCACTCCGTCACTCCTCGTTCCTCGAGCGAGAGCTTCAGGGAGCGCAGCGCGTAGAAGACCCGGGACCGCACGGTCCCTGCGGGTACGCGCAGCACCTCCGCTGCCTCGTTGACCGTACGCTCCTTGAAGTACGTCTCCACGAGGGCCTCTCGGTGGGCCTGGCTCAGATCGCTCAGCGCCTCGGAGATCGTCATCGTGCGCAGCGCCCGGTCGATCACGTCGGCGGCCGGCATCGTCTCCAGGGGTGTCGCGTCGACCTCTTGGGGTCTGGCCTTCCGGCTGCGGTACCCGTCGATCACTATCCGCCGGGCTACGGTCACCAGCCAGGGCCGGATCGAGCCCGTGGCGCGCTGTAGTTGATCGGCGTTGCGCCAGGCACGCACCAGCGTCTCCTGGACCACGTCCTCCGCGCGGTGCCGGTCGCCCGCCACCAGCCGCAGGACGAAGGCGAGGAGCGGGCCCGCGTGCTCGTCATAGAGGGCTCGCATGAGCTCCTCTTCAGGTGTCGTCCTGTCTGCCACGACGGCATCCTTACGCACTCCAACTCCCGGGTCGAGAGCCCGGATCACCCAAGATCGCCGGGGACCTGGCCATGAATCGGACTTGCGGTGAGGAGTACGGACGGGACGGGCGGGGTGCTCAAAGGATGGCGAGAATTTTTTGCGGCCGCCCCCGCGATCCCGACTCCCCCGGCCGCGCACCCCGCTCCCGCGGCCGTGCACCCGGCCGCCCCGGCGGGGAACGGGCCGGGCGCCCCGCCCTGGAACGGCCGCCGCCCCCGCCATGGAAGGGACCGGCAATCCCCGTCGTGGAACGGACCGACAATCCCCGTCGTGGAACGGACCGACAATCCCCGTCGTGGAACGGACCGGCAATCCCCGTCGTGGAACGGACCGGCAATCCCCGCCGTGGAACGGACCGACAGTCCCCGCCGTGGAACGGACCGACAGTCCCCGCCGTGGAACCGGTCACGCGCCGCCGTGAAACCGGTTACGCCGCGCCGTACTTGTCCGTGTCCGCGTGCGGGTCCAACGACAGCCGGTACCCCCGCTTGACCACGGTCTGGATCAGCTTCGGCGCGCCCAGGGCCACCCGCAGCCGGGCCATCGCGGTCTCCACGGCGTGCTCGTCCCGCCCCGACCCCGGCAGCACCCGCAGCAGCTCGGCGCGGGAGACGACCCAGCCGGGGCGGCGGGCCAGCGCCCGCAGCAACGCCATGCCGGCCGGCGGCACCGGCCGCAGCGCGCCGTCCACCACGACCGCGTGCCCGCGGATCTCCAGCCGCCGCCCGGCCACCGGCAACGGCCGCGCCCGCCCGGGCAGTTCGCGGCACAGCAGCTGCACCAGCGGCCCCAGCCGGAAGCGCTCCGGCTGGAGCGTGGGCACGTCCTCGGCCTCCAGGGGCAGCGCGGTCACCGGCCCCACACACACGGGCAGCACGCCCTGCCGCAGCGCCGCCAGCACCTCCTCCCGGATGCCGCGCTCCTCGGCCCGGCGCAGCAGCGACGCGGCGGCGGGTGCGCTGGTGAACGTCACCGCGTCCAGGCCGCCGCCGACCACCGCGTCCAACAACCGGTCGACGGGACCGAGGTCCTCCGGCGGCATCCAGCGGTACACCGGGACGCCGATCACCTCCGCGCCGCCGGCCCGCAGCGCCTCCACGAACCCGGGCAGCGGCTCGCCGTGCAGCTGTACGGCCACCCGCCGCCCGGACACCCCCTCCGCCAGCAGCCGGTCCAGTACCTCGGCCATCGACTCCGAGGCCGGGGACCACTTCTCGGTGAGCCCGGCGGCCCGGATCGCGCCCCGTACCTTCGGGCCGCGCGCGAGCAGTTCGACGCCGGTCAGCCGGTCCAGCAGCGCCTCGCCCAGCCCCCAGCCCTCCGCGGCCTCGATCCAGCCGCGGAACCCGATGGCCGTGGTGGCCACGACGACGTCCGGCGCATGACCGATCAGCGCCCGGGTCACCGCGAGCAGTTCGGTGTCGTCCGGCAGCGGCACGATGCGCAGCGCGGGCGCGTGCATCACCTGCGCGCCGCGCCGCTCCAGCAGGGCACCGAGCTCCTCGGCCCGCCGGGCCGCGGTCACGCCGACGGTGAAGCCGTCCAGCGGCCGCACGGGGGCAGCACCGGGCCCGGAACCGTCCCCGGGCCCGGCTTCCGGCCCGGTTCCCGGCGCGGTCACCCGTCCGGTTCCCGGCCCGGGTTCCGGCGCGGCTTCCCGGGTCCCCGGGGCTCCGTGGGTTCCCTGGGGTTCCTGGGGTTCCTGGGGTCCCGCTGCCGGCCCGGTGGCGGGTGCCGTCCGCGTCTCCCGCTCGCCGTGCTCCTGTTGCTGCTGCTGATCGTGCATGGTCGTCCCGCTCCGCCCAGAGTGGTTGTGCTGCATGGCGCTCCCCGCCGCCGCGGCCCGGGCGACGGGTGAGCTCCGGTATCCCGGGACCCCGGGATACCGAGATCCCGACCTCCCCGGATCTCCGGCTCCCCGGGTCCGAGGAGCCAAGTCCCGGGGTGTCGAGGTCCGGAAGCCACTGGTGTCCAGCCTGCCGACACCACATGACAGGCCCGGTCCTCCAGTATTTCCCCCGGGTTACGCCGCTGCGCGGCCACCACGGGCAACCGGCCGCACACCAGCCCCACGCCGCCTCACACTTCGGCGTGGACCGGCCGCCGCTCCGCCTCCCCGGCCGTGGCACCCGCGCCCGCCCGCTCCGTACGCCGTGCGCGCGCCGCCGGCCGCAGGTATACGGCCCAGGTCACCACGGTGCACACCGCGTAGCAGACCAGGAACGACACGAACGCCGGCGTACCCGACCCGGTGGCCAGGAACGACTGCCGGAAGGCGAGGTTGATGGCCAGCCCGCCGAGCGCGCCGACCGCGCCGATCAGCCCCATCGCCGCCCCCGACAGCCGCCGCCCGCTGGCCTCGGCCGCCTCCCCGGTCAGCCCGCGCCGGACCGCCTGCGCCTGGAAGATCCCCGGGATCATCTTGTACGTGGAGCCGTTGCCGAGCCCGGTCAGCACGAACAGCGCGATGAAGCCGACGAGGAACACCGGCAGCGACCGCACCGCCGACGCGTAGATGACCACCCCGGTGGCCAGGGCCATCGCCAGGAAATTGCCCAGGGTGATCCGGGCGCCGCCGAACCGGTCCGCCAGCCGGCCGCCGACCGGCCGCACCAGCGACCCCAGCAGCGGCCCGATGAACGTCAGCGACGCCGCCTGGAGGGGCGTGCGCGCGAACTGGTTCTGCAGCACCAGCCCGAAGGCGAAGCTGTAGCCGATGAACGACCCGAACGTGCCGATGTACAGCACCGACATCACCCAGGTGTGCGGCTCCCGGGCGGCGTCCAGGGCCGCTCCGGTGTCGTTCCGCACCGGCGCCAGGTTGTCCATGAACAGCGCCGCGAGCACCGCCGCGACCACGATCAGCGGCAGGTAGACGGCGAGCACCAGCCGCGGCTGCGCGGCCCCGGCCGTACCGATCACCAGCAGCCCCAGCAGCTGGATCACGGGGACGCCGATGTTGCCGCCGCCGGCGTTCAGCCCCAGCGCCCAGCCCTTCTTCCGCAGGGGGTAGAAGGAGTTGATGTTCGTCATCGAGGAGGCGAAGTTGCCGCCGCCGACGCCCGCGAGCGCCGCGATCACCAGGAACGTGGTGTAGGAGGTACCCGGCTTCATCACCACCGCGGCCGCCGTCGCCGGCACCAGCAGCATCAGCGCGCTGATCACCGTCCAGTTGCGCCCGCCGAACCGCGCCACCGCGAAGGTGTACGGCACCCGCAGCACCCCGCCCACCAGGGTCGGCATCGCCACCAGGAAGAACTTGCCGGCCGGATCGAATCCGTACTCCGGCCCCATGAACAGCACCATCACCGACCACAGGCTCCAGATGGAGAAGCCGATGTGCTCGGACAGTACGGAGAAGGCCAGGTTCCGCCGGGCGACCCGCGCCCCGGTCTCCGCCCAGAACGTCTCGTCCTCGGGCTCCCACCGCTCGATCCACCGCCCGCCCCGCCGCTTACGGCCGCCGGGCGTGGAGCCGGCGGGCGTGGAGCCACCGGGCGTCGGGGCGGACGTCGGGGCGGACGTCGGGGTGGACGTCGGGGCGGAGGTCGTGCGGTCCGTTCGGTTTTCGTCAGGGCTGTCGCCGCTGATTTCACTGCTGCTGTCGCTACGGGTGCCTGCCGCGGCCTCGGCCGTCATCGCGCCTCCCAGGGGTCGGGTCCTCCCCCGAAGCTAGGGACGGCGGGTTTCCGCACCGTGGCAGCAGGTGACCGCGGCGAAACCTTGCGCTCACGCGCCACCGGGCCCGTGCGTGAGCGACCGCGGACGCCGGGGCGTACACGCCGGGCGGAGTCACACCGAAGTGCCTCGCACGCCCCCTGACACCACTCGTTCGAGGTAATGGCAGGCGACCTGGGCACTGTCAGCATTTTCGTCGAACGCAATGAGTAATCACGTGAGCACACTCCGTGTCGGTAGCGGTGCGGGTGGTGCGCCCGGAGAAGAGCGAAGGGAGTGAACGATGCAGGACACGCAGGAGGTGCCGGCCGCTGCCGACACCGCCACCGACTACGAGGCGCCGCAGCTCGTCGAGGTGGGCGACTTCACCGAGCTGACGCTCGGGTTCACGGGCTACCACTGGGACGGCTGGGCCGGCTTCTTCGGGTGGTGACGAACGGCAGCGCTGCCGGACCCGGCCCCCCGGGCCCGGCAGCGCTGTGGCCGACGGTCCGGCGGCAACGCCCTTCCCCCTATGGACAGGTATCCCGTGGACTTCCTCGTCTTCCCCGACCACCCCGCAACCGACGCCCTCCGCCGGCAGCTGCCCGCCGGACCGCCCGTCCAGATCCTCCGCCACCCCTCGGGCCGCCCCTGGATCGTGGGCCGGTGGCCGGCCGACCAGATCCTCACGGCGGAGGCGGGCCCGCGCCGCGCCGTCCTGCTCGGCACCACCTCCGCCCACCCGGACACCCTGGCCCGGCTGCTGCACGGCCCCGACGGCCTGGACGGCATCGCCCGGCGCACCCGCCAACTCCCCGGCAGCTACGCACTCCTGGCCGCCATCGGCCCGGACCTGCGCTGCCAGGGCGACCTCGCGACGGTCCACCAGCTCCATCACGCCCGGATCGGCGGCATCACCGTCGCCGGCAACCGGCCCCAGGACCTGGCGGCGCTCGCCCGCAGCGCGGCCACCGGCGGACTGCCGCCCGGCGCCCCCGACACCGGCCTGCTCGACGAGGAATCCCTCGCGCTGCGCCTGCTGTTCCCGTTCGCCCCGCTCCCGCTCACCCTGCGCCCGCTGTGGCGCGCGGTACCGGCCGTCCCGCCGGGCCACCACCTCACCGTGGACGCCAACGGGCAGCCCTCCGTGGACCGTTGGTGGCAGCCACCGGAACCGGACGTCCCCCTGGAGCGCGCCGCCGAGACCGTACGCCAGGCCCTCAGCGACGCCGTGGCGGCCCGTACACACCGCGCCCGACGGCAGAACGAACAGGAGAGGATCAACGAACAGAACGGGCAGAACGAACGGATCGAGCAGACCGATACGGGCGAGACCACGAATGGAAGCGCGCACGGGGCCCTGGGCCGTCCCACCCTCAGCGCCGACCTCTCCGGCGGCACCGACTCCACCGGCCTGTGCTTCCTCGCCGCCCAGGAGGACGTCCGGCTGATCACCACGTCCTGGGTGTCCCGCGACCCCGGCAACGACGACACCATGTGGAGCGCCCGCAGCGCAGCCCACCTGAGCGCCGCCGAACGCCAACGCGAACAGGCGGCCGGCCCGGGCCCCGGACCCGGCGGGGACCCACGCTCAGTGGGGGACACGGCCCACGGCAAGGGCAAGGAGAAGGGCAAGGGTCAGGGCCAGGGCCAGGTCCAGGGCAAGAACGAGGGCGAGCGCAGCGGGGCGGTCGCGCACAGGACCAACGGAGCGGGTACGGGCGGGAACGGGGGCGGAAGCAGGCACAGCGGCGGAAGCGGGGGCAGGGGCAGGGGCGGTAGCGGGGGCGGGAGCGGGAACAGGGGCGGGGGCAGGGGCAGGGGCAGTGGCAGTGGCAGGGCCAGGGGCGCGGGTGCGGGCAACGGCCCGGCGTCGCGGTCACGGCCCCAGGCCGGCGAGCACCTCTCCCTCCCCTACGCCGACGCCCCCACCTGGTACACCCCGCCCCACCACCCCCTGCACCCCACCGCCACCGACCCGGCCGCCCCGCTCGCCCTCTTCCGGGAAGCCGCCCGGATCGCCCACCAGGCCCGTCTCGTCGCCGCCCGCGGCTCCCGGCTGCACCTCGTCGGCGTCGGCGGCGACGAACTCTTCTCCCACCGCCCCGCCGCCCTCAACTCCCTTGTCCGCAGCGACCTGCGCACCGCCGCCCAGCGCGCCTGGACGGCACACCACCTCTGCCGCTGGAAGACCTCCGAGACCCTGCGCACGCTGCTGGGCGGCCGCCCGTATCCGCGCTGGCTGGCCGGCAGCGCCTCCCGGGTGACCGCCGGCGGCGATCCCCGGACCTGCGGCGCCGACTGGGAGGTCCTGTCCAGCCTGCCGCCGTGGGCGCATCCGGACGCCGTCGCCACCGTCCGCCGGCTGCTGCGCGAGGCCGCCGCCGAGGCACCCGAACCGTTCGCGCCGCTGCGCTGCCAGCACGACATCGTGCGCGCCGCCCTCCGCTCCGGGGAGATCGTCCGCGGCGCCCTCGCCCTCACCGCCCCGCACGGCGTCGCCTACGAGGCGCCGTTCCTCGACAACGCCGTCATCGACGCGGCGCTCACCCTCCGACTCGCCGACCGCGCCCGGGCCGGCGTCTACAAGCCACTGCTGACCCGTGCGCTGCGCGGCATCGTGCCCGAGGCGGTGCTCGGCCGCGGCACGAAGAACGAGCACAGCGCCGAGGTCCACGCCGGTCTGCGCGCCCACCGCGGCGCCCTGTCCGCGCTCTGCGACGACTCCCTCCTCGCCGAACGCGGTCTGATCCGCCCCGCCGTCCTCCGGCACCACCTGACGTCGCTCCAGCCGCACCCCGACGCCCTGCGCGCACTGGACCCCACTCTCGCCGCCGAGTACTGGCTCCGCGCGCTCACCCCGACGCACATCCCCGCGCCGTCCCGCCCCACACCGGCGCTCCCCTCCTCGCCGTTCCCCGCACCGCCCCTGCCCGCACCGGCCCAAGGCACCCCATGACCCTCGCCCTCGCCCCGCACGTCACCAGCACCCGCACGGCCGACGGCACGGTCCTGCTCGCCACCCGCACCGGCCGCTACTGGCAGATGAACGCGACCGCGAGCGCGACGTGTGCGCGGGCGCGACGTGTACGCGGGGACGCGACACGTCTCCCCCTACCGCCCCCGCACGCCCTCCCCCTCCCCCTCCCCCTCTCCCTCACCCACACTCACACCCATCGCGGCGGCATCCTCCCGAGGGAGCCAGGCGTCCTCCGGTACCGTCAACCATTCGTTTTTCCTTGCCAGTTCGTGTACCGCAGCGCGCAGGGCGGTCAGGCCGGGGTGGTGCAGGTCGCGGCGCCACACCATTGAGAGGGGTGACAGGGGTACGGGGTCCACGACCGGGCGCAGCACCATCCCCGGTACGTCGATGAACTCCACGCTCGCCAGTACCGACCACCCCCGTTTCCGCACCACGCGTACGAACTCCCGCGAGCCCTCGATCTCCGGGAACGGCTCGGCCATCGCGATACCCCGCCCCGCGAACAGCCGGGCCGCCAGCTCCGTCCACTCCTCGGTCTGCGGATTCCCGGCCGCCGCATAGAGCGTCTCGCCGACCAGCTCCGCGAGCGGAACCTCGGGCCGCGCCGCCAGGGGATGGTCCTCCCGCAGCAGCACAGCCATCGGCTCCAGACGGACCGGCTGGTGTGCCAGACCGGACCGGACGGCGGGTGGCAGGCCCGCGTAGCGCCCGAAGGAGACATCGAGCCGCCCGGCCGCCAGCTCGGCCGCCGCCCCCGTCAGCCCGCTGTGGAAGCGGGCCACCAGCTCACAGCTGTCCGGCACACGCTCCCTGGCGTCCTCCAGCACCCGGTGCGCGGTACCGATCGGCACCCCGACATCGACCAGCAGCGGCCGCTCGGGAACCGGCCGGAAGGCCGCCGCCAGGTCCTCGTGGGCGCTCAACACCCGGCGGGCGTACGGCAGTAGCCGCTCGCCGTCGGCCGTGAGGGCGACCTGGCGGGTCGTCCGTACGAAGAGTGCCGTGCCCACCTCCCGCTCCAGTCGCCGGATGTCACGGCTCAGGGCCTGCTGGGCCACGTAGAGCCGGGCCGCGGCGCGGGTGAAGTGCAGTTCCTCGGCTACAGCGGTGAACGCCCGGAGCAGTCGCGGATCGATATCGAACGGCATCGGGTCATCCTTGCAGCGCTCCCCCTGCCCTCGGCCACCGTATTCCCGGAGCCTCGGCGTCCCCCCGCCGACTCATGGGACTCGTCAGCCGGTGCGGCCTTGCCTTTTCCTCCTCCTGTCGACCCCATCCACCTCCTCCTGCCAACCCATCCACCTCCTCCCAACTCCCGACTCCCGTCCCCCTCCCCCGACTCCCGTCCCCCTCCTCCGACTCCCGGCTCCCGGCTCCCGGCTCCCGATCTACATCGTGAGTGCGTGAATGGGCTCTGATCAGGTGTTGGACGGGCGAGGGAAGGGGCCGGGATCGTAAGAGCGTGATCCTTTTCCTTGCTGCTCGTCCGGTGACCGCTCCGCCCGTACGGCCGGTTCCGCGTCGGCGTCCCCGGCGCTTTCGGCTCTTCGCTCCTTACCGGCGGATCTTTGCCGTCCCCGGCGCCCGGGCGTTCACCGCCGCCAATCTGCTGGCTCGTCTGCCCATGGGCATGCTCAGCGTCAGCGCCGTCCTGATGATCAGCGGCTCGCGTGGCTCCTATGCGCTGGCCGGGGCCGTCACCGCAACCGGACTGGCGGCGACCGCGCTGGTCGGGCCATGGACCGCCCGGATGGTCGACCGCCACGGCCAGGCCCGGGTCGCCGTGCCCGCCACCGCGCTCGCGGTGCTCGGGTCGCTGTCGCTGCTGCTGTGCGTCCGCTTCGGTGCGCCCGACTGGGCGTTGTTCGTCTCGTACGCCGCGACCGCCACCACCCCCAACACCGGAGGGATGTCCCGTGCCCGCTGGGCACACCTCTTCCGCGACGACCCGGCTGCCCGGCACACCGCCAACTCCTTCGAACAGGCCGCGGACGAGCTGTGTTTCATGCTCGGGCCGGTGCTCGCGACGCTGCTCTGCACGGCGGTCGCACCCGAGGCGGGCACGGCGGTGGGCGCGACCCTGCTGCTGAGCGGGGTGCTGCTCTTCGCGGCCCAGCGCCGCACGGAGCCACCGGCGGCCGGGCGGGCGGCCGCCCGTGCCGGCGGGGTCCGCTCTCCGCTGCGGCGGCGGGGCATTCCCCCTCTGCTCGGCACGTTCCTGTGCACCGGCGCGATCTTCGGATCGATGGAGGTCGTGACCTTGGCCTACGCCGACGGCCTCGGGATGCGGTCCGCCGCGGGCGGGCTGCTGGCCCTCCAAGCAGCCGGGTCGTGCGCGGCGGGGCTGCTCTACGGCGTGCTGCGTCCGGCGGGCCGGAGCGGGCGGCGGTTCCTGGTGTGCGTGGGCACGATGGCCGTGCTGATGCTGCTGCCCCTCCTCGCGGCGTCGACCGGGCGCCCGGGGGCGCTGGCCGCCGCACTGCTGGCCGCCGGGATGGCCACCGCGCCGACCATGGTCACCGGGATGGGACTGATCCAATCCCGCACTCCGGCGGCTCAGTTGAATGAGGGGATGACGCTCGCCGTGACGGCTCTGCTGGGTGGTATCGCGGCCGGCTCGGCGGCGGGGGGCTGGGTCGTGGACCACGTGGCGGGGGCGGGGGTCGCGTACGGGGTTCCGGCGGTGGCCGCCGGGCTGGCCGTGATCCTTGCCCTGCCGACCGCCGTCGCCACCCCGTCGTCCGTCGCTTCTTCCGCCATCGGAGACCGGGAGCTGGGCTGAGGTTGCATACTGTGACGTCTTCATGCACTCAGCGTGACGGAGTCGGGGTGGATGCACATCAACCCAGGGGTTGTCATACCGAGGGTTGAGTGCGCGAGGGAAACCCGAAGGGCGGGAAAGCGACGGAAGCGAGCGCGGAGCACAGAGGAGAGAAGAGGAGAGAAGAGTGGAGAGAAGGGAAGGAGAAGAGGCGAGGGTGGAGAGGAAACAAAAAGCAGCTGCCCCGGCGGGAACTCGCCGGGGCAGCTGCTTCACATGGGATGAGTGGAGATGGCGGGAATCGAACCCGCGTCCAACGGTGCGGAAACAGGGCTTCTCCGAGTGCAGTTCGCTGCGATTTTCTCAGCCCCGGAGATCACGCGAACAAGTCTCCGACGGGCTCAGTCACTGTTTGATTTCCTTCTGCACCCCGTGACCGGGTTCAGAAGTTTAGTCCCCTAGCTGATGCCAGGATCCGGGTCGGGAACAGCCCCGGGCTGACACTTCGCAAGTCGCTACTTAGGCAGCGAGGGCGAAGGAATCGCGCTTGGTGTTGGCGATTATTGGTTTCGGCCTGTGGTTTACGAGATCATGGCCGCTTCCTCGACTCGCTTCCCCTGCTTCGACATCCGCTGTCGAAACCGATCATCCCCATGTTGATTTATCAAGACGGACCCCGGCGCCTACACCATGACGCCTGCGGTTCCCGCACCCTCCGTGGGATGCGGAGCCATCGTACGTGAACAACGCCTGAGGTTGCCAGCGTATTCCGCGGGCCGCCGCCCGGCCGGAACCGTCCACGCCCCGCCCGCACGGGCCCACCGGCCGGATGCCGGGCTCGCTCCCGCCCGCAGGCCCGGGCCGCTCGCGGCGTGCCCGCCCGTCGGCCGGCCATGGTCAGGCGCGCTGACGGCGGCGGGCCGCCGACATCGCGCGGTCGGCCTCGCGGCGGTCCTGCTGCTCGCGGAGGGTCTGCCGCTTGTCGTACTCCTTCTTGCCCTTAGCCAGCGCGATCTCGACCTTGGCCCGGCCGTCCTTGAAATACAGGGCCAGCGGCACGATCGTGTGGCCGGTCTCCTGGCTCTTGGACTCCAGCTTGTCGATCTCGAAGCGGTGCATCAGCAGCTTCCGCTTGCGCCGGGCGGAGTGATTCGTCCAGGTTCCCTGGGCGTATTCCGGGATGTGTACGTTGTGCAGCCAGGCCTCGTTGCCGTCGATCTGGACGAATCCGTCGACCAGCGACGCCCGGCCCTGACGCAGCGACTTCACCTCGGTGCCGGTCAATACCAACCCGCACTCATAGGTGTCCAGAATGTGGTAGTCGTGCCGCGCCTTCTTGTGCTGCGCCACGAGCTTGCGCCCGGGATCCTTGTCCTTGCCCTTTTGCTTAGCCATAGTGCGGCCATTTTCGCACTACGTGCCGGTCCCGAGGCCACTCAATACCGTGCGGGCCCGGCGCTCGGCATGGTCCTCGACGACCAGGTCGGGGGTGAGCCCGGCGTCGTCGACGGTCCGGCCGGAGGGCGTGCGGTAGTGGCCGACGGTGAGCTCGGCCACCGAGCCGTCGGGCAGCCGGCTGGGCATCTGCACCGAGCCCTTGCCGAAGGTCGGGGAGCCCACCACGATGGCCCGGCCGCGGTCCTGGAGGGCGCCGGCCAGCAGTTCGGCGGCGCTCATCGTGCCGCCGTCGACGAGGACGACGAGCGGCAGGCGGGTGTTCCCGCCGCGCCGGGCGTACAGGGCGCGCTGGCTGCCCTGTACGTCGTAGGTGGCGACCAGGCCGCCGTCGAGGAAGGCGGAGGCGGTGGCGACGGACTCGGTGACCAGGCCGCCCGTATTGCCGCGCAGGTCGAGCAGCACGCCGCCGTGCGGGGAGGCGCCCCGGACGGCGCGGCGGACCGCGGCGCCGGTGCCCCTGGCGAACGAGGTGATCTTGACGCGGGTGGGGCCGTGCGGCCCTGCCGGCCGGTCGACGGTGACGTTGCGGGTGCGCAGCCGGATGCGGTGCAGGGTGAGGCTCCACCGCCGGGTGCCGCGCTGGAGGTCGAGGCGTACCGGAGTACCGGCGCCGGCGGCGGGCGTACGGGAGCCGTTCGGGGCGTTGCCGCGGAGCCGGGCGACGGTCTCGGTGACCGGCTGTCCCTGGGTGGTCCGGCCGTCGATGGCGCGCAGCCGGTCGTGGACGGCGATGCCGGCGCGGGCGGCGGGGCCGCCGGGCTGCACCCGGGAGACCTCGGTGCGGCCGCCGGCGAGCTGCCGTACCCACAGGCCGACGCCGACGTAGGCGCCGTCCAACTGCTGCTGGAAGTCCTCGAACTCGCCCTCGGTGTAGATCGTCGACCAGCGGTCGCCACTACGGCTGACGACCTCGGCGGCTGCCTGCGAACCGGACTTGCCGTCCTCGATGGCTTCGGTGGCGGCCCGCTCGACGGCCGCGCGGTCGGCGGTGGCGGCCTCCGGGGGGCGCGCGCCGGACGCCGCGCGCTTCGGGATGCCGTGGCCCACCGCGCCTTCGGCCTCGTCGCTCCAGGTGCCGGTCACCGCGCCGGTGGCGAGCACCCCGGCGAGGAACAACGTCAGGGCCGCCCCGCGGCGGTAGCGGCGGGGCCGGTCGTACGAACACGGGCCCGACATGCCGGTGAGTCTAGGGGACGAAAGGGCGCCGTACGGCGAGTTGACCGTACGGCGCCCCTTGGCAAAGCTCACACCTTGAGGTACTTGCGCAGCGCGAAGAACGCGGCGAGCGCGGGCATCAGCAGCCCGATCAGGAGGACCAGCGGGAGCACCGCCGCCACCGAGTCCCAGCCGATGAAGTTGATCACCTGGATCTTCTTCGCCAGCCAGTTGTTGACGAGGAGGTACTTGCCGCCGACGATCAGCACACAGGCGAACGCGGCGCCCAGCAGGCCCGCGATGGCGGCCTCCAGGATGAACGGCATCTGGATGTAGAAGCTGGACGCCCCCACGAGCCGCATGATGCCGGTCTCCCGCCGGCGGCTGAACGCCGACACCCGCACGGTGTTGACGATCAGCATCAGCGCAACGACGAGCATCAGTCCCATCACGCACAGCGCGGCGATGTTCATGCCGTTGAGGAGGTTGAACAGCGGCTCGACGGTGTCGCGTTGGTCCTGCACCTCCTGGACACCGGGCCGCTCGGAGAACGCCGACTTGATGACCTTGAACTTCGTGGGGTCCTTCAGCTTGACGCGGAACGACTCGGGAAGCTGGTCGGGCGTCACCAGGCCGGCGACGGGGGTGTCGCCGAACTGCTCCTTGTAGTGCTTGTAGGCCTGGTCGCTGGACTCGTACTGCACGCTCTGCACGATCGGCAGCCGGTTCAGCTCGGCCTTGATGTCGTCCTTCTGCTGTTGGGTGGCCGCGCCCTTGGCGCAGTTGGCGCCGGTCTCGGCGTCGTTCTTGTTGCAGAAGAAGATGGAGACGTTGACCTTGTCGTACCAGTAGCCCTTCATGGTGCTGACCTGGTCGCGCATCAGCAGCGAGGCGCCGAACAGGCCGAGCGAGAGGGCTACGGAGACGATGACGGCGAAGGTCATCGTGAGGTTTCGGCGGAGACCGACGCCGATCTCCGACAGGACGAACTGGGCGCGCATGGCGTCCTTTCAGTACTGGGGGCCGTACACGCTTAGTGCTGGTAGCCGTACACGCCGCGCGACTGGTCGCGTACGAGACGGCCCTTTTCGAGTTCCATGACCCGCTTGCGCATCTGGTCGACGATCTGCTGGTCGTGGGTGGCCATGACCACCGTGGTTCCGGTCCGGTTGATCCGGTCCAGCAGCTTCATGATGCCGACCGAGGTCTGCGGGTCGAGGTTGCCGGTGGGCTCGTCCGCGATGAGCAGCAGCGGACGGTTGACGAAGGCCCGCGCGATGGCGACGCGCTGCTGCTCACCACCGGAGAGCTCGCCCGGCATGCGGTCCTCTTTGCCGCCGAGGCCGACGAGTTCGAGGACCTCGGGGACCGTCTTGCGGATCTGGCCGCGCGGTTTGCCGATGACCTCCAGGGCGAAGGCGACGTTCTCCCCGACGGTCTTGTTGGGGAGCAGCCGGAAGTCCTGGAAGACCGTGCCCACCTGGCGCCGCATCTGCGGGACCTTCCAGTTGGAGAGCTTGGCGAGGTCCTTGCCGAGCACGTGCACATGGCCATGACTGGCCCGCTCCTCGCGCAGCAGCAGCCGCAGGAAGGTGGACTTGCCGGAGCCCGAGGAGCCCACCAGGAAGACGAACTCGCCGCGCTCGATCTCGAGCGAGACGTCCCTGAGTGCAGGACGGTTCTGCTTCGGGTAGGTCTTGGAGACGTTGTCGAATCGGATCACTGATGCACCACGGTCGACCTGGATAGGGGCACGGGCTGCCGAGTTGCGGCTCCCGTCGGTGTGCGTGACCATACGCGAACCTCGCGCGGCGGTGCAGTCGGCGTGGGGGGTTGGTGCGGTTCTTCACGGCACCTACAGGGACAAAAGGGCGCACAATCCCGGGGCGCGCGCCGTTCCGCCGAGGAGCTGGCACAGTGGAAGAGGGAACCAATGCACCCTCCGGGGCGTTGGTGCAGTGGAGAAGGAGGTCGCATGACGTACGACCGACTGGTGTGCGCCAACTGCGCGGCCCCTGTCAGTGAGGGCCGCTGCCCCGTGTGCCGGGCCAGCAGGGAACGGCTCCAGCAGCAGGCAGGCGGCGTGTTCGCCCAGCTCAGCCCGGCGATGCTGGTGGCTTTGATGGTCCTGCTGCTCGCGGTGGGCCTGCTGCTGCACCAGACCGTCTGACGGCGCTCGCCGAAGCCGGCCCGGTGGCCGGGTGACGGCTTGAGCGGGCCACCTTCCGTTACGTAGTGCTTACGACAGCATTCGCCCGGTGACGGGCGGCAGATGGAATGCAGTGGCCGGGGAGATGCGGCGGCCGGAAATACGCCGAGGGCCCGGGACGCGTGTGCGTCCCGGACCCTTGTGGTGCCGCGTCAGCGTCAGGCCGCTGCCGCGCCGCCGCCGTTCTTGTTGATCAGACGGGGCAGCATACGGAAGCCGACACCGCCCGCGATCATCGTGGCCGCGCCGATCAGCAGGAAGGTGGTGCCGGAGGAACCGGTCTCGGCCAGCTCCCCGCCCTTCGCCTGCTGCTTGGCCTGGCCGGGCGTGTCAGCGATCTGCTCCTTGCCCTTGCCGGGCTGCTCGACCGGCTTGGAGCCCTCGTTGTCGGTGCCGGTGCCGGTGGAGTCGCCGCCGGTGTTGCCACCGCCGTTGTTCCCACCGCCGTTGTTGCCGCCACCGTTCTGGCCGCCGCTGTGGCCGCCACCGTTGTTGCCGCCGTCCTGGCCGCCGTTGTTGCCGCCGTTCTGGCCGCCGTTCTGGCCACCGTCCTGGCCGCCGTTCTGACCGCCGGCCTGGCCGCCGTTCTGACCGCCGTTCTGACCGCCCGCCTGGCCGCCGTTCTGGCCACCGTCCTGGCCGCCGTTCTGGCCACCGTCCTGGCCGCCGTTCTGGCCACCGTCCTGGCCGCCGGCCTGACCACCGTCGTCGGTGCCGCCGTCGTCCGAGCCGCCGATCTCGCCGCCGGCCTGACCGCCGTCGTCCGAGCCGCCGATCTCGCCGCCGATCTGGCCGCCGTCGTCCGAGCCGCCGACCTGACCACCGTTGTCGCCACCGGAGTCGCCGCCGGTGTCGCCACCGGAGTCGCCGCCACCGATGATCCCGCCGATGATGCCGCCGATGATCCCGCCGTCGGAGCCGCCGGTCTCACCCGGGCTGGCGGCGGAAGCGGCGCCGGCGGCGGTGAGCGACGCACCGGCCGCGATCACCGCACCAGCTGCAATGCGCGCCACGCGCAGCCGCGTCTTCTTCGTCATGTACTGCTACCCCCAGTAGCTGAACTCGTCATGGGTGCACCGCTGCACGGGGCGACCAGCGCTGGGGGTAGGCGAGTTCCGGCCACGGATGCCGACTGGCCACTCATCTCCCCGTTACTGCACGCGCCCCGGAACATACGCATGCCGCGCTCAGCCTTCCCAGTACGGCCGGTATCGTCAAGGTCGAATAAAGGCCCGTTGCCCGAATTGCTGAGAGTTGGGCGGTACATGGACATACGACTGTGACCAAACCGCCACAGCAAAAACAACTGCCTCCGTGACGGAGGCAGTTGTTCCGGTGTCAGAAGGCCCGTGCGCGGGGCCGTCGGGCTACTTCTCCTGCTGCTTGCGCCAGCGGATTCCGGCCTCCAGGAAGCCGTCGATGTCGCCGTCCAGCACGGCCTGCGGGTTGCCGACCTCGAACTCGGTCCGCAGGTCCTTGACCATCTGGTAGGGGTGCAGGACGTACGAACGCATCTGGTTGCCCCAGGAGTTGCCGCCGTCGCCCTTGAGCGCGTCCATCTTGGCCTGCTCCTCCTGGCGGCGGCGCTCGAGGAGCTTGGCCTGGAGGACGTTCATCGCGGTCGCCTTGTTCTGGATCTGCGAGCGCTCGTTCTGGCAGGAGACGACGATGCCGGTCGGGAGGTGCGTCAGCCGGACCGCGGAGTCGGTGGTGTTCACGCCCTGGCCGCCGGGGCCCGAGGAGCGGTACACGTCCACCCGCAGGTCGGACTCGTCGATCTCGATGTGGTCGGTCTGCTCGACGACGGGCAGCACCTCGACGCCGGCGAACGACGTCTGGCGGCGGCCCTGGTTGTCGAACGGCGAGATGCGCACCAGGCGGTGCGTGCCCTGCTCGACGGAGAGCGTGCCGTAGGCGTACGGGACGTTGACCGCGAAGGTGGTCGACTTGATGCCGGCCTCTTCCGCGTACGAGGTCTCGTAGAGCTCGGTCTTGTAGCCGTGCCGCTCGGCCCAGCGCAGGTACATCCGCTGGAGCTTCTCGGCGAAGTCGGCGGCGTCCACGCCACCGGCCTCGGCGCGGATGTTGACGACTGCCTCACGGGAGTCGTACTCGCCGGAGAGGAGGGTGCGGACCTCCAGCTCCTCCACGGCCTTGCGGACGTCGGCCAGCTCGCCCTCGGCCTCGGCGCGGGCGTCCTCGTCGCCCTCGGCCTCGGCCAGCTCGAAGAGCACCTCGAGGTCGTCGACCCGGCCCCGCAGCTCCTCGGCGCGGCGCAGCTGGCCCTGGAGGTAGGACAGCTGGCTGGTGACCTTCTGGGCGCTCTCGGGGTCGTCCCACAGGGACGGCGCCGCCGCTTGTTCCTCAAGCACGGCGATGTCGGCCCTCATCTTGTCGAGGTCCAGGACGGCCTCGATCGACCCCATGGTCGAGGAGAGGGACTTCAGCTCTTCGGATACATCGACGACTGCCACGCACCCAGCCTAACGGCTACCACGGCGAACCTGACCCGGCCCCGGCAGGACGGGCCTGCCGGGGCCGGGCCGAAAGCCGCCTTGGGGCCCGCGTCAGGGGGTCTCCTGCTCCGACTGGTGCACGCCCGGCGGGGCCTCGCCGCCGTCGTCGTCCCCGGAGGCCAGCCAGCCGCCCAGACCGGCCGCCACGACCACCACGGCGGCGGCCGCACCCAGCTTGATCCGGCGGCGGCGCACCGCCTCCGCGGAGCCCCGGTGCCGCGCCGAGCCGGCCCGGCGCTCCCCGGCCGCCCGCGGGGCCCGGGCGGTGCCGTGGGCGCCGCCGGCCAGCTCGTCGGGGCCGGGCACCCGCATGCTGGTGTGCGTCTCCCGGTTGGAGTCCGGCGCGGAGCCCGGCACCAGGGGGACCGCGCCGCGCTGCGGGACGGTCTCGCCCGCCGACGGGTAGAACGGTTCCTCACGGGTCCCCGGGGACGCGCCGTCCGGCTCGTCGTCCGGGCCGTCGCTCTCCGGCTCGTCGATGTCCAGCGGCGGCATCCCGGCCAGCCCCGGCAGCAGCTCCCGCAGCCGGGCGGCCAGCTCCGCGGCGCGCAGCCGGGACGCCGGGGCCTTGGCCAGGCACTGCAGCAGCAGCTGCCACAGCTCGTCGGGAATGCCGGGCAGCGGCGCCACGCTCTCGGTGACGTGCCGGCGCAGTACGGCCCCGGGGTGGCCGCCCCCGAAGGGCGTGAACCCGGCGAGCAGCTCGTACAGGACGGTCGCCAGGGCGTAGATGTCCACCGAGGCGCGCGGCGGCAGGCCCTCGATGATCTCCGGGGCGAGGTAGTCGGGGGTGCCGATGACCCTGGTGGCGTGGCTCCTCCCCTGGGCCGCGGGGCCTTGGGAGAGGGTCCGGCGCGGCGAGTCGACGAGCCGGGCGATGCCGAAGTCGGTGAGCAGCGCGGGGTGCGCGCCACCGGGGCCGAGCGGCCCCTGCATGTCCAGCAGGACGTTCTCGGGCTTGACGTCGCGGTGCACGATCCGTGCGGCGTGCGCGGCGGCGAGCCCGTCGGCGACGTCCGCGACGATCGCGACGGCGGCCTCCGGGGCCAGCCGGCGCTCGCGCTCCAGACGGGTGCGCAGGTCGGTGCCGCGCACCAGGTCCATCACCAGCGCCAGGTCGTTGCCGTCGACGAC
The DNA here is from genome assembly GCF_036352915.1 of Streptomyces bugieae. NCBI lineage: Bacteria > Bacillati > Actinomycetota > Actinomycetes > Kitasatosporales > Streptomycetaceae > Streptomyces > Streptomyces bugieae. The sequence continues at coordinate 105,816 of NZ_JAZBJP010000024.1, forward strand.
CAGGTCGCGGACGCCGACGACATGCGGGTCCGCAAGGCCCAGCAGCGCCGCCCGCTCCTGCACGAAGCGGCCGACGAGCTCCTGGTCGGAAGCGAGGTCCTCACGCAACAGCTTGATGGCCACGGCCCCTTCGGGCCCCTCGCCCAGCCATACCGTGCCGGCACTGCCGCGCCCCAGGATCTGGTGGGCGGTGTACCGGCTGCCGATCTTCCGTGCCAAAACTGCTCCGACGTGTCGGGCCCCCGAGCGTCCTGCGGGGGCTGAGGTTGGCGTCAAAGCTACGCGGATGCCACCGGGTTCCGTGCCCCGGAAGGCGGCAACCTTCACTTCTGAGAGCGAAATTGCCCGCCGGAAGTCGACAAATCCACTGAGCCGCCCCGGGACCGGCGGTCCGGGGCGGCCGGCATCAGCCGCTGAGCTTGTTCACGAAGCGCTCGACCTGGTTGTACACGTGCCCGATCTGCGCGAAGAAGCCGCGGGTCGTGCCGATCCACTCCTGGAGCGGGGTGAGCTCCCAGATCAGCCACGCGGCCACGAACAGCAGTATCAGCGTGACCAGGCAGCCCTTGAGGCAGCCCAGGCCGGGGATCCGCATCGGGTTGGCGCTGCGCTGACGGGGCTCGCGCCGCGGCCGGGGCTCCGGGGCGGGCGGCCGCTGCGGCTCGTACCGCTGCGGCGGCGGCTCCTGGCGGCGCTGCGGGGCCTGCGGCGCCTGCGCGTACGGCGCGGGGGCCGGCTGGCGGTACGGGGGCTGCTGCGGCTGCTGCTGGGGTGCGGCCGGGCGGCGCTGCGGACGGCGGCGCAGCGGGTCCTCGTTCGGGTCCAGGTACTGGACCTGCGTCTGCTCGTTGCGGTCCCGGGCGGCGCGCATCTGGGACTCCCACGGATGGGGCCCGTCGGGCGCTTGCGCACCCGCGGCCGGCGCGCCGGTCGGCATGGGCGGCACCGGCGGCATCGCACGGGTCGGATCGGCGCCCTGGCCGCCCGGGACTCCCGGGGCGCCCGTCGAGGGCAGCACGCTGGTCGCCGCGGCCGGGTCGTACGACCCCGCGCCGGACGGGAGGACCTGGGTGGGGTCGGCGTCGCCGCCCCCCTGGCCGCCGTCGGTGCCGGGGACGGTCGCGGGCGCCGGGTCCGGGGCGAGCAGCGCGGCGACGCCCAGCGCGGCCTCGGCCGCGGCCGGGGTGGCGTGCACGCCGATGCCGGTGGCGACGGTACGCAGCGCACGGGCGAGGTTCTCGGCGCTGGGCCGCTCCTCGGGGCGCTTGCGCAGACAGCGCTCTATGACGGTCCACAGCGGCTCGGGGAGCGTGGAGGGGCGGCGCGGCTCCTCGCTCAGGTGCCGGTGCAGCACCTCCAGGGCCGTCGATCCGGCGAACGGCGGGCGGCCGGTCACCAGCTCGTACAGGAGGATGCCGGCGCCGTAGATGTCCACCGCGGAGGTCTGCGGGCGGCCCTCGGCGGACTCCGGCGCCACATAGGCGGGGGTCCCGACGAATTCGTGGGTGCGGGTCAGGCCCGGGGAGTCGGCGAGCCGGGCGATGCCGAAGTCGGTCAGCATCGGGTGCATCTCGCCGCTGCCGTCGGACCCGGCGAGCAGGACGTTCGCCGGCTTCAGGTCGCGGTGGACCACGCCGTCCGCGTGGCTGGCGGCCAGCGCGTCGGCGATCTGGGCGGTGAGCAGGGCGGCCGCCACCGGGCTGAAGGGGCCGTTGTCGCGCAGATAGCGGTGCAGGTCCGGCCCGTCGACCAGGTCCATGACCAGCGCGAGCAGGTCGCCCTCCACGACGAGGTCGCGGGTGCGGACGATGTTCGGGTGGGTGAGCCGCAGCAGGACGGAGCGCTCGCGCAGGAAGCGCATCACCACGTCGGCGTCGTGCGCGAGCTCCTCCTTGAGGACCTTGATCGCGACCGTCTCACCGGGCTCTCCCGCCACGGCGGCCTCGGCGCCCGCCGTCTCCCGCTGGCGGGCACGCCAGACGGTGCCCGTGGCGCCGCGTCCCAGCGGCTCCTCAAGCAGGTACTTGCTGCCTACCGGCCGCACGTCATGCGCTCCCTGGTCGTGGTGGATCTCCTGCCGGCCCACCGGACCGGCCGTTCGGCTCCGCGCCGTCCGGTCATGGTCACCGTCGCGCGGTCCGTCCGATCCACTGTAGGGCCTGCGGCCCGCCACGCCGTCGCACAAGCTTTTCGGTCCGGCGGTCCGGGCTCGTGGGAAGACGCACGTTCCGGGCGGATGGTTGCGCGCCGCCCGCCGCCGCGCGCGGACCGGCGCACCTCCCGGACGGGGACGATTCGGAGCTGATCACGACGTTCCGAATCTGCCCGACCACGGCCCGCAACCAGGCATTTTTTCGTCCGGACACGACAAAACAAGATCACGGAGTGGCGGCCGGCGGGCGTGTTGTCAGTCGCAGGTGCGAGGATGCACCCAGCACGATGCGGTGGGGGCGCGCGGCCTTTGTCGCGACGTGCACCTGGGACTTGTCCGTGCCGACGTGCCCGGGCGGGCGGGGGAGCGAACGGCCCCTGCCGGCCCCCGGCAGAAGGGACCGTTGACGGCGATGCAGATCCGGCTGACCGTCCTCGGGCCGCGCAGCGGCCCCACCACACGGGCCTGCGACGTGCTCGTGACGGCCCCCGCCGGGACCGCGCTGGCGGCGGTGGCCGGCTCCCTCGCGGCATCCGTCGCGGGCCCGGGCGCGGACACCGGCGCGGGCGGCGGCAGCGGCCCGGTCGTGCTCTACGCCGGCACCGAACGCCTCGACCCGCAGCGCGCCGCGCTCGGCGAACCGCCCCTGATCGACGGCGCGGTGCTCTCCCTCCAGGGCCCCGGCCCCGCCCCGGCACACGGCCTGCCGCACGGCACCGCCCGGCTGCGCGTCATCTCCGGACCCGACGCCGGCGGCGTCCACCTGCTGCACGGCGGCCAGATCCGCATCGGCCGCTCCGCCGACGCCGACGTCCCCCTCGACGACCCGGACGTCTCCCGGCTGCACTGCGCCGTGACCGTCGAACCGGACGGCTCGGTCCACGTCGCCGACCTGCGCTCCACGAACGGCACCGCCGTCGACGGCACCGGCCTCGGCGACCTGCCCGCCCCGCTCCCAGCCGGCGCCCTGCTGCGCATCGGCGAATCCACCCTCCGCCTGCAGTCCGCCCCCACCACCCCGGACCCCGCCCTGGAGGCCACCCCCGACGGCGAGGGCCGGCTGCGCATCTCCACGGGGGCGGGGGGCGGGTACGCGAGGGTCGCGGAAGGTCGTGAAGGCGGCGGGGCCGGCCGAGTTGGTGGGACTGGCGGAGCTGGTGGGGCTGGTGGGGCCGAGGTGGCCGGGGCGCTCGGTGCACCGGCACCGGCACCGGCTTCCGGATACCCCCCGGCGATGGCCCCGGGACCGGCCGCCCCCGTACCCGCTCCCGGTACGGACTGGTCACCGGACCCGGCCGGCCGGCGCGACACCCCGCTGCGCGGCACCCCGGCCGGGCCGTCGCACCCGGACGCCGCCACCGCTCATGGACTGGGCCACGGCCCGGGCCTGGGAGCCGGACCCGGCATCCACGGGCACCCGCACGGCGAACACCCCGGCCGCGCGCATCCGGACCGCGCGCACCTCGCCCCACAGGGCCACGAGTATCCGTACGGCGAGCATCCGGCCCCCGGGCACCCGGACGGCGCCTCGACCGCCGGCGCCCCGGACCGAACCCACGGCATCCGCAGCGAGGACCGCACCCACGGCGGACAGCAGAGCCTGGCACCCGCCGAGGACGCCGCCGCGGAGGCCGCGGCACGTTACGGCATCGCGCCCCGCAGAAGCGGCCGCCGCGGCGGGATCGGCGCCTGGGCACGCCGGCTGACCGGCGGCCGGCCCACCACGGAAGGGCCCTACGACGACCTCCCGGCATCGGGCCTCCCGGCGTCCGGCGCACCCCAGGCCGCCCCCGTGGCGCCGCCCGGTGACGGAGCGACGTCCCCGGCCGCCTCCGGGACCGCCCCGGACGAACGGTGGCCGGACGCCGCCGCCGTCCTGCTCACCGCGCTGGGCCCGGGCCCCCGGCTCTGGGAGCGCGGCCCGGACCACCCCGACACCCTCACCGTCCGGCTCGGCACGGCCGGCCGCGACGGCGGCCGCACCGCCCTGCCCGTCACCATCGGGCTGCGCCGGGCCGGTTCCCTCGGCCTGGCCGGGCCGCGCGCCCGCCTCGCCGGACTCGCCCGTTCCGCCATCGCCCAGCTCGCCGCCCTGCACTCCCCCGCCACCCTGGACATCGTGCTGATCAGCACCGACCGGGCCCGCACCACCGAGGAACGGGTCGCGGACTGGTCCTGGCTCGGCTGGCTGCCGCACCTCCGCCCGGCCCACGGCCAGGACTGCCGGCTACTGCTCGCCTACGACAAGGAACAGGCCACCGCCCGCACCGCCGAACTCGTACGACGGCTCGACGACTGCCCGCTGGGCCCCGGCTGGGCCAGCGCCGAACGCGCCGAGATCGCCCTGGCCGCCGCCCGCCACCAGGGACCGTTCACCCTCCTGATCGTCGACGGCGACCCCGGCTCGTCCGCACTGCGCGAGACCACCGCGCGGCTGGCCACGGCCGGCGCGGCCGCCGGCGTCCATCTCCTCTGCCTGGCCGAGACCCCGGCCGCCTCCCCCGCCTTCCCCCTCGCCGCCACGTACGAGGCGGCCCGGGCCGCGTCGCCGGCCTTCGGGGAGTGCGGCGCGGTGGCCGTCCTCAGCGGCGACGTGGCCACCGCGGTGCGCGTCGTCCAGCCCGGTTCCGGGCCGAACGGCACGATCGCCACGGTCGACGCGGTCTCCGCCGCCTGGGCCGAGCGGTTCGCCCGGGCCCTGGCGCCGCTGCGCGAGGCCGAGACCACGGCCGGCGGCGGCCGCGCGACGCCCCGCGCGGCCGTCCCGCTGCCCGCGACGGCCCGGCTCCTGGACGAACTCGGGCTGGCCCGCGCCACCCCCGCCTCCCTGATGGCCCGCTGGGCCGCCGCCCTGGACACCGACCGGCCGGGCGCCACCGCCGTACTGGGCGCCGGGCCGCACGGACCGGTGTGCGCCGACCTGGCCGCCGAGGGCGCCCCCCTCCTCGTCCAGGGCCCCGCCGCCGGCGGCAAAACCGAACTCCTCCGGTCCCTGGCGGCCTCCCTCGCCGCCGCCGACCGCCCCGACCTGCTGTCCCTGGTGCTGGTGGACGGCGGCGGCACCGACCGCGGCGAGGGCCTGCGGGTATGTACGGACCTGCCGCACGTCACGACGTACCTCGCCGCTTCCGACCCGGTCCGCATGCGCGAGTTCGCCCAGGCCCTCTCCTCCGAACTCAAACGCCGCACCGAAATACTGTCCGGCACCCCCTTCACCGAATGGCGCACCACACACCTCCCGGCCCCCCGCGTCATCGCCCCCCGCCGCACCACTGAAGGCCGTACGGGAGAAGGCCGCACCATCGAAGGCCGTACGGGAGAAGGCCGTACGGGCGAGGCCCGGGCTGCGCAGGGTGCACAAGGTGCCGGCGCGCCAAGCAGCGGTGCACAAGGGGGCGGTGCGCAAGGTTCCGCGGCCACCGCGCCGCAAGGCCGTACCTACGGTGAGACGAACGCCGAGAGGTACGACGCCCCGCCGACGAGCCGCACCCCCGAGCCCGGCGCCCAGCGTGACAACACCTCCCCCAACGCTGCCCCCAACCCCTCCCGGCCCTCCGGGACCGCCGACTACACACCGTACGGAAATCATCACGGAGAGCAGGAACTAATCACGCTCCGTAATCGTTGCCGTAACGAAGGAGGCGGCACAGCGGCGGCGGACCCCTCCGACACCGGCACCCTGGCGAGCACGGGCACCCTCCGCCTCCGCTCCCGCCCCGGAGCCCCGACACCCACCCCAGCCACCCCCGAGCCCGACCCCGACGCCACCCCAGCCACCCCCGAGCCCGACCCCGACGCCACCCCCGCCGCCCTGCCCACCCCGCCCGACCCCACGGCCCCGATGCCGCGCCTCTTCATCCTGGTCGACGACTTCGACGCTCTGGTCGCCCCGGCGCTCGGCAGCCCCGGCCGCCCGGCCGCCGGCTCCGTGGTGCGCGCACTGGAGGCGGTGGCCCGGGACGGGGCGGCGCTCGGCGTCCACCTCATAGCCGCGACCGGCCACCCGGACCGCACGGCCGACACCGCGACCAGCGAACTCGCCGCACTCCGCGTCGAGTTGGGCACACCCGACGGCGCGTCCGAGCCCGCCCCGGTCGGCCGCGGACGGCTCCTCCGCGCGGCGGACGGCTCCGCCACGCCGTTCCAGGCCGGCCGGGTGACCGGCCGGATACCCCGTACGTCCACGCTCCGGCCGACGGTCGTCCCGCTGGAGTGGCAGCGGATGGGCGATCCGCCGGCCCGCCGCCCGCTGCGCGAACTCGGCAACGGCCCGACGGACCTCGCCCTGCTCGCCAGCGCGCTCCAGCGAGCCGCCCAGTCCTCGGGGGCACCGCCCGCGGCACCGCTGGTGTAAGCGCACCCTCCGCGTCGCACCGCTGGTGTAAGCGCATCCTCCGCATCGCAACGCTGGTGCAAGCGCACCCTCCGCGTCGCATCGGGGTTTGGAGTGGCCGTAACAGCACCATTACGAAAGGTGAGTTGGCGCTGGACGCGGTATTGCGGAGGCCGGGGGTGGGGCGTAGACCTGTCGCACGCCGTGTCGGGCTCGGCGCCGGCTGAGGCGGTGCGGCGTGCCGGGCTGGACGCCGGCCGAGGCGGTGCGGGGCGGCCGGTAGCCGCGCGACGGCGGCGCACAGCGGCGCACCGTGGCGTCAGGGTCACCCCGAACCGCGCCGCGCCAGCACGGCATCGGCAGCATCGGCAGGTCACAGAGCACGGGCAGAGGGACAGAGGGCACGGGCGCGGCAGATCGCAGGAAAGCAGGAACGCAGTTACATACCAAGGCGTTACGTACCACCGCGTTACGTACCACCGCGTTACGTACCACCGCACTTGCACCGCCACGGCAGTGCCTCGCAAGCAGTACCTCGCACCATTGCACCTCGCACCATCGCACCTCGTACCACCGCAGGAGCACTACGGCGGCCCCCTGGGAGCCGCGTGTGAAGGGCCGCGGCAGGTCACAGCATCGGTCGCAGAACCGGCTACGGAACCGAGCAATCCAGCGAGCCAGTAAGCCAGTAAGCCAGTAAGCCAGTAAGCCAGCGATCCACTGAGCCAGCGATCAAGCGATCAAGCGATCCAGTCATCAAGCGAGTCGGCGATTCGTAGCGGTCCGCCGTCACCGCGCGGCGCGGACCGCGCATCACCGTGCGGCGCAGGTTGCAGGTATGGGCGGCATTGAGGGAATTGGGGGTTTGGGGATGAGGAGTCGAGGGATGGGTTGGCGGCGGCGGGGGGCGGCCGGCGTTGTGGTGGGCGTGGTGCTGGCGGTGGGGGTGGCCGGTTGTGGGAGTGGTGGGGGCGGCGGGAAGAAGGGTGAGGGGGGTGGGGGCGACGGGGGCGAGCGGAATGCCGTGACGGTGCGGTTGCCCAAGTTGGCGGGGCAGCGGCTGCAGGTGACCGCGGTGTGGACGGGGGCGGAGCGGGAGAACTTCGTCAAGGTGCTGGACGAGTTCGAGAAGCGCACCGGGGCGAAGGTGGATTTCGTGCCCAGCGGCGATGACATGGCCGGATTCATCGGGTCGAAGATCGCCGGGGGTGGGCCGCCGGACGTGGCGATGCTGCAGCAGGTCGGGGTGCTCAACGAGTTCGCCGGGAAGGGCTGGCTGAAGCCACTGGGGCCGGAGGCCAAGGCGCAGTTGGCGAAGAATTACAGCAAGGGGTGGCGGGACCTCGGGGCTCATAAGGGCACCGAGTACGGGGTGTATTTCAAGGCCAGTAACAAGTCGCTGGTGTGGTACAACGCGCAGGCGTTCGGGAACGCCGGTGTGAAGGAGCCGAAGACCTGGGCGGAGTTCCTGAAGGCGGCGCGGACGATTTCCGAGTCGGGGGTGCAGCCGGTCTCGGTGGGCGGGTCGGACGGCTGGACGCTGACCGACTGGTTCGAGAACATCTATCTTTCGCAGGCCGGGCCGGAGAAGTACGACCAGCTGGCGCGGCACCGGATCGCCTGGACGGATGCCTCGGTGAAGCAGGCGCTGTCCACGCTCGGTCAGCTTTTCGGGCGCAAGGATCTGCTGGCGGGTGGTAATGCGGGGGCGTTGCAGACGGATTTCCCGACGTCGGTGACGCAGACGTTCAGCGGTGGTGACGCGCCGAAGGCGGCGATGGTGTCGTCGGCGGATTTCGCGGCGGCGAATATTTCGCAGACGAAGGCGAAGATCGGGTCGGACGCGAAGGTTTTCCCGTTCCCGGCGGTGGGTGCGAAGTCGCCGGTGGTGACGGGCGGGGATGTGGCGGTGGCGCTGAAGGGCGGTAAGGCGGCGCAGGCGCTGCTGACGTTCCTGGCGTCGACGGATGCGGCGCGGATCTGGGCGCAGGCGGGTGGGTTCATTTCGCCGAACAGGGCGCTCGACCGGGCGGCGTACGGGGACGCGGTGATGCGGAGGATCGCGGGGGCGCTGATCGCGGCCGGTGATGATTTCCGCTTCGACATGTCGGATCAGGCGCCGGCGTCGTTCGGTGGGAAGCCGGGTCAGGGTGAGTGGAAGGACTTGCAGGACTTCCTGAAGAGCCCGAAGGACGTGGCGGGGACGCAGGCGCGGCTGGAGCGGGACGCGGTCAAGTCGTTCGGTGGGTGAGGGGAGTTGAGCGGCCGGCGTGTCTGCCGCCGGCCGTTCCTTCCTCTTCCTCTTTTCTGTGCCTCTTGGCTCCATTGCCCTTCTTTCCTGTGCCGTTTCGCCTGTGCCGGGGGATTGTCACGATGAGCAGCAGCAGGTCCGCGGAAGTCAGCGGCAGTACGGCGACCGTCAGTGGTGGGCGGCGTGTGACGGGGACGCGGCGGTGGGTGGCTGCCGTGTTCTTGTTGCCGGCGTTGGTGTTGTTGGGTGCGCTGGTGGTGTATCCCATCGGGTTTTCCGTGTACCGGAGTCTGTTCGATGCGTCCGGGGACGGGTTCGTGGGGCTGGGGAATTACGGGGCGTTGTTCGCGGACGACGGGATTCGTACCGCGTTGCGGAACAACGTGGTGTGGGTGGTGGTGGCGCCGACGGTGTCGACGGCGCTGGGGTTGATCTTCGCGGTGCTGACGGAGCGGGTGCGGTGGGGTACGGCGTTCAAGCTGGTCGTTTTCATGCCGATGGCGATTTCGATGTTGGCGGCGGGGATCATTTTCCGGCTGGTGTACGACCAGAATCCGGAGCGTGGGGTGGCCAATGCGGTGTGGGTGGGGGTGCATGACACGTTCGCGGAGCCGGCGCCGTTCCCGGGGGCGCGGCCGCGGCCGAACGGGGTGCTGCGGCCGTCGGGGGGCGGGGCGTTCAGTACGGGGTCGGTGGTGCGTGCGGGGTCCGTGGTGATGCTGCCGTTGGTGGCGGTGCAGCAGGACGATGTGCGGGGTGCGCGGCCGGCGGCGGGTGCGGTGGCGCGGCCGGGGAGTGTGACGGGGACGGTGTGGCTGGATTTCACCCGGGGTGGTGGCGGCCGGCCGAATGTGGTCGACGGGTCGGAGAAGGGTCTGGCCGGGGTGACCGTGGAGGCGGTGCGGGGCGGCCGGGTGGTGGCGTCGGCGCGGACGGCGGCGGACGGGACGTTCGTGTTGCCGGGTGGGGCGGCGGACGGGGCGCGGTTGCGGTTGCCGGCGGGGAATTTCGCGTCGGCGTACGGCGGGGTGGAGTGGCTGGGGCCGGCGTTGGTGACTCCGGCGATCATCGGGGCGTATGTGTGGATGTGGGCGGGTTTCGCGATGGTGTTGATCGCGGCGGGGCTGGCGGGGGTGCCGCGGGAGTTGTTGGAGGCGGCGCGGGTGGACGGGGCGGGTGAGTGGCAGGTGTTCCGCCGGATCACGGTGCCGTTGCTGGCGCCGGTGCTGGTGGTGGTGCTGGTGACGTTGATGATCAATGTGCTGAAGATCTTCGACCTGGTGTACATCATCGCGCCGGGGTCGAGTCTGCGGTCGGCGAATGTGCTGGCGTTGCAGTTGTTCCAGTCGTCGTTCGGGACGGATGTCGATGAGGGGCTGGGCAGTGCGATCGCGGTGTTCCTGCTGCTGCTCGTGCTGCCGGTGATGTGGGTGAATCTCCGGCGGATACGGAAGGAGCGTCGTCGATGACGGCGGTGGAGGGGGTCGTCCGGGCCGGTGGCGGGGCGGGTGCGGTGGGGCGGGCGCGGCCGTCTTTGGCGGCGCGGTTGGTGGCGCGGACCGGTGGTGGTGCGGTGCGCGTGTTCCTGGTGCTGGTGGCGTTGTTCTGGTTGATGCCGTCGGTGGGGTTGTTGTTGTCGTCGTTGCGCAGTCCGCAGCGGATCGGTGAGTCGGGCTGGTGGCGGGTGTTCGCGGAGCCGGCGCAGATCACGTTCGACAATTACGGCCGGTTGCTGTCGAACGGCAAGGTGATGGGTTCGCTGCTGACGACGGCGGAGATCACGGTGCCGGCGACGGTGCTGGTGGTGGTGATCGGGGCGCTGGCGGGTTATGCGTTCGCGTGGATGGATTTCGCGGGCCGGGACGGCTGGTTCCTGGTGGTGGTGGGGTTGCTGGTGGTGCCGGTGCAGGTGGCGCTGATTCCGGTGGCGAAGTTGTTCGGGGCGGTGGGGCTGTTCGAGACGACGGCGGGGGTGATTCTTTTCCACACGGCGTTCGGGTTGCCGTTCGCGGTGTTCCTGTTGCGGAATTTCTTCGCGGAGATCCCTCGGGAGTTGTTGGAGGCGGCGCGGCTGGACGGGGCGGGTGAGCTGCGGTTGTTCACGCGGGTGGTGTTGCCGTTGGGGGGTCCGGCGATCGCGTCGTTGGGGATCTTCCAGTTCCTGTGGGTGTGGAACGACATGCTGGTGGCGTTGATCTTCGCGGACAGTGGGAGTCCGCCGATCACGGTGGCGTTGCAGCAGGAGGTGCGGCAGTTCGGCAACAACATCGATGTGCTGGCGCCGGGGGCGTTCCTGTCGATGGTGGTGCCGTTGATCGTTTTCTTCGCGTTCCAGCGGCAGTTCGTGTCCGGGGTGATGGCGGGCGCGGTGAAGTGAGGGGTGGCGGGCGCGGCGGGCCGGGGCCGTGTGCCGTACGGGGTACGGCGTACGGGGTACGGGGTCGGTTACGGGTCGCGCCGTTGTTATCCCGCGTTCATGTCCGTCCCCCTACGATGTCGGTCACTGCCGTGAAACGCATGGTGCGACGGGGCTCCGTCGTGGAGACTGCGTAGCGGCGCCGGCGCGTTTTCCGTGCCGGACGAGGGTGTGCCCGCCCCTGCGTGGGCGGGGCCCGTGCGCCGTCCCGTACCGGGGCCGGGCGTGTTCATAACTGCACACTCCGTATGCGTCCGTATGTGTCACCGCACATCGCTTTGCCTGTTGCATTCCGCCTACGTTCCCGACCGTCTGGAGACGGACCGCACATGACTGCCCCCACCGCAGACCAGAGTGCCGAGCAACTCCCGCGCCCTGTCCGGTTGTCCGAGGTGAAAGGCTGGTTCTTCACTGCCGATCAGCTGCTGTTCGACTGGTTCCTGGCGTATCAGCAGGCGCGTTCCGAGGCGGGCGATCTGCTCGAACTGGGCGCGTACATGGGCAAGAGCGCGATTTTCCTCGGTGCGCGGCTGGGCGCCGGTGAGCGCTTCACGGTCTGCGATCTCTTCGATTCGCCGGCCGAGGACGCGTCGAACTCCAAGGAGATGAAGAAGTCGTACGCGTCGCTGACGCGGCGGGCTTTCGAGGCCAACTACCTGTCGTTCCACGACGAGTTGCCGACGATCGTGCAGGGGCTGAGTTCGATCGTCAGCGAGCACGTCGAGAAGGGCTCGGTGCGGTTCGCGCACATCGACGCGTCGCATCTGTACGAGCATGTGCACGGGGACATCCTGGCGGTGCGGGAGTTGCTGACCGGCAGTGGTGTGGTGGTGCTGGACGACTACCGCGCGGAGCACTGTCCGGGGGTGGCGGCGGCGACGTGGCAGGCGGTCGCCAATGAGGGGCTGCGGCCGATCTGCATCACGGGCACGAAGTTCTACGGGACGTGGGGTGATCCGGAGCCGCTCCAGAAGGCGCTGGTGGGGTGGATCGCGGAGCGCGGTGACATCTGGCACGAGGTGCAGTACGTGAACGGGGCGCCGCTGGTGCGGTTGAGCGCGAAGGGTGCGAAGGAGCCGGTGCAGCCGGTGTCGCGGCACCGTGCGGCGCCGTCGGCGGCCGCGGCGGGTGCGGTGCGCCCCGAGGTGGCGGTGGCGTCCGGGCCGGCGGTGCGGCCGGGGCGGCGGGCGCCGGTTCCGACGCGGGCGACGGTGCGGAAGGTGGCGCGGGAGGTGCTGCCGCCGATCGTGGCGCGGGCGCTCGTGAAGGCCCGGAAGCGGGTGGGCGGGCGCTAGCCGCCGCGCCGGCGAGGGGCCGGGGCGGGCTGCCGTAGGGCGGCCCGCCCCGGTTTTCGTGTGCGCCGGCGCCCGTGCCCCCCGGTACCTGCCCTTCCCTATCGCGGTACCTGCCCCACCAGGACGAACACGTTGGGGCGCAGCAGCATCCCGGCGGGGCGGGGCAGGGGGTGGGAGTAGGTGCGGCGGACGGTGAGGCCGGCGGTGGCGGCGAAGGCGCGCAGCAGGGTGAAGTCGGTGAAGCGGACGGGTGGGGGGCCGGTGCGGTGGCCGGCTTCCTGGGGGGTGATGAGGAGGACGCCGCCGCCGGGCCGTACGTAGGGGACGTAGGCGCGGAGGAGTTCTTCGGCCTGTTCGTCGTCGAGGTGCTGGAGGACGTGGGCGGTGAGAAGGGCGTCGAAGGCGCCGGGGCGGGCGTGCGGGCCGGCGAGGAAGGCGTCGGGGGTGTAGGCGGTCAGGCCGCGGGTGCGGCAGCGGGCGACGGCGTCGGGGTCGTGGTCGATGCCGACGCTGCCGGGGGTGCAGCCGGCGAGGGTGTCGCCGTCGCCGCAGCCGATTTCCAGGACGCGGCCGGCGCCGATGCGCCGTAGTTGCCGGCGGTAGGGGGTGTGGGCGGGCAGCAGGCGGGCGAGGCCGGGGCGGGTGGGTTCGGCGGGGAGGCGGGCGGTGGAGGCGGCGGGGGCGGTGCCGGTGGGGCGGGGGGTGCGGGTGTCCGTTTGAGCCGCCGCGGGGGGGG
>NZ_JAZBJP010000025.1:0-114210 GCF_036352915.1 Streptomyces bugieae
CGCGGTCACCCCGCTACCCGGAACCCCGGCCCGCACCCTCGCCCAACTACAAGCCCGCCTACCGTCATGCGACGACACCTGCACAGATCAACTCTGACAGTTATTTAGGCACAAGCCCCCGGACGCACCGAGAACTGCCAGATCGGAGTCTTCGCCGCCCACGCCACAGCCAAAGGTCGAGCACTGGTGGACCGAAAGCTCTACCTGTCGAAGTCCTGGACAGGCGACACGGATCGGTGCCGGGCGCCAGGCATTCCCGACAACCATGGGTTCGCGACCAAAGGCGAGCTGGCCCGCGCGATGATCCTGCGGACCCTGGCACAGACCACCTGGACGGAGGCCGCCGACGGATGGTCGTGCTCCCGGACCGGGCCGGGGGCGCCAGGGCGGAGCAAGCGGAGAGCCGCAGGCAGCGAGGGCCCGGCAGGGCCGGGCGGGGTTCGCTTGGGACGAGAGAGTCGCGGCCTGCCGCCAGCTCCGGCACGTATGGGTGAACGGTCGTACGGGAGACGCCGAGCAACTTCGCGATCGAGGTGACCGGGCTCTCCGGCTGCGGGAGCAGGGCACGGCATGCCGGATCTGTTCCTCGTTCATGGCCGGCGGCCGCCCAATACGCCCGCCCCGGGCGCGGGCCTCCGCCAGGCCCCGGCGTGACGGCCCGAACTGGACCCCGGCACCAGGCAGTGACGTGTCGGCTTCAGGTCGGGCTACGACTGCGAGGGCCTCGTGTCGTACTCGGCGAACCTGCCGCGCTGGCCCCAGGGGCACTCGGCCTTGGCGTACTGGAACCGCCAGGCGCTGGTGTGGGTGCTGCCGTCGGAGCACTTCACCCACACCTTCACGTCGACGTTGCCGGAGCACTTGGCGTGCCCACGGTAGGCGCCGCCGGGGCCGGCGTTGTCGTACCAGCTGGTGCAGGCGGCGGCGCTCGTGGGCTGCTGTGCCGTCGCTTCTCCGTCGTCGGCGGCTACGGCGACACCCCCGCCGAGACCACCGCTCGCGAGGACGAGGGACGCGAAACCGAGGGCGATGCGCTTACGTGTGTTCATGGAGTTCTCCCTGTTTGTTGTGGATGTTTGACGTAGGTCGTCCGGAGTGGCGGCGCTGGGTGGACCATGCCGCCCGGTGTGCATGACCGACCCTGCCCATCGGCTCAACGGCCGTCCACAGTCCCTGTCCTCCGCGGGACATCGTGGGATGTCCCGCGCTCTGACCTGCTGGAACGCCGTCACGGTTGATGGGGTACGGGGACACCTGGATGACCTGGATGCCCTGGATGACCTGGACGGCGAAGGCACTGCGCGGAATCGGTGGCTGCCTGAGTGTCCCGGAGATATGACGCAGCTTCTCAGGGCTGCAAGATCACCTCATTTGCTCCTGTGGCCCGTCCCAAAGCATTCCGCACCCGCAGCAGCTATGCCCCTGGCATCCCCGTCGACTCCATGGCTCAGATCCTCGACGAAGCACGCCGCTACGGTGGGGCAGCCGACCGGAGTGAGGCTTTCACCGTGGTCCCGGCTCGCTCCTCGCTGGCGGGTTGACGGCTGCGCCTGAACGGGACCTGAGCTTGCCGTCGGTGTGCCCGGCGGTGGGGAGGCTGTTCTTGTTGTGCCGTGGTCAACAGGAAACAGGCGGGTGCTCGTCTCCGGGGGCTACACCCTCAAAAGTGCTTGCGGCGGCTGCGGGCTGGCGTGTGTGGGTGCCCGGTGGTTCGGCTACGGGCATGGTCCTGTCAGTCGCCGGCCGTAGCGCCGGTGCCGGGCCTGCAGGTTCGGCTGCCGCATCGCGGGTGGGGCTGCGGGCCCATGTGCACCTTCGTTTGGCTTGGTGGCGCGCTCTCCTCCGACCAACCACGGCGCGGAGGCAGACGGACCACCGGTCGACTGCTTACCGATCTCGGCTGGCCCCGTCGTCCCAGTTGGACATCGGCGGCATCACCACCGCACGCGGACAGCCGGAGGAACTGGCTGCTGATGTGCGTTCGAGGCCTGCGCCGCCGACGCCGCCCCACCGGGACCGCTCGTCTTTTGAGGGTGAGATTGCCGTAAGTCGGCGGGGACGGCTGTGCTTGGGGGAGTTCGGTGGTTTGGGTGGGGAGCCCCGCCAGTCGGACCGGCGGGGCTTTTGATCGGCGCGGCTGTTAAGGGTCAGGTCATGATCAGTAGGCGGGTGTTCGGTATCAGTTTCCGGTTTACGCTGGTGCTTTGCACGAAGATGGTGAAGCCGTCGTTGTGGTCGGGCTTGATGCGGACTTCCATATCCGGCAGGCCGAGGAGGGTTCGGGCTTGTGGCCCGGTGTAGATGCGGTCGGTCTTCTTCTCCAGCACCGCGATTTGTTTCCGTGCCTGGATTTTCTCCGACTTGCTCAGTTGGTAGAACGCGCAGCCGGTACGGAAGGTGTGTCCGGATTCGGTGACCCAGTTTCGGATGGTCGCTTCGCGGTCCACCGGGATCAGTTGGTATGCGGATGGATCTGCCGGGGTGAGGCCGGCTGCTTGGATGGTGTCTTTGTTGACTGTCTCGGCGCCTGTGGAGAATACCGTGCGTGAGCCGCGGATGCCCTTGGTGCGGCCCACCATGAATTTCTCGGTTGCCTGCTGGATGACATGGCCGGCCTCCTCCAGGCCCTGGGTGCTTGTGGCGTCCCAGATGGCGATGTTGTCCTTGGGGAAGCCGCATTGCATGGCCTCGCGCTTGCCCATCTGGTCCGGCACGAGGACGGCCAGCGTCCAGTTGTCTTCCTGTGTCTGGGTCATCGTGGCGACGGCCTGGACCAGTTGAAGCGGATCCTTGGCGGGGGCATCGGGGCAGCGGTGACTCGCGTTTTCCTGTCCGTCGGTCAGGACGAACGTCAGGAAGCTGTGGTCGCCGTAGAGTTGAGCTGTCTGTGCCAGCTCCTTTTGCGATTTGAGCGTGGCTGCCAGCAGGGCCGTCATTCCACCCACCCGGTACAGCTGCTTCAGGGACGGCATCCGCAGCACGTCCTTGTCGTAGATGACGCACTCCACTTTGTCCGCGAAGACGTACACGGTGACGCGGGTTTCCTGGTCCAGTTCCTTCGACCGGCGGGCCAGATAGGCGATCTGCTGATCGGCGACCTCGACGACTTTGCGGCTCAGGTGTGACATGGACGAACTGGCATCCAACACAAGAGCAACGTGATTGATGTAGTTCTGACTTTTGGACATGACCGTTCCCCCTCTTCCGGCTCGATGCATTCATCGTCTCACCCACCACTGACAATCGATCTTGGGGCGAGGTGGACGCAGACGCCAGGCGCCCGGATCCCCCGAGGAACGCGGCCGGGCCCAGGGCCATGGCACGGTTCGCATCGGCGGCTGTGCGAGGAGTCGCCGCCCACCCTGGACTGGGGTGGGCGGAGGTGGTGCGGGAACCGGTCCGACGGACAGGCAGCGCGAGGCCGGCCAGAGTGCAGCGGTAGCCAGTACTACATGGATGGGAACACCTCGCTGGCCCTGGGCGCCCAGCGCAGCTCGCAGAGGCAAACGGCAGCACAGCTCGCCGTACGCGCCGCCCGCCCCGCACACCTCGCCTCCTGGGCCAACATCGGCGGACACATCGACAGCCACTCCGGAGCCGTCTACGGCACCAGCAGCTGTGCCCTCGCGCAGCAGCAGGTTGCGATGCCTCTTGAGCAGCTGTCTCTGCCCCAGGCGGAGCGGTCCGCGGGCAGGGCCCGTCTCGTGGTCGGCATCGTGGCTTGTGCACCGACTTTCAGGCCCGGGAGCTTACCGTCGACCAGGTTCATTGCCTGGCCGAGAGGTTCACTGTGGCGGGAGGCGATGTGTGCAAGTGGAGCCACCCTTGTGGGCACCAGAACGGTGACCGGGCATCGCACCACCACCGGGCGGCCGGCCCATACGCTTACCGCCACCTCTACCAGCCCGCCTCCGGCCACTGCTGTGCCGGGCGCCGAACACATCCGTTCCGCGCCGACGTGTTGGTTCGTCTCCAACTTGCCGGACGTCCTCCGGCGCGTACACCTGCGGGTTCCCCCTGGACCAGGCTTGGTCCAGGGGGAACGCCACTGCATCCGAGGATCCGCCGCGTCGGCGGGCGGGGCTACGCACCAGGCGCGCTGGCCAGACAACCCGGTGCCCCGGCCACCTCGTGTCGCGCGGCCCGCTCGTCGAGGCGCCGGCTGGGGCCAGAAGACCCACCGGAGCCGGAAGGCCAAGAGAGGTTGGCCTCCGGCTGAGGTCGGTTTCCGGTTCAGTGTGTGTTCGGGGTTTCTTCGGGGCGTTGGCCCCATGCGGCGATGGTGACTTGTGGGATGTCGATGAACGTTGGGTCTTTGAGGAGCGTCGTGAATTCGGTCAGGTCTGCTTGGGTGATGAGTCCTGTGGCGAGCATGGCGGGGGTTGCTTGGGTGATGAGGGGGAGCCAGCGGTCCTTGGTGGGCCCGCCGCCCATGTGGCCGAGGTTTCCGGTGAAGGACACCTCGCTGAGGCCGTCGTGGGCGAGCTGGGTGGGGAGGGTCCGGGCCCAGGTCATGTCTGCGCCGTTGTCGCGGTAGGTGCGCTGGTAGGCGGCCAGGATGCGTTGGACGAGGGGGGATGGTGAGGTCTCGGCGGGAAGGTGGTAAGGCTCTTCGATGATGAGCCATCCGCCGGGGGCGAGCCAGCCCATGGCGCGGGCGAGGACCTCGTCGCGTTGGGGGAGGTGGCAGAAGAGGTAGCGGGCGTGGATGAGGTCGAAGGTTCCGGGTGCGTAGTCGGTGGAGGTGACGTCGGCTTCTTGGATTTCGAGGTTTGTGGCGTGGTGTGGGTCGAGGTGTTGGGTGTCGAGGTCGACGGCGACCACGCGGCCTTGGGGGCAGCGTTCGGCGAGCCAGTAGGCGATGGAGCCTGCGCCCGCGCCCAGTTCCAGGCAGTTGGAGGAGGCGTCGAGGGGAAGGTCCTGGAGGACTTTGATGGTGAACGCATCGACGCTGTGCTGGATGGACTTGAGTCGGTCGTGTTCGTGTGGGGCGTCGTTGCTGAGCCAGCCGGTGCGGTAGGGGGCTGGGGTGGCGGAGTGCTGTGTCATCGATATCGCCTAGGTGGGGGTGTTGGTCGGGGCGTGGTGATCACGCCCCTCCGGCACGGCGGGAGCGGGTCCGGCTGGGGGTGTGGTTGTGGCTGTGGTGGGGGTGAAGGAGCGGACGGCGGGCAGGGTGCGGGCTCGTAGGACGGCGAGGAGGAAGTCGGTTTCGCTGCGGAGCCCGTCGTCCTTGAGGTTGACGGGGGTGAGCGGGTTGGGTTGGGCGGCGTCTGCGGCCGCCACGGCGGCGAGGGCGCTGTGGAGCCAGCAGGCGGTGACGGCCGGCTCGAGGTGTTCTTCGGCAACGCCGTGCTCGGTGAGGTGCCGCCGGGCGCGTTCGACCATCTCGGGTCGTACGTAGTCCTGCAGGACGAGCAGGACGTCGAGGATTTCGATGACCTGGCGGTACAGGCGGAGTCGGACGGCCTGTGGGCTGCCCACCACTGCACGGATCCGGCAGTGCGGCCCTTCCAGGGTGACGTGCGGGACGGCTTCGGTCAGGTCACGCCACAGGGGGCTCAGGCGCCACAGGGCGCGTGCGTCGCGCACCGTGCGGCGGATGGTCAGCGCCAGAGGCAGGGCGACGCCTGCGGTCATCAGCCAGGCGGTGACGCCGATGTTCATCGGGAACAGTGCGCCCAGCCAGACGGGGCGCATAAGGAGAAAGGCGAAGACGACGCACCAGAACAGGGAGGAGGAGGTGAAGCCGGCGGCGAGCAGCAGCAGGCCGGTGCGCAGGGGCCGGTCGTCGTGGGCCTGGCGGCCGTAGCGCACACACAGCACGGCGCAGGGGATGGTGCCGACCAGGTGCGCTGCCACCAGGATCCACCAGAAGGGGCTGTACCAGGGGACGGCCTGGGTGGTGACGCAGCCGGCGTGCGGCGCGATGGTGAAGTTCAGGGCGATCAGCGCGCCGATGGTGACGGTCATCGGGCCGTAGATGAGCCAGGGGTGGCGCCGGGACATCGCTGCGAGGACGAAGTCGAGGATGAGGGCCGAGCTGAGGACTCCCCAGGCGTTCATGAACAGCCCGCAGCTTTGCGCGAAGGTGAAGGATTGGTTCAAGGCGGCGGTGACCGGGTCGAGGTAGACGGTGATCGACCCGGCGATCCCGACGACTGCGAGCAGCAGCATCTTCTGCTGATGGGAGTGGCGGGCGGCGGGCAAGCGAAGGATGATCACCACCCACAGCGCGGCTGCGCCCAACAGCTCGACATCCGAACCGAGTTGGTAGAGAGAAAGTGTGCTCATGTCCTGGCCTCTACTCCCGGATCCCGAGTGCGGCTTCGAGCTTGCCCCGCACCCCTATCGATGGTGAGGGGGTGAGGATGCCTGCGGCGGAGTAGATCAGGCTGGCGACGAGTTCGGCTTCCCGCTCTTGCTCATTGGTGTAGTTGCTGCGGCCCAGGAGGCGGCTGATCATTTCGGGTCGGATGCTGGGCAGCAGCACGGCGAGCGCTTCGTGGAACTCCTGCTCGTTGCGGCCGTGTTCGCACAGGATGTGTCCGATTTCGTGGAGGATGATGTGTTCCTGGTGGAACTTGGTGGTCTTCTCCTCGACGTAGATGTTGTCGGCGGCTTCGGTGGCGATCCACAATCCGCAGGCGTTGATGGCGGCTCCGATCGAGACCGTATGGATCCGGATCGGCCGCCCCCGCTGCGCCGACAGCCCCCTGACGAAGGCCTCGACGGAAAACGGTCGGGGTAGGTCGAGCGTCTTGACGAGCGCTTGACACCGTTTGCGTACCTGTCGTGTGGTCATGGTGTCGCCTTGCCCTTCGATCGGACACCGGTGGAAGTAGACGTCATGTGCGGAGCGCATGGCCAACCTCCTTAGCAGTCTGCCAAACGGCTTCGGGGGCGGTCGCCGCAAGTCGGCTGTTTTCTGCCGGCGGCCGGTGCCGCATGGTGCACGGTGCAGCGAGCCCGAACCGACCGCGGCGCCGGTGGTGCCGAACCATTCCAGGGAGCCGGCCGTGGCGTCGGCGGTAGCGAACCATACGAGCACGCCGGCCAGTTCCACGATTCGGGCACTGCTTGGTCCTGCAGGGACCGGCACATGGTCACACCAATTCTGCGCGCGAGGCCGGGGTCATCTCCTCGCACCGTGCCGGCGGCAAGGTGCACCACGCGCTCGAACCGGTGGGCCAGGCCCTGTTGCGCGCATCAGTGGGTGACTTCGTACTCCACCTCGCGGTGTGGTGACAGACCCTCGCCGCACCGCGATGGCCGATTGCCGGGCGCAGAACATCCGCTGGCCTTTCAACAAAAAATGCGCGCCGGAGGCCATTTAGCAGGTGAGTCACTCCGCGTCAACTATTTCCATCTGAGTCCAAAGGTGCAGACCTGCCTCGGATTTGACTGCACAGTGTTCCCGTCAACTGTCGTGCGCAGGGCGCGCAGTAGTTCAAGACAACCAGAGCTGGTACTTCGTATGAAACGGTGCCAGCCGTATGAGAACGGGGATGCAAGATGAAGCGCATGAGGCACCGCACCATCGCCAGGGCAACCCCCGCATTGGGCGCTGCCGCCGGCCTCGCACTCACCGCCGGTGTGGGCTTGGCCCAAGCGCAGAGCCTCCCGGGCTTCTTTCACGGCACGGTCAGCTGGTACCGCAACGGCGACACCGTCGTCATCAAGGACACCAAGGCGGATGGATGGGCGTTCGGGGTGTGGGTGTCGGAAGACAACGACCCTGACCCGGACCACATTCGCAAGTGCATCACGTCGGGTGTGGGCAGGGAAAAAGCTTGCAGCTTCGACTTCCGTGAGGGGGCACCGGTCCGTATTCGCGCCTACGGGCACAAGAAGAACGGCGAATCGACGCCCGTGGTGTGGGGGGCATACACGGTCAAGGCCTGATCCGATACCGGTCCGTAAGCCCTCTGTGTCGAACTGGTTCACTGTGCACGCGAGTACGATCGGGGCGGCAGCGAGTGACGCTCCGTCACTCGCACTGATTCAATGGCACCATCTGATACGGGGGACAACCAGCTGTGACATCAATCCTCGCGCGTACTGCCGCTGCGGCGGGCGCCGCCACCATCACCGCCACCCTCTTCGCCTCACCGGCCGCCGCCGACGCCACCGTGCCTCCTGCGCCGAAGGCTGCGGCAGGTGCAGCCGTCGTGCGTGCGGCAATGCCGTCGCAGGCGGCAGGCGTTCCGAAGTTCCGTGTCGAAACCAACTCGCAAACCACCATCGTCACAGTGACGGTCAACGGGCATGTGGTCGGCCGGGGCGAGTGGGATGATCCCAGCAACCAGGTGATCGCCCGCGACTATGCCCGTGACGGGGCCTACATCCAGGCCGAGGTGGAAGGTCCTCGTGCCTCGACGAAGGGCCACCAGGCGCCGTACACGGCCAAAGAGCGAGGGGCGTTCAGGGAGGACATTCCGATCACGCTGAGTGCGTGCTACATGGGCAACGGGTACAAAATCTGCTCGCTGCCGTACCGGGTGTATTCCTGACTGGCCCGTAGGGAGCACGGCGGGCCTTGAGCCGCAAGCTCGCCGCCCGCACGGAGCGCGAAGTCCGCCGGCGGCGGCAGCCAAGGGTGCGCCAGAAGATCCAGCCCTCAAGCGCCCAGGCCGCCGGCGCCCCTCACAGCAGACGCACCACATCGCCGCCGAAGGCCGCAGGGGATCTACGTCAAAGACCGTGTGGTGATGTCCATGAGAACCAACAGCGGAATTCACCGCATCGAAAGGCACCGCCGTCCGACGCTGTTCGATGGCGGCAGCGGAACGCCCTGGTCACAGATCCGGCGTGGAACGCCATACGTCACCTCGCCCGCCAGTTTCCCCTCACGACGCTGGGCGACTGGCGCCAGCCACTGCCACGCCCCCTCCACCCGCACACGGGCGACCGCTGAGCACGTCCAAGCCGTCTGAGCGACTCTGACGCGGCGAGCCCCGCGGCCGACTTTCGACAGCGGGTAGTGCCCACATCTCAGCGGGTGGTGATTGCCTTGCCGGAGTGACGGAATCTCATAGTCAGGTAGACATCGCCCTATACCGTGGGGTTTCGTCACACAGGGCGTTCATGGGGGAGAGACGTCATGGCAGTTCTGCTCTACTACCCGCGGGTGAACCCGCCCACAGAGATCCTCCAGCAGGCGCTGATGCAGTGCCGAAAGAGGTGCAGCAGATGGTCGTCGGTGTTCTCGCCCGCGAGTGGGGCACCACCCCCCTGCCGGCCTCCTACGTCCCCTACACCGACCGCTCCGACGCATATGAGTGGGCTCTTCGCGCCCCTGCCGAGCAGCGGTTGCCCGCCTTCAGGGCAGAGCTCGGCCGTCTCCTCCCGGTCCCCGCCCCCGGCACGCCTACCGCCGACGTCCTGGTCTTTCGCGAGCGGTTCAACGACGAGCGGCAGCGCCTGATGCGAGCCCTGCACCGCCTGCTCGGCGATCTCCGGCGTGACTACGAGCACCCGGCCGAAGTCATAGCCGAACTGCGCCGGGAAATCGAAGCGGCGACCGAGGATTACCAGGCGGCGGTAAGCAGGAGCAGGATGGCGTGGGTACACCGATCGGTTACGGCAACCGTGGCCCTCGCGGCCGCCGCGGCGAGCGTGGTGGAGCCTCAACTGTCCTGGGTTCTGGGCACTGTGGGTGGCTACACATTGAACGTGGCGACCCGCGAGATTCGCCCTCTGATGGACGCCAGCAAGAAGCACGACTTTGTGTATTTGCACCGGGTCGAGACCACATTCTCGTAAACGGACACAGCCAACCGTGGCCGTCCGCGCCGACGGCCTGCTGGTGGAGTTCACCGATATCGACTCCATCGAACTCGACGCCTGACACCGACAGGTACAGGGACGCCGCGGTGAACCAGCCGCGCGCGGGAGGGCTTGGACGTCCGCGATCAGGGCGTGGCACGCTCTCGCGTTCGTGCGGCATCACCTCAACATGCTCGGCCGGTACTCCTGCCAGCCCAGGAACTCCCCGACCTGCCCGGGGGGGCTGCGCCCGCTGGGTGATCCGGGCGTGTTCCGAGGACGAGTAATGTGCGCGGGCCCGCGCGAGTGTGCGGCAGCGGATCAAGCGGCAGCGGATCGAGGGCAGTGGATCGAGGACAGTGGATCAGGGGGTGCCGGCGCGTACGGCGGTGGTTGCCAATGTGGTGTAGTGCATCGTGAAGTGGCCGCCCAGGGCGTCGATGGCCTGGCCGACCGCGCTCAGTATTTCGGCCAGTTGGTCGGGATGAAGTCGGGTGAGGCTGCCGGTGGTGGGGAGCAGGTCCAGCCACTGGTCACGCGTGTAGGGCTGCTCCCAGTCGAATTGCCACTGTTGCGGTTCGTTGAACTGCTCGGTCTCGCGGATCTTGTCGGCGATCTTCGCGTACCCCGCTTGGTACATCTCGAGCGGACGTCGCGCGGGCTGGTTGCTGAACGGGGAGTCGGGCGCCACCTGCCGGTAGGCAGCCGCGAACGGCTCGGCCACCTCGGTAGGCGGCTCGAATACGTGCCCGAAGATCGCCAGGCACCCGTTGGGGCGCAGCACCTGGGCCGCCTTCACGGCGCCGGCGGCCGGGTCCACCCAGTGCCACGACTGGGCGGCGATCACTGCGTCGAAGACCCGGCCGGCCGGCTCCCAGGCTTCGAAGGTCGCCACCTCGACCTGCAGGCCGCGGGTTCGGGCGAGGTCGGCCATCCGCGCATCCGGCTCGATGCCGAGCACGGCGCAACCGGCGGCTTGGAACTGGCGGGCCGCGATACCGGTGCCGCAACCAACATCAAGCACGTCAGGCCCCGGGCTCGCGGCGACGATACGCGCCACCAGGTCCTCGGGGTAGGCCGGTCGGGCCTGGTCGTAGCGTTGCGCATCCGTGCCGAACGACTCGGCCGTCTGCCGAGCCTGATGTGACTGCGCAGGTTGGGGTTGCTCTCGCGGTAAAGTGGGCATGCGTTCACTTTAGTGGGCGAGCGCCCATGTGGGCAAGTGCCCACCTGTCAACGGATGCCAGGAACCTGGCCCATGAAAGGATCTGCAAGTGCCGACCGGGGTACACCTTCGCGACGCGCGGCAGCAGCTGTTCGACGCCGCCGAACGCGTGCTGCTGCGCGACGGCCCGAACGGGCTGACCAGCCGGGCCGTCACCGACGAGGCAGCCTGCGCCAAAGGCGTCCTGCACCGGCACTTCACCGACTTCGACGCCTTCCTCACCGACCTCGTCCTCGACCGGGCCGCACAGCTCGAAACACAAGCGCAGGCGCTGCGCGAGACCGTCGGCACCGGCACCGTGGCCGACAACCTCACCGCCGCGCTGACCACCTTGTTCGGACCGGTTCCCGTGGCGATCATCCCGCTCATCACCTTCCGGGACGAGCTGCGCGCGCGGCTGCGGCAGGCCAGGCCCGGAGGCGGCATCGCGATCCTCGCCCAGGTCACCACCGCGGTCTCCGCCTACCTGACCGACGAGCGCGCACTGGGCCGCATCTCGGCCGACGCCGACATCGACTCACTCACCCTCTCCTTGGTCGGAGGTGGGCATCTGCTGTTCGCAGACCGCGACCCAGACCCGCCGACCACGGCAACCGTCCACAAGCTGGTGACCACGGTCCTCGCCGGCGTCGTGCAACAGCGGCCACGCTGAACCTGACGTGCAGCCCGCAACGGCCCGCGCCGAGCAGGGGCCTTGAGCGTTGGCCGTCGCCGGGCGCGAGCGGGCTGGTGGGCCCGGCGATCGCCTCAGGGGAGGGCTTGGTGTAGCCGGTGGACATTCTCCGCAAGGGCTTGACGTAGCGGTGGACATTCCCCGCCTTATCGTGCCGGGACGTGGTCATCAGCATCGGCATCAGCTCGGACGCGCCCTACTCAACCAGAGGCCTCAGCCCAAAGGGGTGCCACTCGCGTGGGTCCCGCCGGTGCCGGGCCCGCGCAGGGCGGTGTGCTGGTCCGAGGCGGTCGCGGTGGAGGACGTCGAGCACGTCGAGGATGTGCCCGGTGCCACGTACGAGGCGGAACATCTCGGAGAGGTGCACGGTGTCGCCCGGCCGCGCGTATGTGAGCAGCTCGCCGAACTTGGGGCGCTCCAGCGGGTGGAGGCGGCTGGAGGTGCCGGCATCCTCCTCGAACGTGACCGGGTCGTCGATCCCGGCTTCGTCGAGGACGAGGTTCTGACGGTCCGTCGACTGCTGGTCGGTCGACACCCGCTTGGAGGCCAGGTTGGCCATGCCGCTCCGCGCCCGGCCTCGTGGTCGCATTCGACCCTAGCTGTCAGCAAACCCGGTCATCCTCCGTCATCGGATCTGATGGGATTCGCGCCGCCACGCGGCCGCGGAAAGCCCGGGTTCATTGGACGCCCGTCGCTCCTGTCGTCATTCGTTCGTTTGACGACAGTGCGGCCGGTCAGGAAAACCCGGTTGGCGACCACCCACAGGGAGACCAGCCGGAACACGTCGGAAACGTGCCGTTCGGCCTTGAGGGCGTGGCTGGGAGGTTCTGAACCTATGCCGGCTCGGGTCGTTCCGGGTTCGGGGCGAAGGCGGGTAGCGCGGTGAGGCTGTGGCGCACGGCCTCGCCCCCGTACTTGAACATCTGCCGCTCGTAGTCGCCGACCGCGCCGAGGAGGTCTTGGCGGCGCTCGACGGCCTCGATCAGGCAGCGGCGCAGCAGGTCGGCGTCGCGCAGCGCGGTGTTCGCGCCATTGCCACCGGTCGGGGAGGTGGCGTGGATGGCGTCTCCAAGCAGCGTGACCGGACCGGGCGCCCAGCGCTCGCGGGGCTCGACCACCCGGATGGACAGCAGGGTGCTGTTGTCCGGGTCGGCCTGCTCGATGAGCGCTCGCAGGTCCGGATGCCAGCCTTCCATCCTGGACAGCACGGCCTCCTGCGCGGTCTGGGCGCCGAGCGAGCCGTTCGGTGGCAGGAGCATGGCCCAGCGCACGTAGTCGCGGATGTCGGGGAGGGTCACCTCGGGTGCCAGTTCCTCGGCCGCCTGCTTCGGCGGGGTACGGAAACGCATCGCTCCGAGCATCAGGTTCCCCCCGGCTCCGGCGATCTTCGAGCCGAAGGCCGGCGCCAGGGTGGCAAAGCGCTCCGTCAGCGGCGTGCGGCCGATGACGAACCGGGCGCCGGTATCGGTCGCGGTGGTCTGCGGCGAGAGCACCGCGCGGACGGCGGAGCCGACCCCGTCCGCCCCCACGAGCAGGTCGGCGGTGGCCTGGGCACCGTGCGCGAACCGGGCTTCGACCTTGCCGTCGTCCAGCACGTCGTAGCCGGTCAGCGCGGCCCCGGTGTGCACGGTGAGTCCGGTCAGCAGCAGGTGCCGCAGCACGTGCCGGTCGATCACGATCCCGGTCCTACCGGGTCCCTGCTCGCCGATCCGGTTCAGCTGCGGGTCCAGGATCAGCTGCTCGGCATAGGCGTCACCGACGATCGCGTCCAGCAGCGGGTGCCAGCGCGGCGGCAGACAGCCGCGCAGCGCCTCGAACCCCACCGGGCTCAGCAGGAGCCGGTAGCCCTGGAACCGCGCGGTGATCGCCGGGTCCCGCTCGTACACGTCGGCCTCGATCCCGGCACCACGCAGACCCTGCGCCAAGCACAGTCCCCCCAGACCGGCTCCGACCACGGAAACTCGCATCTCGCACCTCCTGGACAGACTTTCCGAACCCGCCAAGGTACCTGGGCGGGGTATACGCGAACCACACCGAGACGAACTTAGTTCTGCATGAACGATCTAAGTTCTACGAGGCGAACTTAGATCGTGTCAAGCTATAGTGATCGGTATGCCCTCCGATCCCCGGCAACGCCGAGCAGCTCGTCACGCCCAGCCCGCTGGGGAGCCCGCAGCGGCGTCTCCGCGCAAGAAGCCCATCACGGTCGACCGGATCACGGACGCCGCCCTGCAAGTCGTGGCCACCGAGGGCTACGGCGCACTGACCATCCGTCGGGTCGCCGCGGTACTCGGTACCGGGCCGTCGTCGCTGTACGCTCACATCGTCAGCAAAGAGGACATCGACGATCTGCTCGTCGGCCGGCTCTGCTCCGAGGTCGTGCTGCCTGAACCGGACCCGGCCAAGTGGCGCAAGCAGATCCTCGACGTGTACGCGCAGATCCGCGACCAGTACCTGAAATACCCCGGAGTCTCCCGGGCCGCGCTGGGCGTGGTCCCGACCAACCTCTCCACGTTGCGGGTCCAGGAAGGGCTTTTGGCGATCCTGCTCGCCGGCGGAATCGAGCCGCAGAACGCCGCCTGGGCGCTCGATGCTCTGTCCCTCTACGTCAGCGCCTACGCCTTGGAGCAGTCGCTGGTCCAGCAGCGGCGCAGACACCCGGACCAGGAATGGGTCCTTGGCCGCGAGGAGCTGATCCGCCGGTTCACCGCACTGCCGGCCGACGCGTTTCCGCAGACTCGACGCTATGCCGCTGAGCTGACCTCCGGCACCGGACACGACCGGTTCGAGTTCACCCTCGGACTGATAATGGACAACCTCACCCAGCTCCAGCCCCAGCCGACACCGGCATCCGGCACCGCCGGATGAACGCCGCAGCCCGAGGCGGGTCTGAACCGGTGTGACTCTGGATCATGGAAGTAGCACCTGATGAGTGACGTGATTGCCTGAGGGGGGGCGAAGCGGCGCCACCACTCCACCCAGTACGCGGTCCGCGCGCAGATTCCGATCAGCATGCGCTCCGGCACCCCGTAGAGCTCCGCCACAGCGTCCTCTCCCGCACATGGGCGTCCCGCCTGGCGATAAGCCGGCCGATCGCCATCTTCGAGTGCACCTGGGTGTCCAACTCCCGCGCCGCCAGCTGCTTCATCCACACCGACGCTCATCAGCGGTTCACCAGGGCCGACAGGTCCGTAGCCACGATCTGACATGGATGTTCCCACCGAAGCCGGTGTCACGGTCAGCTCAAGCGGTGCATCTGAGCGAGCAACCGTGCCTGTTCGAGCTTCAGTGCCTCGAAAGAGCTCCGCAGGTAGGCGTCCAACTCCGCACGCGGGAAATTGCCGGCGATCGACACGTGATCGTCGACCTGGACCGAGTCGAACCCGTCTTCCTGCCAACGGGCCACGATGGGCTCGTAGCAGGCCACATGCGCGCACAGCTCCTTCAGGGGCTCGGGAATGGTGTCCTCGCGTAGCAGGTCGGCATGGGAGACGACCGTCTCGACCATGCGCCGGTTGAGCGGCATGAAGACCGTTGACATCCACAAACGCCAGGTGGCGGCCTGCTCCGTAGTGGGAGGGGCCGATACCGTCCATACGGTTCCATACCGGGCGGCAAACTTGCGCCACGCTCGGTCCGTGGCCTCCGACTGCGCATAGAGCGGACCGTAGAGCTCGCTGAGCTGGCGGTTGATCCGATCCAGATGATCCTTGCGGCGCGCCAGACGTAGATTGGTCAGGTAGGTCGCCGCGTAACCGGAGGCCGCCACGAACACCGTGACCACTAAAGGGACCACAACACTCAGCTGCACGAGCCACGACACTACCCATGGTTGAACAGTTGTGGGGCGAAACCTCAGCCCTGCCCTGGCCTGGCCATCGCCACAGCATCCGTTCCGGCTCCACAAACTCGCCGCTGGATACCCCTTCGCTCTCTCCGAGCTGATCAAACGACCTCGGCGTCCCCACGACCATCAGCCAGACCGCGGCGATCCGACCAGCATGTCCTGGAGACGCAGGCCAATCGTCGCCGACGCCCCCGCTACCACCAGGTCACCAAGGCCACACCTCGCTTCCGAGGTCGGAGGAACCTGGATCCGAGTGACCACACACAGTCGCCAGCGAGCCGGACATCCCAGAGAACTGGCGACAGTTGAATAGGCGAGCCCACCAGTATCAACCTCCGCATTCACCCCCGCATTCACCCCCGCATTCAACGCGTGCGTGGACAGCCGGTCTTGTCCCGTGGTGCGGGCCGACGGGCAGGCCGACGAGCGGGCCGCGGAAGCCTCGCGGCGCGATCTTGCGGCCTGCGAGCTCCGGCTCATTTGGTGGGTGGTGAGAACCAGCGCGTGGCCGGGGGTGTGGGGTCCCAGGCGGTCATGCGGCCCGGGGGCGCGGCGCTGTCAGTGCGGCTCGGCGGTTTTGTCGGCGCGGCTCGGCGGCTCGGCTTTGTCGGGGTTGCTGTGGTGGCGGTCGGCCAGGGCGGTGATGCCTGCTGTGGTGGCGGCGGCGAGGTCGGTGATCATCGCGTCGTCGACGGGCAGGTTGAGGATGTAGAGGGCGGACGCCAGGCAGCCGAGAAGCAGCAGGTGGGCCATCGCGGGGTCAACGGCCCCGGCCAGCTCGCCGCGGGCCACGGCCTGTTCGATGATCTCGGCGAAGGCGGCCTGTTCGGCGGCCAGGAAGGTGTCCTTGAACCGGGACTTCAGTTCGGGATTGACGGAAAGTTCGCTGATCAGGGCCGGTGCCAGCGCTCGGGCCGCCGGGGCGGCCATGCGGACGTGAAACGCGCGGACCAGTGCCAACAGGTCGCCGTGCAAGGAGCCGGTGCCGGCCGGCGCGGGCAGTTGCTGGTCGTGCATGGTGGCAACGAACGCCATCTCGGCCTTGGAGGCGTAGCGGCGGTAGATCGCCGCCTTGCCCACCCCGGCGCGCGTGGCGACCTGGTCAACGGTCAGGGCCGGGTAGCCGACTTCGTCGATCAGCTCACGCGTGGTCTGCAGGATTTGGTGGTCCACGCGACTGTCCCGGGGGCGGCCACCCCGTTGTCTTTTCGCTGTCATGCCTGCACTATACGGAACCAGAGTATCGAAACGACAGTATCGGAACTGGGGCTGTGGTTGCGGGCAGCGAGATCACCGCCCCGCTCCGCCGCAGAGCAACGGCGATGAAGCCGCACCACGCGGCCTCGCGACAAGAACGGAGAAGTCGCATGATCAAGTGGGCCGGCTGGATCATCACGTTATGCGGAACCGGACACATCATCGGCGCCCTGACGGTGCAGAAAGCCGCACGCCACGTCGGAACATGGTTCAGCGGCGGACTGTGGAATGAGGACCTCGCCGACATGAGCCCGGCCGGCGCCGCGTATTGGCTGAGCCTGGCAAGCTTCGGCATTCCACTCATCCTGATCGGCCTGACGGTGCTGTGGCTGGACCGCCGTGGCATCATCCCGCCGGCCTTCATCGGCTGGACGCTGGCGAGTTGGACCGTTGTCGACGCCGTGGTCCTTCCCTTCACGCCCTGGCCGCTGTTCGTGCTCGCCTGCGCACTGCTGCTGATCGGAACCCACCGGGCCCATCGCAACCACCGCGACAACCGATCTCACCGCGACAACCCCGCGCCCACAACCGGGCTTCCCCGAGCATGATCTGCCTCCGTCCGTGACTTTCGAAGTCCCCTCTACCGCGTGGTGAATCACTCGGAAGACACCGTCGGCCACCAGGAATCCAGGACAGCCGGTGTCCGCCTTCGTGCCTAGCCTGGCGCCCAAGACAGCAGAGCAATCACGAAACGAAGGCGGCCATGGCAGCGATCGTTCTGGTTCCCGGGTTCTGGCTCGGAGCGTGGGCATGGGAAGAAGTGACACCGGCACTGAGAGCGGCGGGACATGACGTCTACCCGCTCACGCTGACTGGCCTGGCCGACCGCGCAGCCGAGGCCACCCCCGACGTGGATGTCTACACACACGTAGACGACATCGTCCGTCTCATCGACGACAACGGCTTGCAGGATGTGGTGCTGGTCGGGCACAGCGGAGCAAACCTGCCGGTTACCGGCGCCGCAGACCGGATCCCGGAGCGCATCGCACGGATCGTGTATGTGGACGCCGGGCCGTTGCCCGGCGGCATGGCCGTGATCGACTTCAACAAGCCCCAGACGCAGCAGGAATGGCGCACACAGGTCGCGGAGAAGGGGGACGGCTGGCAGCTGCCGGCACCGCCGTTCGACCCGGCAGCCGATCCGGACAACCTGGCAGGCCTCACCACAGAACAACTGGCACGCATGGCCAAGTTGGCCACACCTCAGCCGTTCGCGACGGCCACTCGCCCCCTGAACCGCCCCACGGTGCCGCCGGCCATGCACCGCTCGATGATCGCCTCAACCTTCACCCCCGAACAGGTGCGCATGCTGGCCGACAGCGGCAACCCAGTCTTCAAGCTGATGGCCGATGTGGACCTACACCACCTGCCGACCGGGCACTGGCCGATGTTCTCCCAACCCATCGAACTGGCATCACTGCTGGACGAGATCGCCCGCTGACCGGGCCACGCTCGGGGAGCCTGCCCCGAACCTTCCGGCAGCCGCGTGGTTCACGCCAGCATCACCAAGCCGTCCATACGCCCCGTCGACACTGTCTGGCTGGCCGCGGGCGGGAACCTGAACCGGCCCCACACTCGCACAGGGCATCGTGCAGACGAACCGGCGGCAGACCCCAGCGGGTCTGCCGGACGACGAGACGCGCTGCAAGGACCGATACAGCTACCGCGCCTTGAATCCAGCCAACCACTGCGAGCGGTGAACACGAGGGCCGCCGTCGTGTTGCCCTTGTAAGCTCGTGGTGGGTCAACGCCGTGGCATGTCCGCACGGGCCCTGAAGCAGGAAAGGGGCACAGATGATCATGTCGTTGTTGGCGCTGCTGGTGGGCCTGGGTGTGCTGGTCGCGCTCGTGGTCGTCATCGCCGTCGCGGTGGGCAAGCGCGGCAGGGGCGCGCAGCCTCAGGTCCCTCCCGGGGGATGGGGTCCGTATCCGGGTGCGGGTCCGGGCATGCCGAACCAGGGGCCGTATCCGCCCATCCAGCAGCCGGGTCAGGGGTTTCCGCCGGCGCAGCAGCCGGGCCAGGGGTTTCCGTCGGCGCAGCAGCCGGGCGCGCAGCCGTATCCGCCGGTCACCCCTCCCGGGCAGCCACCGCACAACCCCGGGCCGTACGGCGCTCCACCGCCACAACAGCCGCCCTACCAGGGGCAGTGACACCCGAAGATCACCGAGGACCGGCCGCGAAGTCTTGGCGGCCGGTCGACGCGTTTGAAGGGGCGTGCTTCTGCGCGCGTTCCGCGCCGCGCGAGGTGCAGGCGCGGTGGCGTGATGGACGTCAATGACGTCTATCGGTGCTGTCCTGCCGTCATCGGTGCCTCGATGGTCGACCACCGCGAGTGGTGGACATGAGGGCGGCTGTCGTGTTGCCTCTGTAAGGTCGTGGTGGGTCAATGCCGTGGCGTGTCCGCACGGGCCTGGAGCAGGGGAGGGGCACAGATGAGTTTGTTGTTGCTGCTGTTGGTGGGCTTGGGTGTGCTGGTCGCGCTCGTGGTCGTCGTCGCCGTCGCGGTGGGCAAGCGCGGCAGGAGTGCGCAGCCCCAGGTTCCTCCTGGCGGTTGGGGTCCGTACCCGGGTGCGGGTCCGGGCATGCCGAACCAGGCGCCGTATCCGCCCATCCAGCAGCCCGGCCAGGGATTTCCGCCCGCCCAGCAGCCCGGCCAGGGGTTCTGGCCGGCGCAGCAGCCGGGCCAGGGGTTTCCGCCGGCGCAGCAGCCGGGCGCGCAGCCGTATCCGCCGGTCGCCCCTCCCGGGCAGCCACCGCACAATCCCGGACCGTACGGCGCCCCACCGCCGCAACAGCCGCCCTACCAGGGGCAGTGACACGAAGATCACCGAGGACCGGCCGCGAAGTCTTGGCGGCCGGTCGACGCGTTTGAAGATGCGTGCGTTGACGCGCGTTCCGTGCCGCGCGAGGTGCAGGCGCGGTGGCGTGCTGGACGTTCAATGGCCTCTATCGGTGCTGTGCTGCCGTCATCGGCATCGGTGCATGACCAGCAACGCCGGCGCTCCGCCCCTGCCCGCTGCATCCCCGCCTATGTGAGGCTCCCGAGTACGAACGGCCTCGCCTAAAACAGGCGGCCAGCCCACCCGGCACCAGGCAGGCCTACGCCGTGCAGACGCGAGATAGATACCCGCCGCCCAACTTCGCCAGCGAACCGACACGGCGGGACCATCCACGCGTCAGCCCAGTCTTTCCAGGCCGACTGCACACGCCGCACACCTGATGCCGCCGCCGTGAAACCGACTGTCAGTGCCGGGGTTTAGCCTCCACAGCTATGACCTGCTCTGTGGCGAGAAAGTCTCGCGCCGCGGAGGTGACCAAGTCGCGAATGTGCTGCTGGTCCGGAGGTTGATCGTTCGGCAGGTCGAGCCCTCTCGCCAGATCAACGAGGGGTTGCAGCGCGTCGGGGTAGTCGAGCTCGGCTGCAGCTTCCTCATAGATCAGCTTCGCTCCGTGCACCGGATCGAGTTGGCACGCCACGATCTGGCCGGCCCACCACTGGGCCGCGGTCCATCGCGCCTTGGCAAGATCTTCCGAGGTCAGCGGCAGCAGACCCAACTCTTCCAGCACAAGGCCGAACAGCTCGCGGGCCTGGGGATACTCACCACGCGCGAGGCCAGCCAGCAGGGGAAGCGAGGGAGCCTCGATGTCGGCCATCAGGGCGTCCAGGCCCAACTGGACCAGGTAAGCGTCCGAGGGGCGCTGCCAGGGTTCCATGGCCAAGTTGGCAGCGGCCATGCGGATCAGGCTGATCGCTACTACTGCGTCCACGCTGTCGCCTTCCCATCATCTTTCCGTAGAGGGAAGTCCTATCACCGAGAGCCGGTGTCAGGTGGCCAGCAATACGCGCTTGCGCAGCAGGCTGAAACCGGCTCGGCCGAACATCTGGCGCTTGAGCATCTTGATCCTGTTGACGTGTCCTTCGACGACGCCGGAGTTCCAGGGCAGGGTCAGGCCGACGATGACGGCGTCGCGGTCTCGATCGATGCCGGCTGCGAGAGTGTGGAGACTGGGAAGGTCGTCCTGGCGGACGGCGTCGAGCCACTGCGGGAGTCGTTCCCCCTGCCGCTCGGTGAGCATCTGGGCGCGAAGGACCGGACGTGACCGGTCAGGGTGTCGAGCCCGGACAGAAGAACCGCCGGACTCGCAGTTGCAGGACGACCAAACGTCCCCCACTCGGCACGTCCGCTGGAAACCGCAGGTAAGAGCTGTGCACCCGGGTCGACTCGCTCGCACAGTCCGGGGATGCCGCCCGGTCCGCTGTAATGCAGACGTCGATGCGTATCGCCTCGTGGCTCACGTCAGCGACAGCACCGACACGTCCGCGATGGACGGTAACAGCAGGCCCTCCAAACGGGGCGACGTCTCTTCCACGGCGCCGCCCTGTCGACCACATCAAGATCGGCCCTGGTCATTGTCAGGCAACTTCCCGGAGCTCGATCGGAGCGTCAGCCGTCACTCAGCGTCCGCGCATCACGGAAAGCGAGCCAGAACCAGTTCTCGTGAACAAAGCCAGGCGTATCGAAGCCACCCCCCACGTAACCTCTACCTGTGCCAACCTCCCACCTGCATCGTGTCGCCGTCCTCGTGCTCGAAGGCGCGAAGCCGCTCGATGTCGGCATTCCCGCGCAGGTTTTCACCACCCGCGCGAGCATGCCGTACGAGGTGCGGGTGTGCGGGGCGGCCCCCGGCCTCGTGACCGGCGGCGACGGCCTGGCGTACTACGTCGCCCACGGCCTGGAGGCGCTTGCCTGGGCCGACATCGTCTTCGTCCCCGGCTACCGGGCCCCGGACCGCGACGACCCGCCGCAGGCCGTCGTCGAGGCACTGATCGCCGCCCACGACCGGGGCGCCCGGCTCGCCGCCATCTCCACGGGCGCCTTCGCACTCGCCGCCACCGGCCTGCTCGACGGCAGACGCGCCACCACCCACTGGCACTACACACAGGCACTTATGGCCAGGCACCCGCGCATCCAGGTCGACGAGAACGTGCTGTTCGTCGACGAGGGCAGCGTGCTCACCTCGGCCGGAGCCGCCTCCGGCATCGACCTGTGCCTGCACATCCTGCGCGGCGACCTCGGAGTGGCCGCCTCCAACCACGCGGCCCGGCGTCTGGTCGCCGCCCCCTACCGCAGCGGTGGCCAGGCCCAGTACGTGCCGCGCAGCGTCCCCGAACCACTGGGCGAGCGGTTCGCCGCCACCCGCGAGTGGGCGCTGCACCGCCTCGGCGAGCCCCTCACCCTCGACACACTGGCCCGGCAGGCCGAGGTCTCGCCGCGCACGTTCTCCCGGCGCTTCGTCGAAGAGACCGGCTACACGCCGATGCAGTGGGTGATGCGCGCCCGCATCGACCTGGCCCGCGAACTGCTGGAGCGCTCGCAGCGCAGCGTCGAACAGATCGCCGCCGACGTCGGGCTCGGCACCGGCGCGAACCTGCGCCTGCACTTCCAACGCATCCTGGGCACCACACCGAGCGAGTACCGGCGCACCTTCACCCGCGGCGAATAACCCCGTCCCCGACACCGCGAGTGGCGGGATCCTTTTGAACCATGGCGATCCCGCCACTGTCCGCGGCGAAAGCCGCGGGCGAGGCTGGTGGCGAAGGAAGGGACAGCATTCATGACTCGCATCGCCATCAACGGATTCGGCCGCATCGGACGCAACGTGCTGCGCGCACTGCTGGAGCGCGGCGACAGCGCCCTCGAGATCGTCGCCGTCAACGACCTCACCGAGCCCGCCACTCTCGCCCGGCTGCTCGCCTACGACAGCACCGCCGGCCGACTCGGGCGCCCGGTGACCGCCGACGGGGACGCCCTCGTCGTCGACGGCCGCCGGATCACGGTGCTGGCCGAGCGCGAACCGGCGCAGCTGCCGTGGGCCGAACTCGGCGTCGACATCGTCCTGGAAGCCACCGGTCGCTTCACCTCGGCCAAGGCCGCCCGCGCCCACCTCGACGCGGGCGCACGCAAGGTACTCGTCAGCGCCCCCTCGGACGGCGCCGACGTCACGCTCGCGTTCGGGGTCAACACCGACGCCTACGACCCGGCCGTGCACACGATCGTCTCGAACGCCTCGTGCACCACCAACGCGCTCGCGCCGCTGGCCAAGGTGCTCGACGAACTCGCCGGCATCGAGCACGGGTTCATGACGACGGTGCACGCCTACACGCAGGAGCAGAACCTGCAGGACGGCCCGCACCGCGACGCCCGTCGCGCCCGGGCCGCCGGCATCAACATCGTGCCGACCACGACCGGCGCCGCCAAGGCGATCGGACTGGTGCTGCCCAACCTCGACGGCAAGCTGTCGGGCGACTCGATCCGCGTACCGGTGCCGGTGGGCTCGATCGTCGAACTCAACACCACCGTCGCCCGCGACGTGACACGCGACGACGTACTGGCGGCCTACCGCGCCGCAGCCGAGGGGCCGCTCGCCGGCGTCCTGGAGTACTCGGACGACCCGCTGGTCTCATCCGACATCACGGGCAATCCCGCCTCCTCGATCTTCGACTCGGCCCTCACCCGCGTCGACGGCCGCCACGTCAAGGTGGTCGCCTGGTACGACAACGAGTGGGGCTTCTCGAACCGCGTGATCGACACGCTCGAACTCCTCACCGCCTCCTGACCGGACGGCGGCGTGGTACCCGCCTCCGGTGACCTCGCCGGAGGCGCACTTCCTTTGAGCGCTCTGGTTGACCAGTCGGGCGGGTCAACCGGAGCGCCCAGTGCGCGACACGAGGCCGTCGTCACCCGCGTCAGAAACGAGGTCGTGCTCACCAAAAACGACCGCTATACCGTCCCAGCCATCCGGTGGTACCCGCACCGCACGCCAGCGGGACTCACGGCGCTCAAGATTGGTCGACGACATCGAAGCCCAGTTCCTGACTCGGCCGGACTGACCGCCGAATCCTGACGGCACGCATGGACCGGGCAACGTGACTCGGGCGCGTCCCAAGCCCTGCGTGGCCTCGACTTCGACGACGATGCGCCCCACCTCAACCGAACATCCATCGACGTTGATTCGCAGGCACGGCTGCGGCCTGGCGTCTACGAATCCAAGGGCCTCCTGGGGAAAACAGAAGCAAACCCAGGGCAAGGACTCAATGTGCTCCGAAAACCCGGACCTGCGCACCGCGGTGCCCGCCCTCACGAAGCCGCCGAAGACGACCGGAGCGCACCCTCACCGGCCACAACGGCGAGGCCCACTTCCTCCGCGCCCTGCCTCCTGACCAGCAGCAGGCCGCCGTGACCTCACCGACGTGCACGCCATCCACATCCATCACTGACCCAACGGAAAGTGCACGACCCTCGGTCTTCCAGAACGTATGCCCACTCACCGGACGTGCCGTACATGCAGGGTGCGTCCCGGGTCGGGTGGAAGTCCCGGTACGGCTGACCGCTCGATATCTCCTCCCCATCCGCGCCCAGCCTGAGCAGCAGATCCCGGACTGGGACCCCACGCATCGCGGTGATGGAAATCCCGCCGAGCATCCCGTCAGCCGCCGGTTTATCGAATGTGTGCTGCCCAATCCACTTCAAGCCTTCCGTCACTGCGCTGCAGCTTCTCGGTGTCGTGGGATGCCGATCGTCATGATGCCCCGGCTTCCGGCCCGAGACCGGGGCATCATGACGATCGCTGGTCGCTGAGTCCGGGGGAGTGAGGACTCGCTGCCGGGCACGTCCTCACCGGCTACTACGACGCCGGCCGACACGCACGGCACTCTCGCGCTGCCCCCGTCCTGGCCTTTGTCCGCGGCCGCCCCTTCTCCGCCGTCGACCCTCAGCGCTACGGCTGGACCGAACCAGTCCTGCCGGAGATGTGCGAGGCGATCGTCGACACCGCCCTGGAGCTGTCCGATCGGCTCCGCGAGGCCGGCGACCACACTGTGGGCCGCAGGCCGCGGCCTGCTCGCTCTGCGAAGAATCCGAAGCCCTCCACTGCGCCGTCTTCCGCGCCCACCACGCTGTCGGCGACCTCGATGCCCTGCGTGAGCCAGCCGTCGGCTGACCCGCTGCACCGACCAACTCGGGGGCGCAGGCGTGGACATGGAAGTCAAACTGCCCCGCTCCTGCGCGAGCTGCTGCCCCGCACCCGCCAAACCGCCTACACGGATCACGCCGTCGGCGTACAGGCGCCGATACCGGCGGTTGATGGTGCCTTCGGCGAGGCCGAGTGCGACTGCTGTCGAGGAGACGGAGGCTCTCGGGGCGACCTGGAGCGCACGAATGATTCGCACATCACCAGGATGGATCGCGAGCGATTCAGACGTTGATACATCTGCCATAGCGGGAATCCCACAAATCGATCTGCCTGGATCACACCTGCGGCAGCACGGCAAGCAGACTTGTTCCGTACCGATGAAGAGCCACAGCAGTGCGTGCTCCGGTGTCGCCCCGAGGCGGTCACGGTTGAGGACGCACGAAGTGAGCTCGCGACGTAAAGGAACGGAGATGACGCCGTATGCCATCGGCTGACACAGTGCGGCACATGTCGACTGACCTCGTCGTCGGGGCCTCGCGCGGCCTCAGCCACGTGATGGCGGCTGAGTTCCTCGGCCGAGGACAGAGCGTCATCGCCACGGTCCGCGACACCCCTGCGCAAACGCCCCTGCATGATCTCGCCGACCAGCCCGAGGGCCGCGTCACCATCGAGCATCTCGACATCAACGAGCCCGACCGCCTTGCACCCCTGCACGAGCGTCTTGCGAAACGCCAGCTCGACCTGCTCTTCGTCAACGTCCGCACCACGATTTAGCGCGGTTTCGTCCTCCTGGCGCCGGGCTGGATACGCACCGCGCTCGGGGGCCCGAGGCGTCGTTCACCGTCGAAGAGAGCGTCCCGCTGCTGGTGGACGTCCTGCTGTCCGAACTGGGCACGCCCGTCCTGGCGTATCTGGACCGCTCGGGTCAGACAGTGCCCTGGTAAGCCCAACCGAACGACCCTTGTGGGTGGCCTGACGACCAGCGGGCACAGTAAGCGGTTTCATCACTCGAAACGCCCCATCACCTGTGTCTGACGCGGCCAACGAGCAGCAGAACGCAAAGGATTGACGGCTGTTCCTCTCATTGCAATCGAAGAACACTGGATCATGCCGGACGTGACGTCCCGCCTGCGAGCTGTGTCGCAGCCTGACGAAAGCCTTGCCTTCAACGAGATGGGCGACAACCAGGAACGTCTGGAGGACTTGCGGGCCGGCCGCATCGCGGCTATGGACGCTCAGGGAATCGACGTGTCCGTCCGCGCCCTGACGCCGCCGGGAGTTCAGCCGCTGCCGCCGAGGGAGGCGCTGGCTCTGAGCCGCGCTGCGAACGATATGGCTGCGGCGGCCGTCGCCCGGCACCCGACCCGTTTCCGATCGCTGTCCACTCTCCCTATGTCGTCACCAAAGGACGTCGGGGGCGAGCTGGAAAGAGCTGCGGGTATGGGGCATGTAGGCACCATGGTCTATGGCCGATCGGGCGACCTGTTCCTCGACGACCCCGTCTATGACGACTTTTTCTCCGCCGCATCAGAGCTCGGCCAGCCCGTGTTCATCCATCGGCAGCTGCCCTCGACGGCAGTCCGAGACGCCTCATACCGCGGATTCCACCCCATGACGGACCTCGCCCTCGCCACTTTCGGGTGGGGGTGGCACCTGGACGCGGCAATTGCGGTACTCCGGCTGATGCTGCGAGGAACGTTCGACCGTCATCCCGACCTTCAAGTTGTGCTCGGCCACTGGGGGGAGATGTTGCTCTTCTGGCTCGACCGAGCTGACAGTCTGCCCCGCATGGCCGGTTTGGAGCGATCTATATCAGACTACGTCCGGTCAAATTTCTATATCACTACCTCCGGCATGCTCAATCCGGCGTTCCTGCAGCACGTTCTGTCCGTCACCTCCGTCGATCGGTTGATCTTCTCGACCGACTACCCGTTCCAACGGCCGACCAGAGAAGAAATCGCTTCCTTCCTAAATCACTTCTCGTCAGACGCGGAACGCAAGCAGTTCTCGTCGGCCAACGCGGCATCCTTGTACGGCATTGCCGTCTAAGGGCTGTCCCGCATTGCCCTGTGGTCGGTGCGTGGCCGGCTCGGCCGGGGCCATATTGTTTCGTTCGGTGATCAGTCATGCTGGTCGAGTCGCGGGCCGCCCGGGGGCAGCTGGAGCAGGAGCACAGTGCCGCACACGACCGACAAGCGGATCAGGAAGGACGTCGGGCGTCTTCTGCACCTGCCCGAGACAGGTTCGCTCCCGATGGCCTGCAAGCGACCGGCCCTGGATCCGACTGACCGCGGGCAGCTCGCCTTCCAGGCCCTCCTCTTCGAGTGCCTGATGAGCAGCCGTGAGCACCCACATGCCGTCGAGCAGCTGGGAAAGACCGCGCTGGGCAGCATCAGCGGTTACCTGAACTCCATCTGCCACCAGCCCGGCCACCTGGAAATTCACACCAACACGGCATGCCGCATCGCCAGCCGCCTTCTGCCCTTCCACCATGAAGACCACGGCCTATGCGGCATCCCCGGTCTGCGACTGATCAATTTTACCTGCCGACGAGTGCGCCTGGTCCACCTGCCCACAAGGGCCCGCCTCGTCCTCGTCGACTCCCACCGTTGGCAAGGAAAGGACATCGCGCAGATGGTCTTTGGCACGCACAGAGATCACCGCGTGGAACCCGCCTTTCGGTGACGTCGCTCACCCCTACGGATCTTGCGGCGCGGGGCGGGTACGTAGGATCACAGCTGAGGCCTTGAATTAGCCCGTCCTCGGCGGCGTTCGAGGCATTCAGCACCGCTGTCCGCCGCGGCGCGGGTGCCGCTTCGCACCGCACACCGCACGACCACGTCACGGCACAAAGGACAGCTCGACGATGACGAACCTCGCCAACGCGCCCGCCGCCCGCCCGAGCCGCCGGCCGATAAGGAACGCCACGGTGGCGGCGATGGCCGCTGCGGCGCTGCTCGCCGGCTGCTCGAGCGACGTCCAGCACAAGCCTGGACACCCACAAGCGACGCCCTCCCCGAACACGAGCCACAACGACCGGGCCAAGCCCAAAGCCCCCAAGCCAACACAGACACAGCATCCGAGCCCGCCGCCCACCCATGAGCCCGCAGGCTTCTCGCCCTACGTGGACGCCTCACTCAGGCCCTCGCTGGACCTTCTCAAGGCCGCCGAGGAGACCGGGGCGAAGGAGTACACCCTGGCCTTCGTCTCCCCGAGGGGCGGCTGCGTGCCCAAGTGGGGCGGCAGGCAGCCGTTGGACGCCAACCCGATGGCACGGCAAGCAGACCGGCTCCGGGCCCAGGGCGGTGACGTACGAGTCTCCTTCGGCGGGCAGAGCGGCAATGAACTCGCCAGGGCCTGCGGCTCGGTGGACGCGCTGGTGAAGGCCTACCGCACTGTCATCGACGCCTACAGCCTGACGAAAGTCGACTTCGACCTGGAAGGCCCAGCCCTGATGGACGCCCAATCCAACGACCTCCGCGCCCGGGCCATCGCACGACTCCAACAGCAGCGCAGGAACCTGGACGTCTCCTTCACCCTCCCTGTGCTCCCGTCGGGTCTGAACCGCCACTCCGTCGCTGTGCTGGCGAATGCAAAGAAACGTGGGCTCCGACTCTCGACCGTCAACATCATGGCCA
Organism: Streptomyces bugieae; assembly: GCF_036352915.1. Lineage (NCBI taxonomy): Bacteria > Bacillati > Actinomycetota > Actinomycetes > Kitasatosporales > Streptomycetaceae > Streptomyces > Streptomyces bugieae. The sequence continues at coordinate 28,384 of NZ_JAZBJP010000025.1, forward strand.
TGGACTACGGCACCTTCTACGACGGCGACATGGGCGCCTACGCCATCGCCGCCGCCACCGCCACCCACAAGCAGCTCAAGACGGTGCTGGGCATCCGTAACGACGTGACGGCGTGGCGGACCCTCGCCGTCACGCCCATGATCGGTGTCAACGATGTCAAGGGCGAAATCTTCACCCTCGGCGATGCGGTGCAACTCAAGAGGTTCGCCGACGCCAAGGGCCTCAGCCGCCTGTCGATGTGGTCGGTCACCAGGGACAAGCCCTGCCCGGACGGCGGTCGGCCGAAAGCGCTGGCGACCTGTTCGAGCATCGGGAAGGACGCGAACGCATTCGCCCGCACCTTCGCCGGCTGACTCCCGCCTGCCCGCGCACCGTGGCGGGAGCCGGAGCCTGGGCGGAGGCCCGGGCCTGCTGGGGCCGGGTGCGGCTTCGGGGCGGTGCTCCGTGGTTGGGGACAGCGATAACGGCCTCTCTGCCCTGCTGCCCGGGCCGGTGAACGCTTTCCCGGGCTGGAAGAGACGGGGCTCGAGTCCGGCGGCAACGGCCGACACCGCGAGGACCGTCAGGACGGTGCTGCGAGATCGTGCGATAACGGCCTGCACCGGAACGGTCGAACTGGTTGGTGCCGCCATCCCGGACTGAGACGGAGCCATCCCATGGCGCCTGCGATCATTCCTGACGAGATACAACCGGTGGTGCACGCGGTCGGCTGCGACCGACACGGGGTGTCCGACGTTTCGCACTGCTTGCGGGTGAACCGCGAAGCCACGCCCTCGCGCCGACCGAGAATGGGCGATTGTTCCCCTTATTGTCCGTTCTTGTGTCGTTGAGCTGCGCTTTTGTGAACCTCAAGCCGGGTGTCGGAACGGCGTGGAGTCCACGATCCACAGCGGGTCCAGCCACAGGTCGGTGTCCGCGGCCAAGGACCGGATGGCCTGCTTGACCAAGCCCAGCGCGGCTCGCAGACGCTTGTTGTAGGCGGGCCGCTGGGGCAGGTAGGGGAACACTCCGTGCAGGTGGGCGTGGGCGAAGCGCAGCCAGCGGGCCTCGCAGTGGAAGCCCAGCATGGCCTGGGCCACGGCCAGGGTTACCAGTTCCGCGTCGGTCAGCCGGGGCGGCCGGCCACGCCACCGCGAGGTCTTCAAGCGGTCGTCGATGTGGACGTACAGTGCGGTCAAGAGGGTGTCTAACTCGGTCGTCACAACCCGATGTTGGACACCCTCCCCTCCGCCTGAGAACCCCGCATTCGGAACTACTCGTCTAGGGCAACAGCCTCTTCGACGGTTTCGACTTCGCCGGTCGCGGCGAAAGGACCGCGTCGGCGAACCTTGAACGTCCGTTGTCCAGGGGCTCGATCGATCTCGCCTGCACAGTCCAGGGGTAGCTGGTGGAGCTGCTGAAGAGCGGGGCGAAGTGGCTGGTGAACGGATACAGGCGCCGGAGTCGTGGTTGGGGCGGCGGCGGCCTCCAGCAGCGGGACGATGCCCGGATACGGGCGCCCGGGTGAGCGGATCTGGTGTATTGCCTGCCTCCACTGCCAGCTGAGTCGTAGGGATTGCCAAAGGGCCTCGACAACGTCAGCTGGCCCGCGACTGCGTGCTGCAGCAGTTCAGGCTTCGTTGCTACGTGCTGTGTATGCGCCGCACCTGTTTCCGACAGTCCGCGGACCGCACAGATTCCTCGAAGTCATCGAGGCCGGACGGTCGATTTCCCTCACACCCATGTCCGGCGGCCACCATCGCACCCGGTGCCACGGTTTGAGACCATCCGCGTGGCTTGCTCGCGGAGCGCGTCCCGTCTCCAGGTTCAGGGGCGGGGCCGGGGGGCGGTGAGGGCTGTACCGCAGGCTGTGTGCACGGTGGCCAGGGTGGTGACAACACTCTGGGTCCACGACAGCATCATGCGTTCGCGGATTGCCGGATCGTCACAGGCCGGGCGGCCGAAGGCACCGCATGAGCTCTGCTGGGTGAGAAGAAAGGCGATGGCGTCGCGGGTGACGCGGTGCTGTACCCGCCCGGCACGGGCCGAGTCCCGGACGATGCCGGCGATGTGCCCCAGTTGGTAGTTCTTGCAGGCACCGGACAAGTCAGCGGCAGATGTCTTTGGCAAGGAGTGCGGCCCGTCGACTCCGGCGTCGATCAGTGCGGCCGCACGCTGAGGAGCGATCAGCCCCAGACCGACGAGGCGTTGGACGTTGTGCGCCGCCTGTGGTGGAACTTTGTCGAGGAGTGCGACGGCAGCGGCGGTGGACTTGAAGAACGTATCGAGTGACGGGCATGTGATCCCGTGCGCCCGCAGGCCGAACGCGAACTCACCGACGACCTCCATCCCGTGTTCCTGCCACACGTCCGCTTCCGCGTTCGCGAGACGTTCGGAGAAATCGAGGAGCAGGGGACGAGCGAGCTCGGCTTCGCCAAGAGCCTCGGCCGCATGCGCGACGGCCGCTGCGGCCGGCAGACATCCGGCCGGGTCATGGCGCCGACTGGTGTCCGCCAGCCACAACACTGCGCGCCGCAGCGGCTGCTCCACGCTGAGCCGGGGCTTCGGTGCGGACGGCCGCTGCCTGCGCATCACCTTGGGGCTGCGGTCCAGGAGCGCGGCCAGGGCCGCGACGATGGTGGTGTGGTAGCCGGTGGCCCAGTGCTGGTACGCGTCGTCGCCGTCGGCGAGTCCAGGGTGGACCACGCCAGGCGGCCCGTTGACCCGCCCCTCGGCCTCTTGTGCCGCCGCGAGGAACTCCCATGCCCTGCGGACTTCCTCGGAGTCTCGCACCCCGAGGCACAACAGGCAGCACAGGATTTCTGCCACCAGGTCGGCATTTCGTTGGTCAAGGGTGAGAACGAGGAGTGCTTCGAGCAGCTCCACCGCCTCGCTCAGATCGAAGTCCGGTGGCCAACCGGGCTCGCGCAGACCGAAATCCGTGGCGTAGAAGATCGTGTGGGTGATGGCGTAGATGTCGCGGTCGGCGAGTTTGACGACATTCGGCTTGTTGCAGAGCAAGGTGAACGGCAGAACCCCGTCCATGGCCGGCAGCGAGTGTGGGATACCGCACAGCTCCAGGGTGTGCAGCAGATCGAGCTGCCGGTACGGGATCCGCTCGAAGGCCGTGGCGTACCCTCCGGCAGCGGCCTGAGTGAGGAGTTGCCGGAATTCCTGGTCGTCGCGTCCGCAGAGCCGCAGTGCCGCATAAGTCCCCGCGTACAGCAGAAGGGCAGCTTCGTCCCGGGCGATCAGCTCCCGATAGGAGGGCCGAGCCGCGATCTCCTCGATCTGATCCAGGAGGGCCGTGTAATGACCGTCCAAGGGTTCCGGGTCAAGGCGCGCCCGAAGCCCCACAAGGAAGGCGGTCTCGATAAGGGCCTTGCGGGCGAACAGCACCCGGCCAGTTGCGGCTTCGGCCGGATCGATGAGATCCCGGCGCGCAGCGAGCCAGGCGACTGCCCGGGTCTCCACCGCGCGCCTTTGTGACGAGCCGTTACCGGGTTGCGTCGTGTCCATCAGATGCCTCCCGGCGGTCGGCGCAGTCAATGGCTCAGTTGCCCGCAGCGCCGTCGTCGCATTCCGCGACCTGGTTGGCGACCACAAGGACATATCGCTCCCAGGCGAGCACGTAGCCGGCCACGTCGTCGAGTTGGCTGACCTGCTCGACGACTTGCTCCAGCGGAACGCGGAGGTCGACAAGTCCGCTCGTCCGCAGGAAATCTAAGGCCTTTCGGGCATCGACTGGCGGGGGAGGACAGGACATGGTTACTCCTTCGGAGTGGTTCGGATGGATATATCGAGTGTCGCGTTAACCTGATGCACTTGTCACGACTTTCGCCTGTCCAGGAAAGTGACGATTCGATAAGTCCAGGTAAGACACGTATAACGCGCGGAGAAAGCACCCGTTCGGCCTAATGTTTTCGAAGGGTGTGTGGCTTCGTGGCTTCAGGTGGTGCGACCGGGAGAGTGGGCGAACATTTCGTGGCGCCAGAGTCGTGAGCGGGGCGTGCTCGGCTGCGCCGTGGCGGCGGCCAGGGTGCCCGGCCCCCGCCCCGCGCCCGGAGTGCCCATTGCCCAGTCGGTGGGCGGCTGGGCAGGCTCGGTGTGAACGACCGCCCGGCCCTCCTCACTCCGGTACGACCACATCAACTCCCTCGGCCGCTACTCCTACACCCCGGCCTCCAGCACCAGGCCTGCGACAGCGGCGCGACCCGACCACATCGCACTCGTGATCCGGCACGTCAGGGGATCCGGGCCTCGATGTGGGCGAGTTGGGCGGCGAGGATCTCTTCGAATGCGGCGCGGCGGCCCGCTCCGAGGGGGCGGCGGGCGATGGCCGGGGCCGTCAACGGTGTGCCGTCGCGGTCGGCGGTGGCGATTGCCTCCTTGACTCGTTGGCGACGCCGGTCGGTGCCGGCGGTGCGGCCGTTGTTCATCTGGATGATCACGACGGGGTACTTAAGCTTGATCTTTAACCTCTGGCCGCCTTCGCCCTGCCGTCCGGTCACGGGTTCGGCCATTCTGCGGACAGTGGAACGGCCTTGAGGTGATCATCTGCGCTGCCGAGACGCATGGATCAACCACAAGGCCCTGAAAATGAGTTTGCCGCTCAGGAAGCCGAACAAGAGCGCGCTCGCCGACGTGCATGCCCGCTGGGAGCGAGACCGCTACTTAGTTGGCCAGGGTGCGGGTCGCGTGGCGAGCAGGGGCGTACGGCAGAATCCCGCTGTGACGTACATGGGGGTCGTGGCAGGCTTGGAAGCGGGCATGGCAGAGCTGTCCACGCCGATGCGGGTGTATGTGGCGGCGGGGCGGTTCACCGAGTCGGAACCCGACCTGCCCGAGCTTGCGGCCCAGATTCGCGCGCTGCTGGCCGTGGTCGCGGCGGACGAGGCATGGCGGCGCTTCCTGCCCGGGTACGCCCCGCCGTCCGTCCGGGAGATCTGCGCCGCTCTGGAACCGGTGGAGATGCACGAGGCCGCCGCGTTCCTGGCCTGGGTCGCGGCCGTCGACCTGGTCTGGCCGAGCCACCGGCACCTGCCCGCCGAGGCCGCCGAGCGCGCGGCGGACCGGGTGGTGTCCCTGCTCGGACCGGAGACCAGCTGGTGGACCAATCACGACGCCGGTTGCGGCGCAGTGAACGGGCTCACCCCTCTGTTCGACAGTTTGCTCGCAGGGACGGACGGTGAGCACTTCGCGCTGGCCCTGCAGATCGCCGACGACTGAGCGACCCGCCTATGGTGGTCATCAGTGTCTCCGCGTGCGGACGCACGGCAGACCCACCAAGGATGTCGTATGCCTCCTCATCGACACCGCACTCTCGTCCCGTTTGCCGCGTCGCGGCGCGGTGGTGGGATGCAAGCCGTGATCTGACCGGCTTCGCCCTTGGCGCCATCCCCGGATGGATCCCGCGGGTCCCGTGCCGAGAGCGCGAGACAACGAAGAGACGGCCGACGCGACCACCCCATCGAACGGCAAGCAGCGGTTGCAGGTCTCCCACTCCGTCCTTCCCGGGTTCCGGGTTCCCGGGAGTCCACCACGTTCAAGCCGGTGGAGGGCTGGCGCGAGGTGCCTTCGCTTCAACGAGTCGGCAGGTTCCACCCGTCCCGGCGTGACCGGTGGGTGTTCGGCGACGTTCCCATTTCCCTCCCCGGAGTGGTTTCGCCCAGCCACCGGGCCGCATCCGGTGATCTTCCGGTTGTCTCTCGGACAGCAGGCATGGCGCGCACGAGCAGTCCATGCGCCGACACGCGCACAGCAGAGGGGCCACTATGACCGATGGGACGGTTCTGTTCGCGGTACACGAGTTCCCACAGGGGCAAGGTGTCGCCGCCGAGCAACTACGCAGGATCCGCGATGAGTTGGCGAGCCGAGGCTTTGACGTGCGCTGGGCCACCACAGCCGACGACGCCCAGGCAGTGCTGCGGACCGAGGCAGGCACGGCCGCCGCCGTGATCGACTGGAACCTTCCCCAGGCCGCAGGCGATGGCGGCGAAACAGGCGGCGCCGAGGTACTGCGCCACGCCGGCCAGCGCTTCCAGAATCTCCCCGTCTTCCTGATCACGGACGGCGAAGACCTGGAACACCTGCCCTTGTGGGTGGCCGAAACGGTGATCGGCTACATCTGGCCGCTCGAGGACACCGCACCCTTCATCGCCGGACGCATCGCCAGCGCCGCCCGCGGCTACCAGCACGACCTGCTGCCTCCGTTCTTCAAGGCGCTGCGCCGCTTCGACCACGCGCATGAGTACTCCTGGCACACCCCTGCCCACTCCGGCGGTGTCGCCTTCCTCAAGTCCCCCGTCGGCCGGGCCTTCCACGACTACTTCGGAGAACGGCTGCTGCGCAGCGACCTGTCGATCTCCGTCGGGGAACTCGGTTCCCTCTTCGAACACACCGGCCCGGTCGGTGCCGCCGAGCGCAACGCCGCCCGTGTCTTCGGCGCCGACCGCACCTACTTCGTACTCCACGGCGACTCCACCTGCGACCGGATGGTCGGTCACTTCAGCGTCACCCAGGACGAGATCGCACTGGTGGACCGCAACTGCCACAAGTCGGTGCTGCACGGCCTGGTCCTCTCCGGAGCCCGGCCGGTCTACCTGGTCCCCACCCGCAACGGCTACGGACTGGCAGGCCCCCTGCCGCCCGCCGAGATTCAGGCACAGTCGGTCGCCGACCGGACCAGCCGCAACCCATTGACCCAGGGCGCCGTCTCGCCCAAGGCCCAGTACGCGGTGCTGACGAACTCCACCTACGACGGCCTGTGTTACGACACCCTCCAGGTCGCCCAGGCCCTCGCCCCCAGCACCCCCCGGCTCCACTTCGACGAAGCCTGGTTCGCCTACGCCCGCTTCCATCCCCTGTACGCCGGCCGCTACGGCATGGCGGTGGGCCCCGAAACTTTCCCCGGCCCCGAACGCCCCACCGTCTTCTCCACCCAGTCCACCCACAAGCTGCTGGCCGCCCTGTCACAGAGCGCCATGGTCCACATCAAATCCGCACCCCGGGCGCCGGTGGAGCACGACCGGTTCAACGAGGCATTCATGATGCACGGCACCACCTCACCGCTGTATCCGATGATCGCCTCCCTCGACGTGGCCACCGCGATGATGGACGGTCCCCAGGGCCGCTGCCTTATCGACGAAGCGGTGACCGAAGCCATCCGCTTTCGTCAGACGGTCGTACGCGTCGCCCGGCGCATCGCCGCCGCCGACCGGCCCAACTGGTTCTTCGGCGTCTGGCAACCCGAGACCGTGACCGACCCGGCCACCGGCGAGCGTCTACCCTTCGCCGACGCACCGCTCGAACTGCTGCGCACCGAACCGTCCTGCTGGCAGCTGGAGCCCGACGCCGACTGGCACGGCTTCCCCGGACTGACCACGGGCTACTGCCTGCTCGACCCCATCAAGGTCACCCTCACCTGCCCCGGCATCGACGCCACCGGACAGATGTCCCACTGGGGCATCCCCGCCCGCGTCCTCACCGCCTACCTGGCCACCAGGGACATCGTGGTGGAGAAGACCGACAGCTACACCACGCTCATCCTCTTCTCCATGGGGATCACCAAGGGCAAGTGGGGAACCCTGATGGACGCCCTCATGGACTTCAAAACGCTCTACGACCACAACGCACCCCTGGAGCAGGTGCTGCCCGAGCTGGTCGCCGCCCACCCCCACCGCTACACCGGCCAGACCCTGCGCGAACTGTGCCAGGAGATGCACAACCACCTACGCGATGCCCGCCTGGTCGAGCTGCTCGACACCGCCTTTCACGACCTGCCCGAGCCCGTTACCCCGCCCCAGCACTGCTACCAGCGCCTCATCCGCGGCGGCACCGAGCGCGTAAGGCTGACCGACGCGGCCGACCGGGTGGCCGCCGCCATGGTCACCGTCACCCCGCCGGGCATCCCGGTCCTCATGCCCGGCGAAAGCACCGGCACCCCCGACGGCCCGCTGCTGCGTTACCTGACCGCCCTGGAGTCCTTCGACCGGCGCTTCCCCGGCTTCCGCAGCGAGACCCACGGCGTCACCGTCGCTCCGGACACCGGCGACTACCTCATCGAATGCGTACGCCAGATCCCCGCCCAGCAAACCGGCCGCACAGCCGGAGAGCACCACAAGACACCGACGCCGCACCCGCTCAACCCCCAACTGCCCACAGCCTGAGCCCAAGGCACCAGGTATGCCCCGCCTCCCGGCCGGACGGGGGTGAGCCTGGCCACGACCGATGCGCAGGTCACGGACGCGGGCGGTCAGCTCTGGCGGCCCGCAGTGGCTCACTCCGGGCCGCCAGACGTCCAACGTGCCTTCCGGCACGGTCAGTTGTGCGGTGGCCGGTAGTCGAGCTTGACGGGCGGACGGCAGGGGAACATGTGCACGTTGCAGGCAAGCAAAGGGGCAGGGACGGTAAACGGCATGAGTGATGACCTCCGCCAGCTTTTCGACTTCATCGACTTCTCTGCCCGGCTTCGGGAAGTGGAACGGCACAACCACGCCACCCCGGAGCGCAAGGAAAGCGTGGCCGAGCACTCGTGGCACCTGGCGCTGGTCTGCTGGGTCCTGCACCGTGAGTTCGAGCGGGAGTACGGGCACGCGCTGGATCTGGAGAAGATGCTCAAGATGTGTCTGATGCACGACCTCGTGGAGATCGAGGCGGGCGACCCCTCGGCCTGGCGCACCCAGCACAGCGCGCAGCACAGGGAGGACAAGGCCCGCATCGAGGAAGAGGTCGCCCAGCGCCGGTACGGGGCGCTGCCCGGCGAGCTGGGGGCGGAATTCCTGGCGCTGTGGCGTGAGCATGAGGCGGGGGTCACGCCCGAGGCCCGTCTGGTGCGGGGCGTGGACCGGCTCAACCCCGCGCTGATGCGCCACCTCACGGGACAGGGGTGGCACGACGTCGGGGCGGACACCGGGGCACTCGACCGTCTGCAGCTGCCCCGCCTTGAGGTGAGCCAGACCCTCATCGCGCTGTACGAGGAGGTCAGGGACGCGGCGGTCGCCAAGGGCCTGCTCACGCCGACGTCCGGGCCCGTCGCCTCCTGAGCGCCGAAACCACGACCCCCGAACAAGACCGCAGCGCCCGGCGCATTGCCGCTGGCCGCCTGACCATGGCCCGCCACGCCACTTCGAGCTCCGCACCTGGAGCGACACCCACGCCGTCGTCACCGCTCAACGGCCACCCAAAGGCCGTCGTCGAGCGGTCCCGGGACGCCTCGGTCGAGGACGTGCGCACGGTGCTCACGCGGATGGTCATGCCTGGCAACGAAGGTCCGTGAAGGTGACCCGGGCTCCGACGCACTGGCGGCGAAGGCCGCCGCCGGCCACGGCCTGACCAACCTGCTGCGCGGCCCGGGCGCGGTCGCCCTCCTGGTCGGCCATGCCGGCCCGTGCTCGGAGTCTGTTCACGGGTGGCGACCCATCAGGCGGACCAAGCCGTCCTGCCGGGAGCCCGGGCCGGACGGCGGACTGATTCCTTCCAGGCCCTCCCGAAGAACCCAACACGATCGGGAGCGCGAGGCGTCAGCCCGCCACTGCGAGAGCGCGTATCGGTGGAATGACCGATGTGCGGGGGAGGGGGCGTGATTCATAGTCCTGGGGAGATCGTTTGCGGGCGGCCGAGGTGCGCCCGGTTTTCGAAAGGACCCTTCTGTGGACACGTATGCGGATCTGGTGTTTCTCGGCGGGCAGGTGGTCACGGTCGATGCGGAGTTTTCCGTCGCCTCGGCCCTGGCGGTGACCGGCGGGGTCATCAGCGCCGTCGGCGGGCGGGACGACGTCGCGCCGCTTGTCGGGCCCGACACCCGCGTCGTCGACCTGCGGGGAGCGACGCTGCTTCCCGGCATCAACGATTCCCACCTGCACGGATGTGCCTTCGGCATGGCGACGCCGCCGCTCTCCCTGGACCTCGGCCATCCCGCCGTGTCCTCCCTCGCGGACGTGGCCGAGGCGGTACAGGAAGCCGTCGGTCAGGTACCGGGCGGGCAGTGGATCACGGGGCACGGCTGGGATCCCGGATTCCTCGACGAGTGCGTCACCGATCCTTCGCGGCAGCCCTCCCGGCGCGATCTCGACGCCGTGAGCCCGGACCACCCCGTCGTCCTGTACTCCTTCTCCGGGCACGCCACCTGGGTCAACTCCAAGGCCCTTGAGCTCATCGGGATCGACCGGCACACCGTCGCGCCGCCCGGCGGTGCCATCGTCGTGGACGACGCCGGGGAGCCGACCGGGCTGCTCCACGAGGGGGCCCAGGCTCTCGTCCAGAACGCGCTGCCGCCGCTCAGTCGGCAGGAACGGACCGACGCGATCCGGTCGACCCTGGCCACGCTCGCCCGGCTCGGCGTGACCAGCTACACCGAGCCCGGGCTCGGCCCCGGCGGTGACGGCATCATGCGGGGCGCGCTCGGCGCGCAGACCCTCGACGTCTACCGTCAGCTGCTGGCCGAGGGCGAACTGACCGCCCGCGTCGGCGTCTTGGTCCTGCCCACCGGAATGGCGAGCACCGCCGAGGAGTTCGCCCGCACCCTCACCGCCCTCGACGACTCCGGCGCGTCCGGCGACGCCGATCCGCGCCGCCTCGCGATCCACGGAGTCAAGATCTTCGCCGACGGCATCGTCCCCAACAAGACGGCCTGGATGCACGAGCCGTACGTCGGCGGCGGCTGTGGCTCCCTGTGCGTCGGCGGCGAGACCGACGCCGAGCGGATCGCCGAGATCGACGCCATGATCCGGCATGCCCACGCCGCCGGACATCAGTTGGGCGTCCACGTCACCGGCGACCGGGCCTGCGACTCCGTCGCGGACGCTTTCGCCGCGGCCGCGGCAGAGCACCCGCGGCCCGACGCCCGCCACTACGTCATCCACGGCGACTTCCTCACCGCGCACAGCATGAAGGTACTGGCCGCGCACGGCTTCGGCGTCAACATGAACCCCACCATCAAATGGACCGTCGCCGACATGGAGGAGGAGTTCGTCGGCGCCGAACGGGCCGCGTACGCATGGCCCTACCGCGATGCCATCGACGCCGGTGTGCGGGTCGCGAGCGGGTCCGACGCCCCCGTCACGTACCCGGACTGGCGCCAGGGTGTCGCCACCATGGTGCTGCGCGAATCGAAGGCCGCCGGCCGGGTCAGCGGACCCGAGCAGCGCATCGGCCTGGCGGAGGCGATCCGCACGTACACGATCGATGCGGCATGGCAGGACTTCGCCGACGACTGGAAGGGCTCCCTGGAGCCGGGCAAGGTCGCCGACCTGTGCGTGCTCGACGGTGACCTGCTCGGCGCCGACCCCCACGACATCCCGCAGATGCCCGTCATCCTCACCGTCATGGACGGGCAGGTCGTGCACGACGCCCTTCGCGATTGACCTGTTCCGGAGAAATGATCATCCTTGGAGGATGGCAGCGGAACGGAGCACGACGGACATCCTGGACGCGGCTGTCCACGTCCGTGAGGCCGCCAGGAACGCCACGAGCGGCGCGAGTGGCGCGAGTGGCGCGAGTGGTTTCGACACGGTCCTGACGGCGCTGTCGGAGGTGATGGAGTACGACCACGCCTCCCTGACCCGATGGGATCCGGTGCATCGGCGCCACACCACCCTGGCCGGGAGCTACCCGGACGACGCTACGGCCTACATCGAGACCCACCTCCACCACGACCCGGTGTTCCCCGTGCTCCGCAGCCCGGCCCGCGGTGGTCTCTGGCTCAGTGACGTCCCCCGGCAGCTCCTTGCCACATCTCCCGGATTCCAGGAAGTGCTGCGTCCCCTCGGCATCGAGGGCGGCGTGGCCCAGTGCCTGTTCAACTCCGACGGCCGGTACGTCGGCATGCTGAACGTCAGCACCCGCCGACCGCGGCGCGCGCCCGATCCGGCGCGCGCCGTCGTCACCCTCCTCACCGAGGCCCTCGCCGCGGCCGTCGCCCGAGGAGGCCCGCTGCCCGAAGAGGCCACCGCGGCCGACCCCGCCGCGGACACGCGGCGGCGCGGCGGGCTCTCGCCACGGGAGGTCCAGGTGCTGGCCGAACTGACCACCGGCCGCACCAACAGAGAGATCGCCGAGCGGCTGCGTATCACGCCGCGCACCGTAGGGACCCACATCGAGCACATCCTCGCCAAGCTGGACCTCCCCAACCGCGCGGCCGCCGCCGCCCGAGCCGTCGCCTGGGGAATCGAACCCTCCCGCTGATGCGAGCCCCGCGGCGCACAACGTCCGAACCGCGAGTGGTCCCCCTGAACATCCCGATGTGGTTCACTTCACGGCTACGTCGTGGCGAGGCCCGGCGTCTATTCCTCCTGCCGTCGATGATCCCGGTGTTTCCGCCGGCGCTGAGGTGGTCGACGACCTCAGCCAGGGTCCGCAGCCGCACGCTCGGGTTAATGGTGCAGCCTTGCTGGGCAAGCGGCCGCCGCACCTCGCAGATTGCGCGGGTGATGGTGGAGCGGTCGACGCCGAACCAGCAGGCCGGCACATCGTGCGTGGTGGCGTGCCGGAGATGCACGAGCGCGGCCAGAAGCCGGTCGACGAACACCAGTTGGTGCTTCGCGCCCGCTCCCACAGCCCTCTTCCGTGGCCTGGATGCGAGCTTGCTCTGGTGCCGTTCGTGCCACAACGGGCCTATCGCGGCGACGAGTTCAGGGATCACATCAGCCGACAGGCCCGTGATCCTCCGGTCGCTAATGATCGCTGCACGAGACGCGTTCCCCACCACACGACCTTGAGCTCGTTAGCTGACGCACACAAGGCCCGCACCACCCGGAGTGCTCCGGGGGTGTGGGCCGTGTTTTGCGTTCAGGACCAGCCCTGCCTCAGGCCGGCTGCTCCTGCTCGGTCAGCTCCCGCAGCAGCGCGTGGTACGCCTCAAGGTGGTGCTGTAGGGCTGCCTGGCCGCACCCCTGCGGCGTCTCCTGGTCAGTCCCGGACGGGGGCGCGATCACGGCGCACCACTGCCCCGCACCCGAATCGCTCCGGGGAGGGCGCCCCGTCAACTGGCTTGGCTCCGAGCCCTTTGGTCATCCGCCTCACGCGCCTCGCTCCTGCGGTTCGCGTGCCGCCGCCACAATCCTCTCCAGGGCCGCGGCGTGCCGCTGGAACGCCCACCGGCCGTGCGCGGTGAGCCGGACGTGGGTGTGCCGCCCCGTACGGTTTCGAGTCTTGCGCACCTCGACGTACCCGGCCTCCGCCAGCGAGGCGACCTGCTTGGAGAGGGCCGAGTCGCTGGTTTCCACCTTGTCCCGTACGAAGCCGAACTCCACCCAGTCGGCCGGAGCCAGCAGCGCGACGACCGAGAGCCGGGCCGGTACGTGCAGGAACTCGTCGAAGTCCGGGTCCATCAGACGTGGCCGTCCCGGCGCGTGATGGCCTTGATGATCGGGCGGGTCACATACCCCGCCACGAGGGTCGCAACGGCCGCGACGGCGCCGGCGATCACGCCGGGCTCCGGGAGCTTGAGCAGCCGGGCGCCGATCACCGCCGCCACGAGGATCACGGTGACAACGCCCCCCACCCATACGGAGAACGCCCACTCCGCACCGGATGGCTTCCGGCGGACCGGGGCCCGCCGCTGATGCACGAACAGCATGACTGCCATCAGCGCACCCGCCGCCAGGAGGGTGAGGGTGCGCCAGGGGTTAGGAAGATCGACGGCCGCGCTGAAGCCGAATACGGCCAGCGCGGTGAGGAGCATGTAGGGGAGCGAGGAGCTGTGGCGCACATACGCGTCACGGGTCTGCTCCTGGTGCTGGTGTATTGCGTCGAGCGCGGTCCGCGCGTCGTACGAGGTCATGGGTCCCCCTGGTCGTGCTGGTTGTCCGAGGTACTTGCTCATGGAGAAAGTACCACCTTCTTTCCTGTCGAGAAAGAAGGTGGGGCTGCGGGTATCCGGTCGCTGACGGCGCTCAGGCAGCCCGCGGATCGGCGGTCAGGCCCGGCGACTCCAGCCCGCGGGCCAGCGCGGTGCGCACAATCGGCGCTTCCGCGCGGGCGAGGGCGGTACCGAGGCAGTAGTGCAGGCCGCCGCCGCAACCGAGGTGGGTGTCGTCCCGGCGGTCCGGGACGAACCGGTCGGGGCCCGGGGGCGGCGCGGTTCGCGATTGCCCGCGGCGCCCGTGGCGATGGTGGAGCGCTCCAGGCCGTACAGCCTGGCGAGAGCGGCGTGCGGGAGCTGGTGACGCAGATGGATCAGGGTGATCAGGACTGGGTCGGTGAAGACCAGGTCGTGCTTGGGCCCAGAGCCCGGCTGTTGCTTGTGCTGCCCGCCGCGCCGTTCGTGCAGTGCGGACTCACACCGCGCGGTCCACGGGCCGGCCAACTCCTCGATCAAGCCGCCGAGATGTGCAAGGGAGATGCCGGCGAAGGCAAGATGGGACAAGGCCGCACGGGCCCATTCCTTCGTCGTCACACGCGAGGAAACCGTGTGCTCGTCTCCGGGGCAGGTCCGACTTCTGCCCCATCCCATCTGTGGCCGGGGCCCGTCTCGCAGCCCGCAGAAACCATCGCATGTTAAGAAACCTGATGAATTCCTCCATCGGAGAGCTCACGGAACTGATCCAGCCCCCCTCCGTTCGTAGAGACAAGGACTGGGCCAGCGCCGAGCATGCCCTCGGCATCCGGCTACCAGCCGACTACAAAGAGCTCATCGAAACCTACGGAGGCAGCAACTGGGACGACTACCTCTACGTCCTGGAACCCGGCTGCCCCAATGACAACTACGACCTCATCGAGTGGGAAGACCAGCAGGCCGAAGCGCTCGAAGGTCTGTGGGAGTTCGAGAAGAAGCCGGCCGAACTCGAGGACGAAGGAGTTCGGGTCATCCCCTGGGCCACCACCGACAACGGGGAATGTCTCTACTGGCTCATCCGCCCCGGCCGAGATCCGGAAAGCTGGACCGTCATGGTCAATGAGGCACGTGGCGAACGTTGGGAACACTTCCCTCACACCTGCACACGGTTTCTGGCCTCCGCCCTCACAGGTGACCTGCGCTCCAATATCCTTTTCTCACGCTTCCCGCTCCCCGTTCATGAGTTCCGGCAACTCCATGTGATGTAGGCCGGCGCCCCCTACTAGGGAAGATCGGTTCGTAAGACCGGATCCCAGAGTGCGGGGTAGATCCACATACGCATGGAGCGGAACGACGGACCAGTCGGAGAGTCGTAAGGGGCGGAGGTGCCGCTGGAGAGCTTCCGGTTGGCCTCCGCTCGAGCGGAGGTGAACCAGCGGCAACGAGGCCCCAGGACGTCGTCTACCCGTGTCTTGGGGTGCCCGCCGAGGACCATGACCGGCGGCCCGTCCCAGCCGGGCTCGGGACGCTCATCGGGAGTGCGCGGGCCGGATTGCTGGTGTTGCTCGGAACTCCCATGAGTACGACTCAGCTGGTCGCCGTTACCGGGCAGGGGCAGGGGCAGGGGCAGGGGCTGGGGTCGGTGGGGCGGCATCTGCGAGTGCTGATGGACGCGGGGCTGGTGGAGCGGCGGCGGGCCGGGCGGGCGGTGCTGACGTGCGGACGGCGTCCGGGGAGGTGCTTGTGAAGGCGTCGGGGGCCGGTGCCGGTGACCGGGAGCCGGAACCGGGGATCCACTAGCTGGGTGTGTTGTGCGGGCAGGTTGGTGACGCGGCTGGCGGTGCCGGTGCCAGCTCGTGCTGAGTGGCGGTTTACTCGGCATCGAGCCGGTGGTCGGCTCAGACATAGCTTCGGGGAGCAGGTGGGTGATGAAGGCGGTTCGGATGCGGTCGTCTTCGCCGACGATGACCTTGAGGGTGGGGGAGTAGCCGAGGAGTACTGGGCGGTACCGGCCGCACGGGGGGTGACCCCGCGGTCGTGGTCGCCCACGGCGACGGTTGTGTCCAGCTCGTAGGCGGCCTGGGCGGCTGCGGTGCCGATGAGTACCAGCTCGGCGCAGGGGCCTTCGATGAAGTGGTGGGCGTTCATTGCGGTGACGATCCGGCAGTCCTGGTCGCGAGCCCATCATCCTTGCTGAAGCACCAGCCATCAGGTTCTTCGTCTGCTGGTGGTACACGCTCACCGTCGCCTCTGACCTGTGGCAAAGGGTGGAATCGTCTGCCGCTGAGCCGAGTTGGTCCGCACCTGGTCCGGATCTTGGTCCGTGATCTGTGGTGTTGGCGTGCGAGTCCTGCGGTACGACATGGCACAGATGCTCGGGGGCACTCCAAACGCTTCCAGCTGCACCCCCTCTCGACGAGTGATCCACTCATCGAGGTCTAGCGGCAAGTCGGTAGTGCGACGTAGAAACGGATTTGCCCCTACGTTCCGAAGCCCCTTCCCCTGATCGGTGCCCGGTTGTCCGGAGGGTCATCATCGGGATGTGAGCCAAATGGCAAGACCGCTTCCTGTGACCGTGGCGAGGGCTGCCACCGCCAAACCCTTGTCGGGCTGCCCCTGCAACCGTCACAGGCAAGGGGTTCGCGCCACCGCCAATGCGTTGATGGCCAGTGTCCCGAGGACGGCAACAAGGAGCGTTGTAGCAAGCACCAGTTGGACGTGCTCTGTGACGTTACCCATCCGCAAGTAAGAGATCCCGCGGGTAGGGGCGCCGTCGCGAGCGCCGCGATACCGCCGCCCGGACCAGCGGAATCTCTTAGTGATCGAGCGATGATCGGTCGTGGCGACGGACCCGCGAGGGTGGCTTTGCCGTCGGGGGGCTGAGTAGTGCCCCACACGCTCGGCCGAGAATTGACAGTTTGTTACTCGCTACCACTGGGTTCTCTGGTACGTCTGGCCGAAACGGTCGAAACCTGACAGGGCGCACATGCCCCACGCCTCCGAATTCCGGACCGAGACGTATTGCGTTAGAGCGCACTCCAACTCCTAGCTTCGGAAGCATGCGATACATCAAACTCGGAACGACCGGACTGGAAGTCTCCGCCATCGCCCTCGGCTGCATGAGCTTCGGCGAGCCGGACCGGGGCGGCGAGCCCTGGTCGCTGGGCGCGGACGCCAGCCGGGACATCATCAAGCAGGCCCTCGAGGGCGGCGTCAACTTCCTCGACACGGCCAATGGGTACAGCGCCGGAAGCAGCGAGGAGATCGTCGGCCAGGCGGTCAAGGACTTCACCCGGCGCGAGGAGGTCGTTCTCTCCACCAAGGTCTGGATGCGGATGCGCCCCGGCCCGAACGGCGCCGGGCTGTCCCGCAAGGCGATCTTCGCCGAGCTCGACGCCTCCCTGAAGCGGCTGGGGACCGACTACATCGACCTGTACCAGATCCACCGCTGGGACTACGACACCCCGATCGAGGAAACCCTCGAGGCGCTGCACGATGCGGTCAAGTCCGGGAAGGTCCGCTACATCGGAGCCTCTTCCATGTACGCCTGGCAGTTCGCCAAGGCTCTGTACCTGGCTGACCTGAACGGCTGGACCCGGTTCGTGTCGATGCAGGACCACTACAACCTCATCCACCGAGAAGCAGAGCGGGAGATGCTCCCGCTCTGCGCCGACCAGGGCATCGGCGTGATCCCGTGGAGCCCGCTGGCGCGGGGCAGGCTGACGCGGGTCCGGGACACCGCCACGGCGCGTGCCGAGACCGACGAGGGCGGCAAGATCCTCTACCGCGACGGGGACCAGGCAGTGGCCGAGCGCGTCCACGAGATCGCGGGCAAGCGGGGTCTGTCCCCGGCCCAGGTCGCCCTGGCCTGGGTCATGCGCAACCCGGCGGTGACCTCGCCCATCGTCGGGGTCACCAAGCCGGCCCAGCTGGCCGACGCGGTCGCCGCGGTGGACGTCGAACTCGACGAAGACGAGGCCGCCTACTTGGAGGAGCCCTACCAGCCGCACGAGGTCGCCTACCTGGAGGAGTCCTTCTACAAGTCGCGCCCTGTGGCGGGCTCCCGGTAGTCCGGGCTACCGCCGGGCCTTCGACGAGTCCTTGGCCTCGGCCTTCACAGCCCTGTGGTGGGCCCGCGGTGCTTGCGGGCGGTCGCGCGCAACTGCATGATCTGCGCGCGGCCCGCCGGCGCGGTGAGCAGGATGCCCGCCACCGCGGCCAGCAGCAGGGCCACGCGCAGCGGAACGTGCCCGTGGGCACCGAAGTAGCTGACGTCCACCGACTGCTCCTGAGTTTGGTCAATTGGTAAGAGATTTCGCGGGTAGGGGCGTCAGGCCGATGTGACGTGGGGACCGGGATCCGTTTTGACGTGGGACTCCTATTACATCTCTACATCTGAAATCGGAGCACCGGTGCCCGCCGTCGAAGCATGGGCGATCGAGCCTTTGTGGGTCCAGTTCGAGGCCCTCCTGCCACCGCATCTCGAGACACATCCGTGGGGCTGTCACAACCCACGGATCCCGGACCGGATCGTGTTCGACAAGCTCGTCGCGAAACTCGTCTTCGGCGGCTCGTACGCGAAGCACGCCGATCAATCGTGCTCGGCAACCACGATGAGAACCCGACGCAACGAGTGGATCGCGGCCGGTGTCTTCGCAGGGCTGGAGCAGATCGTGTTGGAGACCTACGACCGTGTCGTGGGCCTGGACCTGGCCGACATCACCGTCGACGGGCAGATCACCAAGGCGCCCTGCGGTGGCGAGGTCGCCGGGAAATCACCGATTGACCGGGGAAAACTCGGGATCAAGTGGTCGCGGATGACCGACGGACGCGGGATCCCGCTGGGCTGTGTGGTGACCGGCGCGAACCGGCACGACTCCCCGTTCCTGCGCCCGACGCTGGAGAAGCTGGGGCGTTTCGAGCTCGCGTTGCCTGAGCAGATCACGGTGCACCTTGACGCGGGCTACGACTCCACGGTCACCCGCAAACTGCTGACCGATCTCGGCTGCGAGTGGCGGATCCAGCCCAAGGGCGTCGTGATCCCGATCAACCACACTCGCCGCTGGGCCGTCGAGCGCACCAACTCCTGGTACAGCCGCGGCTTCAACTTCACCCTGTCCTGCACGGAACGTCGAGCGGTCGTCATCAACGCACTGCTCGCGTTGATGACCGCGATCATCGTGATCCGACGCCTCGTCCGCGAAGCCTGGACCAGCCAACGCTGGGACACACGGCCAGCCCGCCCACCATGACGCCTTGTCCTCTACCCGCGGAATCTCTAAGCCTTACCGCAGCCGAGTTCGAAGTCACTGGCGGGGGTAGAGGCAGCGCCGCTGCCACTCGTGTTCCTGGTCCTGGACGCAGGACACCGCGTCTCGGGCGGTACGTCAAATTCCACAGATGCCGGGGCGTTCAGGTGATCGATGACGAGTGGGTGTACCGCGACAGCTGGCTCGGTCACGCGTGTCACTGTCGCCCGGCTGCGGACCTTGGCGACCGTCGAACCGGCGCGGTGCCGGTGAACCCGCAGCAACCACCATCCGCCCCGCACCGGAACGGGACCTGCTCGTCTTCCTCCTGCGCGCCCAACTCGATGGCCTCGGCCAGCCGACGGAAAGGCAGCGCGCCCGCATGCTCGCCCGCGGCGACCTCGGCACCGACCTCCTCACCACCGGTGACACCGAGGCGTTTCTTGCCTGGGCAGAACGCATCCGCCCCCTGCTTGGGGCGGACGGCACAGCCGTACCGGACGCGCTGCGCGAGCTGTACCCGAAGGTCCTCGACGACACCCGACTCGGGCCTGGATCGCTGCTACGCCGTATGGCTGCCGACCCTGGACCCGACGTCGCGAGCGTGGTTCGGCGAAACGCGGCGGACGCCGTACGGCGAGCGCTGAGCAGCGGGCCGCAGGCCGCCTCCGTTCGCGACGTCGTGCAGGACTGGTGGCGCGATCAGGCCCCGGCCACCGGCATCACGGTCCGCGACGACATGCGTCAGGAGGTCTTCCGCCCGCTCCCCATCCACCTCGGCGCGCTGGACGAGACCCTGAAGTGGTGCGGCGACGCCGCCGAGGCGGCCGATACCCGCATCGACATCGAGCTGACGGTTCAGGACGGCACGCTGCACGTCTGGCTCGGCCTCGACAGGGTGGACGTCCGGGCGGCTTGCGATGATTTCGCCTGCCTGCTGTCGCACACCTTTCCGTACACCGACTGCCTGGCCGGTGACGACCATGTACTGCTGCGCCTGCACGGCGATCTCGAGACAGATCCCCTTCATCCCTTGGCCGCCGCAGGCATGGATGCCTACGCCTCCGGGCCGAAGGACCGGCGACGGCTCATTGAGCAAGTCGCCGACGGGCCTGCGGAAGCACAGGACAAGCAGCCGTATTCGTGAGCCCGTAACGCGAGCCGGGCCACGTTCTTCGCTCCGCTTCAGCGTGGCAGGGGCGTGACAGGAATGGCGCTGCAGAGCCCCCGCCGGCTCTGGAAGGAAACGGCTGCCCCTGGGCGCTCACCGAAGAACCGGCCGACGCCGGGACGGCGAAAACCTTGGTATGCGGAGCCGACGGGACCAGGTAACGTCTTGCTCATGTTCTTCCAGACGCCGATTTACGAGTGAGAGCGTGATGGGCCCCTGCTGACGTCCTTCGACGTCGCCGTGCCCGTCCCCCACCGATGAATCCGTAGATCACTTCACAACATTCCGGGAGAACCCGTGAGCAAGAACATCAACAACCCCGTGGGCATGGGCGGCGGCCAGCGCAAGAAGCTGTCCCGCGCCGAACGGCAGAACAACGGTCCGCACCGCAACCTCGACCGCCAGGGTGCCGCCGACCAGAAGGCGGAGCTGGTGCGCAAGATGCGCGAGAGGGCAGGCACAGCTGAGGGCGCCAGGCAGACGGGCGACGACACCGCACAGAGCTGACGCACCGCCGCCGCAGGGCGGCACCGCCGGGGAAGGGCCCGGACCGCGACGCGCGGTCCGGGCCCTGCTGCCGTATCGGGCACGGCCGGTCCCGCTCAGCTCTCGGCCGACCACCCGGGGCAGCCACAGATTCAGCAGCCCCGTCACCGCCACCACCCCGAGCTGCACCAGCAGCGTCACCACCAGCGCGTTCCCCGTGCCCAGCCCGGGCGACACCGCCAGGAAGAGCGTGCCGAGCGCCGCCACCCCCACGGCCAGCGAGGACTGCTGCGCGGTCAGGCGGATGCACTCGCCCGGGAGATCCGTGAGGTCGATGTGCGTATCCAGCGTACGAATTGGGACGTCGATCTGCTGGACTGAGCGTCCCAGCCGGCTGGGACGATGTGGAGCAGGTAGCAGCTTCGGAGGCGTGCACCCACCGAGGGCTGGCGGCTTTCCAGCCCACTCCTGGCGCGTGATGAGCAACGTGGGGGTTCGACTCCCCATCAACAGTGCATCTCAGTACCGCGTACAGGGTCAAGGCGCACATTGCACAGCACATCACCACGTGCAGATCCGAGGCGGCGAGGACGGGTTCGGGGCATTTTTGCATCGCAGCACCATGGAGAACGGCGATCTCCGTCGGATATTGTTGGCGATTTTGGCGGCGCTCCAGTCATCCCTCGCGAACGAGACTTCCGCGAAAGCCAGGTCGCTTGAGAACGCCGGCCACAGTCGGTCTCAAACGACCTGGCAAACGCGCTGGTCAGCAACCCACCACACGCCAGACGCAGTGACACAGGACGGCACGTCGCGCCCGTACCTCGTCCACGTTGAAACGCTGGCGCCTGGAAGGCCACGGCCGCGCCGGGAACAGCCGGGGCGGCCGGCACGGTTGCATCGACCGAGGGGCCGAGCCGCACGGGCGGGGAGCACGGAGACCACAAGGTCGTCCGCCCCACCAGGATCCGGGCCCCAAGGATCGCGGTACGCCCGCCGCGCACTCAGACCAGGATGTATTTCCGCAGGAGGACTTGTTCATGACTGACCGGCCCTTGACGCTCATGGCAGTGCACGCCCATCCCGACGACGAGGCCACTGGGACCGGAGGGGTTCTCGCGCGGTACGCGGCGGAGGGCATCCGCACGGTTCTCGTGACGTGTACCGACGGCGGTTGCGGTGACGGACCGGGGGGTGTCAAGCCGGGCGACCCCGGGCACGATCCGGCGGTCGTCGCCTTGATGCGCCGTCAAGAACTTGAGGCGAGCTGTGACGTCCTGAAGGTCAGCGATCTGGAGATGCTGGACTATGCCGACTCCGGGATGATCGGCTGGCCGAGCAACGACGCCCCCGGCTCCTTCTGGCAGACCCCCGTGGAGGTAGGCGCCGCCCGACTCGCGGAACTCATGCGGCACTACCGACCCGATGTGGTCGTCACCTACGACGAGAACGGCTTCTACGGCCACCCCGACCACATCCAGGCCCACCGCATCACGATGGCGGCGCTGGAGATGACCGGGCTGACCCCGAAGGTGTACTGGACGACGATGCCCCGCTCGATGATGCAGCGGTTCGGGGAGACCATGCGCGAGTTTCAGGGGGACATGCCGGAGCCGGATCCTGCCGAGGCCGCTGCGATAGCCGAGATCGGCCTCCCCGACGATGAGATCACCACGTGGGTGGACACCACCGCATTCAGCGGTCAGAAGTTCGATGCCCTGGCCGCGCACGCCAGTCAGGGCGAGAACATCTTCTTCCTCAAGATGGGCAAGGAGAGGTTCGGCGAGTTGATGGGAATGGAGACCTTCGTACGCGTCAAGGACGCCACCGGCGCGACCGTACCCGAGAACGATCTCTTCGCCGGACTGCGCTAATCCGCCCGTCCGGCCGGGGTGCGAGAAGACTCATCGGCCGCACGGCGTGATCGAGCACACACCCGGAGGCTTGTCGACGCGAGTTCCGCTCCGGCAGCCTGGGTCCAGGCACTCGCCGGCCACGTCGACGCGTGCCCGCGCCCGCGGGGTTGGCCCCCCGGGGCCTGCCCTTGCGGGTAGCGGGGTGTAACGGCTCCCCGTGCCCGCCCCCAGCGCTCGAGCAGCTCCCAGCAGCCCTCGCACGGAGCGCTGTACCTGACGGATTCGACGCCCGGATCTTCCATACCCCCTTAACTGCCATCAGGTTACTGAGCAGCGACGACAGCCACCGAGGCCATACGGCACTCCGTGATTTCGATCTTGGTGCACGCCTGTGCCGGCCGCTCGGGCTCCGAACCACCAGCCACAAGCTGAATGGGGCAGCAAACGAGGACGGCGCCGCACGTGGATCAGTCATCCTGCAGTGAACGCAGAAGGCGTGCTCGTGCGTCAGCCCTTCTATCTCTTTCGGCTGCGTCCTCCGGCTCCGGGGTGGCGTGAGAAATGGTCTCTTCGGATGTGGTGTCGGCATTGGCCAGCAGTGCCTCGTCGATCATCTTGCTGGTGCGGATGACGACGGACTCCGTCGGCTCCTGGGGCCAGACGGTAATGAGGTAGTCCTCGACCGGCTCGTCGCTGACCCCGTCCAGGTTGATCGAGCGCCCCGATGCGTGAACGCGCGCATTCGGTACCAGCCGGGCCCCTGGGGGTTAAGCACAGGGAGAGCGTCCGGCGCGATCTCGTAGCCGGAGTTGATTCGCAGGTCGCCTGTGGTCGACCGCACGCTGATCTCTACGATCTCTTCCCAGTCGGTCGCCTCAACGGGCGGTGCGGGGTCATAGCAGCGGGCTTCTACTCGCACGTGGCCGGTGTTGATGCCGGTGAGGATCCATGCTCCGTGGTCCATCGGAGCGGCGAGGCCGTTTGACCATCGCACCGTTTCCATGGGCACTGGGGCGTCGTCTGAGACGCCGAAGACGCCTTCGTTGACGAACATTTCCGACGATGCGGTCACGTGTACGAGGCTACCCGGGGGAGCAAGTTTGGAGGGGCCGCTGCGGAGAATCCCGCAGCGCCCCCTCTATGAACGGTCGGTCGCCGATGAGAACCCGGTAGGGTCGACCGCACTCCGGACGGCGCGTTCGCCTGCCTGGCCGCGGCCTGGGCCGGGCGAGTGAGCAGCGTGAGCGACGACCGCGCGACGCCGACCGGAGTGTTGGTACGCCCGGACGGCGTGGTCGCCTGGGCCTCCGACATCGCCGCAGTCACCCGCCTCGATGCTGCCCTCCACCGATGGGCCGGCGCTCCGTCGTCCTCACCCGAGCACGAGCCGGTGGGCTGACCCCCTGTCCGCGTTGATGAGTACCCGGTTCAGATGGGCTTCGGAGGGCTGGGGCAGCCTCTCGTAGTCGCGCGCATCGCGGCGGGCGTTCATATATCAGCCGATCGTTCGCTCGACCTTCCAACGGTGGGGCAGGACGACGAAGCCCTTCGCGCCTCTCGGTCTGGAGAGGACGCGCAGGGGGAGCCAGCGGCGTTCGCGGGCCCAGTCCACGAGCTCAGCGGCGTAGCCGCGGTCGGCCCAGAAGGCTCGACCCGGACTTCATGGTTCCGAGCCTCACCGCGTCCAGGGCAGATACCTCACGTGATCAGGCCGGCGCTGGTCAGCCAGATGTGTTCGCATGTCGCCGACGCCTCTTGGAGCTTCTCGCGGGATTCCTGTGAAGCGTGGTAGAAGGTCCGCTCGATCATCCAGCACAGCGCGCGTGCCATCGCCGAGGCCTGGTCCGGTGCAGCGCCGGCCTGGACGCCGGCGCGTTCCAGGACGGCGGTGATGGCCGCGATGAACAGGTCAGCCGTGTGCTTCCACAGTTCACCGATCTCCGGCACGGTCAACGACAGGTCGATCGCCGTGCGCATGACCGGGCCGTGTTCGTTCCACAGCTCGACCGTGCGCTGCATGGCTGCTGCGATGGCCTGGCGTGGCTCGTCGGTCTGCGCGGTGACCCGGGACCGTTCCCACAGGTGCTCGACGGTCCGGGCCACGAGTGCCGTGACCACTTCTTGCTTGGAGCCGAAGTAGAAGTACAGGGCCCCGCGTGTGATGCCGGCGCCCTGGGCGATGTCGCCGACGGTCATGGCGTCGTAGCCCTTGTGCGCCAGCAGGGCTTCGCAGGTGTCGAGGATGGCCCGCTCCCGGACATCCCCCTTGCGCTCGGTGGTGCGACGGCTGCGCGCGGAATGGTGGCCGGGCATCAGAGCTGAGCGCCCTCGGCGAAGTCGGTCGTACGCGAGAGTGTCTCCCACGCGCGGATGTCCTCGTCCACGGCCGTGCGCGCGGCGGTGACCAGCCGCAGCGCGTCCGAGCCCAGGACGAGGTGGGCCGGCGGCTGGTCGACCGTCGTGATGTGCACGACCGCTTCCCCCGCCTTGGTCGGGTTGCCGAGCTGGTTCCCGTTGGCCTTCTGCCGCGCTTCGCGGATGGGATCGAACAACTCGTCGTAGTCGTCGACGGTCCGCGCGGCGCGTGTCATGGACCGTCCGGCCCAGTCGGTGCGGAAGGAGCCGGGCTCGATCGCCGTCACGTGGATCCCGAACTGTGCGACCTCCTTGCCCAGTGCTTCGAGGATGCCTTCCAGGGCGAACTTGCTGCCGCAGTAGGCGGACATGCCGGGCACGGCCATAAGCCCGCCCATGGAGGTGACGGCCATCAGGTGTCCGCGGCGGCGTCGGCGCATGTGGGGCAGCGCCGCCTGCAGGGTGGCCACCGCCCCGAACACGTTCACCTCGAACTGCCGGCGCACCTCGGCCAGCGGGGTTTCCTCGAAGGTCCCCTCCAGGCCGTAGCCGGCGTTGGCGACGACGACGTCCAGAGGGCCGACGCTCCGCTCGACCTCCGCGACCGCGCCGGAGACGGCGTCACCGTCCGTCACGTCCAGGATGCGGCCGTGAGCGTGCCCGGGCCTGAGCTCTTCGAAGGCCCGCAGGTCCTTCTCGGAGCGGACGGTGCCGATGACGGTGTGCCCGACGGCCAGGGCGGCTTGGGCGAAAGCGCGCCCCAGGCCCGTGCTGACACCGGTGATGAGCCAGTTCCGCTTCTCCATTGTTCCTCCAGAGAGGTCTCGCGAGGAGTCAGGTCGCCCTCTTCGGAAAAAGTCTACACCGTGTCGATTTTTATCGTTACCGCGTCGATTCTGGTGGCGCTCACGGAATGGAACCCCCAGGCCATCCGCGTGCCGCGCACCGCCCGGATTGGCGCCGTCAAGGCCCAGCAGCCAGGCCGCCAACCAGAACCGCACCCCGCTCATCACGGGGACACCCAGCGAGAGCCTGAGAGAAGATGCGGGGCCTGACCACCGGCAGGCTGCCTCGGCTGTCGTCAAACGATCGAATGACGACAGGCGAGACGGGCGTCCAATGAACCCGGACTTTTCAGGGCCTGTTCGCGGCTCGGATCCCATGAGATCCGATGGAGGCTGATGACAGGGTTTGCTGACAGCTAGGGGCGAATGCGACATCGAAACAGGGGAGCGGCATGGCCGACCTGGCCTACAAGCGAGTATCGACCGACCAGCAGTCGACCGGCCGTCAAAACCTCGTGCTCGACGAGGCCGGGATCGAGGACCCGATCGTCTTCGAGGAAGAGGCCGACACCTCCAGCCGCCTCCACCCGCTGCAACGAACGAAGTTCGGCGAGCTGCTCGCCTACGCACGGCCGGGCGACACCGTGCACATCTCCGAGATGTTCCGCCTCGTGCGCGGCACCCAGCACATCCTCGACGTGCTCGACGTCCTCCACGCCGGCCGCCTCGCCCTGTGCACATCCACGACGGCGCGTTCTCCGCGATGGACCTCACCGCCCGCCACCCGCGCACCGGAGAACTGCTGTCCACCGTGAAGTTCATGGTGCAGACCCTCGCCGCCGCCGGCGAACTCCAGCGTGACCTCCAGCGCGAGCTGACGTACGACGGGCTGCGGGCCGCCGAGACGAAGGGCAACAAGGGCGGCCGACGCCCAGTCGTCACGGCAACGAAGGCCGCCGCCGTACGCGCCGCGTACCTGGACGGCCAGTCCATCGCCAGTCTTGCCCGCGAACACGACGTCAGCCGCGGTGCCATCCGCACGGCCGTTGCCGACCTCATGCCCGAGCGTGCCGCCGTCCACCAGGACGTCCCGGCCTCGGAGCTGGCGGTCGCCCTCGACATGCCGGGCAAGGTCGCCGACTTCTACTCGCGGCCGAACTGGACGACGCGGAGCGCGCCGCGCTCGACCAAGGCGTGACTGTACGGCGAGGTCAGGGCTACACGTTGCGCGTCAGCGCCGTGCCCTCGGTACACCGGGCACTACTCGCCCACTGCCAGCCTCTCGACGGCGCTCGGCGCTGATAGACCGCCGAGACTGCGGCCCAGAACGCTACACAGGGCTACTCGCCACCTGGCCGTAGCTATACGAGGACAGGGCCGTGACCAATGCCTTCCTGCCCACCCTGCGCCGGTCCCCGCGCCCACGCATCGTCAACATCTCCAGTGGCACCGCGTCGCTGACCTGGAGCACCGCCCCTAACCCCCAGTTCACCCCGGGAAGCGGCGGCGCCACCGCCTACCGGTCGTCCAAGGCCGCCCTCAACGTCCTCACCCTCCTCTACGCCCAGACGCTGGCCGAGGACGGCTTCAAGGTCAACGCGCTCGCCCCCGGCTTGCGGGCCGCCGACCTCAACCCCCGGGCTGCCGCTGCCGGCGGCGACCCGGCCGAGGCCGCCCAGGGTGCCCTCCGCCTGGCCCTGCTGCCGGACGACGGCCCCACCGGTGGCTTCTTCTCCTGGGACGGAACGCCCGTGCCCTGGTGATCAGTTATGGGCGGCGTCGGGGGCGGGCGTCCCAGCGGTGGGTGGTCCATGCCCGTCGGATCGGACTGCGGACGGTGATGATCGTGTCGGTCAGGTCGAAGAAGGCGTTGATGACGGTAGTGCGGCGTTCGTAGCAGCGGGCGAGCCGGTGGAAAGCGTTCTGTCAGGCATGGGTGCGCTCGACGTATCACCGCTGGCTCGCCTGGATCGGTGCCTTCTCGCCCTCGTGCGCGATGCGGCCGTGCACCTTGCGGACGGTGAGTTCGGTGCGGGTCTTGTCCGAGTCGTAGCCGGCGTCCAGGTGCACGGTAATGTCATGGGGCAGCGGCCCGAGGTCGTCCAGCAGGTCCAGGGTCGGGGCAAGCAGCGGGGAGTCGTGGCGGTTCGCCCCGGCCGAGCGGAACTCCATAACCATCCGTCATGCGCGAGCGTTTCAGGCCCAGTTTACGGAGAGCGTCCGGCGACTTCGCCGCCGCCGGGGGCCTTGGTGATGGAGCCGTCGACGGCGATCTGGTCGAGCACCAGCTCGACGATCCGGTCGTAGGCATCCAGCGCGATATGTCTGAGCCCGGCGAAGAGGCCGAGCCGGATCCACTCGTCACGGCGGTTGCGGATGGTGGTCGCTGAGCAGGTCGTGTCGGCGATCGCCTGGTAGGAGCAGCCGAACCGCAGCAGTTGCAGCAGCTTGTCGAACACGATCCGGTCGCCGATGCGGGCCGGTGGCAGCCCAGCGGATGGGACGGATCGACCGCCGGGCGCTCGGGCAGTAACGCCGCGAATTGGTCCCAGAGCGAGTCGGCCAGCCGTTATGGAAGCACGGGCACAGGTCCCCCCAGTGATCACAGAGCGCCGCAATTCCATGATCACCGGAACCTGTGCCTGCCTTGCTGTCAGGGCTCCCCGCGCCGCCTATATGCGCGGCCTCTTGGATGACACCGACTGCCTGGGCGCGATGAACGACCGCCGCCGAGACCACGGCGAGAGGCAGGCTCGCTGACCAGCGCGTTTCTTTCAACAACCAAATGGGGGGCCGGGGTCCTGCTTGCCTTTCTCCTCGTGCCGCCCGTAATCGTTGAGCAGTAGTTGCGTGGTGATGTTGATGTGCTGGCTGAGTGCCTCGACGACGCCTGGTACATCCCGGGCGATCCATCCCAGGTGAAGGAGAAGGTTGCCCATCTGAACGCCAGACGTGTGCTGCGTATCTGACCGCAGCGCCTCGTCGGCAAGGTCGCCCAGCTCGGGCAGGGAGTCTGGTCCGGAGAAGACGGCGTGGCAGGCGAGCCGCTCGGCAGCCGTGGGATGCTCGCCGAACAGGGGCGCCAGACCCCGCCGGTGCGACTCCCTGTTCTGCTGCTTCGGCTGGGCATCGGAGTCAGCCGACAGTCGCACCATGTTCTGCCGCCCCCTACTTGTCCTGCTCGCAACCGTCGCGCCGACCTTCGGCGCGACGGCCTGAGCGGCGGCGCCGACGGGAGAGGAGGTGGACACGGGCATCGCACCCTCCCCGGCGCGTGATCAGCTGTCAGATGGAGTCCGGGGCCAAGCCCGGGTCATCCCCGCACTGGGGCAGGAGGGCCG
The DNA here is from genome assembly GCF_036352915.1 of Streptomyces bugieae. Taxonomy (NCBI): domain Bacteria; kingdom Bacillati; phylum Actinomycetota; class Actinomycetes; order Kitasatosporales; family Streptomycetaceae; genus Streptomyces; species Streptomyces bugieae. The sequence continues at coordinate 57,380 of NZ_JAZBJP010000025.1, forward strand.
CGATCTCGGCTGCCGGGCGGCCTGTGTGCAGGCTGAGCAGGTCGGCGATCAGGTCGTCCAGGGGTGGCCAGGGAATGTTCCCGTGGTCGTTGTAGAGGCTGACCAGGCCGTGCAGCGCGGTCCAGAGCATGAGGCCGGCCTGCCACTGCTGCTCCGCCGAGGGCTGCCTGCGCTCTCCCTCGGCGGCGGCCGCCAGGGAGGTCACGACGGCCTCGAGCAGTTCGGCCCCGGCGCCGTGCGCTGATCCGGGGACAAGGTCGTCCGGCATCCGCCCGCCGAAGAGAGTGCGGTAATGGCCGGGCTGGCCGACTCCCCAGCGCACGTAGGCCGCGCACCGGGCGACGAGGTCGACCAGTGGATCCGGGGCTGACTGCGCGGCCTGGTCCATCAAACGGGCCAGTTCCTCATAGCGCAGCCGCAGCACGTGCTGGATCAATGCGCCCAGGTCGGGGAAGTGGCTGTAAATGCTGGCAGGTGCCACCCCGACCTCACGCGCTACCTGCCGCAGCGTCAGCGTCTCCGGCTGATCAAGGGTGGACAGCAGCTTCGCCGCGGCGTCTACGAGCTGGGCCTTGAGAACCTGCCCCTGGCCGCGCGGATTGCGGCGGCGGGGAGCGGAGCGCTCCTGAGACGACATCTTCGCCTCCTTCTGACCAGTGCGAACAGTTGAGCAACAGATGTTCACCGTACAGGCAGCTCACGCCTTGACAACACTAACCAACGGTTGTTTACTTAAGTAACCAACACTTGTTTAGTTAGAGGGGGGATGATCATGCGCATAGCCGTACTCGGAGCGTCAGGGCGGACCGGCAGCGCGCTCGTCGACAAAGCGCTGGAACGGGGACACGAGGTCGTGGCCCTGGTTCGCACGCCGGCCAAGGTCACCGTGCCCGTGTCGCGGCGGGTCGAGGTCCGGAAGGCGGATGTCACCGTCCCGCAGAGCTTCCCCGACCTGACCGACGTCGACGTGACCGTCTCTGCCATCGGTATCGGTAAGGGTGACGGCCCGGGCGCACTGGTCGCCGGGGCCAGGGTGCTCGCGGCGGCGAACGTTCGCGCGACGGTATGGCTCGGCGCACTGGGCTCGGGCGTGTCGAGTCGATCGGGTGGGCTGATCTATGCGGGGGTGATGCGGATGTTCGTCGGCTCGGAGCTGGCCGAGAAGGTCGAGGCCGACCAGATCGCCCTGGATGCCGGCGCTACGGTGTTCCACGCCCCGGACGTCACCGATGGCCCTCTCAGCCCTACCCGCCACATCGTGCCACTGGCGGACCTGCGGCGTCCGCTGCTGCCGCCCCGAATCTCCCGGGCCACGCTGGCCTCCTTGTTGCTGGACGAGGCGGAGACGGGCCGGCACGGTACCGGAATCGTCGTACCCCTGAGTTAGTCATCGGTTGACGCGACAGCCCCCGTTGTTCACAGGGCGGGAGCGAACCACCATCGGCGACCGCGATCGCGGTTGTGTAGACGGCCGTGCCCGGCACCGACACGTGACAGGGGGCTGCCCCTCGTCCGGCACGCCGAGGTCAACGAGCACCGGCCGTCGCGGTACCCCGAACAAGGTCGCCTGGGCGAATCAGGCATCGCCTGGTGCGAGTAACTGCATCGGAAGGCCATCATGAGCAACTTCTCAGGAAAAATAGGACTCGTGACGGGTGCTGGAAGCGGAATCGGCCGCGCGACGGCGATCGAGCTGGCCCGGCAGGGCGCCACCGTCACCGTCACCGACATCAACGAGGCCACCGCCGTCGAGACCACCGAAATGATCAGGAAGGGCGGCGGAGAGGCACTGGCACTCAGCGTCGACATCGCCGACGAGGACGCGGTGCGGACGGCCGTCGAACGCACGGTCGAGAAGTACGGCGGCCTCGACTTCGCCGTGAACAACGCCGGCCTGGACTCACACCACCGGCAGCTCGACCAAATGCCCCTGGAGGAGTTCGAGCGCGTGACCCACGTCAACCTGGGTGGGACCTTCCTCTGCATGAAGTACGAGCTACCCGCTCTGCAGAGCCGCGGCGGCGGCGCGATCGTCAACGTCGCCTCCAACGGCGGCCTGTACGCAATCCCGACCGCCCCCGCCTACGTGGCAGCCAAGCACGGCATCGTCGGGCTCACCAAGGTCGCCGCTGTGGACTACGCGCCGCACAACATCCGCGTCAACGCCGTCTGCCCAGGCCCGACCCGTACACCCGGCTTCGAAAGGGTGGCGGCCGGCACCGACTTGATCGCGATGCAGGAGGCGATCACCCCACTCGGCCGGATGGCCACATCGGAAGAGGCCGCCGCAGCCGCAGTCTGGCTCTGCTCGGACGCTGCGTCCTACATCACCGGGATCGCGCTGTCGGTCGACGGCGGACGGCGGGCATGAGGGCAAGGTGTCGCGCTCAGCGCGGTCGACGGTCAGTGACCAGCGGAGCTTGGTGCTCACCCAATCGGACAGGTAGGTGCACTGGGCGTCGACAGCCGGCGGCATCCACTGGACGGGGTCCTGGTCGGCTTTGGAGCGGTTGCTCTTGGCGGTGACGGCGACCAGGAGGCGTTCGGCGCCGAGGTCGTTGGCGTATGCCTGGCGCCGGGCTGCGGTCCACTGCGAGGCGCCAGTTGGCGGGGACCGTCATTCGGAAAGTGCTGTATTCCGCTGAGAGCCGGTCCGTGAGCTCAACAGGAGGAGGCGAGTGGGTGGTGGAGAGCCGTGTCCCTTCCGCCTATCGCTGGATGTAGCCCTCTCTCAGTGGGTCGCCGATGAGATCGAGGACCTGCTCCGCCGCAGCGGCGAGTGCTGCCTTGTCTCCGAGTTCGGCCACGTGTTGATGGCCATTCAGCAGGGTTCTGCCGAGTGCGGGATCCGCGCTGAGGAGTCTGCCGGGCAGCCACTTGCAAATGCCTGTCCAGGCTTGATGGCGGGCGGTGAGGAGATGCGCGGCTTCGCGCAAGGTGTGGTCGGCCAGGGCAAGCTGTTCATAGCGGATGGTCGACGGGGTGTCGATCAAATCGTCCATGAAGCAGGTGAGGAGGTAGCGCCCTCGCTCCCATTCGGTGGGGGCGAGGGCGATAGGGTTCCATCGTCCGCCCCGACCGTCGTTCTTCGGAAAGTGCGGCTCCAGCTGCAGCCATTCAGAGCCAGTCAGATCACCCCGCCCCACACGGCCCTGCACGATCCGGCAGCCCGGCTCGTCACCGACCTGTCAGACAGGCCCTGGAAGCCGCTGGAGCCGACCGTCGGCGTCAGCCGCTCGGCTGTCAGGAACTGGGCGAAACGCCACGCGAACTTCCCGAAAGTCGCGCTGCTGACGGGAATCGGGGACAGGCGTAGGAAGTACGTCCCGCCCTCCGAGTTCCTCGACCTTGTCCACAACAGCCGAACAAGTAACGCGGACTGAACCCGCCCCGCAGTACCTCGTCGCCCCGCGGTCCTCTTACGAGCGGACGATCGGTGATCCGACGACGCTGTGACGGGGGATACGGAGCGGGGGTGGGGGCGTGGATAGGGTCCGTGTTCATGACATTCGCGGGATCTGGCAATGACCAGGGAAGCCTGCTCGGGCAAGGCGGCGGTCCGGCCGCTCGCCGCCGGGGCGGTTCGGGTGGGTACGCACTCGGGGTCCTCGGCCTCCTTCTGGCCTTCGCCTTTTGTTACTACGGAGCGGCGAACGCGGCCGTCGCCACCGGGCTCGCGGGTACGCACGGCACGCTGACCGTGAGGGCGTGCCAGAAGCATTCGGGCGGAGCCCACTCCGGGCCGTCGCGAGACTGCGAGGGGGTCTTCCGGCCGGACGGTGACTGGGGTCCGGGCAGTGACCGGGCTGGCGTTCAGCGGGCTGGCGAGGACGGTGGCGGACGGGACTCGCGGGCGCATATCGGGTCGTGGACGCTACGGCCGGGCGAGGTGATCGAGGTTCGTCAGGGCACCGGCGAGTATCTGCGCCCCGGCCACAGCTCGCCCTGGGGGTTTCTCGCCTTCGCCTTCGCCGGGCTGCTGCTGGCCTCCGCCATGCTGCCCGTCGCCGTCCGTGGAACCGGGCCGCGGCGGGCGCTCAGGGAGGGCCGCAGTCTCCTGACCGAGGTGCGTGGGACGTGGAGCGGCAGAATCTCGAAGTGGCTGGCGATCAGCGGCGCCGTCGGCTTGGCGGTTGACATCCTTCTTGCCCTTGTCCTCCCGTAGAGCTCGTAACACGATCTTGTGGTCTCAGAGAGGGAGCGCCGATGCTCACTTCTCGAGGTCGGACCAAGTCGCCACGAGTGCTCGCCGATCTGGAAAGCGGGGACTGGAGACGATTTCCTGGGTGGGTTCACCGTTGAGCCAGCACACTTGCTCGGGGGCGCCGTCGCCAGTGTCGAACAGGCAGCACACTCCGCCGCTGTCGGCGGTGAGGTCGGTGAACACCTTCCTGATGTTGGCCGACCGTGCGAACAAGCGGCTCATCCCCGACGTCGCTGCCCAGCACTCCACCGACGTGTAGCCGGGGTGCAGGAAGGACTCGAACCGGATCGTCGCGTAGATGTACCCGATCTGGATGCGGCCGTCCGTCTTGAGGCCGTTCCTCTGCGCGTACTCGCGCAGTGCATCATCGACGTCGAACATGAGGGACGTGTCGAGCTCGAGCGTGCTGCTCGTGGAGCAGTCGACCGGCTCGCTCTTGAAATGGGACGTGAACGGGAGGACGAGCCGGTCACCGCCGGGCAGGGTGATCTCAAGCGGCGGCACGGCACGTGCCGGTGGCGCCAGCTCGGCCAGATTGGCCAACGCCCTGGCGACATTCCGAGGACGCAGATAGATGTCGTAGCCGTAGATCAGTCCCACAGTTCCCCCTGTCCCAGATCGAACCGCACTCTCTCACGACCCGCCCCTTGGGCGCTTGTCGGTTTAGAGCTCTCAACACGTTCATGAGTGGGTCCTCTTGAGGCGCCGTCAGCAGATCAGGCTGCAGGCCAACGAGAGGAAGGCGTCGTGGAGTTCGAGGCGTCGTTCCCATCGGACGGCGAGGCGTTTGAACTGGTGGAGCAGGGCGAAGGTCTGCTCGACGACGTAGCGGAGCTTGCCCAGGCCCTGGATGTTCGGGGCGCCCTCGCGGGAGATCACCGGCACGATCCGGCGTTTGCGCAGTTCACGACGGACGGCCCGGGAGTCGTACGCCTTGTCGCCCAGCAGGGCGTCGGGGCGTCGGCGGGGATGGCCCGGACGTCCGGCGACGGGCGGAATGCCGTCGACGAGGGCGAGGGTCTGGGTGATGTCGTTGACGTTCGCCGCGGTGGTGATGGCCTGGAGCGGGGTGCCCTTCCCGTCGCAGATCAGGTGGTGTTTGCTACCCGTCTTGCGCCGGTCGACTGGCGACGGGCCGATCGCGGCTTCCCCCATTTCGCGCGGATGTGGGAGCCGTCCACGCACGCGCGGGACCAGTCGAGCTGGCCGGCCGCGTTCAGTTTCGCGAGCAGAATGCGGTGCAACTGGTCGAAGAACCCTGTCTGTTGCCAGCGATCCAGACGCCGCCAGCAGGTCTGTCCGGAGCCGAAGCCCAGCTCCAGGGGCAGGAGCTGCCAGGCGATGTCCTGGTGCAGGACGTACAGGATGCCCTGCAGGCACAACCGGTCCGGCACCGGTTTCGGCCCCGGCGACCGCTCGGGCCGGGGCGGCAGCAATGGTTCGATCAGCGCCCACAAGTCGTCGTCCACGATCCACGGCCGAGTCGTCACACCCACCCGAACGGTCAGATCGTCACAACAGTCACGCCCGAGCAGGGCACGTCAACAAGATCCTGTTACGAGCTCTAAGGTCGAATTTTGCTTCGCGACCTAGGGTGCGCCCGATAGGGGCGCCTGCCAGGCATCGGCCCTGGTCAGGCGCCCTTTTCTCGTGTCTAGAAGAACCCCAGCTTCTTCGGCGAGTACGACACCAGCAGGTTCTGCGTCTACTGGTGGTACAGCCTTCAGAGCGGTGCTGACCTGTGTAAGCGTGGCTAGTTGTGGCTCGTTGGAGCTGTCGGCCCGGGAATGGTCCGGATTTCGTCCTCGGCGAGACGGGCCTGGTCATCTGTTGCCGCCGCACCCCTCGGCTCGTGGACAGCTCCAATCGGATGTGTTGGCCGGCCCAGTGCTACGGCGAGGTGGGCAGGTGCGGGGAGCGGAGGACGAGCAGGGTGATCTCGCTGGGGGCGAAGATGCGGAACGGCGGGCCCCAGAAGCCGGTGCCGCGGCTGGTGTAGAGGAGGGTGCGGGTGCCGTGGTGGCTGAGGCCGGCGAGGGCGGGCTGGTCGATGCGGACCAGGTGGTGGAAGGGCCAGATCTGGCCGCCGTGTGTGTGGCCGGAGAGTTGGAGGTCGATGCCGTCGGCTGCCGCCAGGTCGACGAACTTGGGCTGGTGTGCCAGGAGCAGGACGGGCAGGTCGGGGTCGGCGCCCTGCAAGGCTCCGGCGAGGTGGGCGCGGTGGCCTGCCAGGCCGGAGGACTCGGCGGTGACGTCATCCACGCCGGCGACCACGAGGGTGTCGCCTCCGCGTTCGAGCAGCAGATGGCGGTTGCGAAGCGGCTCCCAGCCCAGCTCGTCCATCAGGTCGACCCAGCCCTGGGCCTCGCTGTAGTACTCGTGGTTGCCGGTGACGTACACCCGGGCGCGGGTGGCCCGCACGGTACCGAGTGGGACGGCCTGGGCGCGGCGGCGTTCGGCCGTGCCGTCCGCGATGTCGCCGGTGTGGCAGACCAGGTCGGCTTCCAGAGTGTTCACCGTCTCGCATACCCGTGCCGACCAGCGAGTGCGATCGAGTGGGCCGTAGTGGGTGTCGGTGATGAGGACGACGCGGAGGCCGTCCAACCCGGCGCCCAGTCGCGGGAGTTGCACGTCGAGTCGGCGCACGCGTGGCACGCGGCGTGCCTCGGCGTATCCCCAGGCGAGCAGTACGGCGCTGACGCCGAGGGTGGCCCAAGTGACGATTCGGGCGCGGTCCTGGCTCTCGCCGACGCCGGCCACGATCAGGGCGAGCCGGAAGAGAACCCCGATCAGAACGGACCAGGTGAACAGAACCCAACTGGCACCCAGCAGGGTGTCACCGATGATCGCCGCCCGGTCCTGCTGGCGCCGGCCGTGGCCGCGCATCATCGCGAGCGGCATACCGATGAGGCCGAGGGCGAACAGGGCGGTGCCGACCAGCGCGACGGGCAGCGGCCAGTGCTGGCCGCTGTGCAGGAGCACCCAGCAGGGCACGGCCCACAGCAGGACGGGGGCAATCAGGGGGAAGTAGCGCATCAGGCGGTGCAGTCGGTTCTGCCGCGGCGCTTGCGCTTCACCCTCGGTGAGCCGGGCGGTGCTGGTGTCGGTCACGCTTCCCCTCCTGACCAGGCTGCCGTCTCGCGCACTGTATCCGGTCGCCCTCGGGCCGGCCGGACGGGCGTCTGCCCGGGAAGTGTTCAACCTGGTCCGGTCTGGCATCGGGCCCCGCGAAGTGGCTTAGGCCAGCCGAACGTTCGCACCGCGCGTCGGTGCAGGTCATCGACTATGGACCCGAGCGGAATCGGGAGCGCGCCTTGCGTCGCGTACCAAGCACCGACGCAGGTCACTGTCACACGAGCAGCGCCTCGAGCTCCGGAAGTCGGCCGAACAGGTCGAGGAGGCCGCGCACCCCGTTGCGCACGGACTCATGCGACAGCGCGAGGTCAGGGCCGGTGCTCGCCTCGACACCGGCGAGGCACCGGAGGATGTTCCACCTGGTGTGCCCCAGCCAGCCGCCGATCATGAACACAAACCAGCTTGGACCTGACGGCGGCAGCGTTCCGCCCCCTCTTGCTCGTCGGGGGCTCGTGCGAATCCGTTTGTCAGCCTTCGCGGATGAAGCCCTCCCGCACCAGCCAGTCCTTCGCCACCTCATGCGGGTCTTCCCCGTCCACGTCCACTCGCGCGTTCAGTCGCTGGGCCGTTGCTGCCGTCAGTCGCTTGGTGATGGGGGTGAGGAGGTCGGCGATGGCGGGGTACTTCTTCATTGTGGTGCTGTTCATCTCGGGTGCCGCGTTGTAGTTGGGGAAGAAGTGCCGGTCGTCCTTGAGCACCTTCAGTTTGAGTTGGGGGATGCGGCCGTCGGTGGTGGCCGCCACGCCCAGGGCGCAGGCCGCGCCCTGGGCGACCTGGGTGTAGACGACGCCGTCGTCCATCTTTTTGAAGTTCCCGCGTCGGAGGGCGAATCCGTACGTCTTCGCCACGCCCGGCAGGCCGTCGTCGCGCACCGAGAACTCGTTTCCGCCGCAGATCGTCGCCGCGCCTGGGTTTTTCTTCGTCAGGCGTGCCACGTCGGAGAGTGTGCGTAGCCGGTACTTCTGTGCATTCGCCTGGTTTGTGACCAGCGCGTAGGTGTTGTTGAGTGGGGCGGCGGGCAGCCAGGTGATGCCGTTGCGGCGGTCTTCCTTGCGTACGGCCTCCCACTGCTGGTACGGGTCGACGACCGGCTTGGTGTGACCGAGGTAGGTGATCCAGGCCGTGCCGGTGTACTCGTACATCCCGTCCGCCGCACCGGACTTGACCGCCTCGCGGGCACCGATCGAGCCCTGGATGTTCGTCCGGTCCAGGACTTGCGCGCCGGCCGCTTTGAAGACCAGTCCCATGATCTGGCCCAGGATGATCTGCTCGGTGAACTCCTTTGAGGTCACGGTCAGTTGGGCGCCCTCCAGGGGTCGGCCCTTCCCGATGGAGCCGGGCTGCACCGAGTCGGCCAGCGGGCTGCCGCTGGTCAGTCCGCAGCCGCTCAGCCCTGCGGCGGCGAGCAGCAGGGCCCCCGCGCCCGCGAGGGCCGTCCGTACCTGGGCCAGGCGCATCAGTCCACCTCCAGGCCGCGTGGGCGTTGTGGCAACTCGACGTGCGTCCCCGGCCAGTCCGTGATCAGTGTCATGGCGACCGTCAGTACGGAGCCGAGCACCAGCACCGGCATACGCTGGTTGGTGATGCCGGAGGAGACCAGGTCCCCGAGTCCTCCTCCTGCGCCGAAGGTGGTCGGCGTCGCGGTGTTGACGTTCAGCACGAGCGCGGTCCGTACGCCCGTCAGGATCAGCGGGACGGCCAGGGGCAGTTCGATCCGGAACAGCGTCAGCAGCGGCGGCATCCCGATGCCGTGCGCCGCCTCCACGAGTGCCCGGTTGGTGGCCCTCGACACTGTCCGGATAGCGCTTGGTGAGGTTGTCCAGCCGGATACTCGCGTTGGCGGCGGCCGGCCGGTCGGGCCCGGCGGATCGGGCGGATCCGCCGGGGCCCGCGGCGCCGGACGTCGGGGAGGTCGGTTCGACGATTTCGGCAGAGTCAGCCACGGATTCCCCCGTGAGATGGTGAGCCGTCCGATCAGCACGTACCCGGCGTCGAACGGCAGGGCTGGGACGACGATTCCGAGTCCTCGACAGTACTTCGTTATGCGTGTTCGCACGGCCCAGGCTGGAGATCCTGCGGAAGATCTGGTTGCTGAGCCCGGGCCCTGAGGCGAAGGCCGCGATCGCCGCGATGCCCATAAGCATCTGATCGATACCCGGACACCGGTGAGAATTGGCGGCCGGGCGCGGGGCAGTTCGGCGCTGAGCAGCGGGCGAACGCGGCGTCCCTATGCCCTTGGCGGCCTCGACGAGTGCCGGGTCGACTCCGCGCAACCCGACGTTACGGACCACCGGCAGCAGTCCGTACAGCGTCAGCGCGATGACGGCCGGCGCGACGCCGAGGCCGACGACCGGGACGAGCAGGCCGAGGAGAGCCAGGGAGGGGACGGTGAGGATGCTTGCGGTCATGGTGATCGCGAGGTTTCCCGCCCACTCGGTGCGGTAGGTGAGGACGCCGATCAAGACCCCGAGCACCGTGGCGCCGAGCATGCGCGGGAAGACGGCGCTGGCCCACCGGAGACAACTGGACCCGCGAGAGCCAGGGCTTCGGCACCGACTACGCCGCAGAAGTCGGCCGCGGTGACCCGGTATTCCACAGCCTCTGATGGACGCGCCTACCGATAAAAGCATCACGCGGCAAGGCATTCTTACCTGCGTCCTCGTAGCCGTTCCGCACTCAGCAAGCCTTGCCGTCTTGAGTAATCTTGCGTATTTCGAGGTCTGTGTGGTGTCGGCAACAAAGCCGGAGGTATATACCGCCCTTTCGTTCCTGCTAGTTAACCTGAACACGTCAGGGGTGGGACACGAGGAATCCGTAGCAGGAATTGCAAATTTTGCGTTCGATTCCCTCGGGTGTCGTCCAGTGTACGACGATCTTGGCCGTGCGTGGGAGTAGATCGCGATCGCAGACGAACTCCTGAACCTCGGTGTGGCGGCGTAAGACGAAACTCCCCGCACTGGTCGAGGTCTGTTTTTCCTTATATGCCATGAAGCGTGCTCCATGTTAGTCGGGGACATGGATAGGTGAGTCGGTGGACGTCGTAATTACCACTAGTCGATTGCGGAAGCGGGTGACCGCTACATAGAGACCGGATAGGAATTTGTATCGTCCGATCGTCACTTCCTCGGCTTCCCCCTCGTGTCGAATTGAATGGTCCAGGCCATCCACGACCACTCCGGCCAAGTACTCCTCTCCCTTGGTGGTCGTAGGCGTGATCACGGGAACGTCAAAGGGGTATGCAGCCAGCGCTGACCGCAGCTCTCGTAGCAGCGAGCCATGTTGGTCGGCTGCTACGATCACGGCCAGGCCGGACGGATCACCGTACCTTTCGAATAGCCTTTGAATGGCGTTCACCGCCCGGGCGCACAGCTGTCGGGGTTCAGTGATGAGCTGGATTTCAACCTTGGGACCTGTGATCGGGGTCTTCATGCGGGCGGTCGCCGTGTCGCGGGCGGCCTCAACGTGGTGTCGGTTCTGGAAGTCACGTCCCCGGTAGTTTGCATGCAGGTTCGATAGGACACCTAAGGCCGCATGGATAATTTCTCTAGAGGCTCGGTAGCAGTAAGTGAGCGTGATGAGATTTACGTCCTGTCGGAGCTTGGACAGTGCCTTCTCGCTCGGGTGGAAAATAGCCTGGTTCGCGTCATAGGAGAGAGTGATCGGCGGGATGGTCTTGCAGTCTTCGATGAACTCAGCGAGCGCTGCGACGAAGGTGACGGGAAGATCTTGTCCTTCATCGATAACGAGTGGCCCTACCTCGCTCAGCACGTGCAATAGCCTGTTCCTGGCCTTCGGTAATTCGGAGACCAATCGAACGTCGATGTCGGCTGCAGGAACGCCGAGTTGGGCGAGCTGCCGGGTGACGATCTGCCGGGTCACGTTATTAAGCACCAGCATGACAGGTCCCGTAGTTCCCGCCTTGCGGCACTCCTGCGTCAAGCGGAGGAACCGGTGCGCCATGGCGACCGTCTTGCCGGTGCCCGGACCTCCACGAAGCAGCACGTGTTGATCAAATGGCAAATCAACGACATAGCGCTGCTTCGGGTGGAGGAAGACGCGCCACAACTCGGTGGGAAGCGTCAACGCGAACGCCAGCAGCTCATCGTCGACGACCACGACGTCCGACGGTCCGGCGGACGTAACGGCACCAGGTGCGTCTCGTTCGGCCAGTGCGGACAGTGCATTCTCCTGGAGCTCAGGAGCCAGGTAGGAGATCACCTCCAGCAGGTCCTCATCCCGATGGCGCGCAAGCTGCTTGGCGAGCGGGCGAGGAACACCTAACCCCACGAGTACCTCCGCAGAGACCGCGAACCGTGGCTGGCCGTCCTGTGCCGCGGAGTTGCCCGACCCGACGCCCTGGCTTGCGGCCAGCTGCGAGCCCAAGGGCTTCGCTTCGGGAAGGACAGCCAGGAGCGCATCGTCCGCGTCAATCACGGCTGTGTGGTCTTCGGCCCACCGATATGCAGCGTCGTGGTGGTCGACATGAGCGAGGACCGTCCTGTGCTTGGTCTCTACGGCGATAATCCTCAGGTTCATTCCAGCACTGAAACTCACCCAGGGACCGACCTTGTGTTTGCGCAGCCCATTGCCTTCGTAGCCGTCTGCGATGGCGCTGACAGCCTCTCGGACCCGCTTGTAGTCCACCGTCTCGAGCTCCCCCATCGACCTGAGGAACTGCAGATGAACAGCCAACTCTTTCGCCACGCCTCACATGCAAGACGAAGAGGGGGAGAGGCGCAACAGGATCAGCGATCCTCCTGCGGTTCGGTATGGTCGGACGCTGGAGCGACGAGCGCCACGTGGGAGGAGCATGTTGCCGGAGTGGTGCAAGTAATCTCGGCGCCGCACCTGATCATCGGGGCGAACTCAGCGAGTCTGCACAGCACTTCACGATCCTTCTTTGGCAGGCGGCAGAGCCGGACACGGGGAAGGATTCGATCAGCGGCCGGCTTCGGTTGGCCAGCAGTCGCCACCCGTCGTGTTGAGCGACGGTGTGCGCCCTCGAGGCGAACGGGCCGGACAGACAGGTGGCTGGCCCGAATTTCCCGCAACTTCTGATAGCCGCCCTTACCGACAACAGCCATGTACGGGTTTTCCTTGTCTCATGGCTTGTTCGGGTGCCGGGCGGGGTGCGATGCGCCAGCGGGAGCTTGCCAGGATGGCCACGGCGGGGGTGGTTCCGGTGGCTGGGAGCGCCGAGCTGGGGGGCGGGTACGCGGCCTGTGCGCCACCCAGGGATGTGCCGGCGGCTTGGCTCACACCATAGCGACGATGGGTCACGCGTAGGCCTCACCGGCCTGCGGGGATGAGCGCGTCGGGGCAGTCGGGGCAGTCGGGGAGCTGGGAGTTCCGGTCGCTCTGAGAGTGGCTCCGTCGCGTGCCCGGTGTAGCGGTTTCCCAAGTCCCGGGTATGCCTGGTGCGGGTGAGCAGGGCGCCTGGGACATCTTGCAGCTCACCGCCGCCAGCGGCGGGGGGCTGGCGGTGGCAGTGAAGACGCTGCCGGACTTCCTGCGATCCCGTCGCTCAAGCCTCAAGGTCACTGTGTGGTCCGCGTGTTTCAAAGGGTGGTCCCCCTGTTCGGTGGCGTACAGGTCCGTTAGGGACGGAACCGGTCCGTCGCCCATACGCACCAGGGGTGAAATAAGTCCCTCTATGATCATTTTGGCCAGTTCCGGGCTCTCGCCACCACCCCCGTGGCCGCTACGTTCCCCCCTTGACCGAACACACACAACCAGGGGGAAAGGGTAACGATGCGCCCCATAGGACCCGTCAGCCGCGTCGGCAGATCACTCATGGCGGTGACCGCTACGGCGGCCGCCTGGGCGGTCACCGCCATGGGCCTTGCCGCCTCACCGGCTGCTGCAGCACCACCCACGACGGCGCAGACGCCCGCGCCCGGCGACACCTGTACGGCGGCCGACCTCGGCACACGCCACCCGTACATCAAGACCACCGAAGTGTCCCCGACGATCACCCACTTCAAGGGCTGGTACGTCACCGAGGGCACAACCGGCAACCAGACCGTCAGCACCAGCACCCAGACGACCATCTCGGTCTCCGTCGGTCTCAACGGCAATGTCGAGGGCAGTTTCGCCGTCGAGACCCTCGGCAAGGTCGGCGCGAGCCTGGGCCTGAACGTAAAGGTCGACTACTCCTCCACCAGCAGCGAGTCGAATTCGGTCACGTGGAACTTCAACCAGCCCGGCTACTACGGCGTCTACAAGGGCACCAAGAAGGTCACCGGCACGTACGGAAGCCTCAACTGCAACCGCGTCCAACAGGGCGACGGCAGTTGGGCGTTGAAGTGGATCGAGGGGCCCGGCAGCGGCAGCTTCACCACCTACACCACCCTCGAGGAAGGCGCGGTGCGCTGCCAGGACAAGGTGCCCGCAGACAGCATCATGGCCAAGGCGCAGAGCCTCCTCGACTGCGGATCGGCCGCCGCGAAGGCCGAGCACCCGGCGGGTGCGGTGGCGCCGACGACGAAGCAGATGCGGGACCGCCTCGTGCAGCGCCCGGCTCTCACCAGTGGCACGTTCGCCGAACAGTCCAAGGCCACCGGGCGTAGTGCGCGGGCCGCTCTCAACTGCGAGCCCGGCGCCTACAAGATCGCTGTACCCGGCCAGCCCCTGTCCTGGGGCGCGCCGCTCCTGGCGGCCGACGGTGTCCGCCTGCGGCCCTCGACGATCTTCAGCGCCCACCTGGACAACTGGCGCCTGTGCAACGTGACGGAGCACAACGGGGTCCTCGAGGCGTCCCTGTGGAACTGGGGCAACGGCGGGTGCGCGACCATCGCCGAGCAGAACGCGGCCACCGAACGGGCGGTCCTGCAGACGGCCCCCTGCACGGAGGACGACCTCCAGCGGTTCTACATCTACCGCGACGTACCCGGCAGCTCGAAGATCGGTGTGCAGAACAAGTACACCGGCTCCATGATGGGCCACGACCGATACGCGGACGGGGAGTTCATACGCCAGTACTCCAGCGGCAGGCAGGACGGTACGGGTACGTACACCCTGATCGGAGTCTGACGGCCCACACCCCCGTGAGCGGCCCCGCACGTGCCCCCCCGACCTCCCGGTTTCGTGCGGGGCCCTCCGCGTCCCTACTCCGAGCCCGGCCTTGGGTACCAGTGGAGCAGCCGACATCGGCTGCTCCACTGGTACCCAAGGCCGGAATAGTGCACTTTCGAGTCGGCGGCGGCCCGGCCGGCTCGGCATCATGAGACCCATGGACGATGTGCGGGACGTCCTCACCGAGGACGAGCCCGACCGTGGAGCCGGGGCATCGTTGTTGGCTTTCAGCCCTCTTCCGCCTCGTCGTGATCTAGTTGCCCTGGTGGCGTGCCAGATTCGATCGCGACGGATGCGGGTACCGCGGTTCCGGGTAGCCATCGACTCTGGACGCCACATGCTTGTACTTCCTCAACGCCGCTCAGTTTGAGGCTGCACAATTCGCAGGAGAGCCCATCCGTACTCATCACGAGAGTGGTGTCCGACTGCGCAGTGGCCTGCAGCGTCGTCAATGCAAGGCCGCTACAAGCTGGGCAATCAGCCACGGCCATCAGGCCGGGAGCATCATCTCTGAGTGGAACAGCAATGCCCCATGCTGTCTGGACGTGCGCGGGGTACTCGCGCAGCGCCCTTTCTTTGACTCCCTTGGGCAGGCCCGTGAATCGGTCGTCGAAGCGGTGCCGTGCCTGCGTGATCCGCAGCTGCATGTCCCGCAATACCTGGTCCTCTCGCTCGTCAACAGCCGCCTTAACGGGCTCGGTCCACCGCTCCCAGAAGGTGTCCAGAGGCTTGTCGAGGTCGCCAAGCAGCGTCTCGATCGTCCGGGCGAGGGGAGAGATCATCCCCTTGGCCTGGGAGCTGGCGGTGGAAGCGTGGGCAGCGCCGTTGCGCATCTCGATCAGCAGGTCGAGCTGGGGATCCGCCTGAAGTACGCGGATCTTCCGAAGGCGCGCGATGGCGTCCTTGGCCCCGACGGTGCGGACCTTCTCTTCATCCATCTGGAGATGTCCGCCTAGGTACAGCAGCATGTCCGCATTGCGTATCTCGGCGATGTAGATCGGGTTCTTCGAGATGAGGACTGCCTTGGCGAGCCGCTCGACAGCGACACCAGCGTGGAGCGCGAACTCGTCATACTCGCCGCGCCCGTGGTCATCGATGGCCCGTTGCGCGGCCTTCTTGGCGCCCTCGAAGAAGCTCTCGAACGAGAGCGAATCGTCCATGCCAGGACGGTAGCGGCAGCTGTACGACAGGTGCGATGTAATTCATGACCCCGACCGCGGCTGGCGCCTGGTGGCACAGCACCTCGCCGTTGCCGCACTTCACCCAGCCATCGGTCTGCTCACGGGTCACCGAGGACGGCGGGTGGCTCATGCTCAGCGGGCGCGCTGAAGACGACGGCCGGTCATGGTGCACGGACAGCTCACCGCTAGTACTGCAACGGTGTTTGTGGGCGTTCCACTCGATCCGGTTCAGCAGCCGATGGATACGGTCCGGAGCGGCATGACCGGCCTGTTCAGCCAGCGTCCAGCCGTTCTTCCGCTCCAGCGGACCAATCGGCCCTCGCAGATAGGCAAGCGCCGACTCCCGCAGCCGTCCTGGAAAACCGATGCACGAACCGCTCATGCACAGCGCCCAGTTCACCGGCCCACACACTGACATCAGCAAGGTCCCCACCCATGAACAGACCAACGACCGGCCTGCCCAACCGTCATGGCAAACACCGTTGCAGTACTAGCGGCGCAGGGTGCGCAGGGCGGTGAGACAGTCCGCGGCCCGCCGCTGCGGGTCGGCGTCGGTGCTGGCCCAGGCGATCCGGGCGTCGGGCCGGACCAGGACGGCGGTGACGTCCCGCCAGATCGGGTCCGTGGCTTCGGCGTTGACGGTGGCTGCCCGTTGTTCCAGATCACTCGCGGGGCACGGCGTCCGCGTCCCGTCGAGGTCCAGCAGCAATGGCCGGCCGTGGTGCATCAAGGGATGGGCGGTGGGTGTCTGTGCCGTGTCGAGGGCGAGGCCGGCCAGGCGGGTGCCGTTCAGCGGGTGCGCGCCGGGTGCGGGGTCGGCGGGGAGCGGATCGCCGAAGCCTGCAATCCTGCGGGCCCACTGGCGGTTGGTCTCCGGTTCGGCCAGCGCGGCGGACCAGACCTCGCGCAGCGCGATTTGCTCCGGGCTCGCAGCGGCGAACAGGGCGAGTTGCGCACGAGTGTTGTCGATGACGGCGCGGGCGGCCGGCCGACGCTCCGTGTCGTAGCTGTCGAGCAGTCCGTTGGGCGCCCGGCCCTGGAGGGTGGCGGCCAGCTTCCAGCCCAGGTTGGTGGCGTCCTGGATACCGAGGTTCATGCCCTGCCCACCGGCCGGGAAGAACATGTGCGCCGCGTCGCCGGCCACCAGCACCCGTCCGGCGCGGTACCGCGCGGCCTGGCGGGTGGCGTTGCCGTAGCGCGACAGCCACCGGGGGTTGCGGATGCCGAGGTCCCGTCCCAGTAGCGTGCGGGTCTGCTCGCGCACCTCCTCTAGAGTCAACGGTTCACCGGTGCCGCGGTGCATGGTGGCCGTGGACAGGCCCGCCAGCCGGTGGACGCCGTCGCCGATCGGGGCCGCCAGGAACGAACCGGCTGGCCCGCTGGCGGCGAGCGGCGCGGTGGGCGGATCCTCGAGTTCGACATCGGCGAGCCACCCGGTCAGCGTGGTGTCCTGGCCGGGGAAGTCGATGCCGGCCGCCTGTCGCACCGCGCTGCGGGTGCCGTCGCAGCCCACCACCCAGCGGGCCCGCACGGTCCGGTGGGTGCCGCCGGCCCGGACCACCGCCTCGACGGCGTCCGGCCCCTGGATGAGCGAGACGACCTCCTCCCCGCGCAGCACCCGAGCGCCCACGGCAACCGCGTGCTCCTCCAGGAGTTGTTCGGTGACGGACTGACCGAGCGCCAGCATGAACGGGTGCACCGCTCCGACCGTAGAGAAGTCCAGCCTGGTGGTGGCCGCGCCGAAATGGCCGGTCGGCACCGGGGTGCCCCGTTCGATGAACCGCTCCGCGAGTCCTCGGGTGGCGAAGGTGTCCAGCGTGCCGGCCTGCATGCCGACCGCGCGCGACCGTCCGTCCGGTGCCGCCCGGCGTTCCAGGACGGTCACCTCCACCCCATGCAGGCGCAGCTCCGCAGCCAGCCAGAGACCCACTGGGCCGGCCCCGGCGATGAGCACGTCGAGCATGACAATCACTTCCCCTCACTCTTGTCCGCTGGACAAGAGTGAGCATGCCTTAGAATTGTCCATTGGACAACAGGGCTTGGGTAACAGGTGCGGAAGCCGACCGGAGAGGCGCATCGGATGGGTACGACACAGGACGAGATCGTCGCCGCCACGCTTGCGGTCCTCGATGAGCACGGGCTGGACGGCGTGACCATGCGCGCCGTCGCGGCCCGGCTCGGCGTGCAGCACAACACTGTCCGCTGGCACGCCTCCAGCAAGGGCCGCCTGCTCGAGCTGGCCTCCGACGAACTCCTCGCGCACTGTCTGGACGAGCCGCTGCCCGAGGCATTCCCCGACCGCCTCAAGGAACTGAGCCGCCGCTGCCGCACGGCGCTGCTCTCCCACCGCGACGCCGCCAGGATGGTCGCGGGAGTCTTCGCAGCCGAGCCCCACACGCTGCGCTACGCCGACACCGTGATCGCTACCCTGCTGGCAGCCGGCCACTCGCCGCGCACGGCCGCGTGGACCCACTGGACGATCTTCTACCTGATTCTGGGCCTCACCCAGGAACAGCAGGCCGCCCAGGAGGCCGCACCGGCCCTCCTCCCGGACCAGGTCCCGGCCGACGACTACCCGGCCCTGGTCGAGGTCCTGCCGTACTGCGGCCCCGACAGCTTCGACCAGCGATTCGATTTCGCCCTCGGCCTGATCATCGCCGGCCTTCCCCGGACCGAGGGGCACCTCGGTCCGGGACACTAAAGCGTGTTGCAGAAGGGTGTGGGCCGGGCATTTTCCCTGTATGGGTGGGGTGTTGAGGGCTGAGTCGTTGTGGGTGGAGACGTGCACGGGTCTGCGGATGCGGCAGTTCGAGCGGTTGTTGAAGGTCGTGCGCGAGCGGGAGAGAACTACGCCTGCCTCGGCCTTCCTTCACCGGAGCAACGCAAGCGGTGGAGGCTCTCCCCGCCGCCTCACCAGGACGGGTGGGCCGACGCCTACCTGCACCGCCGCGACTGTGCCCAGGCGGGATCGACCGGCGCGATGGTGAGCGGCGAGGAGGCGCTTGCGGCGCTGGCCGGGCCGGATGTCACGGTGCTGTGCCCGGTATGCCGGCCCGACACCGTCCTGAAGGACCGGCGCTGATCGGCAGAGCCGGTCTAGCGGGTGCGCTCCCGGCACAGCGCGAGGTGCAGGCCCTCCGCGTTTCGTGGGGCGAGTGCGGCTGCCGGACCTTCTGGTCAGCCCCGCCCTCAGGGACGGTCCGGCGCCCCACGCTGGGGCGAGGACACTGTCCTGGACGCCGCTCGTAAGTTCACCGAGATGGGTGTCGGGGATACTGCCGATCTGCCGCACCTACGACAGGGGTCCTGACCGGCCGGGACATTGTCGTCAAGGTGCTGGGCGAGGGACGGGATTCTCACCAGACCAAGGCCGGCGAGCTTGCCCAGGGCGAGGCGGTCACCATCGGCGCTGACGACCTGGCGCACGAGACCTTCACGACGATGGCCCAGCGCAAGGTCCGCCGTCTCCTGGCCATTGACGGCCACCGCCTCGTCGGCATGGTGGCACGGGCCGACGTTGCCCGTTCCCTGCCCGCCCCCCCAGGTCGGTGACCTGCTCGAAGCACTGTCCACCGACTGAGCCTGGGGCATGCCGCGCGTATGGGCTGCGGTGTTCACCTGGCATCGGGTCCACTCAAGGCGTGGAATGGTATTGCGTCGGTTGGTTGATATGACCTGGCACGAATGACGACACGAGATGGCCGGCTATGCCTGCAGGATCCAGCAAGAAGCGCGAGCGGCAGTACGAACACATCAAGGAACAGGCCCAAGAGCGCGGCAGCTCAGAAAAGAGGGCCAAGGAGATCGCCGCCCGCACCGTGAACAAGGAACGCGCCCGTTCCGGCGAGGCCAAGTCTGCCGGCAAGACCTCCACACAGGACCGCAAATCTGCCTCGCAGCGAGGTGGAGAACGCTCTGGGAAGGGGTCGGGCGGCCCCACTCGGGACCAGTTGTACGAGGAGGCCAAGAAGAAGAACGTCGAAGCGACTCCGAGGGTCACGCTCGTGATGGAACTGCTGGGCACCTGTCCTCCTGGCGGTCCATGTGACTGGAGCCGCACCGACGGAGCACCGGGGACACAACTGCGATGAGGCGCGTCAGCCAGGCTCCTATCAGGTCACTCCGGCAGTCCGCCGGTGCAGCCGCACGCGCTCTCCCGGCCGGCCGACACATCGGCAACAAGGCACAAACGGCCGGTTGGTCTGTGGGTCAGACCGGCTGGAAGAACGCTTCCCGATCCTCGCAGTTGGTCTGTGGCCGGTAGGGCCGGATGCGCTTGTGGGTGATGGCGGCTGTGGTGAGGGTTCGGGTGAACAGCTTGGACTTGTAGCAGGAGCCGTTGTCGGTCAGGACGCGCTTGACGGTGATCCCATGTGAGGCGAGGAAGGCCGACGACATCCACCACGCGTTCGTCACCCTCGGCTGCGCCGTCATCTGCTGGCGACGACTGCGCACCGCACTTTGTCGAGAGTAAGGGCAGGCGAGCGCCCCAGGGGATGGGCCGCTCGATGCGTCAGAACGCATTCGTAGCAGTCGGGCCCGCGCAGCCTCACATCCGGGATCTCAGCACGTCGACCTCGCAGCCCGGCGCGAACGGGTCGAAGCCGTGCTCGATCAGCCAGCGAACTGCCAGCAGGCTTCGCAACGACCACCACGCGTGGATCACGTCGAGGTCGATGTCGGTGCCATAGCCGGCGGCGACGTCCTCGAGGCGCTCCTCGTGTCCGAGCGTGAAGGTGGCGAGGTCGTACAGGGCATCACCCTGGCCCGCCTCGGACCAGTCGATGATGCCGGTGACCTCGCCGCCGTCGACGAACACGTGCGCGACCTGCAGGTCGCCGTGGGTGAATGCCGGAGCCCACGGCCGGAGCGCGGCCTCGGCGACCTGGCGGTTGCGGGTGACCAGGTCGGTGGGCAGGACGCCGTTCGTCACGAGCAACTCGCACTCGTCGTCGAGTTCCGCCGCCAGCGCGACGATGCTCCGGCCGGCCCGGCCGGGCCGGGGCGGCAGCGGCGCGTCGTGCAGCTTCCGGATGGCGGCGCCCGCCGCGGCCCACGCCGCCGGTGCCCCGGTCGACGGCCCGCCGAGGCGCCCAAGTGTCGTCCCCGGGAGCGCGGCGATCGCGAGCACGGGCGGCTTGCGCCACAGGACCTTCGGGGTCGGGACCGGCGCGAGGGACATCGCCTCGACCTCGACGTCGATGCGCGCCTGATCGGCGTCCACCTTCAGGAACACATCGCCGACGCGCAGGGTCGCGCGCTCGGAATGGGCGACGACGACTTTGACCTCATCCATGAACGACCAGTATCCCGGGGATGACCGCCGACGTCGCCGGGTTTATCGCGTGCAATGACGCGGCTGACCGTGTCCCGCTTCCCGGCGGCCTCGTGCACGACACCAACCTCTGACCAGGTCAAGCCCACCACTTTTGTTAGGAGTCCTTAGGCCATTGTCCGGTCGTGCTTCACGGGCAGCTTCGGCGAGTCTCAACGGCCGTGAACTGCGGTTACACAGGCTGGCCAACCGGCCTGACGATCAGCGTGTTGATGTCGACACCACTCGGCTGGCTAATGGCCCAGACGATCGTCTTACCCAACTGCTCCGGGGACAGAAAATCGCGGTTGGGCAGCCCGCCGGGGGCACCGTCGAAGAAGTTGGTCTTCGTTGCGCCTGGCGAGATGAGGGTGACACCAATGCCTTCTGCAGTCACCATCCTCCTGGTGTTCTCCGCGATGCCAGTCACGGCCCACTTCGTCGCGCCGTAGATGTTGCCTGGTGTGTGGATATGGCCGGCCACGCTGCCGACCAGAACAATCCGGCCCTGGCTCTCGCGCAGCGCGGGCAGCGCAGCATTGATGAGTAGTGCAGGGCCGAGGACGTTGGTCAGCACCATGTCGTCCCAGCCAGTGGGGTCACCATCGGCCAAGTCATCAAAGGTCGCGTAGCCCGCGTTGGCAACGACGACGTCCAGCCGCCCGAACGTCGTCAAGGTCGCCGCGACCGCAGTCCGAACCGCTTCGTGGTCGGCCGCGTGTCCCGGCATCACCAGCAAACCGTCCGGCTCGCCGAGCTCTGCGGCAAACCGGCGAAGCCGGTCCCCGCTCCGGCCGGTGACCGTCACGCGGTACCCCTGCTCCAGCAGTTGCCGAGCCGTCGCGGCCCCAATCCCGCTACCACCGCCGGTGATAAGTGCGACAGGAGAGTCCGTCATGTGCACCCCAAGGAATGTGTCGTGAAGTCAACTCGGAGAGTCCAGCATTTGGAGTGCACTCCAAGTCAACCAACTTGAGAAGTCGTGCCGATAGCCAACCCGCCTACCTGTGAGACCCCTCAGGGGCTTTCGTTTGGATCATCGGGCGGGCCAAAGGAGGATGCCTGCGATGTGGAGGCTGACCTCGCCTACCGGCATCTGCGGGCGCTGGGCAATCTTGGAGAACCGACCACCGTTCTGGCAGGACGGACCGCGGAGGGGCGAGCCGCCTTCCGGAGCCTGCTCGATAAGGACCCCGCAGAGCGGTTCCCCGAGGTCGAGGACGGCAGGGTGGGGATGCGCCCCTTCTATATCGAACCTGCGTTGTTCCTAGAATGGCCGGATGGAGGACATCGATGCGATCGCGGCGTTGCAGGATCCGGTCCGGCGCCGTCTGTACGAGTACGTGGTGGCACAGGGCCGTGAGGTCGGCCGCAACGAGGCCGCCGAGGCGGCCGGGGTGTCCCGCACGCTCGCCGCCCACCACCTGGACAAGCTGACCGAGGTCGGGCTGCTGGAGAGCGGCAGCCGCCGCCTGACGGGCCGCTCGGGACCGGGAGCAGGACGCCCCGCCAAGGTGTACACGCGGGTGCGGACCGAGCGGGCTGTGTCGTTGCCCGCCCGCGACTACCGCACCGCCGCCGAACTGCTCGCCGAGGCCGCCGAGCAGGCTGGGCTCGACGCCGGGCTCTGCGCGGCTGCGCGCCGCCGGGGCGAGGCTCTGCGCGGCTCGGCGGAGCCCTGCGGCGGCCTCGAGGAGGCCGTGGAGATGCTGGCCGCCCGCGGGTACGAACCGCACCTGGAAGGCAGCGCGGGCATCCAGGACGCCGAAGATTCTGAGGAGATGACCGGAGAAGCCGCGCAGGTCGTGCGTATGCGCAACTGCCCCTTCCATGCCGTCGCCGAACGCTTCCCGCCGCTTGTCTGCGGTATGAATCTCGCGCTACTGGAGGGGCTGCTGGGCACGGACGGTCCCGTCCGCGCCCGCATGGACGCCCGGCCGGGGGAGTGCTGCGTGGTGGTCGAGAGCTCTAAAAGCAATATCGATTGACATAGATTATGGCCCATGCTGGGATGCGGCCATGACTGCTTCCGCGGATGCCGCCCACCTCGCCCAGCTCAACGTCGCCACGCTGCTACACCCTCTCGACGACCCGCGCATAGCGCCGTTTGTCGAGATGCTCGAATCAATCAACACCCTCGCCGACGGCACGCCGGGCTTCGTGTGGCGGCTCGTGGAGGAAGGTGCGGCCGACGCCACCGCCCTGCGCCCGGCGGGCGAGAACGTCATCGTCAACCTGACGGTGTGGGAGAGCCCGGAGGCGCTGTGGGACTTCACCTACCGCAGCGGGCACCTAGAGGCGATGCGGCGGCGGCGCGAATGGTTCGAACGGCACGTCGAGGCACACCTGGTGCTCTGGTGGGTCCCCGCTGGTCACCTCCCGACCGTCGGCGAAGCCCTGGAACGGCTGGCGGACCTGCGGGCCAACGGGCCATCCCCGCGAGCGTTCACCTTCGCTTCCTCCTACACCGCCGCTGAGGCAGCCCAGCACCTTCAGGCCGTGCCGCAGAGGCAGCCCTAAAGCGTGTTGCAGAAGGGTGTGGGCCGGGCATTTTCCCCGTATGGGTGGGGTGTTGAGGGCTGAGTCGTTGTGGGTGGAGACGTTCACGGGTCTGCGGATGCCGCAGTTCGAGCGGTTGTTGAAGGTGGTGCGCGAGCGGGGTGGAAATGGTCCCGGTGGTGGTCGGCCGTGGTGCCTGCCGCTGGTGGACCGGGTGTTGCCGGTGGCCGTTTGCTACCGCACGAACCTCACGATGCGGCAGCTCGCGCCGCTGTTCGGCATCTCGTCGGCAACGGTGTGCCGGGTCATCCAACGGCTGCGGCCTCTTCCTGCCCTGGAGCAGGCTTCCCGCTCCGCCGACGGGGTGGCGAGCGCCGGCGAGGACGAGTTCTCGGCCGTGGGATGGGAACGGCATCGGCACAGCGAGGCGTGGATCGCTTGACGAGCGAGTTCCGGTTGCTGCATGAACGTCTGTGCCGCCAGGTCTGTTGGGCCGCCGCCCGCAGAACCGAAACTGGGCCTGTGCTCGGCCCGCCGCAGCAGTTGGAAGGGGAGTGGCAAGACGCCGGAGGAGTTCCTGGCCGCCGAGCCGAAGCAGATGAGCAATACCCCGGGCGGCTGCGGCGTCCCCCAGTGCCACCGCCCTTGGATGTCGTCGAGGACGTAGAGGTGCATGCGGCACCGTGAGCTGTTTACGAAGCTGGGGCAGTCACGGGTGGAGGAGTTTTTCGCCCCTCCGCGCGTCCGGCCGCTGCCGGGGTTCGGCCTGTGCTCGGTGGAGGCCTGCCACCGGCGCCGGGCGATCAGCTCGAACCTCTGCTGCTCGCCGCACTGGGTGAGGTGGAAGGAGGCACAAGCCCGGCGCCGACTTCGAGCAGTGGTGCCGGCTCCGAGCTCGCCGGGGCATCGGCCAGCACGTGCCGCACAGCGCGTCGAGCAGTTCGACGACCTCCAGGTCCGCCGCAACACCCAGGACGAGAACCTCGCCGCAGCGCGCGGCCGACCGCGAGTTGATCGCTCAGCTGAACCGCTGAGCGCGTCATCGCCGTAACGTCCCGGCGCGTGTTGCGACGCCCGGCCCCCAGGCCCGCCAGCACTGTAAAGCGCACTTGACACCAATGGCAGGGTGACAAGTAAGCTTTACACGTGCGAAACAGTGTCAGGGAACTGCGGTCGTCACGAGGGCTCTCCCAGGGGCAGCTAGGCACGGCCCTCGGGGTCTCACGGCAAACGATCAACGCCATCGAGACCGAGCGGTACACACCTTCCCTGCCGCTCGCCTTGTCCATGGCCAAGTTCTTCGGGGTCAGCGTTGAGGAGATGTTCCATGCCGATGAGAGCCCAGCAGGCGACCACTAACACGGCCAGGCGGGCCGTCCCCGGCTTCTTCCTCGCCCTCGGAGGCGCCTGCCTCGTGGCCGCGACGTTCGGCGGCCGCCTGGCGATCGGCCTGGTGACGTTCGGAATCCTGGCGCTCTGCAGTCTCGCGTTAGTGCTGCTGGGACGCCGAAGCGAGACCTATCAGGGCCTCACCGAGAAGGAACCCGACGAGCGCTTCGCCCGGATCGCAGGACGAGCCTGGGCCGGCACGGGCGTGGTCCTCACCGTGGGAAATCTCAGCGCCTTCATCGGTGACCTGGCATCCGGAAGAAGCGGCGACCCGTACTTCTGGTTCGTGGCCACCGCCGCCATCACCTACATCGCGTTCGTCGCCTTCTGGTCTCGGCATACCTGAGACGCCGCCACCTCGACCGGCTTGCCACCGTACGTCCGACCAGGCAAAAGACGACGCCACGAGCGTCGTCCCCTCGCCCGCCCCTGATGTCACACCAGCAGGCCGGGCGACTCCGCCCGGATGGAACCCTTCTCAATCTGCATGGGCTCCGCCTTAAATTGACATCTGCGTTATCAGGGCCTCGATCGAAAGGAGGGCTCAGTGCGGTTAAGGCTTTCCGTAGAGCCAGTGACGACAACGGAGGCAGAGCTCCGCTCGCTCCACGCGTGGCTGCTCGCCGATTCCCAGGCACGACGATGCGCTGATGTGCGGTGGGATGCGGCAGCTCAGGCGCCGGTCGGCGGGATGGGGCCATTGCTCGATGTCGTCTCGCTCGTCATCGGGTCTGGGTTCAGTGCCGCTTCACTGGCCGTGTCGATCGTTCAGTGGCGCAGTACGCGCGGAGCGGGGGCCCCGTCGGTGACCGTGGAGCAGCCCGATGGTGGGCGTGTGACGATCAACGACATGCCAGCGGACGAGGCCGAGCGGCTGCTGCGCAGCCTCTTTGACGCACGGCCGGAGGAGCGCGACGGGTCGTGACAGGGTTGCCCAACCCTGATCGGTCCAGAGTGGTGCTGGTGGGCTCCAGCCGCTTCGCCCAGCTGGCCGACCTACCGGCTGTCTCTGCCAACGTGGCGGCGCTGCGGGACAAGTTCACTTCCGAGGACGTGTGGGGTCTGGCCACCGACCACTGCACCATCGTGACCGACCCGCGTGAGCCTCGCCTGGTCTCGCAGGCAGTCAAGCGGGCCGCCCAGCAGGCAACCGACACGCTGATCTTCTACTACGCCGGCCACGGGTTGATCGACCCGGGCACCGGCGAGCTGTACTTGGCCCTGTACGACAGCCACGCGCAAGAGGTCTACGACTCAGCGGTGCCCTACCAGTGGATCAGACGGCCCTTCGAGACGAGCCGGGCAGCGCGACGCATCGTGATTCTGGACTGCTGCTACAGCGGCCGTGTCCTTGGTGCCATGTCCGAAGGGCTTGGCCTGGCCGAGATCGACGGGACATATCTGCTCGCCGCGGCCGCGGAGAACGCGCTCGCCCTCGCCCCGCCCGGCGAACTCTACACAGCCTTCACCGGAGAGCTTGTGAGTCTGCTGCACCAAGGTGTGCCGGGCGCCAGCGAGTCGCTTACCCTCAACGAGATCTACGAAGGAATGCGCTCGTCTCTGCGCGCGGCCGAACGACCGGAGCCGCAGTGCCGGGACCGCAACTCCCTGGGCACAGTGCCATTCATGCCCAATCCCGCTTACCAGCCACGAACAGATGCTGCTCTGGACTCGCCCGAATCGGCCATGAGGCGGTTCGTGGCCGACATGTCTCACGAACTGCGCACTCCGCTCACCGCACTCACCGCCGTGACCGAGGTGTTGGAGGAGGAAACCGGCCGGCTCGATCCAATGATCGGGCCGGCAGTACGGCTGGTCATCACCGAGACCCGACGATTGAATGACTTGGTCGAGACCCTGATGGAGCTGACGAGGTTCGACGCGGGCACCGCACGGCTCGTCACCGAAGCGGTGGATGTCACTGAGCAGGTGGCCGCCTGCCTCGATGCCCGCGAATGGGCGGCAGCTGTCACGCTGGACGCACCGCACCCCCTCCGCGTACGCCTCGACCCAAGGCGTCTGGACGTCATCCTCGCCAACCTAATCGGCAACGCACTCCAGCACGGTGGCTCGCCCGTAACGGTAGGTGTCCTGCCACGGCCAACGGAGTTCCTCATCGAGGTGAGGGACAGTGGAAGCGGCATCCCCAAGGAGGCCCTACCGTACATCTTCGATCGCTTCTTCAAGGCGGACAGTCGCCGCCCCCGGTCCGAGGGCAGCGGACTGGGGCTGTCGATCGCCCAAGAAAATGCGCACTTGATGGGCGGTGCCGTCCAGGCCGCCAATCAAGCCGAATCGGGAGCGATCTTCACGCTACGCCTGCCGCACCGCGCATAGGGCGGAATGGCTCTCAGGCACGTGTCGCTCTGGTCAGATGAGCAGTTGGCGAGGTTGTTGCCGACCACGAGGACAGCCCACATCGGACCGAACGTCGCGAGGGTGGCGACCTGATCGATCGAGGTCATCGACGACTCCCTTCCAGCAGTCGGGGCAGGTGTCGCGTCAGGGACGAGGCCGCCGCCACCCGCGCTCGTCCCGATCAGGCGGCGTAGTTCGGTGTGGTTCTCGACGCGGACGGGCCAACTGACGTGGGACCCGCAGCGGTCGTCGTGATGAGCCCCTGGGCATCCCAGAGGCTCGGTCGCCGTTTGTGCGCATCCTCCGGTGCCACCCCAAGGCTGATGAGTACGCGCACTGCCACTTCCTCGGCGGTCAGATGGAGACAGTCGACGAACACCGCGCCCGATACCCGTCGGCGGAGTGCCTCCAGCACTGCTCCCGCATTCGAGCCGGTGGCGGCGCGCAACACGACCACGCCACCTTGCCGCCGCGGCTCGTCGAGCCAAACGTCCAGCTCTGCGAGTGTTAGGGGAGGTGATTCCACGTTCTGCTTTCCGATCGACATCTGGGTGCTCACGAGGCAATCGGCGAGCGCAACCGGCTCTCCTCGGCGATCCTGCCGCCCTGGTGCCGCAAGTTCCCGAAGATCAGCGAGGTGCTGCCGCTCCTCTACCTCCACGGGCTGTCCAGCGGGGACTTCGTGCCCGCGCTGGAGCAGTTCCCGGGTTCCTCGGCCGGCCTGTCACCGGCCACCTTCACCCGGCTGATCACTGAGTGGCAGGCCGACCACCAGGCGTTCAGCGAACGTGACCTGTCCGCCACGGACTACGGCTACGTCTGGGCCGACGGCATCCACCTGCGCATACGCCTGGAGGAGGCGAAGGCCGCGGTCCTGGTCGTCATGGGCATACGTGTAGACGGCACGAAAGAGCTCATCGCGATGACGGACGGCTACCGCGAGTCCTCGGAGTCCTGGGCGGGCTGCGGGACTGCCAGCGGCGCGGAATGCGCGCTCCCGTCCTCGCCGTCGGCGACGGCGCCCTCGGCTTCTGGAATGCGATCAACGAGGTTTTCCCCGAATCCCGCCATCAGAGGTGCTGGGTTCACAAAACGGCCAACTGCCTCGACCCTCTCCCGAAGTCGGCCCAGCCCGCGGCGAAGAAGGCCATCCAGGACATCTACAACGCCGAGGACAGGGAGCATGCGGCCAAGGCCGTCGCCGCGTTCACCAAGCAGTACGTCGCGAAGTTCCCCAAGGCCGTCAAGAAGATCATCGATGACGAGGACGAGCTGCTGGCGTTCTACGACTTCCCCGCCGAGCACTGGATCCACCTGCGGACCACGAACCCCATTGAGTCGGCCTTCGCGATCGTGCGGCTGCGGACCAAGGTCACCAAGGGGGCCGGATCCCGAGCCGCCGCCCTGGCGATGGTCTTCAAGCTCGTCGAGTCCGCCCAGGCCCGCTGGCGAGCCGTGAACGCACCCCACCTCGTCGCCCTCGTCCGAGCCGGAGCCCGCTTCGAACGAGGCCACCTCGTCGAACGGACCGCCGCCCTCGTGGCATGAGTGACCCCAATGCCACTGAGCCTGCGGTGTGCAAGCGAGCGTTCGTCAGGGCAGCTCGCACGCCCGGTCCGCCGGGATGACGAGATCGGGCTCCGCCGCCCGACGGAGGTGAACGCTCCCTGTGGTGGACGTGGACGGGCAGGGGGATGTCCGAGGCTGGAGTTCCTGCTGAGGAAGGGATATCCAGGTGGAACGCTGGGACCGGGTCGGACGGTGCGCGGGATATGGGGCGGCGCTGGCGGTGTCGCCCTATTTGCTGATCAAGGTGTCGTGGGTCGTCGGCTCGCTGCTGGGACTGGCGTCGATCGGGGAGGGCTTCACCCTGGCCGGCTGGGTCCTCCTCAATACCGTGACCATCGGTATGGCGGGGATCGGGATCGCCCTGGCGCTCGCCCTGGTGCGGCCCTGGGGCATGCGGATACCGGGGCGGCTGGTGGCCTTCTGCGCTTGGACGGGGACAGGGTTCCTCGTGTCGATCCTGCCGTACGCCGTGCTCAGTACGGTGCTGGATGCTGCGCGCGGCGGCGCGGCGAACAGCGGGGGCGATGACTCTGCCATGCCTGGCTGGGAAGGCGCACTGATCCAGTTCAGCTTCATCGGGATGGGGCTGGGGCTGGCCCTCGCGCTCCCCGCCTACCTGCGGCGCCGCTGGCCGGAAGCTTTCACCGCGAGAGTCGGGGACGGTACCCGCACTGCAGTGCCGTGGGCCGCTGCTGTCGCGGCCGTCGTCGGTCTTGCCTGGCTGTACTGGGCAGTTGGCGGCCCCCTCGGAGTCGCACACCCGGCGGAGCGGAACACCAACGGCTACTTGCTGACGGGCGTGGGCGCGCTGTGGGCGCTCGCCGGATCCGCCGCCGTCTGGACGCTTGCCCGACAGCGTCCTGCCCGAGTGCCCCACCACCTCCTGCTGGCGCTCGGCTGGCTCGGGTCGGGCTCGCTCTTCGCGTGGAGCGGTTGGAAACTGCCCCTCACGCTGTTCGTTGCCGTGGCCCACCCCAGCGACGTCACCCTGCCGGAAAGCCTCGCCGTCGCTGCCGTGCTGCACGTCGCCGCCGTCGTAGCAGGTGTCGGCATGTTGAGATCACTTGTCGGCTCACGCCCACGCACCGCCGCCGGCACCAGCCCGACACCCCTGCACACATATGAGCTGGGCAATGCAGAGGGCGACGCCCACCAATGGAGACATTCAGTCGCACTAACCGATCCACAGGAATGACAGTTACTCGACTGTCGGATCGGCCTCGAGCACGTCGGCTGTGTCGCTCTGGGCGTCCTTCGTTATGCGGGCACGCCGGCTTTGTCCATGACGGCGGCCATTTCATCTGGGGGGAGGGCGGGGTTGGTGCCCGCGCTGCAGGCCGGTTCGGGTAGGGCGAGGGCTTCGAGGAGTCGTGGGAGCGGCAGGCGCGGGTCGCCGGCCGCTGCCTGTCGTGTCCAGACGTCGGGGTCGTGGCTGAGTCGCTCGATCAGTTCGGGGCTGGCGGCGGGGTCGCGGACAGCCAGCTGGCGGTAGATCCCGTTGGGATGGTTCGCGTAGCGGGCGGCGAGCCCGTCGCGGGGGAAGCGGGGGTGGCCGGTCGCCATCCAGGCGGAGAACGTCCCGCCGAGCCGTGCGTACACGCTCATCAGGACCTCCTCCGGGGTGTCGGGGTGGTAGATGGCCAGGTGGGTGCGCACGAGGTCGTCTGTGTCCTCGGCCAGATGCCGCAGGAGATCGGGAGGTAGATGGGGGCTGCGGGCCGCGGCGCGGCGCAGCAGGGGATGGGTGGAGGTCGCGGCCCGATGCAGTACGTCCTGGTCGGCGATGCCGGCGGCCACCCAGTCCACGTCACCCGTTGTGTAGGGGGTCACTGTGAAGTCGATCGCGGCGCGTCGGGCTTCGGACAGCTCGGGCCTAAGGGAGACGGCGAGCCGCACCCCGTCGTCGAGGTCGACGGCGAGACGGTCCACGAGGTCGGCCGGCAGGGACGGATTGGCGGCGAGTTCGGCCAGGTGGATGCCTTCGGTGAGGAACCGCTCGGCGTCCGCGCGATCGAGAAGCCCCCGGCGCAGTGCCTCGGGGAGGGCGGCGGGGTCGCGGAGCAGCGCCGCCGTGAGTCCTGCGTCGTCGGGACACGCGCACAGTGCGGCTGATCGCCGTACCTCAGGGTCGGGGTCGTCGAGCAGCGCGGCGTGCTCGTCCGGGGCCAGTTCGTCCCAGACGCGCAGGGCGGCATGTCGTGCGGCCGGATCAGGATGCCGGGCTAGGGAGGCGAGGAAGGAGGGCGCCACGTGGCGCGAGTTCACCAGTGCGCTGCGTACGGATGCTTCGGGGTCTTCGAGGAGACGCGCGCACACAGCGTCCGGCAGTGGACGGACCTTCTTGCGGTGATCGTGGCTCCACTCGGGTCCGTGTGCGACGGCGGCCCGTACCCTGGGCGAGGGGTCGCCTGCGAGCCGGGCTCGCTGCTCGGGCTCCGCCTGGCCGCTCTTTGCGAACTCGACTCGCGCATCCAGGGCCGGGTGGGCAAGGACAGCCGCCACGGCCGGTTCGGGTAGCCCTGTCCGGTGGAGGGCTTGGAAGGGCGGGCCGTGGCCCCCGCCGTCGAAGGCGATCAATCGCAGCAGCAGCGGTGTGGGAAGAGCCGGGTTGGCGGCGACTCCGTCCAGCGCGGAGGAGTAGAAGGCGACCATGTCTCAGCTCCCCGGCCCGTCGCTTTGTGTGCAGCGTCTTCGGTTGCCTACAGGGCATCGGCCCTTCGCGTTAGCACGCCGTCATCCTGCCACGGACGAGGCTGCCTCCGCACATGGTCACCAGGACCCCGTACCACGTCAGGTGCTCTTACTTACACAGGTGGTGTGGG
The DNA here is from genome assembly GCF_036352915.1 of Streptomyces bugieae. NCBI lineage: Bacteria > Bacillati > Actinomycetota > Actinomycetes > Kitasatosporales > Streptomycetaceae > Streptomyces > Streptomyces bugieae. Next base: position 88,925 of record NZ_JAZBJP010000025.1, read on the forward strand.
AGGCGTGCCTTTCGAGAATGTGCCTCCCATGTGGTGGGTGTTGGGTTCGGCAAGGGCCCCGTGCCTCCCGCCCTGGGTTGGTGGTGTGGGGGTGGGCGGGGGGTGTTCAGTGTCGGGTGGCGTGTATCTGGGGTAGGGCGCGGGCTGTGTTGGTGAGGGCGGGTTGGTGCGTTTCTCTCGTGGTGTGGGTGTTGGTGCGGGGTGGTCGGTGGTTGGTTGGGGTTTCGTTGGTGAGGAGGAGGGCCAGGAGGAGTCCTGCGGAGCGTTCGCTGAGCTTGTGGGCTGTGTGTAGGAGTTGGTGGCGTTGTCCGGCCGGCAGGGACAGGGCGACGCATGGGGCTTGCCCGGGGATGCCGAGGGGGAAGGCGGCGCAGACTTCCTCGTGTGAGTACTCCAACAGGTCGAATTGGGCGGCGTAGGGGCCGTGTCCGTCGAGTGCTTCGAACAGTGCGTGGGGGTTGGTGATGGTGCGCTCGGTCAGGGGGAGTGGTTGGTAGCGGGTGAGGTGGTCCATGCGGCTGGCGAAGTCGAGTTGGGCCAGCAGGCCTTTGCCGACGGCGCTGGCGTGGGCGGCGTCGCGGAAGTCGACCCACTCGGTGACCGCAGGCGCGTGGGGCCCGGGGGGCTTGCAGAACCTTCACGTCTCCGTCGGTGTAGGTGCTGACATAGACAGCCGCCCCGAGCTGATCCCGCAGAGCGCCAAGAGTCTGCTGCAGCAACTCAGCACTCCGTTCGGGGCGATGGGGCACCTGGCCACCGCCGCATGCGGAAGATCACTGCGGCTGGTCAGATCTCGGGTGGTGATCCCCTCGGCTGCGTCGACGAGATCGAGGATGTCCAGCGCTCGGATTGCGGCCTTCCGCTGACCAGGCGTATCGGTCTGCGCAGGAGTGCTGCGGGCCATGTCGGTCAGCACCGCCGGCCGCAAGGCATCAGCACACCACCACGCATCCCTCCCAGTGCTGTTGTCCGCTGGCGCAGGGGAGGACCTGGGGTGTTCGGGTGCCAGTGCAATGAGCAGACCGTCACCTCTGTGCGCAGCGCCGGACAGACGCGTCAGCTGTGGCCGATCGGCTGCATGGCCCTGGGCCACTGCCCGGGAAGTGCGATATTGGAGCCACCTGACGCCTCATCCCAGCCCCCACGAAGGGCACGGAGTCACTCCAATTGACTCCGAGCCCTTCGTCGTCCCGTAATCGCAGACGATCTCCGTGCGCCCGAGAGCGGCTACAGTGCCCAGCACGGGCCATGGCGGGTCCACATCACGTTTCCCCAGATATGCCGTACGGGGATTCGCATTACTGCCCCTGCCCCTGCCCCTGCCCCGTCGGCGCGGGCCGCTGGACTGGGCCCGGCTCGACCCATCACTCGACATCGAGCATGCATCATGACCGAACGTGCAGGCCGGGCAGCTGCGGGTGCCGCAGATGCTCCCCGCCATCGCTGTACCGATGTTGGCCGAGGCCGTGGTCACACGAAGTCCGGCTTCCAGATGACCCGATCGGGATAGACGTGCGCAGTGGGGGCCAGCTCGTATGAGCCTGCGTTGGCTTCCTCGGCGACTACCCAGCCCACTCCTTGGTAGGCGAAGGGTGTCGCTTCCCGGGGCACGGCGCACTGCCTGGGATCCGTGATGACGGTTTTGCCTGCCGGGGCGTTGAGGAGATGAGTGTTCCGTGCCTTCGGGCAGGAGTGGAACCTGCTGGTCTGTGCGTACTCCAGACGGATCTTGACGGTGGTTGCTGCCCGGCCTCGGTTGGTGATCTTCAAGGCAAAGGAGACGTACTCCTCATCTACGCGTGCGCATACCCTCCACGTGATCACGTTCGGGCCCTGGAAGGGTGCACTGCAACGGCTGTCTTCGCCCAGGACCCCCTTCTCCAAGCCGGGGGTCTCCAGCCCGGCGGTTCTTGCCAGGCCGCTGTGGACGGGAGAGATCGGCGACGTGTGAGGGGCGGCGCTTGCTGACGGGGGCTCAGCCCCCTTGCCGTCGTCGGATGCCGTGACCGCTGCCGCAGTAATGACCGCCGTAATGGAAACAACGACCGCAACGACGCTGCCCAAGGCATTGACCCAGCTCTGCTGGTGGTGTAGTGGCCGCTGCCTGCCGTCGGGGCGTGGGGCGCCGGGAAGGTGGCCGCCGGCGGCTGGTGGCGACCAGACGGAAGCCTCCTCCCCGTACGTGGCAGTGCACGACACCCCGGCAATGGGCTTATCGGGGAGTGCCTCGGAAGACCCGGGAGTTCCCCGAGAATTCCCGGGTGTAGGAAGTGGAGTAACCGATGTCGTGCTGTGCTCTGCCCCCACCTCCTCGCCAGGCCTGGCCTCATGTACAAGGCTTGCAAGGACGGCATTCCGCCATCCCGCCCCGCCTTCGTCTTTCAGGCGGCGCGCAAGGTCTGCGATTTCCCTGCCGAGTCTGCTTAGTTGCTCGGTGCCGCGACACGCCTTCTTCGCAAGGACGTGGGCGATGGCTGCGCTGTCCTCCTCGCTGGGCAGCCGGTTCCTCTTTTTGCCCACGAGCAGCTGATCCCGCCCCTTAAGCCAGTACGCCAGCAGAGGCTCATCAATCCTCCTTCGAGCCTGACCGAGGCGCTCTGCTTCTCTCCGATCCCTCTCCAACTCCGCAATCAAGCCTGTGCGTGTGGGCCGCTTGTCGGTGTCGGTCGCCTGGCCTACCACGGCCGCCCATGCGTCGAGAGCCTGGACTAAAGCACGCGCCAGCTCCGTGAAGAGCACGGTTGGTTCCCCCACAAAAGCCTCCGGATGACGAGAACTCGTTGCGGTGCAACAGAAGGAGCAGCAGGTTACGGCGGTGCAACTTGCAGTGCAAAAACGTGAGGCCACTGGAGCCCTCAACTGGGCCCTCGCCTGGGGCAATCTGTTGCCAGCGGACGGGCCGGCATCGCCGGTATCCGAGTGATCTGAACGAAGCCTGCATCGGACGGCACGACATTTCCGCCGGCCCATCACACCCTGCTGACAATCAAAAAACGACTCAACTGCGAAAGGACGCACCATGTGGAACAGGTGCCAGCGCTGTAAGGGCAATGGAAAGTGCACCACCTGTGATGGCTCCGGCTATCGAGGTGTATGGGAGTGCGACAGCTGCCGAGGAAGCGGCGACTGCAAGGCATGCGAAGGCCGCGGCTGAACGAGCTCCAGCACCCCCTGCCAGCCACGAAAACCCAATTCCTGCCCAGGTGCAGAGGGACTTTCATGGCCTGGCGAACAGGCCGATCAACTCAATCGAATTGATCGCTTCACAGAGACCCCAAAGCATCCAATCTGAAAGGAATACGCACTTGAGGAAGCTCATTACAAGCTCCCTGAGCGTCGCCGCACTGACGGTATCGCTGGGCATTGGGGCGGCCCCGAACGCCCATGCCGGGTCTTCCTACGCCTGTCACTACTCCAGCGTTGAGCCTGTGCTGTCGCGCGGTGATACCGGCACCGTCGTGAAGCAGCTTCAGTGTGAGCTCAACAACTCCATTCTGGGTGGAAACCTGGTCGTCGATGGAACCTTCGGCAGTGGTACCGAAGCCAAGGTGAAGACGTTCCAGAGGTGTGAGGGGCTTTCAGCCGACGGCATCGTCGGCCCCAAGACGTGGGCGCGCCTCAACTACTGGACATCTTCGGGTGGATTCGGCTGCTAGACACCACCCGCAGCAGCCCCTGGGCAGTAACGCCGCCCAGGGGCTGCTCGCGGCCTAAAGTCACGCAGCTTTTCGATCGCGTCCTCCGGCGCTGTGGTGCCCGTCGTCGTGGTGTCCGGGTGGGTCGGTAGCCACAGCGCCGTTCCGGCCGCTGTCTTGGTGAATTGCCCAGCGTCAGGCGACTGTTACTCCGCCTTCGGTGGAGTCGGTGGAGCGGCTGAGTTCCTCCCAGGCGTCGAAGTCGTCCTGGACGCGTTGGCGCCCGGCGGTGACCAGGCGGAGCGCGTCCGAGCCGAGCAGGATATGCACGGGAGGCTTCTCCGCGTCCAGGAGGGTGAGGATGGCGTCGCCCGCGCGATCGGGATCACCGATGCCCTGACCCGCGAGGGCCTGGCGGCGGGTCCGGATCGGGTCGAACAGTGCGTCGTAGTCGGCGATGCTGCGCGGTGCGCGGACCAGTGACCTACCTGCCCAGTCCGTTTTGAACGCGCCGGGAGCTACGGCGGTGACCCGCACGCCGAACTGGGTGACCTCTTGGGCCAGGGTGGCGGTGATGCCTTCCAGGGCGTGTTTGCTGCCTTCGTAGAACGCCAGTCCAGGGAAGGTGGTGTGCCCGCCCATCGAGGTGATGACGAAGATGTGGCCGCCGCGCCGTTCCCGCATGCCGGGTAGGACCGCTTTCACGGTCGCTACCGTGCCGAATACGTTGACCTCGAACTGGCGGCGCAGATCGGCCATCGACGACTCTTCGAAGGTGCCTTCAAGCCCGTAGCCGGCGTTGGCCACGAGCACTTCGATGGGGCCCAGTTCCGCTTCGGCGGCCCGCACCGTGGGGTCGATCCGGTCCGCGTCGGACAGGTCGAGGATGAAGGCCCGGGCGCGGTCGGGGTCCAGTGCCTGGAAGGCGGCCGCGTGCTGCTCGGTGCGCACGGTGCCCGCGACCCGGTGCCCGGCCGCCAGGGCCCGTCGGGCGGTGGCCAGTCCGAGGCCGGTGCTGACGCCGGTGATCAGGAATGTCTTGCTCACTTACGGGTGTCCCTTCGTGGATGAGTGTCAGGCCGCGGGGCGTGCGTGGGCACGGCGGCATCGACCCCGCGGGTAGGGCGAGGTCGTGTCTGGGTGGTGTTGGTGTTGGTGCTGGATCGCCCGGTGTGGGCGGTGGTCAGGACTCGGCGGCGGTGTCTTGGGTAGTCGCGGTGGCGGGTTCGCTGCCCCAGCTGGCCAGTAGTCGCAGGCGCTCTTGAGAGGGCGAGCCGGACGGCGCGCAGTAGACGACGAGCGATTGGCCCGGGTCGGCGGCCGAGGTGAAGATCTCGTACTGCAGTTCCAGGTCGCCGGCGAGAGGGTGGTGGAGGCGTTTGAGGCCGGTGGTGCGTTCCTGGACGCGGTGTTCTGACCACCAGGCCGGGAACTCGGGTGAGCGCATCATCAGCTCACCGATCAGGTTGGCGATGCGCTGGTTTCGCGGCTGGGCGGCGGCGGCCCGCCGCAACCCATGCACGTAGTCGCGGGCGACGCGTTCCCAGTCGCACCACACCAGGCGAGCACGCGGATCCAACAGCGTCCAGCGCGCCATGCTGCGTTCCCGGCGCGGCAGCTCGGCCACATCGGGAAACAGCAACGCCCACAACGCATTCCCGCCGACGACAGTGAGGTCCCGGTCGCTGACAAAAGCAGGAGCCAGATCCATCGACTCCAGCACCTGTCGCAACGCCGGTCGTAGCCGTGACGAGTGCTCGGCCCGGTCCTTGTGCCCGGCTGTGGTGCCCGCGAGCGCGAACAGATGCCGCCGCTCGATGTCATCGAACCGCAGCGCGTCGCAGAGGGCATGCAGTACCTGTTCGGACGGCTGCCGGGCGCGGCCTTGTTCCAGACGGGTGTAGTACTCGGTACTCACCCCGGCCAGCTGCGCGACCTCACCGCGCCGCAGACCGGCGACCCGACGACCGGCGCCGAACTCGACCGGCAGACCGACCTCATCCGGCGTGAGTCCAGCACGGCGGGCCCGCAGGAAGTCACCCAAGTCGTTATTGCCCATGCCCTGAGTCTGCTCTTCACCCAGCCGATCACCAAGGGCATAGCTGGCCCTGCCAGTACTACCCACCAGGTCGTGCGAGGCCGCGAGACTCGGCAAGGTCCGCCCAGAACGGGCATAAGTTGGCCAAGCCCATTGCGTCCTGACCGGGGGCGCCGAGACTGCCGCTGTGGGCGAGTCCGAGGCACTCCCTCGGGATGACTTCGAGGTCGTCAACTCCGCGCTCAGCGACAACTGCCAGCGGGCCGAAGGACTGCGGTGCACGAAGTGCGGCGCTATCACAACCCAGGCCGGACACGAGGGGCGGGGATGACACTGGCCCGCCTCGACCTCACGGCCGACCGTCACCGGCGCTCACCTCGGGTCGGCGACGCGGACGCCTCCGCCGACTCCACGCTGGATGAGATCCAGGACTGCACGTGCGTGGAGTTCTGTGACGAGGACCCGAAGACGGCTTGCGGTCTCTCGGGCCGTCGGCACGTGCACCCGGCCAGCCAGGGCGCAGGCTTCGCGCCGTGCCCCGCCCACCCGATGCCCTGGTGATCTCTGATCGGCAGCCGTCAACCCGTACGCATGGCCCTATGATTCGGGGACTCGCGTACGGGTTCCCATCCCCTGGCGCCCAGGATTCCTGGAACCCGCGCGCCTTCGCGTGCGCAGCGGCTGAAGCCCCTGATGTCATCCTGGATGCCGCTGACCGGGCCCGGCCGCGTCCGCCCGCCCCGGGCCCGTTGACGGCCCACCGGGGCGCGGCGTGCGCGGCCTGCCGTGCCTCGGGTGTCGTATGGGGGTCGTTAGTGCTGCCTCCAGTGGGCCGTGCCCAACTTCTAGATGAGTAAGTCCGAAGTCTTGGTTAGTGGTCGTAGGCGATCAGTGATCGGGTGATCGGTGCGTTGTTGGTGCGGTTGTGCCAGATAGCCGTGGTCAGGGCGAGGATGCGCTGTCCGATGCGGGCCAGGACTCCAGCTGGGGTCCTGGCTCCGTGCCGTTCGAGGTCGAGTTGGCCTTTGAGTGTGTCGTTGACCGACTCGATCAGCTGCCGGATGGGCTTGAGCAGGTGTTCACCGGGTCGGGGCTTGCGATTGCGGTAGCTGGGCCGCAGCACGGACAGGCCATGGTCGGCCATGAAGGTGTCGAGGTGTTGGGACACGTAGCCCTTGTCGCCGATGACCGTCTGTCTGGGATGACTGGTCAACAGGTCGGCGTCGTGGAGGAGCATGTCGGTGAGAACTTCGCGTTCGTCGATCTTGGGGTTGGCCAGTGCCCAGGCGATCGGCAGCCCGCCGGGGGTGCAGATCAGGTGGAGCCGCAGGCCCCAGAAGAACCGTGAGTGCGAGGGGCAGTAGGAATAGGCGGCCCAGCCGGCCAGGTCGGAGCGTTTGGCGGTGGGGCGGGAGCGTGCGCATTCCACCGGGGTGGAGTCCACGATCCACACGTCGTCGTGCCACAGGTCCGTGTCTCGGGCCAGGGTGCGGATGAACCGGCTGATCAGCGTGTTCGCCGCCCGCAGGCGCTTGTTGTAGCCGGACTGGCCGGGCAGGTAGGGGAACTCGGCGGCCAGGTGGCGGCGGGCGAACCGCAGCCACCTGGCTTCGGAGACGAACCCCAAAACGGCTTGCATCACTGCCACCGTCAACAGTTCCGCGTCCGTCAGTCTCGGCGGCCGTCCCATCCGCCGCGTTCCTGCCAGAGCGTCATCGATCTTCACGTACAGTGCTGTCGCGAGGGTTTCGAGATCTGTCGTCACAAACGGATCAACGAGACCCTCGCTTCATGCGCCAAGACTTCGGACTTAATCTAGCCGCCAAACCGGACCCCGGGCCTTCAGACGCCATTTCACTTGGTGAGTCTGCGGTGGCAGATGAGGGTGAGGCGATACTGAGGAAGGCGAGAAAGTGCTCAGCTTTGCGCTCGTAGCGCCTGTGGAGGCGGCGGCAGCCGACGAGCCCATGGTGCGCTCGATGGTCCAGCGGTAGCGGCACAGGCGCTGTGAGGCTCGCCCCCTTGCGGGCGATGCGGTGGGTGATGCCCCGCGCCGACCGCAGCTACGCTCGCTTCCTTGCCCACGCCGCCCAGGCCGCCCCGGACGACGCCACTAGCGACCACGATGGCGCGGCGAGGCACCGATGAGCGGCACCCACGCCATGCTCCACGACCCTCACGGCTTGATCGAGGCCGAGCTCCCCCTCGACCGCGCCTCGTACGAAACGCTCGTCGCCGCCGTTCTCAGTTGGACGGACCCGCACCTCGGACCCCGAGGCTACGACCCCCCCTCCGGCCGGTAACGGGCCCGCATTCGATTCCCCCGACGTAGTTCACGAGGCTGGTCAGTCGACCTTCGCTGTCCTTCCGACCATCTCTCCAGCGAAGGGCTCCTCTTGGTGGTACACGCGCGCGTTTTCGTCCGTGTACGTCTCTTCTTCGATGCGCATGGTCATTCCGTTGCTGGTGGTTCGAATGAGGGATCGGCTCTGAAATCCCAGCGAGAAATGGAGCCGCCATCGGCTGCCACCCCCTCAGCAGAAGCGGACGGGCATCAGCCTGAGAAGTGAAAATGCCCTGAGCGCGACGCTCACCGGGCGGCCAGGTACTCAGGTGAGGGGTGGGCCAGTTCGGGGTGTTCCACCACGTACCGATCGCCGTGAATCGCCAGCATCGCCCAGTGCCACGCCTCATCGTGAAACAACAGCCCACGGTAGGGGGCGTCGTCCGGCTCGTACGGGTACCGCTGCAGGGCAGCTTCCCGCGCCTGCGTTGGGGTGAGCCCACCATGGTGGGCCATCACCCACTCGTAGCCGCGCCGCTCGGAGTGCAGACACTCGAGGTAGTCCAGCTCACTCCACCTCACTCCATCTCACTCCACTTCACGAGCCTCAACCCCACATACCCGCCCCGGACCTGCTCTCTTCTCGCTCTGTGTCATTATGCGGGCGCGTCCCAGGCAAGTGGGCCGCGGTCTACTGGTTGCCAGGGGGTTGGGGATGGGTGCGGGTACGGAACCGGACGGCTCGTCCAGATCGGACGAGGAGTGGGAGCGGTTTTTGCGCGAGTCGGTGGCCGGTGTCACCGACGCGCCCAAGGAACCGTCGGCTCGGGCCCGCGACGTGGCCAAGCGGCTGCGCTCGGAGCCCGACCGTAGCCTGGAGGGCTGGCGCAACTACACGCCCGCGCGGCCCAAGCGGCGCACGGGCTGGTACGTGGTCGGGTTGCTGGCCTCGCTGGTGCTGCTGGCGGTGGCGCTCGCGCCGGGGCGGATAGTGGGTCTGTTCGGCGGCGCCGACTCCTCACCGCTGGCGGCTGAGACCGCCCGCCCGACCCAGGCGCCTCCGGCGCAGGTGGCCCAACGTCCCACCATGGACGAGCCGTTCCGCGGCTCGCCGGCGGCGAGGTGGGCGAGCGGAGCGGCCGGGATCACCGTGCCGAAGGCCCAGGCGGTCGGCTGGATGAGCGCCGCCGAGGTCGAACGGGCCCTCGCCCGCAGCCGCGGCTTCCTCGTCGCGTCCAGCCTGGACCGCGCAGTGCTGCGGGGCCAGCGCCCGGAGAAGGCGATGGCACTGATCAACCCGCACCAGCGGGACGTCCAAGACCTTCTGAAAACCGCTTTCCGAACCCCGAGCGAGAAAAACAACCCCCTCCTCCTCTTCAGCCGCTTCCAGCCCTCCCGCACCCACCTGGTCGGCGACGTCGTCAAGACCCGGGGCCGCCTCACCTACCGGGAGGGCAAGCGCGGCGCGCTCCAGGTGACCGCCGATGTCACCTTCGTCTACCCGGTCACCCGTGCAGGCGAGGACGGCGACGAGATCGTGCGCACGATCGTCCGGCGCGAGCTGGTGCTGAGCTGGGACGACCCGGAGAAGGTGATCACCGAGCCGGGCACGTTCTCGATCGTCTCGTACAAGTACGACATGACCAACGGCGGCTGCGGCGCCCCGACGGGCTACTTCACCCCTCCCTTCGGCACGGATCGCCAGACGGACCAGGCCGGCACGGAGATCGACCCGTACGACCGCAGCGCGCCGGTCGGGCGGGGCGAGTCCTCTGCGGACGAGTGCCAGAAGGCGACGCGGTCCTAGCGGCGTTACTCGATGACGGCCCCCACCCCCGAGGGCGATCAACATCCAGCCGCCGATCCGCTCCCGGCGCCGGCGCCGGGCCGGTCGACCGAGCACCGCGCGCGGCCATACGGCGACCTGCACGCACTTGTCCCATCGATCTTGTGACCAGCCCGCGCCCGGGTCGTCGCTGCGGGCATGGGGCGGGCAGATTTCAGTGCTGCCGAGTGGGCACGGCTTCGGCCGTTCCTGCCGGTCAGCAACAGGCGTTGTGGCCGGTGGCGGGATCATGCGCAGGTGATCGACGAGATCTGCACCGGGTGCGGATCGGCGTGCAGTGGCGTTGTCTGCCTGAACGGCAAGAGGAAGTCACCGCGGCTGGCCACCGGATCCCGGCCGCTGCGCCTACGCGGCCACCCCTGGTACGACGCCGCTTCCTGAGGCAGGCCCCGTGCCGCTACCAAAGGGGCCGGCCACGCGCCGACCGCGGGGGTGCGGCGGTATCGGCTGCGGCTGGGCACCAGGCCATCGGCAGATACCCGGAGAGCAAGTCTGGTCGGCAAGCGCCCAAGTTGACCCACGCGGATCCCGGACGCCGACGCAGCGTTCCCGGCCTCCTACTGCATCGGCAAAAACCATTGCAGCACGATCGAGCGGGCGGGCCATCTGCCGCGTCAGGAGCAGCCGCCGCCGTCACCACCTTGATCCGCACCGTCCCTCCCGCCTGGCCGCCGGACGATGCACGGCGGTGGCACCACCGCGGATTGAGGTAGGGGGCGCCTGGTTCGCGCTCTTCGGTTCGCCGTGCGCCCTCTCCGCGGCCGGGCCGCGGGACGGGTTCCGGAAGCACAGTTCAAAACGTTTCGTTGCCGCGGAATTTACTCGCTGCCTCTGATTCACTTTTTGCGAAGTCATTTACATGACAGTTCGATGCATCGGCCATCTTGCACTTAAGACGAAAATAGTACTTGCCTTGCGGGGGTTGCAGGGTGCCGAGGGCGCACCACTAGCTTCGTCTGTCAACGCACCGCCTGCTCGTTCCGGGCCTCCGATGGGCTCGGGCTCCGGCCGTGGACCGGTATGCCGGTTCGCGGTCGTACCAGGGGCGGCGGCCGCGACCAACGACGAAGGAGACGTCATGAAGAAGGCTTACGAGGCACCGACCCTCGTCCGGCTGGGGACGTTCCGGAAGAAGACCGGGCTCCTGAACAGCTCCGGCAACGACCGTCTGATCCTGAGCAAGAACTGACGGCGGACGGCTGACGGATCGCTGCCCAGCACCATGGCTGATTCGCATGAGAGCAAGGGACCGGGTCCCGGCGACGCGCATTTCGCGGTCTTTCCCGACCGTGCGGATGCGGCCGCCGTGGCCCGCTCCTGCTCCTTCTCACGCCCAGGAACACGCATCCTGACGCACGCCTCGGGGCGGCCCTGGCTGGTCGGGCACTGGAACGACGACGAGATCGTCACCGCACGCGCCGGCCGGGCGGCGCTCGCCGTCGTCGGATGCTGCCCGGTCGACACCTCCGAACTGCAGCGCCACGCCGCCAAGTTGAGCGATCTGGCCAGGCTCGACGAGTTGGCGCGCACACTGCCCGGGAGCTTCCACCTCGTCGCCGCGCTCGACGGGCAGCTCAGGGTGCAGGGCACCGCCTCGGGTCTCCGGCTGGTGTTCCATGCCGCCGTCGACGGTGTCCAGACCGCCGCCACCAGCGCGGACGTCCTCGCGGACGCGCTCGGCGCCGGTCCGGACGTGGCGCAGCTGGCCGTTCGGCTGCTGTGGCCGGTTCCCCATCCGTTGTTCGAGGCCCCGATGTTTCCGGGGGTCACGGCCGTGCCCCCAGAGGACGCACTGATCATCGCGGCGGACGGGCGGACCGTACGGCGGTCCCGCTGGTGGACACCGCCCGAACCCACACGGGCGCTCGCCGACGGCGCACCCGTCGTACGGGAGGCACTGGCCGCCGCCGTCGATGCCCGCACCAGGCAGGGCGGCGTGGTCAGTTGTGACCTCTCCGGCGGGCTGGACTCCACCTCGATCTGTTTCCTGGCGGCGCGGTCGTCGGCCCGGGTGGTGGCCAGCACCTGGCCCGGACGCGATCCCGCCGACACCGACCTGCACTGGGCGCAGCAGGCCGCCCGCTTCCTCCCGGACCTCGACCACGTCATCTGGGACGCCGAAGCCTCACCGCTGGTCTACACCGACCTGCTCGACATCGACGACCTGCTGGACGAACCGACCATCGGCGTGATGGACCGCGCCCGGATGCTGCACCATCTGCCGGGGCTGGCGGAACGGGGCAGCCGGCTGCATCTGACCGGTATCGGCGGCGACCATGTGGCGTGGTGTTCCGAGGCCTACTACCACCGGCTGCTGCGGACGCGTCCGCTCTTCGCCCTGCGCCAGCTCCGCGGGTTCCGGGCCCTGTGGCAGTGGCCGCTCGGCGGCACCGTGCGAGCACTGGCCGATTCCCGGCCGTACGGCAAGTGGCTGGCCGACGCCGGCCGCCGGCTGCGCGGTCCGCTACCGCCGTCCGTCGCCGGCAGTCTCGGCTGGGGCATGGCCCCACGGCTGTTCGACTGGGTGAGCCCGGAAGCGGAACGGATGGCAGGGGAGGCGTTGCGCGCGGCGGCCGGGCAGGCCACACCCCTGCACCGGGACCGTGGGCTGCACACTGACCTGGAACAGATCCGTTCCTGCACCCGCATCATCCGGCAGTGGGACCGGATGGCTGCCCGGGCCGGGGTTCCCATGGCGTCGCCCTTCTTCGACGACCGGGTGATCGAAGCCTGTCTCGCGGTCCACCCCGGTGAGCGCGTGACGCCCTGGCGCTACAAACCCCTGCTGGCCGCCGCCATGCAGGGCGTCGTACCCGAAGCGTGCCTGCGGCGCGGCAACAAGGCCGAGGCCTCGATGGACGCCTCGAACGGACTACGGGAGCACCGCGGCGACCTGATGGCGCTCTGGGAGGACTCCCGGCTGGAACAGCTCGGCCTGGTGGACGGCGACGCCCTGCGCCGACTGGCCCGGCGCCCCTCCGCGCCCGGACTGCGCGACGCGATCCTGTACTCGACCATCGCCTGCGAAGTGTGGCTGCGCGGTCTCGCCCGCGCCGGCGAGCCCCGCACCACCAACAACGCGGTCTCCCCGGCCTCTTGATACAGGTCCTCACCGGACCTCGGCAGAAAGGCTCTCACCATGGCACTGCGGTTCGGCGCCGATGTCTCCACGGCGGAGACCGACTACGGCACAGTACTTCTCGACGAGCGCAGCGGGGACTACTGGGAGCTCAATCCCTCCGGCACGCTGGTGGTCAAGACCCTGCTGGGCGGCGGTGAGGAAAGGGACGCCGTCGACGCGCTGGTCGCGCGGTTCGACATCGACCGGGCACAGGCGACTCAGGACGTTGCGGCCTTGGTACAGGAACTGCGGGCATCCGGACTGGCCGCATGACGACCCCGAGCGCACTGGACCGGCCGACCGGCGTCCCGTTCATTCGACGGCTCGCCGCCCGCAGCGTCCTGCTTCCCGCCCTCGCCCTGTCCCTCCTGCCGCCGCGCCGGCTTCGCGCGGTCCTCTCCCTCGCCCGTCGCGGCGCCACGCCCGCCTCTACCTCACAGGCCGCGGCAGCACGTGACGCGATGTGCGCGGCGAGCCTGCGCTGCGCCGGCCCCCGCGGCTGTCTGCCACGCTCGCTGGGCGCCGCCCTGCTCTGCCGGCTCCGCGGCACCTGGCCCACGTGGTGCACCGGGGTGCGGGTGGTGCCCCCGTTCACCGCGCACGCCTGGATCGAGGCGGAGGGCCGTCCGGTCGCCGAAGGGTTACCGGACGGCTACTTCACCCGCCTCATGGTCGTCGCCCCGGTGAGCCGGACGGACCCATGACCGCAACCAGCAGGGAGGTGCCGACCTCGCCGGGCGAGGCGCGGTCCTCGCCCCGCGGCGACCGGTCCACGCGGACCGCGGTGGCCACGCTGTTCCGGCTCACCGCGGGCCACCGGTCCTCGATCGCCGTCGCGACCGCGCTCACCATGGCCGGCTCCGCCCTCGGCCTCGCCCAGCCGCTGGTCGCCAAGCACATCGTGGACAAAAGCGGCCAAGGCCCGCTCGCATGGCCGCTGTTGCTGCTGCTCACCGTGCTCTTCGGGGCCGAGGCCGCGACCGGTGCGGTGGGACGCTTCCTGCTGGAACGCACCGGGGAGGGCGTGGTGCGCGCACTGCGCCACGGCCTGGTGGCGCGGCTGCTGCGCCTGGAGATGAGGGAGTACGACCGGCACCGCAGCGGTGATCTGATCTCCCGGGTCACCGCCGACACCACCCTGCTGCGGGAAGTGGTGGCCCAGGCGCTGTCGGACCTGGTGTCCGGGGCGCTCGTCGGGGCGGGCGCGCTGGTGCTCATGGTGTGGCTCGACCCGCTGCTGCTGCTTCTGATCGCACTGACCATCGCCGCCGCGGCGGGGGTCGTGTTCTCGCTGCTGAAGGGCATCCGGGCGGCCTCGGAACGCATGCAGAACTCCGTCGGCGCGATCTGCGCCGACCTGGAGCGTGCCCTGGGTGCCCTGCCGATGGTCCGGGTGCACCGTGCCGAGGACCGCGAGGCGCGGCGCATCGGGGAGCGGGTCGAATCGGCGTACAGCGCGGGCGTACGGACCGCGAAACTGGCGTCGATGATGAGCCCGGCGGTCGAGCTCGCCGTCCAGGGTTCGTTCCTGCTCGTCCTGGTCATCGGCGGTCTGCGGGTGAACGGCCGGGCCAATTCGCTCGGCGACCTGGTCGCCTTTCTCCTGTACGCGTCCTATCTGGTCCTGCCGCTGTCCTCGGCGTTCCGGGCGGTGGGCCTGATCCAACGTGGCATGGGTGCGTACCAACGGATCGAGCAGGTGCTGGCCCTGCCCGTGGAGCCCGCAGAGCCCGTGGAGCCCGCAGAGCCCGAGGAGTACGGGGAGTACGGGGAGTACGGGGAGTACGGGGAGTGCGCGGAATCCGCCGACCGCGGACAGTCCGCGAAGCCCGTGATGCGGGAGACGACGGCCGTTCGGGAGCATCCACCCCGACGGGCGGAGGAATCCGGCAGGAACGAGCACTCCCGGAGAGGAGGGGCCCCGGCACTCGTCCTGCGTGACGTCCACTTCGGCTACGACCCGCAACGCCCGGTGCTGCGCGGCGTCTCCTTCGACGTCCCCCACCGCCGGCAGGTGGCCCTGGTCGGTCGGTCCGGGGCGGGCAAGAGCACCCTCTTCGCGCTGGTGGCCAGATTCTACGAACCGGACGCCGGAACCCTGCTCTTCGGCGGACGGCCGGCCACCGAACTCGGCCGCGCGCACTGCCGGGCCCGCATCGCCGTCGTCGACCAGAACACGCACGTCATGCACGGCAGTCTGCGCGACAACCTCACCTACGCCGACCCCGATGCCGATGAGCACCAGGTCCGGCGCGTCATCGAACTCACCCAGCTGGAAGAGATGGTGGCACGACTTCCCGGAGGACTGTCCGGTGCACTCGGTGAACGTGGCAACACGCTGTCGGCCGGGGAACGGCAACGGGTCGCCCTGGCGCGTGCCCTGCTCGCCCGACCGTCGCTGCTGCTGCTCGACGAGCCGACCGCGCATCTGGACGCCCTCAACGAGGCCGCCCTGACCCGGGTGATGAAGGACGTCGCCCAGGAGTGCGCGGTGCTGGTGATCGCGCACCGGCTCTCCACGGTCCAGCACGCCGACCGCATCGTCGTGCTCGAAGACGGCCGTACCGTCGCCTCCGGCCACCATGAGGAACTCCTCACCACCAGCCCCGTCTACCGCCGCCTGGCCGCCGGCCAGATGCTGCGCGCGGCCGCCACGACACCGCCCGCCGTGGCCGTACGCCCTGCCCCGCCCGGCACGCAGTGATGTGGCCCCACAGCCGACCACCCATCACCCGTTGATTCACAGGTATCCCCTCCCCGCCGGGTGCGCCGGGTCCGGTACGTTCGTCACGGTCCAGCCACCGCCGCTGGTCAACGCCACCAGCACTTAGAGCTCCTAACAGAATGCTCTGGACACACTCAAATAGGTCACTCGGTTGAGCGGGGCGGACGCGGTGGGTGCGAGTGAGAGCCTCAGGGGTGTTCGTTGATCAGCGCGAGGAGATGTTCCAAGACGGCCCCGTTGCTGGTGCGTAGGCCGTCGTGTTGGTACTCATCGGTGAGCCAGGGCTTCAGGCCGTGGATGATCTGGGCGGTGCTGAGCGACAGGCCACGGTCGAGGTACATATCGTCGTGGTAGATGGCGGCGGCGACGGGAACGGTGTTATTTCGCAGGCGATCGATGTTGTAGAGCGCAGGCCAGGCCGGGCGTTCGGCGATCAGGTGGGCAGCCGGGCGGAACGGCTGCAGCACCGGGTCGGTATCGAACATCCAGGGGTAGATCATCTCCCCGGTGAACAGGATGGGCGCGCCTGAGCCGAGCGCGGCTTCGGCGTCGAACGCGGGGAACTCATCTCGGATGCGCTGAGCCGACCAGCGAGTGGCTGCCATTCCTTGCGCGTATGTGGCCTCGTGCAGCAGGTAGTACAGCGGTCCGCCGGCTACGTCGGCCAGTTCGCGCTCGACCTGGTACAAGAACGCCTCTGACGGTTCGGTTCCGCCGGTGAAGGGGTCTTCGAGAAGATAGTGCAGGCGAAGGCTTCCATCGGTGCCGCCAAGCATGTTGCCCAGGGCCTGGAAAGTTTTGACGGTCAGCGGTCTGCCGCTCGGCAGGATCACCCGGTGGTCGTGCAGGTATCGGGCGACGGCTCGGGCTTGGTCGACGTCGCCTGGGAATCGGTCGTAGTGCTCGGTGTTCTTGAGGGTGACTGTGGGATACAAGGCACGGTAAACCTCATCCGCGGTCGCGCACACGCCGGGCAGTCCTCCGGTGATGAATGCCTGGGCGAGCCGGTGCGGAGCGAAGGACAGGTAGGTGATCGTGCACAGGCCGCCGAAGCTCTGGCCCAGTACGCTCCAGGGCCGGTCCCCTATGAGCGTCCGGCGGATGATCTCGGCATCCCGCACGATCGCGTCCGCGCGGAAGTGCGACAGGTAGTCTGCCTGTGCGCCGGGGTCTCGGATCTGGGCCAGAAGGCGGCGGTCGACAGGAGTGGAGCGGCCGGTGCCGCGCTGATCCAACATGAGCACGCGGTAGTCCCGAAGGGCGCGATTTATCCAGCCTTCACCGCCGAATGGGCGAGGGCTGGCCGCTCCGGGGCCGCCTCCCAGGAACAACAGCCAAGGAAGGTCGCGGCCGGCCTGACCTGTTGCCTGTATCTCACGCGCATATACCTGGATCTGTTGGTCATCGGGCCGGTTGTGGTCGAGGGGAACCGTGAAGGTGTGGTCGACGTGCACCGTGCCGAGGTGGCGGGACGTAGTCATGTCGTCATCCTTGGGCCTTCACGCCTCGATAGCGGAATGATTTTTGAGGCGACGCCAGCAGATGAGGGCACAGCCGAGGGTGAGGAAGGCTTCGTGGATGTCGTCGCGTATCTCCCAGCGGATCCGCAGGCGGCGGAACCAGTGCAGATGGGCGAACGCACGCTCCCCGACCCAGCGTTGGATGCCCAGGCCGGAGCCGAGCTGGGTGCCCCGGCGGGCAATCAGCGGCTTCACACCGAGATCCCAGACCAGCCGGCGGTACTTGTCGTGGTCGTAGCCTCGGTCACTCAGCACCACATCTGGGCGGCGCCGGGGCCGGCCTCGCTTGCCTCGCACCGGCGGCACCGCGTGGTAGGAGCGGGATCAGCTGGGGTCACGTCGTTGCGGTTGCCGCCAGTCAGGGTGGCGGCCAGAGGGATGCCGGTGGCATCGGTGATCAAGTGGTGTTTACTGCCTGCCCTGCCCCGGTCAACAGGGACACGGCCTAAGCGATCACGTTCAGAAGGACTTCGCCGACTACGGTCTGAGCCCTGAACAGGTAGCAGACCTGCGCACTTGGGCCCTGGCCTGGGCCAGCGACCTCGATACCCGGCTCCACGCCGGGGAAGACCTGAACGACAACTGACCCCCGCCAAGTGCGTTGCGCTGCTGGCTCCTTACACCGCGGCAGCAGGACACGGTGTTCGGCGGCTCATGCAGTTACTACCACTGGCGCCTGAGCGCCCGCCTGACCGAGCCCGAACCGGCATGACTGCTTCCCCGACCGCCGGACCGGCCGTCTCGTTGTCGGAAGGCGGCCTGCCGAAGGGCCTGTCGGGCATCCCGGGCCTGCCTGGTGCTCCCGGTGGCGGCAAGGGCACAGGTGGCAACCGGCCCTCGGAAACGCCGTCGAGGACTCCCTCGACGATGCCCTCCGGGATGCCGAAGGAGATGCCTTCCGGGATGCCGAAGGGGCTGCCCAAGGACATGCCGAAGGGGCTGCCCACAGGCATGCCTGGTTTTCCAGGGCTGCCCGGCACCGGCAGCGACACCGGCGCTGGCGGCGGCCGTGCCGCTTCCGGCGGCACGGATGTCGGCGGCGCGGGATTCGACCTCATGGCGAACCCCTCACTCACCCGCGACCAGCGCAGGATCCTCGACTACGCTGTGCGGCACGCTCCGGCCGCGCGGATCAAACTGGCGATGGACGGCGGCGCGATGACCGCGGCCCCGGTCATCCTGGAAAGCGACGACACAGTGATCGCCATGGGCGGCTTCCTGGGCAGCGACAACGCTCCCTCCCTGCGCCAGCTGGCCGCGTGGACGAAGAGCGGGGAACTGCGCTATGTCCTGGCATCCGGCTTCAGTGGCCGCATGGCAGCGATGATGCCCGGCCAGGGCAAGGACAGCCCGGCCGCGCAGCGCTCGGCGTGGATCAGCGAACACTGCGCCAAGGTGCCGGCCTCGACGTACGGAAGCAGCTCGGGCGGCAGCGACCCGGGGGCCGGCGGCAAGGTGAGGCCAGGGGCGGCACCCTGTACGACTGTGCCCCTGAACACCGGAAACAGCCTGATGGCCGGTAACGCAACGGACGGAGCCAGAGAGCGTCATGGTCGAGCAGCGCGCAGACGGGACGGGGCCCAAGCTCCTCGTGGTGAGGACGAGCCCAGCATCCGCACCCTGTTGGAGTCCACATTGCGGCTGACCGGATACGAAGTGCTCAGCACCGGCACCGGACAGTCAGCACTGGTGGAGGTCGAACGGTTCGCCCCCCATCTGCTGCTGCTCGACGTGATGCTGCCCGACCTCGACGGATTCGAGGTGACGCGGAGGCTCCGGACCGCAGGCAACGACACCCCGGTGTTGTTCCTCACCGCGCGCACCGAACTGTCGGACCGCATCACCGGCCTCAGCGCCGGCGGCGACGATTACGTCTCCAAACCGTTCAGCATCGAGGAGGTGCTGCTGCGCATCCAGGCGATTCTGCGCCGCACCGGGCAGGATGTCCCCGCCGATTACCAGCGGGGCATCCTTCGCTACGCCGACCTGGAGCTGGACGAGGACGCCCACGAGGTGCACCGCGCGGGCCACTACATCCCGCTCTCACCGACCGAGTTCAACCTCCTCGCGTACCTCATGGCCAATGCGAACCGGGTCGTGAGCCGGGTCCAGATCCTCGACCATGTCTGGCACTACGACTTCGCAGGTGACGGCCGTATCGTCGAGACGTACGTGAAGTATCTGCGAAGAAGATCGACCGCTTCGACCCGCCGCTGATCCACACGGTCCGGGGCGTCGGCTACTGCCTGCGGTTGCCGCGCACACCCGCCGGGAAGGGCGAGCGGTGAGCAGGTTCATTCTCTCCCGGCCCGCGTCGCTGCGCCGTCGCCTGATCCTGGGGATCACCGTGCTGGCCGCCCTCGCGGTGCTGGCGTCCCAGGCGATCGGCTTCGTGGTGCTGCGTTCCTGGCTGATGGACCGTGTCGACCAGCGGCTCAGGGACTTCAAGCCCCCGTCCCGCGCATTTCTCGACGCCGTCTCCCGAGGGGGGATTCCCGGTCTGGAGAAAGCCCCCGCAGTGCTGCCCTCCGACTTCCGCGTGTACTTCTACAACTCCGGCGGCCGCCTCTTGCACAGATCGCTCGGAGCCGGCGGCAGACCCGGCCCCCGGCTTCCCACCACCCTCGGCGAGGTCGGGCTGGGCGGCGGTCACCCCGTGACGCTCCCCGCGGTATCGGGGGACGGCCACTGGCGAGCGCTCCTGCAGCCCGGCCCCGGCCGGTTGAACGGCGTGGTCGTCCTGCCGCTGGACACCGTCGACGGTGCGGCCTCGAAGATCCTCTGGCTGAACGCCATCCTTCTCGCGGGTACCGTGTTCTGCCTTGTCGGCGTCGCCCGCTGGGTGGTGCGCCTGGGGCTGCTCCCACTGACCCGGATGGAACGCACGGCGGAGACCATCACCGCGGGCGATCTGAGCCGGCGGCTGCCCGACACCGATCCGCGCACTGAGGTCGGACGGCTCGGGCGGGTCCTCAACACCATGCTCGCGCGCCTTCAACGGGCGATGGCGGAGCAGGAGGCGTCCGAAGCGCGGCTGCGCAGGTTCGTCGCGGATGCCGGCCACGAACTCCGTACGCCGCTCACCTCGATCCAGGGCTTCGCGGAACTCGCCCTGCGTCACGAAGGGCGGCCGGCGGACGAACAGCGGGAAGCCAACCGGCTGATCGCCCAGAACGCGGACCGGATGAGACTGCTCGTCGACGACCTACAACTGCTCGCCACACTCGACGAGGAGCCGACCTACCGAAGGGTGGCGGTGGACCTGCTCTCCGTGGCCGCCGAGCGGTCAGCGACACGGCCGTGCACAGTCGCTCCCACCCATTGGACCTCGGTCCGCTGCGCACTGTGCGCGAGCCGGACGGTACCGAGGAATTGGAACTGGTGGAGACCGGGGGAGACGGACACCGGCTGCGGCAGGTCGTCGCGAACCTGGTGTCCAACGCCGTCACCCACACGCCACCGGGCACACCCGTCCACGTGCGCGTCGGCTCCACCCTGGCCGGCCCCAGGACCGGCGGGACCGACCGTCCCGGCCGTACCAGTTCCTCCCCGCCCCTGCCGAGGGGAAGTACCATCTGCGTCATTGAAGTCGCCGACGAAGGCCCGGGCCTCGACCCACACAAGGCCGCCCACGTCTTCGACCGCTTCTACCGGGCCGACCCCTCCCGCTCTCGCGCCCACGGCGGCAGCGGACTCGGACTGGCGATCGCCACCGCCATCGCCCAGGGCCACGGCGGCCGTCTGGAACTCGACACCCACCCCGGTCAGGGCTGCACCTTCCGGCTCGTCCTCCCCGTATCCGCTCCTTACGACCTCGGGAGGAATAGTCGGGGGCGGAGGGGGCCGTGACATGAGGGCGGCCACGCAGGCTCTCAAGGTGTGCATCACGAGCTACTCCGCGTGGCCCTGTCTCATCCTGCCTTCACCGGCATCTCCGCCAACACTTCGGCGAGTTGCTCGAAGAACTCGCGCCACGCTGGGAGTCGGCCCGTGAGTCCGATCGCGCCGGGGAACGCGGCGGTCACCGCCAGCGGGCACGTGGTGCCGGACGCAAGCCGAAGCTGGTCTTCACCGACCGGCTGCTGGTCACCTGGTCTGCCTGCGGCTGGGACTGCCCCACGAGGCCATGGCCGAGCTGTACGGAGTCGACCGCTCCACCGTCTCCGGAGCCGTCCGCCAGGTCAGGCCCCTCCGCGCAGCCCGGGGCTTCGCCATTCCGGACCAGCCCGGCCTGCGCATCCGCACCCTGGAGGACCTGTTCGCCTACGCCCAGCACGAAGCTGTCGAGCTCTGCGTCGATAGCACCGAAGTCCACGTACGGCGCCCTCGCGCCGGCCGTCCGGGGCGCAAGGCGTTCATCTCCGGCAAGAAGCAGCAGAACACCATCAAGACCACCACGTTCAGCGACCGGCAGGGACGAGGGATACCGGGGCCTGGCGAACGAGTTCCCCACCCAGCTCGGTGCCCCGCCCAAGAAACCCGCCGACGACGCCTGCGAAGGCGGCAAGCGGGCCTGGCGCGAAGCCCGGCGCCGCCAGTCCTCCCGCCGGATCTGTGTCGAGCACACCAACGCCGAGTACAAGCAGTGGCGCCCACTCCAGCGGTTCACCGGACGACGCGACGCCTACGCCGAAACCCACCTGGCAATCGCCGGACTCGTCTCCGACCGCTCAGCCCGCAGGCCCACACGCCACCGTTACAGCACCGAGCTGGTGCCCCTCCGGCCGACGGCCTGCTGATCACCCACCAGCCGAACCCCAGGCCCGCACGCACGGAAGTCAATGGGTGCGGCTCCCTCTGAGGGACTGCTCCGGCCAGGCATGTCACTTCTGAAGGCGCTGACTCGTCCGAGAGGGCGGATATCCAGCGGTCGTTCCCCCGAAGAAGAAGGAAACTTTCGTGTTCACCACCTACCTCGTGGTCACCCTGCTCACCTCGACTGTCAACGGCCTTGCCGCCACCGCCAACTTCATCGGCCACGAGTACCCCAAGAGCCAGGCGGACAAGTTGCGCGTGCCCCGGTCCTGGATGCGCCCGCTGGGCACACTGCTGGCGGCGGGCGCGCTGGGACTGCTGGCCGGATTCGCCGTGCCGGTCCTCGGCACGCTCGCCGCCGCCGGTCTCGTGCTGTACTTCCTCGGTGCGCTCTGCACCCACCTGCGGGTCCGTGACTACCAGTTGGCCCCCTGGGCCGTGTTCTTCTGCCTGCCTGCGGCCGCACTGGTCGTGAACCTGGCCTACCACGGCTCCTGGTGACCCAGTGGTGAATCGGGACCCGTCCCTCAGGAGGAGCTGCACCCGAAGTCAATTCCTCCCAGGTCGTTACGACACAGCACCCTGAACGACGGGGGCTGCTCGACGGCCCGCGCACGACTGTGCCCGGCCGACCGGCTTTGCCGCCGCCCCGGCCTGGGCGGTGTCCCACACTCGGTGCTGGCGGAGTTGATCGCGCGTGCGCGGATTCCGGCCCGCGCGGCTATCTGGACCTGACTGCGTTCAACACGGGTGGCGTGACCG
Source organism: Streptomyces bugieae (assembly GCF_036352915.1). Taxonomy (NCBI): domain Bacteria; kingdom Bacillati; phylum Actinomycetota; class Actinomycetes; order Kitasatosporales; family Streptomycetaceae; genus Streptomyces; species Streptomyces bugieae. Next base: position 111,611 of record NZ_JAZBJP010000025.1, read on the forward strand.
AGGTCGCGCCGTATCTGGGCGCCACCTCGCCCTGGCTCGACGCCGGGTGAACGCCGTGTGGGTCCTGATCCGTGGCGAACGGTGCCAGCAAGGCGGCCTCCCGCCGACAACGGCAGCTTGACGACGCCGTCAGGCGCTGAGCGTGTCCTTGACAGTCTGGGCGAGTGGTGTGGTGGGGCGGCCGATGAGGCGGCTCAAGTCTCCTGTTGTGAGGGCGAGTTCACCTCGGCTGACCAGGTCGTCGGCGTCGAGGAGGGCATCGGCGAGATCCTTGGGCAGGCCGTTGTCGAGGAGGATTTGGTGGTAGTGGTCGGCGGTGAGTTGCTGGTAGGCGACGGATCGGCCGGATTGCCGGGATGCCTCGACGGCGTACTCGGCGAGGCTCCAGGCGTGGTCGCTGCTGAGCTCGTAGACCGTGTTGTCGTGGCCTTCGCGGCATAGGACCGCGGCGCGGCGGCGGCGTAGTCGGCGCGAGTGGCGGAGGCGATGCGGCTGTCGGGAGCGGCGGCGCCGAGGAGGACGCCGTGTTCCAGCATGGTGGGCAGCTGCGCGGTGTAGATCTCGGTGTACCAGCCGTTGCGCAGGAACGTGTACGGCAGGCCGGAGTCCTGGATGGCTTGTTCGGTGGTGTGGTGGGCGGCGAACACCGTCCGGCCGGCCCCGCCGCCGAGGATGGAGGTGTAGGCGAGCTGTGCGACGCCGGCGGCCTTGGCGGCCTCAATGACCGCGAGGTGCTGGGGCACGCGGCGTGCGGTGTCGTTGCCGGAGATCAGCAGAACCCGGTCGCCGGCGCCGAACGCGCCGGCCAGGGAGTGGGGCTTGTCGTAGTCGGCGGTGCGGAGCTGGATGCCGCGGGCGGCGAGATCGGCCGCCTTGCCGGGGTCGCGGACCACGGCGGCGACCTGGTCGGCCGGGACCAGTTCCAGCAGGTGTTCCACGACAAGGCGGCCGAGTTGTCCGGTCGCCCCGGTGACGATGAGCATGACGTGTTCCTTGATCGGTGGGTCGACGGGCCGTTCGCCCGAAGTGAGATTGACGGTAGGTCAGAAGTGGTGGGGCCCGAAGCGGCCCCAGGCCACGACGGCGGCGAGGATGAGCAGCAGGATGTTCATGCCGATGACGCTGTTCTCCTTGCGCCGGGCGTGGACGACGACGGCACCGGCCATGGTGAGGGCCAGTCCGGTGGCGGCGAGCGGGGTAAGCGCGGTGGCGGTGCCTATCGCGGCGGGCAGGATCAGCCCGAGGGCGCCGAGGAACTCGACGGCGCCGATGGTCTTGACTGCGCTGGGGGAGAAGTCCTCGACCCAGGGCAGGCTTTTGGCGAGCTTGGTCGTGGGCTGGGTGGCCTTCATCAGGCCGACCATGGCGAAGAAGGCGGCGAGCAGGCCCTGGAGGATCCACAGGAAGATGTTCATGCTGGGGTTTTCCGTTCTGGTGCTGGTGCTGGTGCTGGTGCTGGTGGTCGTGCGGCGGGGTGGGTTGAGGTAGTCGGGTGCGGTTCGGTCAGCCGATCTGGACGGAGCGCATCGAGTTGCCGAACCAGAAGCCGTGATGGGGGAAGGTGACGGCATCGTCGTCGACCGCCGCGCCGAGGGCGACGAACAGCGGGACGAAGTGCTCGTGGGTGGGCAGCGCCTTGCGTACGCCGGGGGCCTGGGTGCGGTAGTCGAGCAGGGCGTTGGTGTCGCGGCGGGTGAGGGCGTCGCCGAGCCAGGCGTCGAAGTGGGCCAGGACCGGGTCGGGGGCGGCGTCGGGGTTGGACATGTCGGGGATGTTGAAGGTGTGGGTGAGCAGGCCGGTGGCGAAGATCAGCACGCCCTCGTCGCGCAGGGGCGCCAGTCGCCGGCCCAGGTCGTACAGGCCCTTCGGGGCGAGGGTGGGGAGGGAGATCTGCAGGACGGGGATGTCGGCGCCCGGGTACATCAGCATCAGCGGGATGAACGCGCCGTGGTCCAGGCCGCGCCCGGGGTCCGCGGTCGGGGCCTTGCCCAGCAGGGCGGTGATGCGGTCGACGAGGCCGGGGTTGCCGGGGGCGGGGTAGGTCAGGCGGTAGAACCGCTCGGGGAAACCACCGAAGTCGTACAGCAGCGGCATCGGGCTGGTGGTGGCGCCGTGGGCGAGCGGGCTGGCCTCCCAGTGGGCGGAGTTCACCAGGATCGCGCGCGGGTGGGGCAGGGCCTTGCCCCAGGCGGCGAGCTCGCTACTCCAGCGGGGGTGGTCGATCAGCATCGACGCTGTACCGGCACTTCCCCACCCGCGTGGCCCTGGTGGAGGAACTGTTCGCCGAGAAATTCCAGGAATGGCTCACGGCCGGCGAGCAGGCCCTGGCCATGGACGATGCCTGGCAGGGCTTCTGCTCCTACCTGGAGAAGTTCTGCGAACTGCAGGCGCGCGACCGCGCGTTCAACGACCTGGCCTCCATGCGCCTGCCCACCGAAGCCCTCACCGGGCAGGTCCGCGCCCGCAGCTACGACCTAGCTGTGCTGTCCGGACAGGTTGGTGACGCGGCTGGCTGGGGTGTGGCCGCTGATTCCAGTATGGGGTCGGTGGTAGTTGTACCAGTCCAGCCAGTCGGGAAACGCTGCCTGCCGTTCGGCCTC
>NZ_JAZBJP010000026.1:0-112974 GCF_036352915.1 Streptomyces bugieae
CCCCCCCCCCCCCCCCCCCGCTCCGACTTGAGGACCTTCGTACGACTTCGTACGGGCCGGCGCGTCAGACCTCGACGACCACAGGGAGGATCATCGGGCGGCGGCGGTAGTTGTCCGAGACCCACTTGCCGACCGCGCGGCGGACCAGCTGCTGGAGCTGGTGGGGCTCGGCGATGCCGTCCTGGGCGGACTTGGCCAGCGCCTCGTCGATCTTGGGTACGACGGCCGCGAGGGACGCGTCGTCGATGCCGGAGCCACGGGCGTGCAGGTCCGGGCCGCCGACGATCTTGCCGGTGCTGGAGTCCACGACCACGAAGACCGAGATGATGCCCTCGTCGCCGAGGATGCGGCGGTCCTTGAGGGAGGTCTCGGTGACATCGCCGACCGAGAGGCCGTCGACGTAGACGTAACCGGCCTGGACCTTGCCGGCGATCCTGGCGACGCCGTCGACCAGGTCGACCGCGACACCGTCCTCGGCGATGACGATGCGGTCCTTGGGAACGCCGGTCAGGGCGCCCAGTTCGGCGTTGGCGCGCAGATGGCGCCACTCGCCGTGCACCGGCATGAGGTTCCGGGGCTTGCAGATGTTGTAGAAGTACAGCAGTTCGCCGGCCGAGGCGTGGCCCGAGACGTGGACCTTGGCGTTGCCCTTGTGGACGACGTCGGCACCCCAGCGGGTGAGGCCGTTGATGACGCGGTAGACCGCGTTCTCGTTCCCGGGGATCAGGGACGAGGCCAGGATGACGGTGTCGCCCTGGACGATGCGGATCTGGTGGTCGCGGTTGGCCATGCGGGAGAGCGCCGCCATGGGCTCGCCCTGGGAACCGGTGCACACCAGCACGACCTCGTCGTCCGGGAGGTCGTCGAGGGTCTTGACGTCGACGACCAGGCCGGCCGGGACCCGCAGGTAGCCCAGCTCACGGGCGATGCCCATGTTGCGGACCATCGAGCGGCCGACGAAGGCGACCCGGCGGCCATACTCGTGCGCCGCGTCGAGGATCTGCTGGATGCGGTGCACATGGCTGGCGAAGCTGGCGACGATGATGCGCTTCTGGGCGTTGGCGAACACCTGGCGCAGCACATTGGAGATGTCGCGCTCCGGCGGGACGAAGCCGGGGACCTCGGCGTTCGTGGAGTCCACGAGGAGGAGGTCGATGCCTTCCTCGCCGAGCCGGGCGAAGGCCGGGAGGTCGGTCAGGCGGCGGTCCAGCGGGAGCTGGTCCATCTTGAAGTCGCCGGTGTGCACGACCATGCCCGCGGGGGTGCGGATGGCGACGGCCAGGGCGTCCGGGATGGAGTGGTTGACCGCGACGAACTCGCAGTCGAAGGGGCCCAGACGCTCGCGCTCGCCCTCGGCGACCTCGAGCGTGTACGGGCGGATGCGGTGCTCCTGGAGCTTGGCCTCGATCAGGGCGAGGGTCAGCTTGGAGCCGATGAGGGGGATGTCCGGCTTCTCGCGCAGGAGGTAGGGGACACCGCCGATGTGGTCCTCGTGGCCGTGCGTGAGCACGATGCCGTCGATGTCGTCGAGGCGGTCCCTGATGGACGAGAAGTCCGGCAGGATCAGGTCGATTCCGGGCTGCTCCTCCTCGGGGAAGAGCACTCCGCAGTCGACGATCAGCAGCCGGCCGCCGTATTCGAAGACCGTCATGTTGCGGCCGATCTCACCCAGGCCGCCGAGGGGGGTGACGCGCAGGCCGCCCTTGGGAAGCTTCGGCGGGGCGCCGAGCTCAGGATGCGGATGACTCAAAAGACTCTCCTCACCACACGCGCCACGCTGCCGTAGGGGCACGTGGCGCGCATGACATTCGTGCACTTGCTATAAGGCGGTTGTTGGTCCGTATTCAGTTGTGAAGTCTTTGATCAGAGCTGTACCCCGCCGGCGGCGAGATCGCGCGTGAGCTGCTCGGTCTCCTCGGGGGAGAGCTCGACGAGCGGCAGGCGCAGCGGTCCGCCGGGCAGACCCTGGAGCCCGAGGGCGGCCTTGGTCGTGATGACGCCCTGGGTGCGGAACATGCCGGTGAAGACGGGCAGCAGCTTCTGGTGGATCTCGGTGGCCTTGGTGACGTCGCCGTTGAGGTGGGCGTCCAGGAGGGCGCGCAGCTCGGGGGTGACGACGTGGCCGACCACGGAGACGAAACCGATGGCTCCGACCGAGAGCAGCGGGAGGTTGAGCATGTCGTCGCCGCTGTACCAGGCGAGGCCGGAGCGGGCGATGGCCCAGCTGGCGCGGCCGAGGTCGCCCTTGGCGTCCTTGTTGGCGACGATCCGGGGGTGCTCGGCGAGCCGGACGATGGTCTCGGTGTTGATCGGGACGCCGCTGCGGCCGGGGATGTCGTAGAGCATCACCGGCAGGTCGGTGGCGTCCGCGATCGCCGTGAAGTGGCGCAGCAGGCCCTCCTGCGGGGGCTTGCTGTAGTACGGCGTCACGGCGAGCAGGCCGTGGGCGCCGGCGTCCTGGGCGGCGCGGGCCAGCTCCAGGCTGTGGTGGGTGTCGTTCGTACCGGCTCCGGCGACGACGAAGGCACGATCGCCGACCGCATCGACCACGGCGCGTACCAGCTGCGCTTTCTCAGCGTCACTGGTGGTCGGGGACTCACCGGTGGTGCCGTTGACGACGAGGCCGTCGTTGCCGGCGTCCACCAGATGGGCGGCGAGCCGCTGCGCGCCGTCGAGATCGAGAGCGCCATCCGCCGTGAACGGCGTGACCATGGCGGTCAGCACCCGCCCGAAGGGGGTCTGCGGTGTGGAAGTCGGAGCCATGGGTCCCACGCTACTCGTAGCTCACCGTGGGATGCGCCTCTGGGGAGCAGGGATGTGGACTCCGGCACTGCCTGCTCGGGGGTTCAAGCAGTGCCGGGTCCGTCTGTTCAGCGTAGATGAACTTCTCAAAATGCCGCAATCCGGACACCTCGTACGTCTGCCTCACGCACCCCGGCGTCCGGCCGGCGGCCTGGGCCTTACGGCGCGATCCGGCCGTTCGCATTGAATGCGCCGTACGTGAGCGGCATGAGCTTGGCCCAGTGGGCCTCCATCTGCTCGCCGACCATCTCGATCTCGCGCTGCGGGAAGGAGGGCACCTTCGCCTGCTCGTGCTGCGTCCGCAGACCGAGGAAGTGCATCAGGGACCGGGCGTTGCAGGTCGCGTACATCGAGGAGTACAGGCCGACGGGGAGGACCGCGCGGGCGACCTCGCGGGCGACGCCGGCGGCGAGCATCTCCTGGTAGGCGGCGTACGCCTGGCGGTAGGAGTCCTCCATGACGCGGCCGGTGAGCTCGTACTGCGCGGGGGTGCCCTCGACGAATTCGTACTTGCCCGGGCGGCCCTGCTGGACGAGCTTGCGGGACTCTCCGGGGACGTAGAAGACCGGCTCCAGCTGGCGGTAGCGGCCGGACTCCTCGTTGTACGACCAGCCGACGCGGTGGCGCATGAACTCACGGAAGACGAAGATCGGCGCGCTGATGAAGAAGGTCATGGAGTTGTGCTCGAACGGGCTGCCGTGCCGGTCGCGCATGAGGAAGTTGATCAGGCCCTTGGAGCGCTCGGGGTCCTTCTGGAGCTCTTCGAGGGACTGCTCGCCGGCCGTGGAGACCCGGGCCGCCCAGAGCACGTCGCTGTCCGCGGCGCTGTGCTTGACCAGCTCGACCGTCACCTCGCTCCGGAAGCTGACGGCTGCAGCCTCGGGGCTCTCAGCGCTCTCGGCGGGGGTGTGCGACACCGGCGGTTCCTTCCGTTCGATCCTCGTGCGCGACCAGCCTACGACCCCCCACTGACAGTCCAGGAAATGCGGCGTGATGCCGCATTAGCCGCAAAAGGGACGCTCTATAGCAGGGCGTCGAGCGGCAGTTGATATTTTTCACAGAAGTCTTGGAAAACGGGCACCAAACGGGCGGCACAGACGTCTATCCCTGTGACAGTGCCCACTACGAGGTTCCTAGGAGAGCCCCCTCATGTTCCGCCGGCGCGAGCCCGTCCCGTTCGCCTTCGTCGCAGAGGCAGACCGGTTCCGCAGCAATGTCACTCCCCCGCCGCGTGCGCGTCTCTCACGTACCCAGCTCGTCGGCCAGTCACTGATCACGCTGACAGTAGTGGGCGGCCTGGCCGGCGCGCTGCTGTTCGGCGTTCCCGCACTGCAGCAGGACAGCTCGGCCTCCAACCGGGTGCATCAGTCCGAGGCCGCCCACCGCTGATCGGCAGGGGGCCGGGGCGGACCAAGTGGTTCCGCCCCGCCGGTCCCGATAGCCTCACCGGTCACAGCTTCCATCGGTACGCCCCCGCGTGCCGAGCAGCCACCAGTGAGGATCAGCCGTGCCCCTGCCCTTTCTGACGGCCGACCGCCATCTCGACAACGGTGCCGCCGAACCGGCCGCACTTCCATATGACGAGCCCGACCACTGGCGCCGTCCCTACCGCCCCGGACCGTGGCGGGTGGGGACGGCGGCGGTGTTTCTGCTGCTCGCGTCGTTCGTGTTCCTGTCCGCGATGATCATCGCGATGGCCGGCTCGCTGCCCGGGGCGGCCGCGGTGGCGGCGATCGGCGCCGTGTTCATCGCGCTCGCGCTGCGGCTGCTGCGGGTGGGTGTGTGGGTCAGCGCCCGGGGCCTGCGCCAGGTGAACCTGCTGCGGACGGCCACGGAACCGTGGAGCGCGATCGCGTCGGTCCGTACGGTCCAGCAGCCGGTGCGCTGGCTCGGCCTGCCGCGGACCGTGCAGGGCCAGGCCCTCCTCGTCGAGCGTCGTCAGGGCGAACCCTTGCGGGCCCTGGTCACGGACCACAGCGGCGACTTCCTCGGCCGCCCGGAATCCTTCGAACGCGCCGCGGACGTCCTGGAGGCCTGGGCGGCGGAGTACCGGCGGGGGTAGGGCCGGGCGGCGGGGCCCGCCGGGGGCCCGGCGGGGTGTCCCGGCGAGGAGTGTGGCTGGGCAGGGCGGCCGGTAGTCGAGTGCCAAGACCGGCGGGGGTGCGGGGTTTCCAGTACTTGCGGCGCCGGAAGGGGCAGGTCGCGGCCGGTCGTCGTAGGGCCGGGCCCGCCCGCGTGGGCGGCTGTGGGGAGAGCCAGGGCGGGGTGGTCGGTGTTCGTGGTCCGGCCGCCCCGCCTCCGTTTTCGCGTATCGCCGGTGCTTGGCTAGGCCGGTGCTTGGCTAAGCCGGCGCGCCAGCCTCGTACAGGGTGATCGCGCGTTGCATGGCCTTGCGGGCGCGGGGGGTGTCGCGGGCGTCGTGGTAGGCGACGGCCAGGCGGAACCAGGTGCGCCAGTCGCCGGGGGCGGCTTCGGTTTCGGCCTGACGGCGGGCGAAGACCGCGTCGGCGGAGTCCCGGTCGATGCGGCCGCCGGGGGTCCGCTGCAGTTCGTCGGCCGGGAGGCCGCCCTCCGCCTCCAGTACGGCCGCGAGCCGATGGGCGTTGCGCGCGAAGCGGGTGTTGTGCCAGAGGAACCAGCCGCCGAGGCAGGGCAGCACGAAGGCCACCGCGCCCATGCCCATGGCGGCCGGCTCGCCGGTCAGCAGGAGCAGTACGCCCTCCATGGCCACCACGCCGAAGACGAGGACCAGAACGGTGGCGAGGAAGAAGTAGGTGAACTTTCCGCCCATGACTGCCGGCCTCAGCCCAGATCGAGGAAGTTTTCCAGGCCCACCGTCAGGCCCGGGGTGGTCACCACGCGGCGGACGCCGAGCAGGATGCCGGGCATGAAGCTGCTGTGGTGGAGGGAGTCGTGGCGGATGGTGAGGGTTTCGCCCTCGCCGCCGAGGAGGACCTCCTGGTGGGCCAACAGGCCGCGCAGGCGGACCGAGTGGACCGGGATGCCGTCGACGTCCGCGCCGCGGGCACCGTCCAGCGCGGTGGCGGTGGCGTCCGGCTGCGGGGCGCAGCCGGCCTCCTCGCGGGCCTTGGCGATCAGCTGGGCGGTGCGCGCCGCGGTGCCGGAGGGCGCGTCGGCCTTGTTCGGGTGGTGCAGCTCGACGACCTCGACGGACTCGAAGAACCGGGCCGCCTGCTGGGCGAACCGCATGGTCAGTACCGCGCCGATGGAGAAGTTCGGGGCGATCAGCACACCCGCCTGCGGTGCCGCGGCGAGCGAGGTGCGCAGCTGCGCGAGGCGGTCCTCGGTCCAGCCGGTGGTGCCGACCACGGCGTGGATGCCGTGCCGGACGCAGTAGTCGAGGTTGCCCATCACCGAGGCGGGGTTGGTCAGCTCGACCACGACCTGGGTGTCGTTCTCGACCAGCGTCTCCAGCTTGTCGCCGCGGCCCAGGGCGGCGACCAGCTCCATGTCCTCGGCGGCCTCGACGGCCCGTACGGCCTCGGAGCCGATGCGGCCCCGGGCTCCGAGTACGGCCACGCGCAGCTTGCTCATCGTTTCCTGTCTTTCTGTCGGTGGTACGGCGACGGGCGACCCCGCTCCAAGGGTGCGGCGCTAGGCGACGATGTCGTCCAGGCGCGCCGCCTGCCGGTCCTTCAGCGGGCCGATGACGGACAGCGAGGGGCGCCGGCCCAGGACCTCGCGGGCCACCTCGCGCACCTCGTCGGGGGTGACGGCCGCTATCCGGGAGAGCATGTCGTCGACCGACATCTGCTCGCCCCAGCACAGCTCGCTCTTGCCGATGCGGTGCATCAGGGCGCCGGTGTCCTCCAGGCCGAGGACGGTGGAGCCGCGCAGCTGGCCGATCGCGCGGTGGATCTCGTCGTCGCTGAGGCCGTGCGCGGCCACCTGGTCGAGTTCGTCCCGGCAGATCTTGAGGACGTCGTCCACCTGGTTGGGGCGGCAGCCCGCGTAGACGCCGAACAGGCCGCAGTCGGCGAAGCCCGAGGTGTAGGAGTACACGCTGTAGGCGAGGCCCCGCTTCTCCCGGATCTCCTGGAAGAGGCGGGAGGACATGCCGCCGCCGAGGGCGGTGTTCAGTACGCCCATGGCCCAGCGGCGGTCGTCGGTGCGGGCCATACCGGGGACGCCGAGGACCACGTGGGCCTGTTCGGTCCTGCGGTTGAGCAGTTCGACGCGGCCGGCGGTGCGGATGGCGCGCGATCCGGAGCGCGGTGCGACCGGGGTGGCGTCCGTCCGGTCGAGCGCACCGGCCTGCTCGAAGGCGCGGCGGACCTGGCGGACGACCTTGGCGTGGTCGATGTTGCCGGCCGCGGTGACGACGAGGTGGGTGGGGTCGTAGTGCTTCTTGTAGAAGCGGCGGATGCGCTCGGCGGTGAGGGCGTTGACGGTGTCGACGGTGCCCAGGACGGGGCGGCCGAGCGGGGTGTCACCGAGCATGGTGTGGGCGAACAGGTCGTGCACGCAGTCGCCCGGGTCGTCCTCGGTCATCGCGATCTCTTCGAGGATGACGCCGCGCTCGGCGTCCACGTCCTCGGCCTCGATCAGCGAGCCGGTGAGCATGTCGCACACCACGTCGATGGCGAGCGGCAGGTCGGTGTCGAGCACCCGCGCGTAGTAGCAGGTGTATTCCTTCGCGGTGAAGGCGTTCATCTCGCCGCCGACCGCGTCGATGGCCGAGGAGATGTCCAGTGCGCTGCGCTGCTCGGTGCCCTTGAACAGCAGGTGTTCGAGGTAGTGGGTGGCGCCGTTGAGGGCCGGGGTCTCGTCGCGGGAGCCGACGTGCGCCCAGATCCCGAAGGTGACGGAGCGGACCGAGGGCAGCGTCTCGGTGACGATGCGCAGACCGCCGGGCAGGGTGGTGCGGCGGACCGTGCCGGCGCCCGCGGTGCCCTTGAGAAGCGTTTGGGTACGGGCGACGGCCCGCCCCTCCGTGGAGGTGCGGGCCGTCGTCGTGTGCGTACGGGACGTCACTTGGCGGCGTCGTCCTTCTTGTCTTCCTTGGCGGCGTCCTCTTCCTCGATCACGGGGATGAGGGAGAGCTTGCCGCGCTGGTCGATCTCGGCGATCTCGACCTGGACCTTGGCGCCGACGCCGAGCACGTCCTCGACGTTCTCCACGCGCTTGCCACCGGCGAGCTTGCGGATCTGCGAGATGTGCAGCAGGCCGTCCTTGCCCGGGAGCAGGGAGACGAACGCACCGAAGGTGGTGGTCTTGACGACCGTGCCCAGGTAGCGCTCGCCGACCTCCGGCATGGTCGGGTTGGCGATGCCGTTGATCGTGGCGCGGGCGGCCTCGGCGGCCGGGCCGTCGGCGGCACCGATGTAGATGGTGCCGTCGTCCTCGATCGTGATCTCGGCGCCGGTGTCCTCCTGGATCTGGTTGATCATCTTGCCCTTGGGGCCAATGACCTCGCCGATCTTGTCCACGGGGATCTTGACGGTGATGATCCGCGGGGCGTTCGGGGACATCTCGTCCGGGGTGTCGATCGCCTCCATCATCACGTCGAGGATGTGCAGACGGGCGTCGCGGGCCTGCTTGAGGGCCGCGGCCAGGACGGACGCCGGGATGCCGTCCAGCTTGGTGTCGAGCTGGAGGGCGGTGACGAACTGCTTGGTGCCGGCGACCTTGAAGTCCATGTCGCCGAAGGCGTCCTCCGCACCGAGGATGTCGGTGAGGGTGACGTAGTGGGTCTCGCCGTCGATCTCCTGGGAGATCAGGCCCATGGCGATACCGGCGACCGGGGCCTTGAGCGGCACACCGGCGTTCAGCAGCGACATGGTGGAGGCGCAGACCGAGCCCATGGACGTCGAGCCGTTGGAGCCGAGGGCCTCGGACACCTGGCGGATCGCGTAGGGGAACTCCTCGCGGGTCGGCAGGACCGGCATCAGCGCGCGCTCGGCGAGCGCGCCGTGGCCGATCTCGCGGCGCTTCGGGGAGCCGACGCGGCCGGTCTCGCCGGTGGAGTACGGCGGGAAGTTGTAGTTGTGCATGTAGCGCTTGCGGGTCACCGGGGAGAGGGTGTCCAGCTGCTGCTCCATGCGGAGCATGTTGAGGGTGGTGACGCCCAGGATCTGGGTCTCGCCACGCTCGAACAGGGCGGAGCCGTGCACCCGCGGGATCGCCTCGACCTCGGCGGCGAGCGTACGGATGTCCGTGACGCCGCGGCCGTCGATGCGCTTCTTCTCCTTGATGACGCGCTCACGGACCAGGGTCTTGGTCAGCGAGCGGTACGCGGCGGAGATCTCCTTCTCGCGGCCCTCGAACTCCGGCAGCAGCTTCTCGGCGGCCAGGCCCTTGACGCGGTCCAGCTCGGTCTCGCGCTCCTGCTTGCCGGCGATGGTCAGCGCCTGGGCGAGCTCGTCCTTGACGGCCTTGGTGAGGGCCTCCAGGACGTCGTCCTGGTAGTCGAGGAAGATCGGGAACTCGCCGGTCGGCTTGGCGGCCTTGGCGGCCAGGTCCGACTGGGCCTTGCACAGGACCTTGATGAACGGCTTGGCGGCCTCCAGGCCGGCGGCGACGACCTCCTCGGTGGGGGCCTCGGCGCCGTCCTTGACCAGCTGGATGGTCTGGTCGGTGGCCTCGGCCTCGACCATCATGATCGCGACGTCGCCGTCCGGGAGGACCCGGCCGGCCACGACCATGTCGAAGACCGCGTCCTCGAGCTCGGTGTGCGTCGGGAAGGCGACCCACTGGCCCTTGATGAGGGCGACGCGGGTGCCGCCGATGGGGCCGGAGAAGGGCAGGCCGGCCAGCTGCGTGGAGCAGGAGGCGGCGTTGATGGCGACCACGTCGTAGAGGTGGTCGGGGTTGAGCGCCATGATCGTCTCGACGATCTGGATCTCGTTGCGCAGGCCCTTCTTGAAGGACGGGCGCAGCGGGCGGTCGATCAGGCGACAGGTGAGGATGGCGTCCTCGGAGGGGCGGCCCTCACGACGGAAGAAGGAGCCGGGGATCTTCCCGGCCGAGTACATCCGCTCCTCGACGTCGACGGTCAGCGGGAAGAAGTCCAGCTGGTCCTTCGGGTTCTTCGAAGCGGTGGTGGCCGACAGCACCATGGTGTCGTCGTCCAGGTACGCGACGGCGGAGCCGGCGGCCTGCTTGGCCAGGCGGCCCGTCTCGAAGCGAATGGTGCGGGTGCCGAAGGAGCCGTTGTCGATCACGGCTTCGGCGTAGTGGGTCTCGTTCTCCACCAGGAATATCTCCTCGTCTGCGTCTGCTGCCCGTATGGCGGCAGACCGTCTTCGGTGGAGCGCCGGTGCGGGCCGGTCTTCGATCGAAGCACCCGGAGTGATGACGCATGGTGTCCATGGATCGTCCGGGGGCCACTACCGAGGACCGGCGGCCAGGAGGCGCTCCTACCGCGTTCACTTTTGCGATATGGCACCAGAGTACAAAGCTTCCGTCCGCCATGTGGTGGCACGGACATCCGGTGCGTATGGCAAAGGGAGCGGTCCCCGGTGGGAACCGCTCCCTCTACGGCGTCTTACTTGGCGCCCGCCGCGCCGCGGCGGATGCCCAGGCGCTCGACCAGCGTGCGGAAGCGCGTGATGTCCTTCTTCGCCAGGTACTGCAGCAGGCGGCGGCGCTGGCCGACCAGCAGCAGCAGACCACGGCGGGAGTGGTGGTCGTGCTTGTGGGTCTTGAGGTGCTCGGTCAGGTCCGAGATGCGGCGGGAGAGCAGCGCGACCTGGACCTCGGGGGAGCCGGTGTCACCCTCCTTGGTGGCGAACTCGGCCATGATCTGCTTCTTCGTAGCGGCGTCGAGCGACACGCGTACTCCTTGGGGTCTGGGCCGTCGAGCGTCCCTGGTCTGCTTCACAGGGAATCCTTGGATGACTCGGCCGGGCCGTCACACAGCGTACCAGCTGGCAAACGGCCCCCCGACCGGGTGGTCGGGGGGCCGTGGCCGTGAGCGAGGGCTGCGCTAGTTGCCGGTGAGGCCGCGCACGGTGTTGTAGACGTCGAGGACCGCCAGGCACAGCGGCACCAGGGACAGCAGCACGAGGCCGTCGAAGATGTCGAAGATCCGGCCCCAGAAGGGGGTGACGCCCTTGCGGGGGACGACCAGGCCGACGCCGACGAGGACGGCCGCGCCGACCGCGATGCTGGTGGAGAACCAGACGGTGCGGATGTTGAGCGGGCCCGAGTCCTGGTACTGCAGGAGGTCGACGAAGATGTCCTGCGGCGGGTGCAGTGCGATGCCCAGGATGAGCAGAACGATGGTCAGGATGCCGGCGATGGTCAGGCAGGCGACCTGTGCGGTGTAGTCGAAGAGCCGGGCGCGCAGCATGATCGTGATGCCGGCGGCCAGGGCGAGCAGCTGGGCCCACATGTTGTCGGAGAAGCCGAGGACGACACCGGCGGAGCCGACGACGAGGGCGGAGCAGCCGGCGACGAGGCCGAGCAGCAGTTCGTGGCCGCGCTTGGCCTGGTTGCCGATCTTGATGAAGTCGACGGACTCGGTTTCGCCGCCGTTGTCCAGGGAGCCCTTGGCGATCTGGTCCGGGGAGCGGTAGCCGATGGGCAGCCGGGCGAAGCGGGCGGAGAGGCCGGGGAGCCAGGCGACCATGGCGATGGCGACGACGGCGGTGACGGCGGCGACCTCGCGGGGCTGGGCGTCGGTGAGGATCGCGGCGAAGACCGCGAGGGTGCCGATGGCGGAGAGGAAGGCGGCCGCGACGAAGGGGGCGTCACCGCGCGGCAGCAGCACCACCAGCAGGACGGACGCGATGAGTACGGTCACGCAGCCGACGAGGAGGTGCAGCCGGCCGGGGCCGGCGCCGTCGTCGACCGGGAAGATGCCGGAGCCGGCGATCAGCAGGTGCGGCAGCGCGGACAGGCCCAGGGCGATGGAGGAGCCGTGGTCGTCGTAGACCCGGGCGCGGACGCCGGCGAGGGCGACCAGGACGATGCCGACGACGCCGGCGATGATGCCGGGCAGGCGGTGCATGTCGCGGTTCATCGGGTTCGAGAACCACAGGGCGAACGCCATCATGACGAGCAGCAGCACACCGGCGCTGAGGCCGAGGGTGTGCATGAGGTCGTCGCTCCAGCGGCTGCGGTTGCGCTTGACCGCGGAGGCGACGGCGTCGGAGACGTCGTCGAAGACCGGGAGCGGCAGCGATTCGGCGAACGGCTTCAGGAGCAGGAGGTCGCCGTCGAGGATCTGCTGCTGCGCGAGCGACTGCCCGGCGTCGAGGACCGTTCCGTCGCGGCGTACGAGGTGGTAGCCGGTGGGTGCGCCCTCCGCCTGGGACTGTCCGGAGAGCCGCAGGATCTCCGGGTAAATGTCGACGAGTGCGACGTCCTCCGGCAGTGCCACGTCGATCCGTGCGTCCGGCGCGGCGACTGTGACCCGGCAAAAGCCGGTGCCAGTGCTCGTGCTCACCTGGCGGTTCCCCCTATCCGTTGGGCGTTTTGTCGCTTCGCGCGCCGTATATATAGAGCCGTCTCTGCGGGGCCGTGGCACGCTCGCGAGGCGTCAGCGTACCGTCCAATTCAGCGACCGCCCCACCCACCCCGAGTCTTGACGCTTAACAGTAGGATCAACGCCTGGTTCGGGCCAAGGACTTGGCTCGGGGGGACCGTCGAATCCAACGGGGGCGGTCCGAGACTGCGAGATGCATGAAGGACTGATGCCTCGGTGAGCGTTGTCATCGTCAAGCGCCCGCCCCGCGCGCTGCCACCCGAAGTCCCCTCGGAGGAGGTGACACTTGAGGCTCCGCCTGAGCTGCCCCGCGAAGGTGAGCAGGAGAACCTCTTCATGACCTTTATGCCCATGATGGGTATGGCGTCCTCCGCGGGATTCCTGTTCATGGGCAACCAGCCGTTCATGAAAATCATGGGTGGCTTTATGGTGGCGTCCACCCTGGCAATGGCGATCATGCAGATCGTCAAGGCCCGCCAAGGCCCTTCCGGACAAATGGTCCAGGAGCGCCAGGATTACCTCAAGTACCTTGCGCAGAAGCGGAAAGAGGTACGGCGTACCGCGCGTAAGCAGCGGGATGCACAGCTTTTCACCCACCCCGATCCGAGCCAGTTGTGGTCGATCGTCGCGGAGGGCAAACGCGTCTGGGAACGCCGGGCTTCCGATCCGGACTTCGGGCAGGTGCGTCTCGGGCTCGGGCCGCAGCAGCTGGCCACCCCGCTGAGGGCTCCGGAGACCGCCCCGGTCGACGAGCTGGAACCGCTCACCGCGCACGCGATGAAGGAATTCCTCGACAAGCACGGGCAGTTGGACAACCTGCCGCTCGCGGTCTCGCTGCGCGCCTTCTACCACCTGACGATCTCCGGTGACCCGGACACCGTCTACGGCTCGGCCCGTTCCATCCTCGCCCAGCTGTGCACCCTGCACTCACCCGAGGACCTGGTCGTGGCCGTCGTCGCGGCGCCCGGTGCGCAGGCGGAGTGGGAGTGGACGAAGTGGCTGCCGCAGGTGCAGGACAAGACCACGGACGGCGCGGGCAGCCGCCGGCTGGTCGTCGGTGACCTCGGCGAGGTCGAGGAGCTGCTGGCGGACGAGCTGGAGGGCCGCGGGCGGTTCAACCCGCAGGGCACCCCGGTCACCGACACCCCGCACGTGGTGATCGTGCTGGACGGCGGCGAGGTGCCGATGGACTCGGTGATCGCCGGGGCCGAGGGCCTGCAGGGCGTCACCATCATCGAGGTCGTCCCGGGCGACCTGGACGAGATCCGCGGTGGTCTGGCCGTCCAGGTGTGGCCGGGCAAGCTGGTGCTGGAGTCGGCCAGCGGCGCGGTCTACCACGGTGTCTGCGACACCCTCTCGATCGCGGAGTCCGAGGCGCTGGCGCGTCAGTTGGCCCCGCTGCGGGCGGGCTCCGGTGCCGACGGCGAGGAACCGCTGCTGTCCGCCCTGGACTTCACCGACCTGCTCAACATCGGCGACGCCGGGTCCCTGGACGTCTCGCGCACCTGGCGGCCTCGGACGCTGGCCGAGCGGCTGCGCGTCCCGATCGGCGTCGACCGCGACGGCCAGCCCGTCATGCTGGACATCAAGGAAGCCTCGCAGCAGGGCATGGGCCCGCACGGCCTCTGTGTCGGTGCGACCGGTTCCGGTAAGTCCGAGGTGCTGCGCACGCTGGTGCTGGCGCTGGCGGTCACGCACTCCTCCGAGACGCTGAACTTCATCCTCGCGGACTTCAAGGGTGGCGCCACCTTCACCGGTATGTCGGAGATGCCGCACGTCGCGGCGGTCATCACCAACCTCGGTGAGGACGTCACGCTGATCGACCGCATGCGCGACTCGATCACCGGTGAACTCCAGCGCCGCCAGGAGCTGCTGCGCTCCGCGGGCAACTACGCCAACATCACCGACTACGAGAAGGCGCGTGCCGCGGGTGCCCCGCTGGACCCGCTGCCCTCGCTGGTGATGATCATCGACGAGTTCTCCGAGCTGCTCGCCGCCAAGCCGGACTTCATCGAGATGTTCATCCAGATCGGCCGTATCGGCCGTTCGATGGGTGTGCACATGCTGCTCGCCTCGCAGCGTCTGGAAGAGGGCAAGCTGCGCGGTCTGGACACCTTCCTGTCCTACCGGCTGGGTCTGCGGACGTTCTCCGCGGCCGAGTCGCGGACCGCGATCGGTGTGCCGGACGCCTACCACCTGCCGAACGTCCCCGGTTCCGGCATCCTGAAGTACGACACCGAGACGATGGTGCAGTTCAAGGCCGCGTACGTGTCCGGTACCTACCGCGGTCCGGGCGGCGGTGGCCGGGGCGGCAGCGGCGGCCGGTCGATGCGGATGCCGGTGCCGTTCACCGCGGCCCCGGTCATCGAGCAGATCATCGAGGAGCCCGTCGTCGAGGCGACGGAGCCGGAGATCGACGACGCGCTCGCCGACACCGTGCTGGACGTCATGGTCCAGCGGATGCAGGGCCAGGGCCCGCCGGCGCACCAGGTGTGGCTGCCCCCGCTGGAGGAGGCGCCGACCGTCAACCAGCTGCTGCCGGCGCTCGCGGTCACGCCCGAGCGGGGCGTGCACGCGGCGGAGTACACCGCGCTCGGCAAGCTCGTGGTGCCGGTCGCGCTGGTGGACAAGCCGTTCGAGCAGCGGCGTGACGTGATGTATCTGGACTTCTCCGCCGGTGCCGGTCACGGTCTGGTCGTCGGTGGTCCGCAGTCCGGCAAGTCGACCCTGATCCGTTCCGCGATCGCGGCGTTCGCGCTCACCCACACCCCGGCCGAGGTGCAGTTCTACTGCCTCGACTTCGGTGGTGGCGGCATGCTCACGATGGAGGACCTGCCGCACGTCGGCGGGGTCGCCTCGCGTCTGGACGCGGAGAAGGTCCGCCGTACGGTCGCCGAGGTCGTCGGCATCCTCAACCAGCGCGAGGAGTTCTTCCGGGCCAACAACATCGACTCGATCGCGACCTACCGCCAGCGGCGGGCCGCGGGCGCCTTCCCCGACGAGAAGTGGGGCGACGTCTTCCTGATCATCGATGGCTGGGGAACCTTCAAGACCGATTACGAGCAGCTCGACCCGGTGATCCTGGACATCGCCGCGCGCGGTCTCGGTTTCGGTGTCCACCTGGTCCTCGGCGCCGCCCGCTACACCGAGGTCCGCCCGGCGCTGCGCGACCAGCTCCTCAACCGCGTCGAGCTGCGCCTGGGTGACCCGATGGAGTCGGAGTTCGACCGCAAGCGCGCGGAGAACGTCCCGATGGGCAAGCCGGGCCGTGGTCTGTCCCCGGAGAAGCTCGACTTCCTCTCGGCGCTGCCGCGTCTGGACGGGATGAGCGACCCGGAGACGATCAGCGACGGCATCGCCAACCTGGTGGCGACGGTCAAGGAGCACTGGCAGGGCGAGCCCGCCCCCAAGGTGCGGATGCTGCCGACGATGCTCTACGCCACCGAGCTGCCCAAGGGCAGCGACTACCCGGAGCACGGCATCGCGATCGGTGTCGACGAGACCACGCTGTCGCCGGCGTTCATCGACTTCGAGACCGACCCGCTGCTGGTCATCTACGGCGAGAGCGAGTCCGGCAAGTCGTCGCTGCTGCGCCTGCTGGCCAAGCAGATCGCCGAGCGCTACCCGTCGGACAAGGCGCTCATGGTGGTCTCCGACTACCGCCGTGCGCTGCTCGGGGAGATCCCCGAGAGCCACATGTACAAGTACTGCGCCGCGGGCCCGCAGCTGCAGGAGGTCATCAGCGGACTGGCCGGTTCGCTGGGCCGCCGGATGCCCGGGCCGGACGTCACGCCGGAGCAGCTGCGCAACCGCAGCTGGTACGACCTGCCGGACGCGTTCGTGATCGTGGACGACTACGACCTGGTGGCGACCAGCAGCGGCAACCCGCTGCAGCCGCTGCTGGAGTACCTGCCGTTCGCCCGTGACCTGGGTCTGCGCCTGATCATCGCGCGCAGCTCCTCGGGCGCCGGACGGTCGTCGTTCGAGCCCGTGATGCAGCGTACGAAGGAGCTCGGTGCGCAGGGTCTGATCCTGTCGGCCGACCCGGCGGAGGGCCCGCTGATGGGCAACATCAAGGGCCAGCAACTGACGCCCGGCCGGGCCACGTTCATCACGCGCAAGCGGGGTGCGCAGCTGGTCCAGACGGGCTGGCTGCCGGCCCACGGCGGGTAACCGGCGAACACGGCAACGGCGGTGGGGCGTCCCTCTGGGAGGGGCGCCCCACCGCCGTTTCGTGTGGGGTGCGCGGTACGGCCGGGCCGCCGCGGGCGGCGCGGCCGGTCGCTCAGCCGAACGCGCCGTGCTGGGTGGTGTCCGGGGCGGCGGGTTCCGCGGGCTTCTTCTCCGCCGGGGCCGGCGCGTCCTTCTTGCCGGGCGCGCCGGAGGTGGCGGAGCCGGCGGACGGGGCCGGCGCGGCCTTGGGGTCCCGCTCCGCGCCCGGTGCCGGCTCCGGGCCGGCCGGCTGGGTCCGTACGCCCTTGGCGAGGCCCTCGCCGCCACGGGTCGCGGCCTCGCCGTCCCGGGCCGGTCCGAACGGGTCCGGCCCGTGGGCGGCCGTGGAGGTCTCCCAGGTGTGCCGCAGGGGCGGGACCGAGCTCTGGCCGCCGCCCTTGCCGCCGCGCTTGCCGAACGCGCCGCCGAGGCCGTTGGCGAGCTGGCCGAGCGCCATGAAGCCGTAGGCGACCTGGGGACCGGACGAGCCCTGGCCGCCGCCGGAGGCGCTGTTCGCCTGCGGGGCACCGTGGTCCTGGTCGTCCTTGTGGTCGTCGGGGTGCTGCGCGGCGGCGTTCTCCAGGTCGGCCGCGGCCAGTTCGAAGGTCGGCAGGGCCTCGTCCACGGACCGCTTGAGGCGGTGCCACTCGGCGGCGAACGCCTCGCCCGCCGGGCCGTGCCAGTTGGCCGCGGCCGCGGTGCCGACGTGCCGGTCCAGGTCGCGGACCATGCCGTCGAGGTGCCTGCCCATCTCCCGCCAGCCGGCCGCCGCTTCGTGCAGGGCCTCGGGGTTGCGTCGTCCGCTCACTTGGCGCTCCGCATCTTCTCGACGCTCCGCAGGGTGTCGACCAGTTCGTCCTCGGCCGCCTCCGTGTTCGCGACGGTCTCCTTGATGCCGCTGCTGACCTCGGCGAGCCGCTCCTGCAGCTGGACGAGGGCGTGCTCGGCCTGCTCGTAGAGCTCGCGGAACGGCCGGGCCGCCTCGTCGCTGCCGAATCCGTCCCGCAGCGCCTCGGCATCGGCCCGCCGTCTGAATGCGGCCAGCTGCCGGCTCAGTTCTTCCGCGCGTATCCCGAAGGAGGCACCGAGCTTGTGCAACTCCTCCGTACTGAGCCGGACTTCGTCGGACATCATTTCTCCCCGAATTGAATGACAGCTGCCTGCCAACATCGCCTCAGGTCTAGCACACCCGCAATAGCTCCGAAGCCCACTGTGAACCGGCCGGCCGCCCGGCCGCGGAATGGATACGGAGCAATATGCGGCAATACCGACAACCCCCGCCTTGACGACGCGTTCACATCCGTCATTAGACTCTGGACGCCGGTGCAGCACGCGTGGTTGCTGTGCCATCACGTCAAGGGGGCAGAGATGAGCAACGAGCGGCAGATCCAGGACGAGGACCTGATGGACGTCGCCCAGGATCCGGAGCAGGCGCACCGGCTGCACAAGGCGCTGAAGGTCCTCGCGGACAACCCCAACGTCGGCGGCAAGCTCAAGGAGATGGCCCAGGAGGTGCTGTCCGGCCGCATCGGCATGAAGGACGCCATCCAGACGCCGGGCTACATGGACGCCATCGGTGACCGGCTGACCGAGATGCGGCGGGCCGCGGAGGACCAGACCATGGCCGAGCGCGAGGAGTCGCGCGAGAAGTTCGCCGCGTGGCAGAAGGAACAGGAAGAGAAGGAAGACCAGGAGCGCGCCGAGCGCGACGGCCCGTCGGGCAACATCGTCACCGGCTCGCGGCGCGGCGGCGGTCGCGGCCACCGCGGCTGATCCGGTTCGCCGCTGCCGCCCCTGACCGGCCCCGGAGCGAATTCCCGGGATCTTCCGGGGGCTCGGGCGTGCGTGTGCCGCCTTGCGCCGTATTGCAGCGTCGTGCCGTATTGCGTCGTCACGCAAAGCACCCGGGGTGTGCGGAGCGCACGAAGCAGATCAATACCCGGGAATTTCGGGCATTGATCTGCTTCTTTCTCCACAGGACATTTCCAGCACTCCCGTTTTCTCCACAACCGGCGGCCGCACCCGGCGGATGAGGCCGCAGGAGCCCCCGCCCTCACCGGCGCCCCACACGCCACTGGCATGCCGCCCGCGCACCCGCTCCGGCCTGCGTGTTCCAGTTCCGGCACAGCCGGACCCGCGGCGTCCCGCGCACGCGGCCCGGATCATAGGATCGAACCGGTAAGCCGGTACAACGGAGGAATCCACGAAGGTGGAGGGCGGGATTGATGGGGGACGAGGAAGCCATGAGCGCCTCAGATGAAGGAAACGCCCGAACGGCCGGATACGCTCCGCATCCGTACATCGGCGGCCGCACCGCCGTGCTGCGCGCCCTGTCGGCCTGGCGCATGCGCTGGCCCGGTGCGCCGCGCGTCATCGTGCTCACCGGAAACCCGGGCAGCGGGCGGTCACGCCTGATCACCGGCTTCCTGATGCTGTGCGATCCCGACTACCGCAAGCGGCTGCCGCTGGACGAGCTGGACCCGGCCACGGTGCCGCCGGACCTGCCGCCGCCGGCCGTACCGGGCCCCGAGGGCCGTACCGCCGCGCAGGTGCTGTGGCTCCTCGCCGACCACTTCGACCTGCGGGCCGGCCGCACCGAGGACGTCTTCACCGAACTCGCCGCGCGCGAGGAGCCGGTGACGATCGTGGTGCCGGACGTCGACCGGGCCGGTCCGGTGCGCGCCGCCCAGGAGCCGGCCCGCCTCATACGGGAGGTGCTCGCCCCGCTCGCCGCCGTCGAAACGGTTCAGCTGCTCGCCGACGTCCCGCGGGAACTGGCCGCGGAGCTCGCCGGGGCGCTGCCGTCCGGGCAGGTCCAGGTCATCGACCTCGACGCGCCCGAGTGGGCCGACCCCGCGGGCCTGGTGCTGCACGCCGAGACCGCGCTCGACCCGGGCACCGGCGCCCCGGAACTCCCGTACACCACCGACCCGTCGGCCCGCCGGGCGCTCGCCGAGGCACTGGCCGGACGCGCGGCGGGCAACCGGCTCACCGTGCAGCTGGCGGTGCAGTCGCTGATCATGCAGCCCGAGGGCTTCGACCCGGCGGACCCCGCCCTGCTGCCCGGCAGCGTGGGCGAGGCGCTCGATGTGCACGCCCGCCGGCTGGGCGCCGACCCGCAGACCCTGCGGCTGATGCTGGCCCCGCTGGCGTTCGCCGAGGGCGAGGGCCTGCCGGTCCAGCTGCTGGTCCCCCTGGCGAGCGCCGTCGCCGGACGGGACATGAGCCAGGACATCGCCGACGGCATGCTGCTGGCCGCCCCGTTCATCCAGCCGGTCGAGGCCGAGGCGGACGACGACGCGGCGGACGGCTCGGCGGCGGACGGCGAGGGGGACACGGACGCCCCCGGTGCCGGGCCCGCCCGGCCGCTGCTCCGCCTGATGCACCCCGCCCTCGCCGAGGAGATCCGCGCCGGCCTGCCCGACGTCCGGGACGCCCAGACCAAGATCGCCATGGCGCTGCTGGAGGCGGTCCCCCAGCAGGACTGGGCGCAGGCCGATCCGTACCTCCGCGACCACCTCGCGGCGCACACCCTCGAAGCCGGTCTGCTGCCCCAACTCCTCACCGACCCGGGCCTGTTCGCGCACGCCGACCCGGTGGTCCTGCGGGCCGCCATCGAGGCCGTCCCGCTGGAAGCGCTGGGCGCACCGGCCCGTACGTATCTGCGCACGGCGCCGCTGCTCACCCGCTCGCAGGCCCCGGCCGAGATGCGGGCGGCCTTCCTGGAAACCGCGTTCGTCGAGGACGGGCTGACGCCGTACGCCGAGGCGCTGCACACCCGCGGCTTCCGGCTGCCGTGGCGGACGCTCTGGAGCGCACCGCTGCCCGGCGTCCGCGCGGTGACGACCGGCACCCTCCCCCAGGAGGGCGCACAGAGCGCAGAGGGCGCGGGCCCGCGTCCGGTCGTCGCCCTGGTCGTCCCCGAGGGCACTCCCGGCTCCCGTACGGTGTCGTCCCCCGCGGAGGGCACCGGAGCCGAGCCGGGTACCACGGAGGGCACGGACGGGGCAGGCGCACCGGACGTCGCCCCCGCCCCCGGCGGCCAGGCGATCCTCCTGCACGACCTTCGGGCCCCGGAGTTCCTCGACGCCGACCCCGCGCAGGTGCTGCGCCCCACCGAGGACGAGCGCGCCGAGGCGCCCTTCGGGCTCAGCCGGGGCGCCGACTACCTGCGGGTCTGGGCCCGGGCGACCCAGGAGGTGGTGGCCGCGCTGGTGTCCGACACCCCGATCACCGGCGCCGACCTCTCCGCGGACGGTGTGCTCGTCATCGCCACCGAGCGCGGAGTGACCGCCCGGCAGATCCTCGCCGCCGCCCCCGCCGCCCCCACCGTGCCGGCCCAGCGCGCCGGCACCACTGACGCCGACGCTTCCCACGGCCTCGAAGGAGACCACTCGTGATCACCCAGGCGCAGGCACACGCCACCGCCGCCCGCTGGCTCAACCCCGAGGGGCACCAGGGCCCGCCGCGTGAGGTGGCCATGCAGGAGTTCGACCTCGGCTGGGTGGTGTGGGCCGTACCGCCGCCCCCGGAGGTCGACCCGGAGACCGGGCAGCGCCGCCCGCCCGCCGAGATCGGCACCGCCTGCGGCGTGGTCGACCGGGCCTCCGGCGAGCTGACGGTCTGGCCGTCCGTACCGGTCGACGAGGTCGTGCGGATGTACCAGCAGAAGCACGGCGGCGGCACGGCCCCGGCGGAACCCGCCCGGCCGCCGGCCACCGGCCCCGGCAACACCGCCGTCGCCACCTACGACGACCCCGCGACCGGCGAGGAGACCAGCCTCGCCCGCGTCTCGGGCCCGGGCCTGCCGCCCGCGGAGTACCAGCTGTACGAGGAGCTGCGGCGGCTGGGCGTGGATCCCGCGGCCGTCCGCGCGGTCCACACCGACCTGCGCCCGGCCCTGCTGCCCGGCGGCTACCCCGGCGACTTCGTCCTCCGTGCGTTCCCCAACGCCTCGTTCTCCTGCACCGAGGGCTACGGCATGCGCCCCGAGGAGCGCGCCGAGGGCGTCGCGGGGCTGCTGCGGCACGTCGAGATGATGCACCAACTGGCGGGCCAGCAGCCCCCACCGCGGCCGCATCGGGTGCCGGTGCCGGAGCGCGTCGAGCCGGCGCCGCAGATGCGGGACGTGGCCCTCGGCAAGCACCTGGTGGAGGTCTACGGCCCCGAGGGCATCCGCCGCCCGGACGCCGACGACCTGGCCGCGACCCAGCTGCCCGAGGCCACCAGGAACACGCTGGTCTGGGCCGGACTCCCGTCCCAGGTCCCGTACTTCTTCACGGCGGACCGCCCCGACACCCCGCCCGCCGGCGGGCCGTTCACGGACGTGGCGACCCACCTCCGGGAGATCGGCACGCAGGCCAAGGAGCAGACGCTCGAAACCCTGGCCGGCTACGTCCGGATCGGCACCGACGGCCTGTACACCATCGCCGTCCAGTGCACCGCCCCGGAGGCCAACCAGAACCTGATCGGCACCCTCTGGGCCGTCCAGCCCTCCTCCGGCGGCGGCCGCTTCGTCAACCGCACCGTCTCCGCCTACCTCCGCTCCCTGGCCCTCCTCACCACCACCCGCCAGGCGATGCAGGGCCTGGACCCGGCAGCGGCGGGCACGGCGGTGGCGGCCTTCCAGGAGCAGATCGCGGCGATCGACTCCTGGGCACTGGACGACCCCGGCAACTGGTGGTCGCTGGTGATCGAGCAGATGTGGCACGGGTTGTTCTGAGAGGAGGGGGTGGGACGGGGTTCCGGGGCGCGGAGGTTCCGGGACCTGAGATTCCGGGGGCCCGGAGATTCCGGGGCCCGGAGATTCCACGGTTCCGGGCGCCGGGCCCCGTCCCCTCCTGTTACGTGTCGCCGTACGTATCCCCCGGGGCCGCTCGGGGGGTACGCCAGGTTCCTACAGGGCTCGGTACTTACGGCAGCAGGAGCCAGTCCGCGGCCAGTGCGGCCGCCAGGCCGATGCCCAGCAGCCAGGTGCCGAGCCGGGTACGCCCGTGCCGGCTGAGTTCGATCACCACCCCGCAGAGCACCAGCGCGGCTCCGTACACCCCGACCACGAGCACCGACGTACGCGAGGCCAGGCGCACCACCAGCACCACCGCCATCGCGGCCATGAGCACCGAGGCCAGGACAATGCGTATCCGCCGCGCCTGACGCGGGGTCAGCCCCACGCGATTCGCGGACTCGGCCTCTTCGCCGTCGGACTCGATCTCTTCGCCGTCGGGAGCGAGGTCTTCCTCGCCGGAAGGGGTCTCTTCGCCGTCGCGAGCGAGCTCTTCCTCATCGGAAACGAGCTTGTCGTCCTCGGAAACCGGCTTTCCCTTACCGGGTTCGGCCTCTTCCTTACCGGGTTCGGGCTCTTCCTTGCCGGGGTCGTCCATGAGCGGTTCATGCACCTCGGTTCCATGCACTGACGAATGCCTCCATATGCGTGCGTACCGCGCTGCCAAGGGCGATCCATGAACCGTCGGTGAAGCCGACGTCGAACCGTCCCCGGCCACCCACGGCCTTGGGATGCGGATTGATCCGAGCGATGTCCGTACGAGACACCGCCACCCCGAAGTCCCACCGCGGCGTGGTGTCGCGCCAACTCGTGTTGCGGTCCACGAGCAGGATCAACCGGCTGTCGGTCATCGCCTGCCGCCGTGGGGTACTTCCGGCGTTGGTCAGGTCGACGAGGAAACGGCCGGCCGTGCTGTTCCAGCCGCCGTCCATGACAGTGCCCCAGATCGCCTTCTCGACGGCGCGGTCGGCCGCGTGGTCCAGGGCGTCCACCGTGCGCTCGACCCGGTCGCCGACGCGCCCCGCGGCCCGGGCCAACGGGTTGTTGACCAGACGGCTGTTGGTCACCGCCCCCAGCGGACGGGCCACCGCGCCGAGCGCGCTGCCCAGCACGCCCCGTACCCGCTCCTCGATCGCCGACGGAGCATGCGGAACGGTCGGGGCGCGCAGCTCGGCGGGGACGGAGGGCAGCGCCGCGTTGGCGAAGTAGTCACAGGCGATGACCAGCCGTTCGCCCGGCTGGAGAAACGGCAGGAAGCAGTCGCGGTACTCCGGCTTCATACGGCGCGGCTCCTCACGTCGGACGGGCATCAGCCGAAGTGGGGCATCGGCCGAAGGGTTGTCGGGATGGCGGGACTGCTGGACCACTGCTGGCCACACGGCCAGCCGCGGACCCTTCTCCACTGCCGGTGCGCGAGAGCGGCTGAGCGGATCCTGCGCGGTGGGCGACGGGTCGAAGTCCGGTGGCGACGGCAGCTGGTGGCTGCCCGGAGCACCGGCGCCGCTCCGCCCGCTGCCGCCGGAACCCGGACGGGGACCGCTCGCCGCTCAACGCCTGCTCGTGCTTCTCGACACCGTGCTCGTTCGCCTCGTGCGTCGTCCCGGCGCCCTGGGAGATGGCGAACTCCTGCGCTTCACCGGCCTCCTTGAGGTGCTTCCAGGTCAGCGGATTGTACCGCTCGGCCTTGGACACCTTCTTGGCCAGCCAGAACATCTTCAAGACGTTGGCGAGGCTCTCTGCTGAATATGGCACGCACCTTCTCGGCGCTCTGGTCAGAAGCCCACCCTGGTCCGAGCGTTTGGCGAACTGCCCCAAAGCTTCCGCGGCAGCTGGGAATTGCTCCGCCACGGATCCCCGCCCTCTCGCCCCCACCCCCACGCCCCCACGCCCTCGCTCCCCAGACCCCTGGGGCGCAGACCGACGCCCCCTCCCCCGCCTTCAGAATGCCGCTATGCCGCTATGCCGCATGTGCCACTAATGCCATAGACAGGCCAATTTTCACGGAATCTCCACGGCGCCGAGTAAAGACATTCCCTTGAATCCACCGCAGGATCACCCGCCTTGACAGGTCTGCGTTCGGTTCACCTAACCTGGGAACGCTAAACTCGCGCCAAGAGTCAGACGCTAAGAGTCAGAGCGGACGCGCCGAAAAAACGGGGGTTGTGGTGGCAGGCAAGGAATTTGACGTCGATCCGGATGTCCTGCGTACGCAGGGCAACGCGTTCGTCCACATCGGTGGCGATTTCTCCAAGGCGTCGAAGAAGCTGAAGGCCGACCTGGAGGACCTCGGCAGCCCCTGGGAGAACTGCGACTTCGGCGACATCTTCGAAACGATCTACACGCCCATCAGGGACGGAATGTTCGAGTCCATGGACTCCCTGGGCGAGCGCCTCGAAGGAATCGGCGACAAGCTCCAGCACATGGCCCAGACGTACGCCGAGTCCGACCAGCAGGGCATCCACACCATCAGCGCCGTCGGCCGCCCGGTCATCTGACGCCCCGCCCACCGTACTTACTTCGGGGCGCGCAACCCGGGCCGAGGGCGTGAAAGCTCCTCCCGCACCACCTCCCATCCCCTCAGCCCGATTCCCCACCTCTCACTTCCCACTCTTTCCATTGCTCTCCGCAATCGGCTACCACTGCACGGGGGACGATCACTGTGTCATTGACGCTGCCAGGCGAGGTCACCTGGGTCCTGGACCTGCTCGGCTACAACTGGCCGGACGCCGACGAGGACAAGCTCCACGAATGCGCCCAGGTCTGGCGTAACTTCGCCGAGTCCGTCAACCAAGCAGCTTCCTCGGGCACTTCGGCAGCCAATGAGGTCGTCTCCGCCAACTCCGGCGAAGCGGTCGAAGGCTTCACCAACGAATGGGGCTCCTTCTCCGGCGGCGGTAACAGCGGGGACAATTACCTCCGCGACGCCGCCGCGGCGGCGGAAGTCATCGCCGTCGCCTTCGACGCCGCCGCCATCGCCGTCCTCGCCGGCAAGGTCGCGGTCATCGTCCAGCTCGTGATGCTGGCCGCGGAACTCATCGCCGCGCAGGCCGCCGCGCCCTTCACCCTCGGCCTCTCCGAACTCGGCGCCGCGGGCGCCACGCAGGCGACCCGCCTGATCGTCCGCCAGATCCTCGACAAGATCAAACGCGAGGTCATGGAGGCGGCCACCAAGGCCATGGAGCACGCCACCATGGACGCCATCAAGAAGATGGCGAAGAAGGCCGTGTCCAAGGAAGCCCGCAAGCTGGCGATGGACTACGCCAAGAAGACGGTCAAGGACACGGTCAAGGACACCGTCAAGGAAAAGGTTGTCGACGCGGCCAAGGAAAAGGCCACGGAAGCCGGCACCGAAATGGCCCAGAACGTCGCCCAGCAGGGCATCGAAAGCCACTTCGGCGCCCGCGACGGTATCGACTGGGGTGAAACGGCCGACATCGGCAAGGAAAAGGCCGGTGAATACGTCGACGGCATCAAGGAAGGCGCCCAAGACCTCACCGACCCGAAGACCTACGTCGACCACGCCCGCCAGGACCTCACCGACCGCGGCCTCAACGCGGCCCAACGCCACGCCGACCAACGCACCGGCGGCGCCGCCACCCGCCACCAGGGCGCCACGGATGCGGTCAGGGAAACGGTGAGCGGCAGCGTCGAGGACGTCTTCGGCTGAGCCCTCGCCCCTCAGCCCTCGCCTTCGAGTTCAACGACAAACCCGTCCTGTCGCCCTGCAGGGCCGCTGCACCCCGGAACCACCCGGGCGCCCGCAGCGGCCCTGCAGCCTTTCCCCATCCGCCTGGACGGGAATTCATAAGCCGCCCCTGAAAACACATTGGGGTCCGCGACCCGAAGGCCGCGGACCCCACATGAACTTGGTTGCTTTCCGCTCTAGTACCTACACCTACGTCAGAGCATTACCGACCAGGCGGCTGCGTGGGCGGCGCGGGCGGATAGGCCCCGGGCCCACCGGGCTGCTGCTGGTACGAGTTGTTCGGGTTCGGCGGATGCGGCACAAACCCACCGGGACCGCCGGGCCCACCCGGACCACCAAAACCACCGGGGCCACCGGGCGGCGGGCCGTTACGACGGTTCTTCTTCTTGGCCACGAGAACGACGACCAGGATGATGACGAGGACGACCAGCCCGACGACCGCCACGAGGATGATGAAGGGCGTGCTCAGGCCCTTGTCACTTTGGATCTTCGGGCCGGCCTCATTGCTACCGGCCGCGCTGGAGGGGTCGGAAGACCCGCCACTCTTCAGTGCCGGGAACGGACCGTTCTTGGAACCGGCGGGAACATCCTTGGTCAGGGCGCTGTAGGGCTTGATGAATCCGTAGCCGTAGTGCGCGTCCGGAAGCTTCATGTCTTGCTTATCCACCGGGATTCCGGCTGTCTTGATCAGACGGTTCGCTACCTGACCAGCAGTCAGGTCCGGAAACTTGGAGCGAAGAAGCGCGGCCGCAGCGGAGACGTAGGCGGCGGAGTCGGAGGTGCCGTTGGCCAAGCGGTACTTGCCCTTGACGTCCACGACGGGACTTGCGGACCTGATGTGCACGCCGGGGGCAATGAGCCTGAGGTAAGGACTGTAGTTCGACTTATCCCAGACGTAGCCATGGTCGTCCACTGCTCCCACTGCGAGAACGCCTGGAGCCGAAGCCGGGTCCTGAGAAGACCCCACCCCTTCGTTGCCTGAGGCCGCAACTAGGAGCACATCATGTTTGCGGGCATAGTCGATGGCTTGCTGCTCCTCGGCAGTGGCCTCCGATTTGCCGGTACCGAACGACATGTTGACGACCTTCGCGCCATGGTCGACGGCATACTTCAGGGCTTCGGCATACTTTGTCTCTTCTCCCAACTTTGGGATGTCATCATGAGACGCGAGGTTGATTGCAACCGGAAGAATCTTGGCATCAGGAGCCAGGCCCTTCACGCCCTCGGATCCACCAGGCCCGTGGCCATGTCCGGCGATCAGCGACGCCATCGCCGTGCCGTGATCCCCTTGATCGCCAGAGCCCTGGTCTCCGCGGCCGCCAGTCACGAAGTTCTTGCCTGGCAGAACCGAGCCTGTGAGATCAGGATGATCTCCAGCCACCGGCCCATCAATTACCGCGACAGTAACGCCCTTGCCCGTTGAAATCTTCCAGATCGACTCAGCGTCGAACTTTTGCAACGGCCACTGGTCGTTTCTGATCTGGTCCGCTGAAGCAACCGGCGCGGTGCCGAAGAGCAGTGCTCCCGCCACTACCGCGCCGCCCACCGCACGCAGCGTCCGCGTGAAGCTCATGCCATAACACCCTTCCTCACAGAGTTGGGGCCCGCAGCCCGAGAGCTGCGGGCCCCAAGCGTCTCTACCGATTGCTTGTCCGGCCGGTCCTACTCGATGACCCGGGGAGCCACATTACGCTCCGTCGTCCAGGTCTCCTCGTCTTCCACGAGGTAGTCGGGACGGCTGGAGTCGTTCCCCTTGCCTTCGCCCTTGCCACCGTGCGCACCGTGTGCGCCGCCCATCATGCCCGCCGGGCGACGACCGGAGCCCGAATTGGTACCCGCGGCGGTTCCTCCTCGGCTGCGGTGCAGCCCGGAACCGCCTTGGCCTCCAGTACTGCTCTTACCGCCGGCCGCACCGCCGACGATGCCGCCCTTCTGCCGGGCCATGGCTCCACCGGTGCTGACGCCCGGCTTGCCGCCCATGCCCTTGCCTGCGGCACCACCGTGTGCACCGCCCATGCCGGGCATACCGGCACGCCCGGTGCGGGCACCTGCCGCGCCACCAGCGCCCGCCGTGCCGCCCTTGAGGCCGCCGGCACCGCCCTTGACGCCACCTGCACCACGACCGGTCATACCACCGGTTCCACCAGCCATGCCGAGGCCACCCCCACCGGGGATGTTGACGCCGGCGCCACCGCCGCCGCCACCGGGCATGTGAACGCCGCCACCGGCGCCGCCGTTCAGGCCACCTGCACCGCCGCCACCGGGGATCTTCACCCCGGTGCCACCGCCGCCACCACCGAGACCATCCAGGCCGGTGTTGACGTTGGGGGTCTTCGGCTTCATCGAACCGAGACCACCGCTAATGCCAGGCGTCTTCGGCGTATTCGGGGTGTTGATCCCGGGAGAGGTCGGCATCTTCGGGGTGCTGCCACCCTTCATGCCGCGGGTGGGGATCTTCACGCCGCCCCCGCCGCCTCCTCCCGGCCCGCCCATGCCAGGCATGGGCATAGGCATAGTGCCCAGGCCGTTCGTGGGGTCCTTTTGCTCGGGGACCTTGTCGTCAAAACCACTTCCCGGGCCCATGCCCGGCGGCTTCAAGGACGACGCCCGCACCACATAGGCCGTGCCGAGGTTCTCCATGGCCACAGCGGCCTCAAGCCGCTTCTTCTGGTGGCCGGACAGATTGTCCTTGTTCGCGTCAAGGATCCCCTGGGTGCTCACGCCGGTCTTCAGCGCGTCGTTCAGATCGTCGTCGTCGATCTGGTCTGACCAGGGCATCTCACCCCAGACGTCATCGCTCCAGTTCCAGCCGTCGTCGATCGGCTTGACCTTGTCGATGGCCTTCTGCAGATCTTGAGCAGTCTGCCCCATGACCTGCGCCGTGTGCGTGGCGTAGGGAGCGCCGGCCCTGAAGTTGTTGCTGATCTTCTGGGCCTGCTTGGCGAACTTCTCCGCCGTGTCGCCGTGCCAGGACTCCAGCACCTTCTTCACGGCGTCCTCGAAACGCTTCTGGAGGCCGCCGCCGCCTTCGCCCGGCCCGACCAACTGGTCGTGCAGGTCCTGCCAGTTCTGCGCTACGGCGCGCACCTGATGGACGTCCGCACCGTCCAACATTCCCTTGAGGCCATCGAGGTCGTGCTGATTGAACCTAGTCGTGAACGTCTCCCAGGTGTTTCCACCCGTGGGCGCACCGCCCGCGTCTCCACCCATTAGTGGACCCCCTTCTCTCTCACCTACAGGTCAACCGAACTACTGCCACCGTCAGTGCATGCTGTTGTCATGCTCGGCGTCCTCGTAGGCGTCCTTCGTCTGCTTGGACTTCTTGCCGAACTCGTCGATCATGTTTTCGATCTTGTCGACGATCTGCTGTTGGATGAAATCCTTCATCTCGTTGTGGGCCTTGTGCATCCGGTCGCGCTCTTCAAAGCCCTTCCCGAGCGCCCCGTCCGGCAAGTAAGTCTGGTTCTTCGCCTTGTCCTTCGGGCCGCCCATGTCCTTCAGGACCTGGTTCAGCTCCTTCACGACCTGGTCGAGGGCGTCGAGATCAACGCCGTATTCCTTGCTAGCCATGCTTGGCCTCCCCGTGTGTTGTCAGTCCGGTCTTGCGGCGCCAGTCGCGGATGGCGATCGAGGAGCCGACGACCGCGGCGACGGCCAGGAGTCCGCCGCCGACAATGTAGATGGCGATGCGGGCGCGCCGTTCCCCAGGTGACTCACCGATGGTGATGGCGGCCGGCTGGATGTTGGAGCCGTCAGCCGCGTTGGAAGGCTTGTCCGGCTGGGGTTCGGCGGTGGGCTTGGTGTCGTCCTTGAGGGCGGCCACCGGGTCGACGACGCCCCAGCCGATGTTGTGGTCCGCCTTGCTGCGCACCCGCTCGGCGGTCTGCTCCAGGTGCCAGATCACCTCTTGAGGTGTCCAACGCTGGCCCTCGTCCTTGTGCTTGGCGATCAGGAGCGCCGCGGCGCCCGCCGCGTACGGTGCCGCGAAGCTGGTGCCCTGGTCGACGCAGTTACCGCCGTTGGGGACGGTGGAGACCATGTCGACGCCGGGTGCGGCGATGTCGACCCAGCTCCCGGGCTGGGAGAAGGGGGCCCGCTCGTTGTTGCGGTCCGAGGCGGCGACGGACAGGACGTTGTCGAACTCCTGGAAGGCGGCGGGGTACATGTTCTTCTCCACGCCGCTGGCGCCGTCGTTACCCGCCGAGGCCACGATCAGAACGTTGTTGCTGGCCGCTTTCCGGATTGCCGTCTTGAGGAGTTCCAGCCTGGCCGGGCTGGCTGCCGTGCCCTGCGAAATGTTGATGATGTCGACCTTTTGCGAAACCGCGTAATTGATCGCGTCGGCCAGGCTGGCAGCATTGCCCGCCTTCTTGTCGCTGGTCTGCTGCAGGGGAATGACCTTCGCCTCGGGCGCAATTCCGAAGAAGCCGGAGCCGGCCCTCGGGCGCGCGGCGATGATGCCCGCGACCTTGGTGCCGTGGCCGACCGTGTCCTCGGTCGGCTTTCCTCCGACGAAGGATTTGCCGCCGCTGATGTTGGGCCTGATCTGCGCGTTGCCCGCGTCGATCCCGGTGTCGATCACCGCGACCCGGACGCCCTTGCCCCTGGTGTCGGCCCACATCTGATTGGTCAGCAGACGCTGCAACGACCAGGGGGTCTCTTTGATGTCGTCGGCGCCGAACTTGCACTCACCACTGTTGAGCGGAACGTTCGTGTCCGCCATCGCCGGCGTGGCGGTGGCGCAGGACAGGCCGACGAAGCACGCCGCCGTGACCAGTGCGCCCGCCGCTCGTCGACGGTGCCCGGCTCGGTGACCAATGGCGCGAGATCCCACGGGTTGTCTGCTCTCCATGTGTGGCGAAAGGGGCGGGAACGAATCGAGGGGTGAGAGTGGGGGGAGGTGTGAGAGGGAAGAAGGAAGAGAAGTGGGGGGAGGGGTCGGAGGTGCGGTGGACGGCAGAAGGGCGAGCGCACTGATGCAGCGCGCTCGCCCTCATTGACCACTGTGCGAGCCGTCGGGGCTGCTCAGCCGATCGCCATCCGTAGCTGTGCCGACCTGGGTCAGCCGCCCCAGATACCGGCGTTCTTGTGCTCGGTGGACTGGTAGTTCTGGGCAGCGGTGTCCAGAGCCTTGGCGATGGCCTCCAGCGTGGAGTGCAGGGAGGCAGCGCGCTGGTCCCACTCGCGCTGGCGGGCCTGGTAGCCCTCCTGCGCGGCACCTTCCCAGCTGGCGGCGATCTTCTTGACGCCGGCCTCGAGGTCGTCGAGCTGCTGGCGGATGTTGTTGGCCGTACCGCGCACGTCGGAGCTGGCCTGCTGGATCGTCGCAAAATTAACGAGGATCTGGCCTGACATGGTGTCTCCTCAGGAGTTGATGCTGCTGGTCGAGTCACATACCGCAGCGGGCCGGCACGGTGGCCGGCACGGGCTGCGGCGAGTGGGCCGGGCGCCGCGGGTCAGCGGCGCGGCCCCATCATCCGAACGGGGAAGCCGAGGCGGAGATGTGCGAGATCGACTGCGCCTGCTCCTCTTCGGAGGCGGAGTAGTTCTTCGTGGTCTCGTCGATCGCTTCCTTGATCTCACCCAGAAGCTGGTTGAGACGGTTGGCGTCCTCGTTCACCTGCGACTGCAGCTGGTTGTACGAGGAAGCCGCAGCACCCTTCCACCCCGAGGTGATGGTGTCGACGACCGTGTTCAGGCGGGAGATCTCACCCTGGATCGACTGATTGACCGAGGCGATCTTGCCGCTGAACGCGACCATCTCCTCCTCGGTGGTTGTGTACTGCTGACCAGCCATAGTCAACGTCCCCCATGAGACTCGTACGTCGTGCCGCGCCGGGCCGCCAACGGGGCCCCACGCGGTTGGCATCACCTGCTGACGCCTTTGACTACTCTAACCACTCCATATGCCCGTTCCCAACAGGGGGGAGACTGTTGTGACGGGATCACAACATTGTCAACTCCCCGTCGCCCAAACGACGTTCAGGGAAACGGACAGATCCGATGCTATCGGTCGAAGGGCCGATACGGCCGGGGAACGACGAAGATCACACCGAGAAGTCCGCAGACCGGCCCGTGAATTGCGCGCCGCGAGAACGGCCCGGAATCCGCACCACCGCAAAAGGCCGCGCCGAATGCCCGTTTCCGGGGGAATTCGGCGCGGCCTTCTCTCGCCTCACGGCGAACTACGCAGAAGCGACCGACATCGTCACGACGACTGCGGCTTCTTCGCGCTGCGGATGTCGAGCGCCGGCCCGTTGGAGAGCAGGGTGGACCAGGCCTTCAGGATGAGCGGGGGGTGCGTGCCGCCGTACCCGAGGTGGATCCGCGCCTGGTCGACCTCCTGCTTGTCGCTGCCGGCCTGGGTGGCGCTGTCGTTGCTCCGCGGGATGAAGTAGCGCAGCCCGGTGTCGGTGACCAGGAACAGGCTTCCGCTCTTGGCCTTGGGGGTGGCGACCTCCGTGTAGAGCAGGCCGCTGCCGGGGGTGACGTACGAGCTGGCGCCCGAGGCGATCTTGGCGGGGTAGTCGTCGCCGACCCAGGTCTGCATGTCCGGGACGCCGTTCGGGTAGCCGAGCTGCTTCTCCTCGCCGCCCGGGTACTTGGTGGTGGTGCCCTTGTAGACGCTGCAGGAGACACCGTGGTCGGTGGGACCGCCCAGGCCGCTGGTCTGGGAGCCGTGGGCGAAGTCGTTGGCCGCGCTGACGGTGTCGGTCGGCCACGGCGAGGTGAAGCCGGAGACCTTGCCCAGGAACGTCGAGTAACCGTTGCCGGTCTCGTCCGGCTTCGGGCGGAACGAGCCGGCGGCGACCTGTACGGCCTTCAGCGCCTCGCCGTTGGAGTTCAGCTGCTGCGCGTTCGCGCCCTCCATCAGCAGTTTGGCGACGAAGTTCGAGACCTGCTCGACGCCGTCCTTCTCCACGACGTACTTCTGTCCGTCGCTGTCCTCGAGGATCGAGCCCACGGTCCTGGCCTCCGCCGGGACCTCCTTGTCGGTGGTCGGGGTCCCCGCCCCCGAGACCGTCGGCATGGAGATGCCGATGGCGCTGGGGACCTTCAGCAGGGTGTCCATGAACTGCTGGGAGACCTTCTGCGGCTGGGCCTGGGCGCCGAAGATGATGCGGCGCAGGTCGTTGTCGCCCTGCTCCTTGCCGCCCTTCGGCTGCCACCCGAGGGCCGTGGAGTTGAACTCGAAGGCCATGCCGTTGTGGTCGACCAGCCACTTCTTGCCGGCGGGGTCCTCGACGTAGAGCGCCTGGTGGAAGTCGAGCCTGCCCTTGCGGGTGTCGTCGACGAGCTGCTTGTCCTTGCCGGCCAGGACGAACACGGCCTGCTGCGGCTTGCTGTCGGCGCCGCTGGTGCCGGGGCGGTTGCAGACGGCCCAGGTCTTCGGCTTGTCCGCGTCGTCCGCGCTGGGCAGCCGGTCGGGGGCGAACGGGATGCCGATGGCGGGGCCGTGCGGGATCTTGCCGTCGAGTTCGGATTCCTTGACCTTGACGACCTGGAACTTCGGGTCGAGAAGCAGCCGGGCGGATGCGAGGTTCAGGATGGGGTGCAGGAGTTTCTGGTTATTGCCATTGGCGTCCTTGGTGTTCAGGACGATATAGCGGGTGGTGGATTCATCCCCGACGATGACGTTCTTGCCGACCTCGTCCCACCCCGACGGCGCCACCGGCTTGAGAATGCCGCAGGCGCCGAATCCCACGAGCATCAGGACACCCATGATGACGCTGGGCACCACCGCCTTGAGCGGCTTGGGGGCGCTCTCGATCGAGCCGTTGGGCAGCGGCTTCAGAAATGCCGCATTCGTGCGCTTTCGAGCAAACGAATACGCATTCAGCTCGTCCCGACGTGATGCCATTGTTGCTTTCTCTCCCCGCCTGTTGGATCCACATCGAACCGCCCCCGGCACTCACGCCGTAGCGCCCTCTACTATGCCGTGTGTCGATCGACCCGTACGGTACGGGTGCCACCTTCCAACGCACCAGTCTCAACGGCGGTCGATACGCCTAGAGGCCCACATCACCAGTAGAGGAGCAGGCCGGGGGATGTCCAGCGCCACCAGGGCTCGACGCCGCAATGGGCGGCAACAGCAGCAACAGCCTTCCGGGGCACCGCAATATGCGGGAAATGCTGGCCAAAACGGCACAGCTTCGGGCAACAGAGGAAATGGCGGCCGGGGTTCCGCGGCCCGCCCGGCGGGTCCGGTGGCGCCGCGGCTGCGCCAACAGGCCGGCACGATCGGCGGTGTCCGCGTCCAGCAGCTGGCCATCATCGAACTCGCCGCCGCGCTGGTGCTGGTGGGCTGGTCGATCCACCCGGCCGCACTGACCGCGGCCATCGTCGTCGCGGCCGTGCTGGTCGTCTTCGCGCTCGGCCGGCGGCGCAAGATCCCGCTGCCGGAGTGGATCACGACCGTGCGCGCGATGAAGCGCCGCGGCAAGAACAGCACCACCGCACTCGCGGCCACCCAGGGCGTCGACCCGGCGATCGCCCCCGTGGTGGAGTGCGAACCGGCGCTGCGCACCTACGAGTACACGACCGAGGCCGATCAGCGGGCCATCGGTTTCGTCGGCGACGGTACGTTCCTGACGGCCATCGTCCAGGTGGACGCGCGCGACGAGCCGCTGCGGCCGCAGCGCGGCAGCCACATGCTGCCCCTGGAGGTGCTGCACACCGCCCTGGACATCGAGGACATCCACCTGGAGTCCGTCCAGTTCGTGCAGTACACCCAGCCCGCGCCGGCACCCCACCTGCCCGAACAGGCCGTGGCGTCCCGCTCGTACGCCCCGCTGCAGGCACAGTCGCAGACCCCGGCCGTTCAGCTGA
This sequence comes from Streptomyces bugieae, assembly GCF_036352915.1. NCBI lineage: Bacteria > Bacillati > Actinomycetota > Actinomycetes > Kitasatosporales > Streptomycetaceae > Streptomyces > Streptomyces bugieae. The sequence continues at coordinate 34,783 of NZ_JAZBJP010000026.1, forward strand.
CCTGGATCGCCCTCAAGCTCGACCCGGAGCTGTGCTCGGAGGCCATCGAGGCCCGCGGCGGCGGCCTGGAGGGCGCCAAGCGCTCGCTGCTGCGCGCCGCGGACCAGCTCGTCAGCCGGCTCACCGCGCACGGCGTGCGGGCCAGGGTGCTCAACGAGCGCGAGGTCACGGCCTCGATCGGCACGGCCGTGTGCGTCAGCCCGCGGGCGGCCAACGGCGCCATGGGCCGGGACGGCCGGGCGGTCCGGCGCACCCAGGAGACGACCCGGGCGATGCGCTGCGACGACCGCTGGCACTCCACGTACTGGATCGGCCGGTGGCCCCAACTGGGCCAGGGCGGTGCGCCGTTGGCGGCCGTCACCCAGCTGCTGACCAGCACCAGGGCGATGGCCAGCACCTTCGCGCTGACCGCCACGCACGGCGGCGGCCGCGCCCCGGCCATCTCGGGTTACATCCGCCTCTCCACCCGCAGCGAGAACGAACTCTCGGCCGCCCAGGACGAGTTGGAGCGCCGTTCCGGTTCCGCGAAGGTCGGGCTGGTCCGCCTCGACCGTGAACAGCTGCCCGGCCTGCTGGCCACGCTCCCCCTCGGAGGTACCCGCTGATGGCCTCGCCCACGTATCAGCCCCGCGTCAACACCAGCAGCGACGGCTGGCGCAATCCCCCCTTGTCGGCGGGCATCAGCGGCGGTGACGGCCGTCGGCTGTCGCACCAGCCGCGTCCGGAGGAGGAGCAGAGCGGGCCGACCGGGCCCAAGCCCCGGCCCGGTTACGGCCTGCGCGGCCCGCGGCGCAGCCCGCACGTGCTGACCGCCGAGTCGCTGGCCGCACTGACCCTGCCGGTCGGCGACGACGGCGTGATCATCGGCATCGACCCGCAGAACCAGCCCGCCGTGCTCAGCCTGCTGCGCCCGACCCCGCTGGAGGTCGTCCTGGTCGGCAGCATGTGGATGGCGCAGGTGCTGGCGCTGCGTACGGTCGCCACCGGCGCCCGGGTCGCGGTCGAGACCGCCCGGCCGCCCGCCTGGGGTCAGATGGCGCAGAGCGCGGGCGGTGGCCAGCAGTGCGTGTCCGTTCATGACGTCCGCCAGATCGCGCCCCAGGGCCCGTCGGTTTCCAGCCCCGTGCTGGTCGTACGGGACATGGGTGCCCGGCCGCCGCGCAATCAGCTCGCCCCGAGCCCCTGGCAGTCGGTGCTGACCGTGCTGCCGTTCCTCGGGCCGCGGTCGCCGCAGATGCTCAGCCGTGCGGACCTCGTCGGGCTGCAGCGGCTGTCGCCGGAGGAGGCGGAGGTCGTGACGCGCATCATGCGGCTGCCGGAGCAGGTCGGCGCGGTGCTGCCGACGCTCAGCGACAACGCCATGCTGTGGTGCCGCCGTGACGGTGGTCACCAGTTCGTCATGACCCAGCCCACGGAGGCGGAGACCAACCTGCTGGGCGGCCCGCGCCGTATGGACTGATACCTGAACAATCACCACCGGCACGGCCGCACGGGCGCATCCAGGCGAAATCGCCGGGTGCGCCCGTAGGTGTGCCGAAGGACTTGAAGACGACATGGCACCGACTGCCGTTATGGGCCGACTCTTGATTAGGCTGTGTGGAGAGCCGCAGGAGCACAGCACGACGGCAGTCGATACGGGGACGGAGACAGTTAGTGTTGGCGCAACCCCGGGTGGTGTGTTCCCACTTCCGCTACACCCGAACGATCCGCCTGTATCCGGTCCTGCCGTTCAGGTGCGTTGCAGTACACCAGGAGGCACAGTGAACGAGCAGGAGGCTTTCCGGCCGGACGGAAACGATCCTGACGACGACCAGTCCGAGTTCGACCTGACCGGCGAGTTCAAGATCGACTTTGCCGCGCCGGCCTGGTACGCGAGCAACGACACCAGCGGCGGCGCGGGTGCCGCGGCTTCTCCTGCGCCTTCGCCCACCACTCCGCCGGCCGCGACGCCGCCCGGCCCGCCGACCGGTCAGCCGCTGACCGGGCCGGCCCAGGGCGCACCGGTGCCGGGCCTTCCGCAGCAGGGCGCACCGGCCGTGGACGCCGCACCGCCCGGTTTCCCGACGCTGCGTCCGCAGGGCGCGGACGGCGCCGCGCCGGAGGCTGCCGCGGAGCCCGCGCCGGCCGCGAACGACGCGTCCGACGGCGGCAACAAGCGTTCCGGCACGGGTGTCGACCCGTCGGCCTCCCTCTGGGACGACGACGATGACGACAGCGAGCCGGAGCCCGAGGCGGCGCCCGAGACGGCGAACGCGGCCGCCGCCCCGGCACTGCAGCCGGAGGCCGTGGCCCCCAACTCCCCCACCGAGGGCGCCGCCCCGGCCGCGGAGGCCGCTCCCCCGGTCCAGCAGGCCCCGCCCGCCCAGCCGGTCCAGCACGTTCCCGATGCCGCCGCTCAGGGCGCGCAGGCGGGCCAGCCGCCGGTGCCGCAGCAGGCGCAGCAAGCGCAGCCGCAGGGCGCACCCGTACATGGGCAGCAGCAGCCGCCCGCCCAGCAGGGTCAGCAGCCGCAGCAGGGCGTGCCGCAGGGCGCTCCGCAGCAGCAGGGTGTCCCGCAGCAGGGCGCTCCGTGGGGCGCCGCGACGGACGGTCAGCAGCAGGGCGTCCCGGGCCAGGCAGTTCCCGGACAGGGGGTGCCCGGGCAGGGTGTCCCCGGTCAGGCCGTTCCCGGACAGGGTGGACTGCCGCCGCTGCCGCCGGAGTTCCAGCCCGCCGACCCGCGCATGGCGCAGGCCCAGGCCGGTCAGCAGCCGCCGGCCCAGCAGGGTCAGCAGCCGCAGCAGGGCGTGCCCCCGCAGGGCCAGCAGCAGATGCCGGCCCAGCAGCAGCCGCAGGCACAGCAGCAGGCCGGATACCCGCAGCAGGCGCAGCACCCCCAGCAGGCCGGGTACCCCCAGCAGGGCCAGCCCGCGCAGCAGCAGGGCGCCTACGGCTATCCGCAGCCCGCGTACGGCTACCCGCAGCAGGGCCAGCCGCAGCAGCACCCCAACGCGGCCGCGCAGCAGCCCGCTTACGGCTACCCGCAGACCGCGGCGCAGGGCTACCCCCAGCAGGGCCAGCAGCAGCCCGGGTACGACCAGCACCAGGCGGCCCAGCAGGCCGCCCAGGCCCAGCAGGCCGCCCAAGCCCAACAGGCCGCCCAGGCCCAGCAGCAGGCACACCAGGCCCAGCAGGCCCAGCAGGGGCAGCAGGCCCAGCAGGGGCAGCAGACGCCGTATCAGCCGCTGCCCGGCCAGCAGGCGGACCCCAACGCCGCGGCGAACTACGCGACGTACTCGCAGCCCGGTCAGCAGCAGCCGCAGCGGGCGGCTCCGGGCGCACCGCTCGGTTACAGCGCGGCGGTCGAGCTGACCTCCGACCGGCTGCTGCGCAACCAGCCCAAGAAGCGCAAGCCGGGCGCCAACGCGCAGCCGTCGAAGTTCAAGCTGGGCGCGAAGAAGGAGCAGGAGGAGCGGCAGCGCAAGCTGGAGCTGATCCGTACGCCGGTGATGTCCTGCTACCGGATCGCGGTGATCAGCCTCAAGGGCGGCGTCGGCAAGACGACGACCACCACGGCGCTGGGCTCCACGCTCGCCTCCGAGCGGCAGGACAAGATCCTCGCGATCGACGCCAACCCGGACGCCGGCACGCTCGGCCGACGGGTGCGCCGCGAGACCGGTGCGACCATCCGTGACCTGGTGCAGTCGATCCCGCATCTGCACAGCTACATGGACATCCGCCGGTTCACCTCGCAGGCCCCGTCGGGTCTGGAGATCCTCGCCAACGACGTCGACCCGGCCGTCTCGACGACGTTCAACGACGACGACTACCGGCGAGCGATCGACGTCCTCGGCAAGCAGTACCCGATCATCCTCACCGACTCGGGTACCGGTCTGCTCTACAGCGCGATGCGCGGAGTCCTCGACCTCGCCGACCAGTTGATCATCATCTCCACCCCGTCCGTGGACGGTGCGAGCAGTGCCAGTACGACCCTGGACTGGCTCTCCGCGCACGGCTACGCCGACTTGGTGCAGCGCGGCATCACGGTCATCTCCGGTGTCCGCGAGACCGGCAAGATGATCAAGATCGACGACATCGTGTCGCACTTCGAGACCCGCTGCCGCGGCGTCGTGGTCGTCCCCTTCGACGAACACCTCGCCGCCGGTGCCGAGGTCGACCTCGACATGATGCGGCCCAAGACCCGCGAGGCGTACTTCAACCTCTCCGCCCTGGTGGCCGAGGACTTCGCGCGGGCCCAGCAGGCGCAGGGGATGTACCCGCAGCAGCAGATGGGCGGCGATCCGTACGCCCAGCAACAGCAGCAGTACGCCGCCCAGCAGGGCCAGCCGCAGCAGGGGCAGCCGCAACAGCACCCGCAGCAGGGCCAGCCGCCGGCCGGCTACCCGCCGCAGCAGGGCGGCTGGACCCAGCAGCCCGCCCAGGCGCCGGCCCACTGGCAGCAGCAACAGCCCGCCCCGGACGCCCCTCAGCCGGACCAGTCCGGCCTGGCCCCGGGCTGGCAGCAGCAGCCGCCTCCGCAGTAGCACGGGCGGACGGGCGCGCACGCGCAGAGCGATACGGGTCGGGGCCCGGCACCTTGTGGGTGCCGGGCCCCGACCCGTGTGCGATGTCGGTGTGCCGGTCCGGCAGGCGATGCCGGTCCGCTCCGTGAACGTCTTGGGCGTCGTAGGCGATGCCGGTCCGCTCCGTGAACGTCTTGAGCGTCAGCGTCCTGAAGGTCATCGTGAAGGTCATGTACGTCGCGCGGGCTGCGGCCCCGCAAAGGCCGTCACGCCCGTACCTCACGCCGACCCGAACGAGTGAACCATTCCCGGTCGAACTCCGCTTGATTCCGGCCGAGTTGACGTTCACGGCGGCACGACACCCGAGCGCTGCACCCGCCCACGCAACACGGCAGCCGCAGCCACCGCCAGCACCGGCACCAGCACCAGCACCAGCACCAGCACCACCGCCACCGCCACCGCAGCACTACACCCGCCCACCCCCCGAAGGGGGGTGGGCGGCGGGGAAAAAACTGGTTCGCGGGGAAAAGCAGCGGGGAAGGCTTGCGCCGACGAGAGCGGCTGCCGTCGCCCGGCAAGGCTCCCGTCGCCGGGGAAACCTCCGCCAGGCCGTCACGTCTCAGGCGCTCAGGCCCCAACCGGCCGCGGCCGCGCGTCCCGTCAGTCAGCCCGCGTCGGCGATGAGGCCGCGGGCCAGTTTCACGTCGACCGCCATCCGGTCCAGCAGGGCGTCGAGGGTGTCGAACTTCTCCTGGCCGCGGATGTAGGCGAGGAAGTCCACGCCCACGTGCAGCCCGTACAGGTCCAGCCCGACGCGGTCGATCGCGTATGCCTCGACCGTGCGCACCTTGCCGTCGAACTGCGGGTTGGTGCCGACCGAGACGGCCGCCGGCATCGCCTCGCCCTCGACCTGCAGCAGCCCCGCGTAGACGCCGTCGGCCGGGATCGCCGTGTGCGGCAGGGTTTCGACGTTGGCCGTCGGGAAACCCAGTTCACGGCCGCGCTGGGCGCCGCGGACGACGACGCCCTCGACGCGGTGCGGCCGCCCCAGGACCTCCCGCGCACCGGTCACATCGCCGTCGGCGACCAGCCGTCGGGCGAGCGTGGAGGAGAACGGCTCGCCGCCGCCCGCCTCCCCGCGCTCGAAGAGGTCGACGACCTCGACGGTGTAGTCGTAGGTGGTGCCGAGTTCGGCGAGGGTCTCGACGTTGCCGGTCGCCTTGTGGCCGAAGCGGAAGTTGGGCCCCTCGACGACGACCTGTGCGTGCAGCTTGTCGACCAGCACCTTGACCACGAAGTCGGCCGGCGACAGCTTCGAGAACTCCTTGGTGAACGGCAGCACCAGGACCGCGTCCACACCGAGCTCGGTCATCAGCTCCGCACGCCGGTGGTGCGGCGCCAGCAGCGGCGGGTGGGTCCCGGGCCGTACGACCTCGCTGGGGTGCGGGTCGAAGGTGACGACCACCGCCGGGATCCCCAGCTCGCGGGCGCGCGCGACGGCCTTGCCGATGATCAGTTGGTGGCCGCGGTGCACACCGTCGTACGAGCCGATGGTGACGACGCTGCGTCCCCAGCCCTCGGGGATGTCCTCCAAGCCACGCCAGCGCTGCACTCTGCCCGCTCCTCGCCCGAACTCTTGTCAGTCCACTGCGCCACGTCGGCATGGCGCAGGTCTAAGACTGCCATGCCCCGGGTGGTGCTTCGCGCGAAGGGTCGCCGGCGACCGCCCGGTGGATCTTCACGGCGGCACCACGCCGACCCCGCACCCGGGCCGGGTACCCGGCCTCCGTCCCACGGACACCTGATCGCGAACCCCAGACCGACGGCATCCGAGGTCGGGCTCGGGGCCGGGCTCGTGGCCGGGTCGGGATCGGAACCCTGGCCCCGGCCCGTTTCCCGGTACCCGCCCCGGCCCCACCCCCCGGCCCGATCACCCGCTCCGGCTCCCGGCCGCCGTCGTACGGGCGCGGGCTCCCCTCGTCGCGGCGGACCCCGCCGGATCCGCCGCCGTCCCTTCCCGGAGCCGGCGGGCGAAGCCGGGCAGTCGGCGGCCCAGCTCCGCCAGCCGCCGCTCGTAGCGGGCCGCACCGCCCGGCGTACGGGCCAGCAGCACGCCGGTGCGCCGCACCAGGTCACGGGTGCGCTCCGCGGGCCGCCGTTCGCACCCCTCGGCGGCCGCCCGGAGCAGCGCTTCCAGGACGCTGGTGTCGGCGGCACCGTGCTCGCCCTGGGCCAGGCCGTACGGGCCCCTCTCCTGTTCCTCCTGCGCCAGCAGGGCCTCCAGCAGGTCGCCGCGCAGCGCTTCCGAGGCTCCGGAACCGGCCTCCGCCAGTACATCGGCCAGCGCGCACCGGACCGGCGCCGGGCAGCCGGTGATCAGGTCACCGACCAACGGGCGCAGTGCGGCGCGGGCGGCCGGTCCGCGCTCCAGGCGATGGGCGACGAACTCCGCGACCGGGCGCGCGGCGCGGTCCGGGCTGCGCCGGGCGTAGTCACGGACGAGCGAGGCGGCACGGGTGGCGGGCCCGGGCGCGTCGAGCCCGGCGAGCAGCCGCAGCAGCGCGGCGGCGACCGGTGGCCCTTCGCCGCCGGTGAGCCGGGCCCGGAAGGCGGCCAGCACCGGTACGGGGTGCTCGGCGAGGGCACCCGCGAACGCCGTGGGCGGCAGCTGCGGGTCTCCCGCCACGAAACGGGCCAGCGCCCGGGCCAGATAGCGGGGGCGGCTGACCGGGTCGCCCACCAGGAGCGCCAGCGCCGAACCCACACAGGGTTCGGCGAACGGTTCGCCCTCCGCTTCGCCCGTCACTCCGCCCCTCGCCGCGTGCTTCACTTCGCCCGTCACTCCGCCCCTCGCCGCGAGCTTCGCAACGTCCGTCGATTCGGACGACGTCCCGTGCGGTGTGGCCTGAGGCCCGGAGAGCAGGTCGAGGGCCGCCTGGCGGAGCAGGGCGCGGTCGGCCTCCGTACGGGCGTGGGGCGCGGCGCGCAGGCCGTACGACGCGGCGGCCGCCCGGCGGCGGGGGCAAGGGTCCTGGGCCCATCGGGCGACGGCCCGGCAGACCGTCGACGGCTCGTCCTCGGCGAGCGCGCCGAGCAGCTCGTCGCCCCTGGGGTGTGCGGCCGCCACCAGCGCCTCGGTGAGCGCATCGGGTGCCCGCCGGCGGTGGGCGTACAGCAGGGCCTGCGCGGCGGCCGCCACGGTGATCTCGCGCGGCGCCGGTACGGACGAATCCAGCAGGGGTGTCGAGTCGGGAGGCGGAGGCGCGGCCCCCCGGGGCGGAGGTACGGAGCCGAGGGCCGAGCGGCCCGGCAGTCCGGCGCCCAGCAGGCGGTTGTCGTCGAACCACGAGCAGAACAGGGGCTGGATGCGCTGCGGGTCGGCACGCAGCAGCCCGGCCGCGGTGTCCAGAAAGCGCGCCGGTGTGCCCACTGCTCCGCCGGCCCCCCGCCCGTCAGCCGGCACCAGCCGGCGCAGCAGGTCCAGCCGGTCCTTGTCCGCCAGTGCCAGCCGTTCCCAGAACCACGGCCCGAACGCGTCCAGCCCCGTGTGCGCGAAACCGCCCGCCCGCAGCGACCGTTCGGTGATCCGGTCGGCCAACAGCCGCAGCACGCCGGTGTACGGCCCGGCGTCGGGGACCTCGAGCAGTACGCCGGTCAGCAGCTGCCGGGCCCACCGGGGGCCGTCCACGGGCCGTGGGGACGCGATCGCCGCCCCCTCCCCGAGCGCATCCGGCTCCGACCCCCGCTCCGCCTCCGGTCCCCCTCCCGGAACGGCCGACTCGCCCCCTTCATCCGGAACACCCGGAAGGCCACGAACACCCGGAACACCCGGAACGGCCTTGGAATCCGGAACATCCGGCGACGACCCGTCGCAACCATCGCCATCGCCGGAACCGCCGCAGTCGCTGGAACCGCCGGCGCCACCGTCGCAAGAGAGGAACGCGGGCTGCGGCTGCGGTTCGTCCTCGCGCGGGGCCGGGGGCAAGCCGCTCCCGGAGGTCGCCCCGAGCGGCCCCCCGTCGGCCGCCGTCGCCATCGGTACCAACTCGGCGAGCCGGAAGGTGAGTTGGACCCGGCCCGCCTGCCGGGCGAGCCGGCGGAGCGCCTCGACGACCGGGGCGGGGCGGTGGCCCGGTACGGTCAGCAGGTCGAGATCGACGTGGGCGCCCTGCAGCCATTCGCCGAACTCGTCGTGGGCGAAGCGGTATCCGGGGCCGGCCGGCACCAGCAGGCCCTCCGCGAGCACCGCGGCGGACCAGCCGGCCCGGGCCGGGAAGACCTCCTCGAAGGACGGACGGTCCAACGCGCCCTCCACGGAGGCGAGGCAGCGGCGGGCGGCCTCGTGCACCTGGCCGGCGACCTGGGTGGCCAGCCGGCGCACGGCGGCGCCGCGCGGCGCGGGCCGGTACCCCGCGGCGATGCGAAGGGCGATCCGCAGGGACGTCAGGGCCAGGTAGGCGTCGAAGACCTGGTGGCGGTCCGGTGCGCCGAGCAGCGCCCCGGCCGGCTCCCCGCCCCACTCTCCGTTTTCGCGTTCCGCCCCGGCAGCGTCCCCTCCCCCGGCCAACTCCTCCCGTACCTCCGCCAGCAGCCGCAGCGTCAGCGGGTGGCGGGCGTCCGGGGCGGCGGGGGCGCCGGGCGGCAGGCCGTAGCGTTCCCGGGCGCGCTCCGCCGCCGTCTTGGGGAGGTCGCCGATCGCCACGCAGTCGGGGAGGGCGGGCGCCGCACCGCCCGGTCGCGGCCGGTGCAGCAGCCCGGGCGGAAAGAGCGCTCCGGCCCGTTCCCAGTAAGCGGGGCGGCAGGCGATGACGAGCTGGACGCGGGCGGTGCGTAGCCAGTGGACCGTCGCGGCGGTCCACTCGGCCAGTCGCTCGTGCCGGGCCAGAGCGGGCGGCATCTCCTCCGGACCGTCGAGGAGCACCAGCAGCGGTCGGCCGGCGCCGGCGGCGAGTGCGGCAACGATCTCGGGTGTGGCGTCCGTCGGGTCGCCCGCCGTACGGCCCGAGGCGACGAGGTCCCGGCCCGCGGAGCGCAGCGCGCGCCCCACCGCGGCGCGTACGCCCTCGTCGCCGGCCCGCAGGTCGGCGCCGCGCAGCCGGACGGTGGGGGCCGGTCGCGCGCCGGCCGCCCGGCGCACCGCGAGCCGGGCCAGCTCCGTGCTCCGACCGGTGCCCGGGCCGCCCACCAGAGCCAGCACGCGCGCCCCGGATGCCCGGTACGTCTCCGCCTCCGTGAAGCGGGTCAACTCCCCCTGGATGTCTGGGCGTTCGACTGGTTCGGGGACCGGTCGGGTGGGGGCGGACGGGCTCGCGGAGAGGGCCGTGAGCCGCAGCACCCCGGCGGGGTTCAGTTCGCTGCCGTACGCGGGGACGGTCGCGGCGTTGCGTGCCAGCAGGGCGGCCAGTGGGCCCCTGGGCTCGGCCTCGGCGACCGCGCGCAGCGGGACGGCGAAGCCGCCGGCCCGGCGGCCGGCGTGCAGCGCGCTGCCGAGGACGCCGAGCACCACACCGGTCCGGCCGTCCAGCACCGGCCCGCCGATCGCGGGTCCGCCCAGCCGGAGTGCCTCCCGGCCGCCCGCGCACAGGGCCAACTCCAGGGTGTGGTCGAGGGGGTGGACGCGGTCGCCGGTGGTGTACGTGACGCCGGAGGCGGGGCCGACGACCGTGCCGTCCAGCCAGCCGCCCGTCCAGAGCCGGGCCGGGGCGCCCGTGTCCGGCCGGGCCGTGCCGATCGGCAGCGGGCGGAGCCGGTCCGGGCGGAAGCCGGTGGTCTTGATGAGCGCGAGCCCGCTTCCGGGGAGGGGCGTGATGTCGCTCGGCTCCACCGGGCGGGTCCAGGCGGTGGCCGCCCCGCCGGTGGCCGTGACGGACCGCATGGGCTGGAGCACCAGTCCGGCCGCGCCGTCCACCGCCTCATGACTGGTGACCACCGTGCCCTCGTGATCCGCGAGGAATCCCGTGCCACGGGTGTGACCCGCCAGATCGCGGATCCGCACCAATGCGGTGTCCGCATCGGCATCCAGCAACGCCATTGCCGATCCTTCCCGCCGGTACCGTCCCCCGACGGTAAGCAGGCCGTGATCGTCCTGGCAGGGTGTGCGGCGAACGCGCCCCTGTCCACGCCTTGATTCACTCCGAGCGCCTCGCCGAATGAGTGAATGCCCGAGGTGCGCTGGATAGAGATCAGGCGGAGGGGGATGGTGGAGCGCGGACCGGCACCCGTGCCTGCCGGGCGGCCCGCGTTCCACCACCTCCCCCGGAAGCCGGGTTTCCGGTCCGTCCCCAGGAGTCAGATGGCGAAGACCGCCAGGCTCTTGGCCTTCCCGCCCTGGTTCTCCACCAGCGCCAGGAACCGCCCGTCGGGCCCGAAGGCCGCGACCGGACCGTCGGCCTCGAAGCGCGGCATCGCGATCCGCGCGCCGTTGAGCAGCAGTCGGGCCTGTGCCTCGGTGACGTCCCAGCGGGTGAAGGCCGCGTCCGCCGCCTCACCGACCGGCATGATCGGCAGTCCGCCGCCCTCGGGGGCGTCCACCGCCGCCTGCAGCTGCTCCAGGGTGTGCGCCCGGTCCAGCTTGTACGGCCCGACGCGGGTGCGGCGCAGCGCGGTCAGATGGCCGCCGACGCCGAGCCCGGCGCCCAGGTCGCGGGCCAGGGCGCGGATGTACGTACCGGAGGAGCACTCGACGGAGACCAGCAGGTCGGTCACCGGCGTGCCGTCCTCCGCCTCGGTCTCGTGCGCGGAGTGCACCACGAACGAGGAGACGGTGACCGGGCGGGCCGGGATCTGGACGTCCTCGCCCTCGCGCACCCGGGAGTACGACCGCTTGCCGTTGATCTTGATGGCGCTGACCTTGGACGGCACCTGCATGATCGCGCCGGACAGCTGCGCGACCCCGGCGTCGATGTCCTCGCGGGCCAGGCCGTGCGCCGCCTTGGACGCGGTGATCTCGCCCTCGGCGTCATCGGTGATCGTGGTCTGGCCCAGCCGGACGGTGCCGACGTACTCCTTCTCCGTCAGCGCCAGGTGGCCGAGGAGCTTGGTGGCCCGTTCCAGGCCCAGGACGAGCACGCCGGTGGCCATCGGGTCGAGGGTGCCGGCATGGCCGACCCGGCGGGTGCGGGCCATACCGCGCATCTTCGCCACCACGTCGTGCGAAGTGAAGCCGGCCGGCTTGTCGACGATGACCAGGCCGCCCGGCTTGTTGCTCTCACGCTTCATTCTTACGCGGTGCCCTCGTCATCCTCGTCGTCGCCGGGCTTGCGGTACGGATCGGCCTCGCCGGCGTACTGGGCGCCCGAGGAGGCCTCACGGACCTTGGCGTCCGAGGCCCGTGCCTTGTCGAGCAGGTCCTCGATGGTCTTGGCGTTCTCCGGCAGGGCGTCCGCGACGAACGCCAGGGTCGGCGTGAACTTCGTGCCGGCCGCGGCGCCGACCGCGGAGCGCAGCATGCCCTTGGCGCTCTCCAGCCCGGCGGCGGCGCTGGCCCGGTCCTCGTCGTCGCCGTAGACCGTGTAGAAGACCGTAGCCTCCCGCAGGTCGCCGGTGACCCGGGTGTCCGTGATGGTCACGTGCGAGCCGAGCCGCGGGTCCTTGATGCCGCGCTGCAGCTTCTGGGCGACCACCTCCCGGATGAGGTCCGCCAGCTTCTTCGCCCGCGCATTGTCGGCCACTGGTCCGTCTCCTTCTTGTCTTCCACAATTGTGCTTCCACCGGCGGCGACCTGCCCCGTCATCAGGTCAGTCGTCGTCGCCGTGCAGCCGTCGGCGTACCGACAGCAGCTCCACTTCGGGCCGTGCGGCGACCAGGCGCTCGCAGCGGTCCATGACATCGGTGAGATGCCCGACGTCCCCGGACACCACCGCCAGGCCGATGGTGGCCCTGCGGTACAGATCCTGGTCCCCGACCTCCGCCACGCTCACCGCGTATTTGCGGTGGAGTTCGGAGACGATCGGGCGGACGACGGAGCGCTTCTCCTTCAGCGACCGTACGTCGCCGAGAAGCAGGTCGAAGGACAACGTCCCTACGTACATGCAAGCCGGGTCAAGCCACCCGTGGGGCCTTGGGGGCACCTCCCGGCATGGGCCGGGGGCGTACGTGTCAGTTCGAACCGTACACGCAACGGCCGGGGCCGATCGACGGAGTTTCTTCCGCCGACCGGCCCCGAAAGGTCAGTGCGTGATCAGCCGCGCGGCTTCTCTCGCATCTCGTACGTCGCGATGACGTCGTCGACCTTGATGTCGTTGAAGTTGCCGAGGTTGATACCGCCCTCGAACCCTTCGCGGATCTCGGTGACGTCGTCCTTGAAGCGACGCAGACCGTCGATGTTGAGGTTCTCCGCGACCACCTTGCCGTCGCGGATGAGGCGCGCCTTGGTGTTGCGCTTGACCTCGCCGGAGCGGATGAGAACACCCGCGATGTTGCCCAGCTTGGACGACTTGAAGACCTCGCGGATCTCCGCCGTACCGAGCTCGACCTCCTCGTACTCCGGCTTGAGCATGCCCTTGAGGGCCGCCTCGATCTCCTCGATCGCCTGGTAGATGACCGAGTAGTACCGGACGTCGACGCCCTCGCGCTCGGCCATCTGCGTCGCACGGCCTTCGGCGCGCACGTTGAAGCCGATGACGATCGCGTCGGAGCCGGACGCCAGGTTGATGTCGGTCTCCGTGACCGCACCGACGCCGCGGTGCAGCACCCGGATGTCGACCTCTTCGCCGACGTCGAGCTGGAGCAGCGAGGACTCCAGGGCCTCGACGGAACCAGAAGCGTCACCCTTGATGATGAGGTTGAGCTGCTGGACCTCGCCGGCCTTGAGCACCTTGTCCAGGTCCTCCAGGGAGACCCGGCGGGTGCGCTTGGCGAAGGCCGCGTTGCGCTCGCGCGCCGCGCGCTTCTCGGCGATCTGGCGGGCCGTGCGGTCCTCGTCGACGACCAGGAAGTTGTCGCCGGCACCCGGGACGTTGGTGAGACCCAGGACCAGGACGGGGGTCGACGGACCCGCTTCCTCGACGTTGTTGCCCTTGTCGTCGAACATCGCACGGACTCGGCCGTACGCGTCACCGGCGACCATCGTGTCACCGACGCGGAGGGTACCGCGCTGGACGAGGACGGTGGCCACGGCGCCGCGGCCGCGGTCGAGGTGGGCCTCGATCGCAATACCCTGCGCGTCCTGCTCGGCGTTGGCCCGCAGGTCGAGCGCGGCGTCCGCGGTGAGGACCACGGCCTCCAGCAGGGAGTCGATGTGCAGACCCTGCTTGGCGGAGATGTCGACGAACATGGTGTCGCCGCCGTACTCCTCGGCCACCAGGCCGTACTCGGTCAGCTGACCGCGCACCTTGGTCGGGTCGGCGCCCTCGACGTCGATCTTGTTGACCGCGACCACGATCGGCACGTCGGCCGCCTTGGCGTGGTTCAGGGCCTCGATCGTCTGCGGCATGACACCGTCGTTGGCCGCCACCACGAGGATCGCGATGTCGGTCGACTTGGCACCACGGGCACGCATGGCGGTGAACGCCTCGTGACCGGGGGTGTCGATGAAGGTGATGCGCCGCTCTTCTTCGTTGACCTCGGTCGCGACCTGGTAGGCACCGATGTGCTGGGTGATGCCGCCGGCCTCGCCCGCGATGACGTTCGTCTTGCGGATCGCGTCGAGCAGTCGGGTCTTACCGTGGTCGACGTGACCCATGACGGTCACCACCGGCGGACGGGAGACGAGCATCTCCTCGCCGCCCTCGTTCTCGCCGAACTCGATGTCGAAGGACTCGAGCAGCTCGCGGTCCTCCTCCTCCGGGCTGACGATCTCGACGACGTAGTTCATCTCGTCGGCGAGCAGCTGGAGCGTCTCGTCGGAGACCGACTGGGTCGCGGTGACCATCTCGCCGAGGTTCAGCATGACCTGGACCAGCGACGCCGGGTTGGCGTTGATCTTCTCCGCGAAGTCCGTCAGCGAGGCACCGCGCGACAGCCGAACCGTCGCGCCGTTGCCGCGCGGCAGCATGATGCCGCCGACCGACGGGGCCTGCATGGCCTCGTACTCCTGACGGCGCTGCCGCTTCGACTTGCGGCCGCGACGCGCCGGACCGCCGGGACGGCCGAACGCACCCTGCGTGCCACCACGGCCACCGGGGCCGCCGGGACGACCGCCGAAGCCGGGACGACCGCCGAAGCCGCCGCCACCGCCACCGGGGCCACCGCCACCGGGACGACCGGCGAAGCCACCGCCGGCACCGGGACGACCGCCGCCGCCACCGGGACGGCCGGCGAAGCCGCCGCCACCGCCCGGACGACCGCCGCCGCCGGGACGACCGGCACCGCCGGGACCGCGGCCGCCGCCACCGGGGCCGGGACGCGGGCCGGCAGCCGGACGCTGCGGCATCATGCCCGGGTTCGGGCGGTTACCGCCGCCGGGACGCGGGCCGGCGCCAGGCGCGGCACCCTGCGGACGGGGCATGCCACCGGGGGTCGGACGCGCGCCGCCCTGGCCCTGGGGACGGGGACCACCCTGGCCGCCGCCCTGCGGACGCGGGCCGCCGGGACCACCCTGGCCGCCGGGACGCGGCGCGCCACCGGGACGGGGGGCCTGCGGACGGGCCATGCCCGTGGAGCCACCGGAGGTGAAGGGGTTGTTACCCGGACGCGGGCCGGACGGACGACCGCCGGGACGCGCGGCCGGACGCTCGGCGCCGGGGCGCGGGGCGTTGCCACGGCCCTGACCACCCTGACCGGGACCGGGCGCCGGACGGGCCGGGCGCGGGCCGGGGGTGGCACCGGGACGGGGGGCCGACGGGGCGGCCGGGGGCGCCTGGAACTCGGGCTGCGCGGGCGCGGCCGGAGCGGGCTTGGGTGCTGCCGGGCGCGCCGGGGTGGGGCGCGGGCCGGGAGCGGGGGTGGTGCTCTTGGGGGCCGCGGGGGCCGGCGCCTCGGAGGCGGCCGGCGCCGGGGCCGCGGGGCCCGGCTTGGGGGCACCCGGCTTCGGGGCAGCAGGACGAGCCGCCTGCGCCGGAGAGGGCGCCGACGGCTTCGCGGGGGCCGACTTGCGCGGCGCCGCGGGCTTCCCGGCGGCGCGGCCGTTGCCACTGCCTGCCTGGAAAGCGTCGGTCAGCTTGCGAACAACCGGCGCCTCGATCGTCGAGGACGCCGAACGGACGAATTCACCAAGTTCTTGGAGCTTGGCCATGACGACCTTGCTCTCCACGCCGAACTCCTTGGCGAGTTCGTATACCCGGACCTTAGCCACTTCGCTCCTTCTAGGTCCGGGGTGTCCACCGGACCGTCGCTACTTCATGGGCGTACTCATCGCGTACTCATCGAGTGCTCATCGCAATCTCGACCTACTTCCGACTCGCGAGGTACCTGACCGCACGGTTTTCCGTGCGCTGTGCGTCTTGCTGTGCGTTATTGCAATGGGCGGCTTCAACCGGCGCGCCGTTCGAGGAACCGACGCACGTCCGTCGTGTCGAACGGCCCCCGGCCCCGAAAGGCCCGGGGAAACGCCCGGCGGCGGACCGCCAGGTCGAGGCAGACCAGTGTCGGGTGCACGTATGCACCCCGGCCGGGCAGCGTACCGCGAGGATCAGGGGCACACTCGCCCTCGATCTCCACGATGCGCAGCAAATCGCCCTTGGCCACCCGCTCCCGGCATCCCAGACATGTGCGCTCAGGGCATGCGCGGGCATGCGTCCGGCCAGACACTGCTTAAGTCTACCTCCCCGCGCCGACCGCACCCCGATGGGGTAAAGGCCGAACGGCTGCTCAGAATTCCCGTCGAGGTGCCGCGGCGCCACCGATTTTCCCGTGGGCCGCGGCTCCGGCGGCTACGACGTGTGATCCCCGGCCTGCGATGCGTGCTCGGTGTCCGGTCGGATGTCGATCCGCCATCCGGTGAGCCGGGCCGCGAGACGGGCGTTCTGCCCTTCCTTGCCGATGGCCAGTGACAGCTGGTAATCGGGGACGGTGACCCGGGCGGAGCGCGCCGCCAGGTCCACGACCTCGACCTTGCTGACCCGGGCCGGCGACAGCGCGTTGGCGACCAGGTCGGCGGGGTCGTCCGACCAGTCCACGATGTCGATCTTCTCGCCGTTGAGCTCGGCCATCACGGCCCGCACCCGCCCGCCCATGGGGCCGATGCACGCGCCCTTGGCGTTCAGCCCCGACCGCGTCGAGCGCACGGCGATCTTCGTACGGTGCCCGGCCTCGCGGGCGATGGCGGCGATCTCCACCGACCCGTCCGCGATCTCCGGCACCTCCATGGCGAAGAGCTTCTTCACCAGGTTGGGGTGGGTGCGCGACAGCGTCACCGACGGGCCGCGCACGCCCTTGACCACCCGGACGACGTACGACCGCAGCCGGGTGCCGTGGGTGTACTCCTCACCGGGGACCTGCTCCTGCACCGGCAGGATGGCCTCCAGCTTGCCGATGTCGACCAGGACGTTCTTGGGGTCCTTGCCCTGCTGGACCACGCCGGTGACGACGTCGCCCTCCCGCCCGGCGTACTCACCGAACGTGATCTCCTCCTCGGCGTCCCGCAGCCGCTGCAGGATGACCTGCTTGGCGGTGGTCGCCGCGATCCGCCCGAAGCCGGACGGGGTGTCGTCGAACTCGCGCGGCTCGGCCCCCTCCTCCAGGTCCTCGGGGTCCTCCTTCGCCCACACCGTCACATGCCCGGTGTTGCGGTCCAGCTCCACCCGCGCCCGCCGGCGGCTGCCCTCGGTGCGGTGGTAAGCGATGAGGAGGGCCGACTCGATCGCCTCGACCAGCAGGTCGAACGAGATCTCCTTCTCCCGCACCAGCCCACGCAGGGCACTCATGTCGATGTCCACGGCTACGCCTCCTCCTTGTTCTCGTCGATCTTCTCTTCGTGCTGCGCGTCGCGCTTCTCCGCCTTCTCCGGCTTACGGCTGAATTCCAGCTCGACGCGCGCCTTGGCGATCTCGTCGAACAAGACCCGGCGGGCCGTCGGCTTGCGCCCCTTCACGCCCGGGACCTCCAGATCGAGGCCGTCCTCGTCGACGCCGGTGATCCGGGCGACCAGCTCCCCGGACCCTGCCGCGTCGGTGAGTTGGGCCTTGATGAGGCGGCCGAGGGCGCGGCGGTAGTGGCGCAGCTCGGTCAGCGGGCGGTCGGCGCCCGGGGACGTCACCTCGAGGGTGTAGGGCGCGCCGCCCATCACATCGGTGTCGTCCAGGACCTGGGACGCCTCGCGGCTCAGCTCGGCGCACTCGTCCAGCTGGACGCCCTCGTCGGAATCGACCACGATCCGCAGCACCCGGCGCTTCCCGGCCGGTGTCACCTCGATCTCTTCCAGATCCAGGTCTCGCGCGGCGACGAGCGGTTCAAGCAGTCCGCGCAGCCTCTCGCTCTGGGTGGTGCTCATCCGGGTGACTCCTCGGCCGCGTGTGCTGTTGTGTGTGGATCGCGTGTCGGGTCAAAGCCTATCGGTTCCGGCGGGGTACTGACGATTCGGTGGGTGGTCACGGATACTCTCGCCTGCGGTGATCACAACGGAAGACCCCGGGAAGTGCAACGTGCCGAAAGTGGCGCTCACACGCAGAAGGACCCTGCTGGCCGGCGCCGCCCTGGGGGGCGCGGCGCTGCTCGCCGGCTGCTCCGAGGACGTCTCCCCCGACCGGGACGAGCACTCCTCCGCCGCCGACCGGCTGCGCACGGCCGCGGCCCACGACAGTACGGCGCTGCTGGCGCGCTACGACGCGACGCTCGCCGCGCACCCGGCGCTGGAGCCGCGGCTGCGCCCGCTGCGCGCCGAAGTGGCCCGGCACGTCCAGGCGTTCACGACCGGGGACGCCTCCCCCTCCCCCGCCGGCTCCGCCCGCCGGGGCCGTCCGCGCCAGGGCGCCGCGCCTCCGGTGCCCGGGGACGAGAAGGCCGCGCGGAGCGCCCTGGCCGCCGCGGAACGCAAGCTCGCCGACAACCGGACCACCGCGCTGCTGACCGCGCCGCCCGAACTGGCCCGGCTGCTCGCCTCGGTGGCCGCGTCCGGCGCGGCGCACGCCTATCTGCTGACGGAGCCGCCCCGATGACCTCCCGGAAGAAGAGCGACGAGCAGAGCGACGAGAGCCGTGCGGAGCTGACCGCCGTGCAGGCCGCGCTGGCCGCCGAGCACGCCGCGGTCTACGGCTACGGCGTGGTCGGCGGCCGCATCTCCCGCGACCGGCGCACCGAGGCCCAGGCCGCCTACGATGCCCACCGCGCCCGCCGGGACGCGCTGCGCCGCGAGGTGCTGGCGCTGGGCGGCACGCCCGAGGCCGCGGCGGCCGCGTACGAACTGCCGTTCCCGGTGCCCGACCCGGCCGCCGCGGTGCGGCTGGCGGCGGAGCTGGAGGACCGGCTGGCCGCCGTCTACGCGGACCTCGTACGGGCCGGCGGCCGGGCGCGGCGGCGGGAGGCGGCCGCCGCGCTGCGCGAGGCAGCGGTGCGGGCGGTGCGCTGGCGCGGCGGCGGCGTAGCCTTCCCTGGGCTCACGGAGCGGGCCTCGGCCGCCGCTCCGTCCGGCTCCGCGAGCGCCCCCGCGGGCGCGCTCTGAACGACCGGCGGTCACCGCCCCAGGAAAGGCCCCAGGAAAGGGACAGCGCAGGCATGGCAACGGCACCCATCGAACCGCCGCAGCGTTTGGTGAGTTCGGTGAGCGGCGACCCGGAAAGCCCGGTACGGAGGTGGCTCGACGCGCTGCCGACGCTGGTTCAGCAGCGGCTGGACGACTGGGAGCTGACGCTGGAACGGGTACACGCCCCCGGTGGCCGCAGCAGTCTGCTGGCGCTCGTGCGGCAGGCTGACGGTACGCCGGCGGCGCTGAAGTTGCCGGCTCCGGGGCGCCGCGCCGGGCACGAGGCGGCGGCGCTCGCGACCTGGGACGGCTGGGGTGCGGTACGGCTGCTGCGGGCCGATGCGGCGAGCGGTGCGCTGTTGCTGGAGCGGTTGCGGAGCGGGGTGTCGCTGCGCTCGCTGCCGGAGGCCAAGGCCCTGCTGGAGGCCGCCGGCACGGTCCGCCGCCTGTGGGTGGAGCCGCCGGCCGAGCACCCGTTCGAGACCCTGGCCGGGCGTGCCGAGGAGGACGCGGAGGCGCTGGGCGCGGCGGGTGGGCTGACCCGGGCGGCCGGTCCGCTGGTGGCGGAGGCCCAGGAGCTGCGCCGTGGTCTGCCGGCCGCTTCGGAGGAGCGGTTCCTGCTGCACGGTGCGTTCCGCCAGGGCAAGGTGCTGGCCGGTGAGCGGGCGCCGTGGCTGGCGATCGGCCCGTCGCCGGTGGTCGGCGAGCGGGCGTACGACCTGGCGGCGCTGGTGCTGGACCGCTTCGAGGACCTGGTGGCCGGGTCGGGGGCGGCCGCCGCGGTCCGCCGCCGGGTGGCCAAGCTGGCCGACTCCCTGGAAGTGGACCGGGACCGGCTGCGCGACTGGACGCTGTACCGGGCGGTGGACGCCGGGGTGCGGGAGGCGGCCGTGGGCGACCGCCAGCGCGGCGAGCTGCTGCTGGAGTTCGCGGCCTGGCTGTAGGCCCCTCATACGTGCGCTGCGGCGCCGCCGGTCGAAGGACCGGTGGCGCCGCAGCGGCTTCGTATCAGGCGTACCCGGTGGATCAGGCGCTGAGTCGGGCGACGGCCTCCTCGACCGTCAGCTCCTCGCGCTCACCGGTGCGGCGGTCCTTGACCTCGACCACGCCCTCACCGGCGCGCCGGCCGGCGACCACGATGGTCGGCACGCCCAGCAGTTCGGCGTCGGTGAACTTCACGCCCGGCGAGACCCCGGCCCGGTCGTCGACGAGGACGCGCAGGCCGGCGTCGCCGAGCCGGTCGCCGATCGCCAGCGCGAGCTCGGTCTGCTGGGCCTTGCCCGCCGCGACGACGTGCACATCGGCCGGGGCGACCTCGCGGGGCCAGCACAGGCCCTTCTCGTCGTGGGTCTGCTCGGCCAGCGCGGCCACCGCACGGGAGACGCCGATGCCGTACGAGCCCATGGTGACCCGGGTGGGCTTGCCGTTCTGGCCGAGCACGTCGAGCTCGAAGGCGTCCGCGTACTTGCGGCCGAGCTGGAAGATGTGGCCGATCTCGATGGCGCGGTCGATCTTCAGGCCGGTGCCGCACTTCGGGCAGGGGTCGCCGGGCTCGACGACGACCACGTCGAGGTAGTCGTCGACCTCGAAGTCCCGGCCCACGACGACGTTGCGGGCGTGCTTGCCCTCCTTGTTGGCACCGGTGACCCAGGCCGTGCCGGGGGCGACGCGGGGGTCGGCGATGTAGCGGAACGCCTTGCCGGCCAGGCCCTGCGGGCCGACGTAGCCGCGGACCAGCTCCGGGCGGTCGGTGAAGTCCTCGGCGGTGACCAGCTCGACGGTGGCCGGCGCGAGGTGCTCGCCCAGCTTGCCGAGGTCGACCTCGCGGTCGCCGGGCACGCCCACCGCGACGATCTCGCCGTCGACCTTGACCAGGAGGTTCTTCAGGGTCGCGGAGGCCGGTACGCCGAGGAACTCGGCGAGCGACTCGATGGTCGGGGTGTCGGGGGTGTCCAGCTCCTCGACGGGGGCGTGGGCGGAACCGTCGGCCGGCTCGACCTTGACCGTGACGGCCTCGGTGTTGGCGGCGTAGTCGCAGGCCGGGCAGTCGACGAAGGTGTCCTCACCGGCCGCGGCGGGGGCCAGGAACTCCTCGGAGGCGGAGCCGCCCATCGCGCCGGAGACGGCGGAGACGATGCGGTAGTCCAGGCCCAGACGCTCGAAGATCTTCTGGTACGCCTCGCGGTGCAGCGCGTAGGACTGCGCCAGGCCCTCGTCGGTGGTGTCGAAGCTGTACGAGTCCTTCATGTGGAACTCGCGGCCGCGCAGCACGCCGGAGCGGGGGCGGGCCTCGTCGCGGTACTTGATCTGGATCTGGTAGAGGATCACCGGCAGGTCCTTGTAGGACGTGCACTGGTCCTTGACCGTGAGGGTGAAGATCTCCTCGTGGGTGGGGCCGAGGAGGTAGTCGGCGCCCTTGCGGTCCTTGAGGCGGAAGAGCAGGTCGCCGTACTCCTCCCAGCGGCCGCTGGTCTCGTAGGGCTCCTTGGGCAGCAGGGCCGGCAGCAGGACCTCCTGGCCGCCGATCGCGTCCATCTCCTCGCGGACCACGCGGGAGACGTTCTCCAGGACCTTCATGCCCAGCGGCAGCCACGTCCAGATGCCGGCGGAGGAGCGGCGGACGTACCCGGCGCGGACGAGCAGCTTGTGGCTGGCGGTCTCGGCGTCGGCCGGGTCGTCGCGCAGTGTCTTGATCATCAAGCGGGACATGCGCTGGACCTGTGCGGCGTTGGCCATGGGAGTTTCTCCTGCGTAAGAAAGGTGACTCCCTGGAGGTTAGCGGGCCGGGTGTGTCCGGCGAAAATGCGATACCGCTGCGCTTGGCCTTTGCCCCACGTTTTTGGCTGGCCCGCCGTGGGGGTTGCTCGTTGTTGCGCGCTTGGCGGCGCCTCCCACGTACCTGGCTTTCCCGCCGCGGGGCTTCTCGCCGTTGCGCCTGCGGCGGGCTGGGTTGTGGTGGGTGCGGTGACGGGCCTGCGGGGCCGGGGTGTGGGACTGCTTCGCTTTACGTCCCGCACCCCGGCCCCTCCGGCCCGTCCCCTCCCGTGGTTGGGAGGAGAACCGTGAGTGGGGGCTTGCCCTGTGGGTCCCGGATCAGGGGCGCTTCAAGGGCAAGGGGGCGCCCATGACGGCGTAGGGGGTGGGGGCGCTGGGGAAGAGGACGCGGCGGGCCAGGTCGTGGTAGCCGAGGGAGCGGTAGAGCTTGCGGGCGGGGCTCTCGACGTCGATGGCGGAGAGGATGGAGCGGGGTTCGCCGGCGCCGTCGGTGATCCGGGTGATCAGTGCCCGGCCGAGGCCGCGGTGCTGGTAGGCGGGGTGGACGTGCAGCTCGGTGATGGTGAAGGAGTCGTCGAGCCAGTGGTCGAGGCCCTCGCTGCGCAGATACGGCTCGACGACCGTGGACCACCAGTGGGCGCGGTCGTTGGGCATGCCGTAGATGAAGCCGACGAGCCGGCCGGCGGGGGTGGTGGCGCCCAGGGCCCGGGCGCCGGGGCAGCCGAGGTGGCGCAGGACGATGTGCCGGCGGACGGCGATCTCCTCCTCGCTGAGGCCGAAGGCGAGCGCCTGCACCGCGAGCGCGTCGTCCACGCGGGCGGCGAGATCGAGGGGGCCGACCGCGACGTCATCCATGGTCGGAGCGTACAAGGCCGGGGGTCAGAACAGTACGCTCATGAACGCGCCGACTTCCTCGAAGCCCACCCGGCGGTAGGCGGCCCGGGCGGCCGTGTTGAAGTCGTTGACGTAGAGGCTGACGACGGGGGCGACGTCGCTGAGGGCGTAGCGGAGCACGGCGGCCATACCGGTCTCGGACAGGCCCTTGCCGCGGTGCGCGGGGTCGACCCAGACGCCCTGGATCTGGCAGGCGCGGGTAGTGGCAGCGCCGATCTCCGCCTTGAAGATGACCTTGCCGTCCTCGACGCGGGCGAAGGAGCGGCCGGATCCGACGAGTTCGGCGACCCGGGCCTGGTAGAGCAGACCGCCGTCGCCGGCCATCGGGGAGATGCCGACCTCTTCGGTGAACATGGCGACACAGGCCGGCATGATCAGGTCCATCTCGTTCTTGCGGATCCGCCGGACGTACGGGTCGGGGGCGATCTCGGCGGACTGCGAGGTGGTGACCATCAGCGGCTGGTGGGCGCGGAGCTCGCGAGCCGGGCCCCAGTGCGGCTCCAGCAGCGACCAGAGTTCGGCGGTCGGGCCGGCCGGGCCGACGATGGAGGAGCAGCGCCGGCCCTGGCGGCGGGCGCGCTCGGCGAAGCCGCGGACCGCCTCGGAGGTGGCGCAGACGGGGACGAGGTTGGCGCCGGCGTAGCAGAGCGATTCCAGCCGGCCGTCGATGTACCAGCCCCACATCTCTCCGCCCAGCCGCCAGGGGTCGAGTCCGGCGACCTGGACGCGGGCGGCGACGAAGGCGTTGGCGACCGGGTCGCGGTCGAGGACCGCGAGCGCATCGTCGAGGTCCCCTGGTTCGAGGACCTTGATGGTGGTGGTCGTCAGCACGTCTCGGTTTGCCTCACCGTTACGGGCCTGGGAGGCCAGGCGGGAGCAGGTCTTGGCACTTTACCTCGCGCCCGCGCGGGGCACCCTGTGCGCTGCCCGCGGGGCCGGTCCGGGCAGCCGTGAGCCCCGCGGCCCGGGGTGGGCGGCGGGGCTCGGGGCGCTGTGGGGCGGGTCAGCCGGCGGCGGTGACGACCGGTTCGCCGGAGGCGACGCCGTCCTTCTCCATCTGCTCGGCGATCTTCATGGCCTCTTCGATGAGGGTCTCGACGATCTTCGACTCGGGGACGGTCTTGATGACCTCGCCCTTGACGAAGATCTGGCCCTTGCCGTTGCCGGAGGCGACGCCGAGGTCGGCCTCGCGGGCCTCGCCGGGGCCGTTGACGACGCAGCCCATGACGGCGACCCGCAGCGGCACCTCCATGCCCTCCAGGCCCGCGGTGACCTCGTCGGCGAGCTTGTAGACGTCGACCTGGGCGCGGCCGCAGGACGGGCAGGAGACGATCTCCAGGCGGCGCTGGCGGAGGTTGAGCGACTCCAGGATGGCGATGCCGACCTTGACCTCCTCGGCGGGCGGCGCCGAGAGCGAGACCCGGATGGTGTCGCCGATGCCCTCGCTGAGCAGCGCGCCGAAGGCGACCGCGGACTTGATGGTGCCCTGGAAGGCGGGGCCGGCCTCGGTGACGCCGAGGTGGAGGGGGTAGTCGCACTGGGCGGCGAGCTGGCGGTAGGCGTTGACCATCACGACCGGGTCGTTGTGCTTGACCGAGATCTTGATGTCGCGGAAGCCGTGCTCCTCGAAGAGGGACGCCTCCCACAGCGCGGACTCGACCAGCGCCTCGGGGGTGGCCTTGCCGTACTTCTGCAGCAGGCGGCGGTCGAGGGAGCCGGCGTTGACGCCGATCCGGATCGGGGTGCCGGCGTCGGAGGCCGCCTTGGCGATCTCCTTGACCTTGTCGTCGAACTGCTTGATGTTGCCGGGGTTGACCCGGACCGCGGCGCAGCCGGCGTCGATGGCGGCGAAGACGTACTTCGGCTGGAAGTGGATGTCCGCGATGACCGGGATCTGGGACTTCTTGGCGATCACGGACAGCGCGTCGGCGTCGTCCTGCGTCGGGCAGGCGACCCGGACGATCTGGCAGCCGGAGGCGGTCAGCTCGGCGATCTGCTGCAGCGTCGCGCCGATGTCGGAGGTCCGCGTGGTCGTCATCGACTGCACCGAGACCGGTGCGTCTCCGCCCACGGCGACCGGACCGACGTGGATCTTGCGGCTGACCCGGCGGTCGGCCAGCTTGGTCGGTACGTCCGGCATTCCCAGTGAAATGGCAGTCATCTGGCGAGCAACCCCAAGGTGTGGATCAAGGCCCCGCGTCGGCGGGCTCCGGCCTCCGAGATTACGGCACCGGCATCGCCCGGGGCACATCGAGGCCGTGCGCCCCCACTAAAGGGGGCGGCCGGGCCGCCCATACGGTCGCTGCGGGCCCGGCCGTCACGGATGTCCGGTTCAGGTGAGCTTCACCGGGTTCACCACGTCCGCCACGAGCACCAGCAGCGTGAAGCAGATGAAGATCCCGGCGACGACGTAGGCGACCGGCATGAGCTTGGCCACGTCGAAGGGCCCGGGGTCCGGCCGGCGGACGATCTTGGCGAAGGCCCGGCGGATGGACTCCCACACGGCGCCGGCGATGTGCCCGCCGTCGAGCGGGAGCAGCGGCAGCATGTTGAACAGGAACAGCGAGAGGTTGAACCCGGCGACCAGGAAGAGCATGGTCGCGACCCGCTGCTCCGGCGGGATGTGCAGCGAGAAGACCTCGCCGCCGACCCTCGCGGCCCCGACCACGCCCATCGGGGAGTCCTGCTTGCGCTCGCCGCCGTTGAAGGCCGCGTTCCACAGGTCCGGGACCTTGCCGGGCAGGTTGACCAGGGAGGAGACGCCCTGCTCGACCATGTTGCCCATGCGGTCGACGGACTGGCCGAAGGACTGCTGGACCACGCCGCTGGCCGGGGTGAAGCCGAGGAATCCGGCGGTGACGAACTGGCCGGGGACGTAGCCGCCGTGCCCGTCGGTCTTGGCGACCTTGTTCTTGATCAGGTCGGCGTGCAGGGTCTTGCGGACGCCGTGCCGCTCGACGACCAGCGTCGCGGGTCCGGTGGTGTCCCGGATCTGCTGCTGGAGGGCGCCCCAGTCGGGGACGTCGTGGCCGTTGAACGTGACGATCTTGTCACCGGCGCGCAGGCCGGCGGCCTTGGCCGGGGAGTCCTTGGCGCCGGACGGGCACTTGTCGGTCTTGGCGGCGGCCGAGATCACGCAGTCGGAGACGGAGCCGACCTGGGTGGTCTGGGTGTTGATGCCGAAGCCCATCAGGACGCTCATGAAGATCACGACCGCGAGGATCAGGTTCATGAACGGCCCGGCGAACATCACGATGATGCGCTTCCAGGGCTTGCGGGTGTAGAAGAGCCGCTTCTCGTCGCCGGGCTGCAGCTCCTCGAAGGCCGCCGAGCGGGCGTCCTCGATCATGCCGCGGAACGGCGAGGTGGAGCGGGCCTGCAGCTTCCCGTCGTCCCCGGGCGGGAACATCCCGATCATGCGGATGTAGCCGCCGAGCGGGATGGCCTTGATGCCGTACTCGGTGTCGCCCTTCCTGCGGGAGAAGATCGTCGGCCCGAAGCCCACCATGTACTGCGGCACGCGGATGCCGAACATCTTGGCCGTGGAGAGATGGCCGAGTTCGTGCCAGGCGATGGAGAACAGCAGGCCGACGACGAAGACGACTATGCCGAGGATGGTCATCCAGGTCGTCATGCGCGAGCCTCCGAAGGTGTCCGTGCCGCACGGGCGGCCAGTTCGCGGGCGCGGGCGCGCGCCCAGGTCTCCGCCTCCAGGACGTCCGCGACGGTCAGGGAAGTTCCCCCGGCGGGCGTTCCGTGCTCGGCGACCACATCGGCGACGGTATCCACAATCCCTGTGAACGGCAGCCCGCCCTTGAGGAAAGCGTCCACGCATTCCTCGTTCGCGGCGTTGAAGACGGCCGGTGCGGTGCCGCCCAGGGAGCCGACGTGGCAGGCGAGCGGTACGGACGGAAAGGCCTCGGCGTCCAGCGGGAAGAACTCCCAGGTCTGCGCCGTGGTCCAGTCGATGCCGGGGGCGGCGTCCGGGACCCGGTCGGGCCAGCCCAGGCCCAGCGCGATCGGCATCCGCATGTCGGGCGGGCTGGCCTGGGCGAGGGTGGAGCCGTCGGTGAACTCCACCATCGAGTGGATGAAGGACTGCGGATGGACGACGACCTCGATCGCGTCGAAGGGGACGTCGAAGAGCAGGTGCGCCTCGATGACCTCCAGGCCCTTGTTGACCAGGGTCGCAGAGTTGATCGTGACGACCGGGCCCATGGACCAGGTGGGGTGGGCCAGCGCCTGCTCGGGGGTGACCCCGGCCAGCTCGGCCCTCGTACGGCCGCGGAACGGGCCGCCGGAGGCGGTGACCACGAGCTTGCGGACCTCGGCGCGGTCGCCGCCGGTCAGCGCCTGGAAGAGCGCGGAGTGCTCGGAGTCGACGGGGATGATCTGGCCCGGCCGGGCGACGGCCTTGACCAGCGGGCCGCCGACGATCAGCGACTCCTTGTTGGCGAGCGCCAGCACCCGGCCCGCCTTGAGGGCGGCCAGGGTCGGGGCGAGGCCGATGGAGCCGGTGATGCCGTTGAGGACGGTGTGGCAGGGGGAGGCGGCGAGTTCGGTGGCGGCGTCGGGGCCGGCCAGGACCTCGGGGAGCTTCTCGCCCGGGCCGTAGCGGTCGGCGAGCGCGGCGCGCAGCGCGGGGGCCGCGTCCTGGCGGGCCACCGCGACGGTGTCCACCCGCAGCCGGTGCGCCTGCTCGGCGAGCAGCTCGGTCCGGCCGCCGGCCGCGGAGAGCGCGGTCACCCGGAAGCGGTCGGGGTTGCGCAGCACGATGTCGATCGCCTGGGTGCCGATCGAGCCGGTCGAGCCGAGGATCACCAGGGAGCGGGGCTCGACCGGGCCGTCGGGGTCGCCGGCGGCCGGCTCGAAGCGCAGGTGCGGATGGGCGAGGGAGTCCGTCATGGGGTCCATTGTGGCCGGTCGCGGGGGTGCCGTGGGCACGGAGGGCACACGGCGGGCCCGGTCCGGCCGATCATCGGCGGACCGGGCCCGGGGTGCGTCAGCCGATGGGGCGGTGGACGTTGTCCTTGGCGCTCGGGCCGGGGGTGGCGTCGGCGATCCACGGGCCGTCGCCGCTGGGGTCGACGATGCCGTCCTCCAGCCAGCCGTAGTTGCCGTCGAGGACCCCGGAGACGACCTTGCGGTCGAGCTCGTCGGTGTTGGTCCACAGCCGGCCGAAGAGCTCCTCGATCCGGATCCGCGCCTGCCGGCAGAACGCGTCGGCCAGCTGCTGCGCCTCGCGGCCGTGGTCAGCGGTCTCGCGCAGGTGCTCGGCGCGGACGCAGGCGGCGCTCATCGCGAAGAGTTCGGCGCCGATGTCGACGATCCGGCCGAGGAAGCCCTGCTTGGTCTCCATCCGGCCCTGCCATCGGGACATCGCGTAGAACGTGGACCGGGCGAGCTTGCGCGAGGTCCGCTCGACGTACCGCAGGTGCCCGGCGAGGATGCCGAACTCCTGGTACGTACGCGGGAGTTGGCCGGGACCGGCGACGAGCTTGGGCAGCCAGCGGGCGTAGAACCCGCCGGCCTTGGCGGCCGCCCGGCCCTTGTCGGCGAGGGACTTGTCGGGGTCGATGAGGTCGCCGGCGACGGAGAGGTGGGCGTCCACCGCCTCCCGGGCGATCAGCAGGTGCATGATCTCGGTGGAGCCCTCGAAGATCCGGTTGATCCGCATGTCGCGCAGCATCTGCTCGGCGGGGACCGCGCGTTCGCCGCGGGCGGCGAGCGAGGGGGCGGTCTCGAAGCCGCGGCCGCCGCGGATCTGGACGAGTTCGTCGGCCATCAGCCAGCCCATCTCGGAGCCGTAGAGCTTGGCGAGGGCGGCCTCGATGCGGATGTCGTTGCGGTTCTCGTCGGCCATCTGGGAGGAGAGGTCGACGACCGCTTCCAGGGCGAAGGTGGTCGCGGCGATGAAGGAGATCTTGGCGCCGACGGCCTCGTGCTTGGCGATCGGCCGGCCCCACTGCTCGCGGGCCGCGGACCACTCCCGGGCGACCTTCAGGCACCACTTGCCGGAGCCGACGCACATCGCGGGCAGCGAGAGCCGTCCGGTGTTGAGCGTGGTCAGGGCGATCTTCAGGCCGGCGCCCTCGGGGCCGATGCGGTTCGCCGCGGGCACCCGGACCCGGTGGAAGCGGGTGACGCCGTTCTCCAGGCCGCGCAGGCCCATGAAGGCGTTGCGGTTCTCGACGGTGATGCCGGGCGAGTCGGCCTCGACGACGAAGGCGGTGATGCCGCCCTTGTGGCCCTCGGAGGCGGGCACCCGGGCCATCACGACCAGCAGGTCGGCGACCACGCCGTTGGTGGTCCACAGCTTCACGCCGTCGAGGACGTATTCGTCGCCCTCCGGGACGGCCGTGGTCGCCAGCCGGGCCGGGTCCGAGCCGACGTCCGGTTCGGTCAGCAGGAACGCCGAGATGTCCGTACGGGCCAGCCGCGGCAGGAAGGTCTCCTTCTGCTGCGGGGTGCCGAACAGCTTCAGCGGCTGCGGTACGCCGATCGACTGGTGGGCGGAGAGCAGCGCGCCGATGGCGGGGCTGGCCGTGCCGACCAGGGACAGCGCCCGGTTGTAGTAGACCTGGGTGAGCCCGAGGCCGCCGTATTTGGGGTCGATCTTCATCCCGAGCGCGCCGAGCTCCTTGAGCCCGCGCACCGTCTCGTCCGGAATCCTGCCCTCGCGCTCGATCCGCGCGCCGTCGATCTCCGTCTCGCAGAAGTCCCGCAGGGTGGCGAGGAACTTCTCACCGCGGCGCACGTCGTCCACGGCGGGCGTGGGGTGCGGATGGATGAGGTCGAGCCGGAAGCGCCCCAGGAACAGTTCCTTGGCGAAGCTCGGCTTGCGCCAGTCCTGCTCGCGGGCCGCCTCGGCGACCTGGCGTGCTTCGCGCTCGGAAACGTTGCGGATGGATGGAGCGGTCATCAGGAGCTCACCTCGCCGCGGGGTCGGGAGTTCAGCGCCGGCGGCCGGTCGGCCGCTGGACAGCGCTACTTGTGAGAGTTACCCGATCCGCGCGGCTTGCACCACTGGAGGTACCGGCCGCAGCACGCCGCAACGGCGCCTCCCGGCCATGGGGGGCCTGCGCGGCGGCGCGCCCGCGGTCCGGCCCTCCGTCATCGGCCCTTCGGGGGGTGTGCGCATACCGCGCTGGTTGTACGTACCCGCGGGTCTCCCCCCTGGGACACGGCCGCGACTCCACCTGGGACAGGAGGCGCCGGGGCGGTCCGCGCCGTACGGTCAAGATCCGGCACGACGGGGGAAAACGGTGCCGGAGAACGGGGGACGCGGCGCGCTCCGGAAACAGGGTGCCGGAGCGCGCCGCGTCGAGGGGCCGGCGCCGGGGGGTGCGCCGGCCGGGGTCGGGACGGTGATTCGGCCCGAGGGAAGGCCGTCGCTGTCCACCGGTCCCGACCTGGTCGGGGGCGTCGGGGTGACGCCGGGTGGTGCCCCCGGAGGGGCACCGGTCCTACAGGGCCAGGCCGGTGAGGACCAGCACCCGCTCGTAGGTGTAGTCGTCCATGGCGAACCGGACGCCCTCGCGTCCCACACCGGACTGCTTGACGCCGCCGTACGGCATCTGGTCGGCGCGGTAGGACGGCACATCGCCGATGACCACGCCGCCGACCTCCAGCACCCGGTGGGCGCGGAAGGCGGTCTTGGCGTCATGAGTGAACACGCCCGCCTGCAGGCCGAACTTGGAGTCGTTGACCGCCGCGAAGGCCGCGTCGACGCCGTCGACCTTGGTGAGGGTGAGCACCGGGCCGAAGACCTCCTCGCAGGCGAGGGTGGCGCCCGCGGGCACGCCCTCCAGCACGGTCGGCGCGTAGGAGGCGCCGTCGCGCTTGCCGCCGGCGAGCAGCTTCGCGCCGCCCTGCACGGCCTCGTCCACCCAGGCCTCGACGCGCTTGGCGGCGTCCTCGTTCACCAGCGGGCCGACCTCGGTCGCGTCGTCCGACGGGTCGCCGGTGACCTGCGCCTCGACGGCCGCCACGATCTTGGGCACCAGCCGGTCGTACACCGAGGCGTCCGCGATCACCCGCTGCACGGAGATGCAGGACTGGCCGCCCTGGTAGTTGGAGAAGATCGCGATCCGCTGCGCCGCCCAGTCCAGGTCCTCCTCGGAGGACCAGTCGGGCAGCACGACGGCCGCGCCGTTGCCGCCGAGCTCCAGGGTGCAGTGCTTGCGCGGCACCGAGTCGAGGATCGCGTAGCCGACCTTCTCGGAGCCGGTGAAGGAGACGACCGGCAGCCGCTCGTCCTGGACCAGCGCCTCCATGCGCTCGTTGGGCACCGGGAGGATCGACCAGGAACCGGCCGGCAGGTCGGTCTCGGCGAGCAGCTCACCGAGGATCAGACCGGACAGCGGGGTGGCCGGGGCCGGCTTGAGGATGATCGGGGCGCCGGCGGCGATGGCCGGGGCGATCTTGTGGGCGCAGAGGTTGAGCGGGAAGTTGAACGGCGCGATGCCGAGGACCGTGCCGCGCGGGAAGCGGCGGGTCAGCGCGAGCCGGCCGGCGCCGCCCGCGTCGGTGTCCAGCCGCTGCGCCTCGCCGCCGTTGAAGCGACGGGCCTCCTCGGCCGCGAAGCGGAACACGGAGATCGCCCGGCCGACCTCGCCGCGCGCCCACTTGATGGGCTTGCCGTTCTCCGCGGAGATCAGCTGCGCGATCTCCTCCGTGCGCTCGACGAGCCGGCGCTGCACGTGGTCCAGCGCGGCCGCCCGGACGTGCGCGGGGGTCGCCGCGAACTCCTCCTGGACCGCGACGGAGGCCGCGACGGCCTCCTCGACCTGGTCCTCGGTGGGCACGCTCACCGTGCCGACGAGACGTCCGTCCCAGGGGGAGGTGACATCGAAGGTGGCCTCGCCGGTGGCCTCGCGGCCGGCGAGCCAGAAGGCGGTGGGGGCTGCATCAGTGGGGATCGGCACAGTGGAACCCGGCCCTTCAGACGTGGTGGGTGGTGCGCATGGCTCAGCGAGCGGCTCTGCGGTTTGACTGCTGCCCCCACGGTAGGGGCGCGCCGCCACGATGGCGTTTGTCCGAAGCGGCGTAATCAGGGGGCGGGGCTCTCCGTGGTGGAGGGGGCGCGAGGGCCGCGGGGCGGCAGTGGGGCGGGCGTCGGGGGCCGCGGGGCGTCGGGGGCGCTCCGCTCACTCCCCGCCCTGCGAGGACGACGAGGACGACGAGGACGGCGACGGTGACGACGACGTGGCCTTGAGCGCCAGCCACAGCTCCATCCGCACGTCCGCGTCGTCCAGCGACCGCCCCAGGATCTCCTCCACCCGCCGCATCCGGTAGCGCAGCGTGTGCCGGTGGACGCCCAGGTCGGCGGCGGCCGCGTCCCACTGGCCGTGCCGGGCGAGCCAGGCCCGCAGCGAGGCCACCAGATCACCGCGGCCGGTCGCGTCGTGCTCCCGCAGCGCCCGCAGCAGCCCGTCCGCGAACGCCCGGACGGCGTCGTCGGCGAGCAGCGGGAGGACGGACCCGGCGGCTACGTCCTCGTGCTCGACCAGCACCCGGCCGCGCCGCCGGGCCACCGACAGCGCCTGCTCGGCCTGCCGGTAGGCGTTCGCGGCGGCCGCCGGCCCGGTCGGCGCGGACAGCCCGACGGCCAGTCCCTCGCCGCCCGCGCCCGGTTCGGTACGCCCCGCCCGGCCCCGTGTGCGGGCCTGCGCACCGGTCCGGGCCTCGGCCTGCGCCGCGTACGACGCACAGGCGTCCGCCGCCGCGCCGCCGTCCGCGACCAGCACGATCAGCCGGCCGCCGTCCGGCACCGCGAGCACCGCCTCACCGGTCCGCGCGGCCGCCGAATCCATGGCATCGGCCAGCGCGTCCAGCGCCCCTCCCGTACCGGTGGCCCGAGTGCTTGCCGTACCTCGCGACGTACCGGCCGTGCCGCGCGACGTACCGGCGGTCGGGGAGCCGGCCGACCCGCCGCCCTCCTCCCCCGCCACCGCCACCGCTTCCGCGACCACCATCCGGAACGGCGCGTCCAGCAGCCCGCCGTAGAGCCGCCCGGCCACCGCCCGCGCATGATCCGGCTCGCCGGCCAGCAGCATCTTCAGCACCGCGGCACCCAGCCGCTGCTCGGCGTCCTGCAGCGCCCGGGACCGCTCGGTGGTCAGCGTCAGCAGCGCGACCGCGGAGTGCACCGCGTACCGTTCGGCCGTCCCGAGCGGCGCGCCGGTGCCCACCGCGAGCACCCCGCGCGCCCGCCGGCCGGTGCCCAGCGACTGCAGCTCGACCCGGTCGTCGCCCTCGGCGTCGCTCACCACCGAGCTCGCCGGGGCGGGCCGCTCCCGGAGCCGCGCCACGTCCTCCGCGAGCCGCGCCGCCCGCCGCGCCGCCCAGTCGGGGGCGGCCGCCACGACGGCCCCCGACGCGTCGTACAGCGCCGCCCAGCCGTCCAGGTGCGCGGCGAGCCGGGCCAGCAGATCGGCCGGGCCCTCGGCGCTGAGCGCCGCCCGGGTCAGCTCCCGCTGCGCCTCGAAGCCCGCGGTCACGGCGCGGTACTGATCGGCGGCCACCGCCGCCGACACGGCCTTGCTGATCGCGATGAACGGCGTCCGGCGCGGCACGCCCAGCAGCGGCAGCCCCTGCTCCCGCGCCGCCGCCACCAGCGGCTCCGGCACGTCCTCGTAGTTCACCCCGACCGCGAAGCCCAGCCCGACCACCCCGGCCTCCGCCACCCGCCGCACGTACCTGCGGGTGGCCTCCGGATCCTCCGCGTCCAGCTTCAGCGCCGTGATCAGCAGCAGCTCGCCGCCCTCCATGTACGGCACCGGATCGATCAGCTCACTGGCATGCGCCCAGCGCACCGGCACGTCCAGCCGCTCCTCGCCCGCGAGCACGGTCAGCTTGAGCGCGGTGTGGTTGACCAGAGAAGCGAGCGTGTGCGGCATAAGACCTTCGATGGCTTCGGTGACGTCGGCGAACCTGAGCGGACAACCGATCGTCGACCACCCGACAACCGGCCCACGACCCATTCTTTACGCCGCCCCGTACGAACGGCCACCCCCGATTCTGCCTCAACGGAGGAATCGGGGGGACCGGGGTGCGGGGGCATGGGGCGTGGGGGTCAGGGGCGGAGGTCTACGAGGACGGGTGGGGCCGACTCCCCGCTCACCGAAGTCACGGACAGCACAGCGTGGCCGGGCGGCACCGAATTGGCCAGGTCCGACGCGGACCACCGTTCCCGTTCCACCGTCCGTACCGTCACCGCCTTCGCGGTGACGTTCTTGCCGGTGACCAGCCGTCGGATGGAGTGCAGGACCTTGGTGAACGGCTCGTCGGAGACGATCTGCCGGTCGGTGACGTCCTTGGTCTCCACCCACGCCTTGCCCCACACCTCGGCGAACCGAGCCCCGTCCCACGTGGTCACGCCCGCGAAGGCCACCCGGCAGCCGACCGTCCCCAGCAGCGCACCACGCAGCGACTCCGGTACGTCGTCCAGTCCCCGCAGCGTGAGCACCGCCCCGGCGTTCGCCGTCCGGAGCCGCTGGAGTCCGCGCAGCGCCTCCTGAGTGATGACGTGTGACGCGTCGTCAATGACCACGCAGGCGAACAACGAACGGTCCGGCCGGTTCACAGCGCACTCCGTGAACTGCGCAAGCACCAGCCGCGCCAGAATGCGCGAGGCGTCGGCATGCCCGCGCTCGGGGAGGTCGATCCGCACTCGGAGGGGATGGTCCAGAGCGCGCAGCGACACCTGGCGTGATTGCCCGGTCGGATCGAAGAACCCCTCGAACGCCGGCCGGTCCAGCACCGCGATCCGGTCGGCGAGCATCATCCCCGGATCACCCGGCCGTTCCGCCTGTCGCTCCCGCGCGTCCAGTTCCCGCAGGGCGCTGCGTTCCCCGGCCGCCTCCAGCGCTGCCCGCAGGCCCGCCATGGCCTCTTGGGAGCCGTCCAGGAGTTCCCGTAGCTCCGGCACCGCGGGAAAACGCCCGTGCGCCGCCCTGAACGGACCGAGCAGCTGACCGAGAACGGTCGCCGCCCGTCGCCCATCTCCTCCGGGAGACGTCGCCACCAGGTCGCCCACGAGCGCCTCCGCCAGGATCGCGGCTGCCTCGTCGGTGTCGGTCGTGCCCCCGTAGAGATCCAGGTCGCACTGCGCATCGCGGTGACCGATCTTGACCACGGCATCGAAGGCGTCATCGGGCGCCGGCGCCGTCCCTGCCGTCCCGACGGATACGACCGCGGCCCGTCCGGCGAGCGCCTGGAGGCACAGGGCCTCCACCAAGGGGCGCACCAGGCGGGTGGTCTTCCCCGAACCGGCCGGACCGACCGCGAGCAACGACGTCCCGAGTACGTCGGGTGCCAGCGCGAACCCGGTGCCGCGCCGGTCGTAGGGGTTGCGTACGTCTGTGGAGGCCGTTCCGATGCGTACCTGGGAGGTGAGCAGGTCGTGTCGAGCCGTCCGGTTCGTCAGGTCGCGCGCCCCGGAGGGGTGCAGACAGGCGGCGGAACCGTGCTTCTGGACGCTGTCGATGAAGGCGGGCAGCCGGCTCGGCTGCACCCGAACCGACTGCCAGGCACGGGTGAGCCGGGCGTGATCGACATCGTTCATCAGCCCGGACCGCGCCTCCTGCGCCAGCCGATCGGCCGCCGCACCGGCCCCCGCCTCCCGCAGACCGGCCCAATCGGCCTGGTCGACCTCGAGCATCCGGGCGCCGGTTTCCGCGACCTTCCGGGCGTCGGGCACCTCGCGCCGATCCGACGAGACGTATCGGTGCCGCAGCTCCGAGAAG
Source organism: Streptomyces bugieae (assembly GCF_036352915.1). NCBI lineage: Bacteria > Bacillati > Actinomycetota > Actinomycetes > Kitasatosporales > Streptomycetaceae > Streptomyces > Streptomyces bugieae. The sequence goes on from NZ_JAZBJP010000026.1 coordinate 70,260, forward strand.
CAGGCGAACCTGCTGAACACCACCAGCAGCACACCGAGGTCGATGAGCGAATAGCTCGTGGCGTAGTAGAAGTACGAAGCCTGCTGCCCGGACACCGGCGTCAGGTTCTCCAACTGGAGCATCAGCAGGGAGGACTCGGTCGTCTGGTCGGTGCACCACTGCCACAGGAACCAGACCACCACCAACGTCGCAACGGCGCGTGCGATCAGCTGTCCGCCGGGGAGCGCGCTCGGGTCCTTGGGTGCGAGCCAGGAAGGCAGCCGGTCCCACAAGCGGTTCGTCACTGGGGCGATCAGCCGGCGGAACAGCGTGGGCCAACGTCCGACCCGGCCGAAGATCACGACGATCACGCCCAGAATGAGCGCCATGTAGATGAACGAGGAGACGATGTTGGCATTCCCCGTCTTCCAGGAATCGGGCAGCATCACCTCGCGCGGCCACTTCCAGTAGGGGCCCAGGTAGTCGTTCATCAGCAGCGACCAGACCAGCCATGCGCACAGGAACGAGATCACCGCGCCGGCGATCAGCTGCGGTACCGCGATCTCGTGCGGCTCGTCCTTCGGCCTGGGCCGGTGCTCGTACGCCCAGATGCCCGGCCCCGCCAGTACGCGCGGAGCGCTCAGCCAGGCCATGAAGGGGGACTGCGGAGCGGCCCCCGGGCGGACGGCGTTGCCCGACACGGCGGTGTCCTGGCCCGCGGCGGCCGGATCGGGGAAACGCGGGGGCGCAGCGGGCCGCGGTGGCAGCTCCGGGGGTTGCGCCGGTCGCGGGACCTGGTCGGAGCGGGTGTGACGTGCGTCGTGCGTGCCCTCGGTGTCCATCCGGTGCCCCTTGTCCCCCTTGAGCCGTGGCCTGGTGTGCCGGTGCGGCGGTGCCGCGTTGTCGTTGTCATGCCCGCGCTGGTGGGCGCCGCTGCCGGGCGCGCCGGCGCTCAATCTACTGGCCGGGAGCCGTCGCTATGTCCGGTGCGGACAACGCAACACGCGCACTTCTCCCGAACGGAACATGCCAGACCCGCTCCCCCGCCCCTAGCCTGCGAGAACAAGACTCAAGACGTCTGTCCGTTCCCGTTCCATCCAGGAGACTGCCATGAGCGAACTGTCCGGAGGCCCCGCCCTTCCCCAGGAGCGTCGCGTCGTCACCGCGATCCCCGGCCCGAAGTCGCAGGAGCTGTGGGCCCGTAAGCAGGCCAGGGTCGCCAGTGGTGTCGGCGCCGTGCTGCCCGTCTTCGTGAAGCGTGCGGGCGGCGGCGTGCTGGAGGACGTGGACGGCAACTCCCTGATCGACTTCGGCTCGGGCATCGCGGTGACCTCGGTCGGCAACAGCGCGGAGGCGGTCGTCCGCCGGGCCACCGCGCAGCTCGCCGACTTCACCCACACCTGTGTGATGGTGACGCCGTACGAGCCGTACATCGAGGTCTGTGAGGCGCTGGCCGAGCTGACGCCGGGCGACCACGAGAAGAAGTCGGCGCTGTTCAACTCCGGCGCGGAGGCGGTCGAGAACGCCGTCAAGATCGCGCGGGCGTACACCAAGCGGCAGGCCGTGGTCGTCTTCGACCACGGGTACCACGGCCGGACGAACCTGACGATGGCGCTCACCGCCAAGAACATGCCGTACAAGCACGGCTTCGGCCCGTTCGCGCCCGAGGTCTACCGCGTACCGCTGGCCTACCCCTTCCGCTGGCTGACCGGCCCGGAGAACTGTGCGCAGGAGGCCGCGGAGCAGGCCATCTCGCAGATCACCAAGCAGATCGGCGCCGAGAACGTCGCGGCGATCATCATCGAGCCGGTGCTCGGCGAGGGCGGCTTCATCGAGCCGGCCAAGGGCTTCCTGCCCGCCATCGCGAACTTCGCGAAGGAGAACGGCATCGTCTTCGTCGCGGACGAGATCCAGTCCGGCTTCTGCCGCACGGGCCAGTGGTTCGCGTGTGAGGACGAGGGCATCGTGCCCGACCTCATCACCACCGCGAAGGGCATCGCCGGCGGTCTGCCGCTGGCGGCCGTGACCGGTCGCGCGGAGATCATGGACGCCGCGCACGCGGGCGGCCTGGGCGGCACCTACGGCGGTAACCCGGTGGCCTGCGCCGCGGCGCTCGGCTCGATCGAGACCATGCGCGAGCAGGACCTCAACGGCAAGGCCAAGCGCATCGAGGAGGTCATGAAGGCCCGCCTCGTCGCGATGCAGGAGAAGTACGACATCATCGGCGAGGTCCGCGGCCGCGGCGCCATGATCGCGATCGAGCTGGTCAAGTCCGGTTCGAAGGAGCCCAACCCGGAGGCGACCGGCGCGCTCGCCAAGGCCTGCCACCAGGAGGGCCTGCTCGTCCTGACGACCGGCACGTACGGCAACGTGCTGCGCTTCCTGCCGCCGCTGGTCATCGGCGAGGACCTGCTCAACGAGGGTCTGGACATCCTCGAGGCGGCGTTCGCGAAGATCTGATCCGCCCGGGAGCTGATCCCGCCAGGAGTGAGCGGCCCGCAGCCTGTCTGCGGGCCGCTTCCCGTTTCCGCAGGTGGCCGCGGTCGGTCAGCACCCCGGCCTGATCACCGCGTTCCGGGCGGACGCGGGTAGCTGGAGGTGCCGAGTGAAGAAGATGTGCGGGGCCGATGGCGGGCGGGTGATGCGGCTGTCCGGTCCGCTCCCCGTGCCGTACGGTTTCTGCAGATGAGAGAAACACCCCGCCCGCAGGGGACTGCGGGCGACGCCCGGTCGGCGCTTCCCCGGCTCCGGCCAGGCCGTGCCCTCGCGCACAAAGCCGGTCCCCCTCGCGAGAGGGGCTCCGGGAATCCTCACCGATCGGATGTCCGCCCGCCCCATACCCCCCGGGGCGCGCGGGACACCGGTCAGCGCGGCCGCCTCGGAACCACCCCCCCTGTTCCGAGGCGGCCGAACCTTTTTCCGGGCCCGTTCACCACTTGGTCCGTGCTGCTCCTCTGCGCGCTGCTGTTCGCCGTGCTCACCTGGCAGGTGGCGGCGCACGGTCCGCTGCGCACGTACGACGAGCGGCTCGGGCGGGGCGTCGCCGGTGCCCGCCACATCCCCTCCTCGGTCGCCGAGTTCTTCGCCGATCTCGGCAACACGGTCGTGGCGGTGCCGGTGTTGCTGGGGATGGTGGGGCTGGTGATGGTCCTTGGGTGGGGCGGATGGCGGTCACGACGGGGGAACGGGGCGACCGGCGGCCCGGCCGGGCGGTGGTGGCTGCCGCCGCTGGCCGCCGGGCTCGCGCTCGCCGCGGTCCCCGTGCTCGTCGTCCCGCTCAAGCTGTGGCTCGCCCGGCCGGGTCCGCCGCGGATGGCCGGCGGTGGGCAGGACGGCTTCTATCCGTCGGGCCACGCCGCCACGGCGGCGGTCGCCTACGGGGTGGCCGCGCTGCTGCTGATCCGTGGGCGGGGTCCCGGTGCGGGCCGGGCCGGCCGTGGGGCCCGGGGAGTGCTCCCGGTGGCGGTGGCCACTACGGCCGTGCTGCTCAACCTCGGCGTCGGTGTGGGGCTGGTGCGCCGTGGCTACCACTGGCCGCTGGACGTCCTCGGCAGCTGGTGTCTGGCGGGGGTGGTGCTCGCGCTCTGGTGGGCCGTATGCGACCGCTGGGCGCCGGAGGCCAGCGCCTCCTCCGCGCCCGTCACGGCCCCCATGTCCCCCTCGCCACCTCCGCTCCCGTAACCCCGCCCGCCCCTCCGAGGGCACGCAAAGGTACGGAACACCCGAAGGAACACGCGACGGTACGGCCACACCGGGAGGCGGACACGGAGGAGCGGGCGGAAGCCCTCCGCCCGCTCCAGTGACGCCCCCGTCCGCCTCGGGTGACGGACTCAGCTGTCGAAGCCCAGCCCCACCTTGTCCATCGCCTTCAGCCACAGGTTGCGGCGTCCGCCGTGGGTGTCGGCGCGGGTCATCGACCACTGGGTGATGCCGATGCCGGCCCAGCGCAGCGGCTCGGGCGGGAAGGGCAGCGGCTTGCTGCGGACCATCTCCAGCTCCGTGCGCTCGGTGCGTTCGCCGGCGAGCAGGTCCAGCATCACGTCGGCGCCGAAGCGGGTGGCGCCCACGCCGAGACCGGTGTAGCCGGCGGCGTAGGCGACCCGGCCGGCGTGCGCGGTGCCGAAGAAGGCCGAGAAGCGGGAGCAGGTGTCGATGGCGCCGCCCCAGGTGTGGGTGAAGCGCAGGCCCTCCAACTGCGGGAAGCAGCGGAAGAAGTGCCGGGCGAGCTTCTCGTACGTCTCCGGGTGGTGGTCGTACTCGGCGCGGACGCCGCCGCGGTAGCGGTAGACGATGTCGTAGCCGCCCCACAGGATGCGGTGGTCGGCGGTGATGCGGAAGTAGTGGAAGTGGTTGTTGGAGTCGGAGAGGCCCTGGCGGTTCTTCCAGCCGATGGCGGCCAGTTGCTCGTCGGTCAGCGGCTCGGTCATCAGGGCGTGGTCGTAGACCGGGACGATGTACGGGCGCACCCGCTTCACCAGCGACGGGAAGGCGTTGGTGCCGAGCGCGACATGGCGGGCGAAGACCCGGCCGTACGGGGTGCGGACGGCCATGCCCATGCCCTCGGAGGCGAGCGCGGTGGCGCGGGTGCGCTCGTAGATGCGCACGCCGAGGCCCAGGCACGCCTGCTTCAGGCCCCAGGCGAGCTTGGCCGGGTTGACCATGGCGACGCCGTCGCGGTCCCACAGACCGGCCCGGAAGGTCGGTGAGTCGACCTCGGCGCGGAGCTCGTCCTCGTCGAGGAAGGTGTGCCGGTCCAGGCCGAGCTTCGCGGCGTCCTCGGCGGCCTCCTTGAGCTCGGCGATCTGGTACGGCTCGGTGGCGATGTCGATCTCGCCGGTGCGCTCGAAGTCGCAGTCGATGCCGTAGCGGGCCACCGCCTCCCCGATGGCGTCGAGGTTGCGGATGCCGAGTTCTTCGAGCTTGGCGAGTTCGCCGGGCCAGCGGGCCAGTCCGTTGCCCAGGCCGTGGGTGAGGGAGGCGGCGCAGAAGCCGCCGTTGCGCCCGGAGGCGGCCCAGCCGATCTCGGCGCCTTCGACGAGCACGACGTCGCGCTGCGGGTCGCGCTCCTTGGCGAGCAGCGCGGTCCACAGTCCGGAGTAGCCGCCGCCGACGACCAGCAGGTCGCAGTTCTCGTCGCCGACGAGGGCGGGCTGCGCGGCGGGGCGGGCGGGGTCGTCGAGCCAGAAGGGTGTGGGGGCGGCGTCCGCGAGCGCGTGGACGGGGGACGGGGCGTTCATGGCAGCTCGTGCCATGGTTCTCAGCTCCTCTAGCTCCTCTTACGGCGTTTGCCGGCCAGTTGGCCGACCACTACGCACAGCACGGCGACCAGGAACATCGCCGTACCGATGACATTGATCTGAACGGGTGTGCCCCGCTGTGCCGATCCCCAGACGAACATGGGGAAGGTCACGGTGGAGCCGGCGTTGAAGTTGGTGATGATGAAGTCGTCGAAGGAGAGCGCGAAGGAGAGCAGTGCGCCGGCCGCGATGCCGGGCGCGGCGATCGGCAGCGTCACCCGCAGGAACGTCTGCGTGGGCGAGGCGTAGAGGTCCTGGGCGGCCTGTTCGAGCCGCGGGTCCATGCTCATCACGCGGGCCTTGACGGCGGTGACGACGAAGCTCAGGCAGAACATGATGTGCGCGATGAGGATCGTCCAGAAGCCGAACTGGATGCCCATGTTGAGGAAGAGGGTGGCCAGCGAGGCGGCCATGACGACCTCGGGCATGGCCATCGGCAGGAAGATCAGGGTGTTGACGCCGGCCCGGGCGCGGAAGCGGTAGCGGGCCAGCGCGAACGCGATCATGGTGCCGAGGACGGTCGCGCCGACCGTGGCCCATACGGCGATCTGCAGGCTCAGTCCCAGCGAGCCGCACAGGTCGGCGACCCCGCACGGATCGGTCCAGGCGTCCGTGGAGAACCGCTGCCACTGGTAGTTGAAGCGGCCGTTGGGCTTGTTGAACGAGAAGACCATCACGACGAGGTTGGGCAGGATGAGGTAGCCCAGGGTGCCCAGCCCCGCGAGGGTGACGATGTTGCGGCGCAGCCAGCGCAGGCCCCTGTTGGGCGTGCGGCCGTTCGTGGGCGCCGTGGTTGCCGTGGTCCCGGCCGTGGTGCTCGATGCCGCCATCAGACCAGATCCTCCGTCCCGGACTTGCGGATGTAGATCGTGACCATCGCGAGGATGGCCGCCATGAGGATGAAGGAGAGCGCGGCGGCGGTCGGGTAGTCCAGGACCCGCAGGAACTGCGACTGGATGACGTTGCCGATCATCTTCTGGTCGGTGGAGCCCAGCAGTTCGGCGTTGATGTAGTCACCGGCGGCCGGGATGAAGGTGAGCAGGGTGCCCGCGACGACGCCGGGCATCGACAGCGGGAAGGTCACCCGGCGGAAGGTGGTGGCCGGGCGGGCGTAGAGGTCGCCAGCCGCCTCGTGCAGCCGCGGGTCGATGCGCTCCAGCGAGGTGTAGAGCGGCAGGACCATGAACGGCAGGAAGTTGTACGTCAGTCCGCAGACCACCGCGAGCGGGGTGGCCAGCACCCGGTGTCCCTCGGTGATGCCCAGCGCGCTGGTGACGTCGAGGAGGTGCAGCGAGTTCAGGGCGGCGACGACCGGTCCGCCGTCGGCCAGGATCGTCTTCCAGGCCAGCGTGCGGATCAGGAAGCTGGTGAAGAACGGGGCGATGACCAGGATCATCACGACGTTGCGCCAGCGGCCCGCCTTGAAGGCGATGAGGTACGCCAGCGGGTAACCCAGGAGCAGGCAGAGCGCGGTGGCGATGGCGGCGTAGCCGACCGAGCGGACGAACTGCGGCCAGTATTCGCCGAGCGCGTCCCAGTAGGTGGCGAAGTGCCAGGTGACCTTGAAGCCCTCTTCGAGGGAGCCGGTCTGGATGGAGGTCGACGCCTGGTAGACGAGCGGGGCGGCGAAGAAGACGATCAGCCACAGGATGCCGGGCAGCAGCAGCCAGTAGGGGACCAGCCGTTTGCGGGCCGGGGTCTTGCGCACCTCCAGGGGTGCGGTGGTCTGCTCCTCCGCTGGTGCGGGGGTTTCGGTGGTGGTCACGCGGCCTCCTCGTCGAGGTCCGCGCCGGCCTGGATGTCCTGGGTGGCGTCCAGCCCGAAGGTGTGCGCCGGGCTCCAGTGCAGCACGATCTCCGCGCCGGGGACGAGCCGGCCGTCGCGCTCGATGTTCTGCTCGTAGACGGCGAGTTCGCCCAGGCCCGGTACGTCGACGACGTACTGGGTGGAGACGCCGATGAAGCTGGCGTCCTTGATGCGGCCGGGCAGCCGGTTGTGGCCCTCGGTGATGGACCCGGCGTCGTCGGCGTGCCGCAGGGCGACCTTCTCGGGCCGGACGCCGGCCAGCACCTTCTCGCCCGTACGGGCCGAGGCGCTACATCGGGCGGCGGGCAGCCGGAGCTTGGCGTCCGCGGCCTTGAGCAGCAGCTCGTCGCCGCCGGCCTCGACGACCTCGGCCTCGATGAGGTTGGAGGTGCCCAGGAAGTTGGCGACGAAGGTGGTGGCGGGGTTCTCGTAGAGGTCGGCGGGGGCGCCGAGCTGCTCGACCCGACCGCCGTTCATCACGGCCACGGTGTCGGCCATCGTCATGGCCTCCTCCTGGTCGTGGGTGACGTGCACGAAGGTGATCCCGACCTCGGTCTGGATGCGCTTGAGCTCCAGCTGCATCTGGCGGCGCAGCTTGAGGTCGAGGGCGCCCAGCGGCTCGTCGAGGAGCAGCACCTGGGGGTGGTTGATCAGCGCGCGGGCGACCGCGACGCGCTGCTGCTGGCCGCCGGAGAGCTGCTGCGGCTTGCGGCGGGCCATCGGGCCGAGCTGGACCAGGTCGAGCATCTCCTCGACCTGCTTCTTGACGGACTTGATGCCGCGGCGGCGCAGTCCGAAGGCGACGTTCTCGTAGATGTCGAGGTGCGGGAAGAGCGCGTAGTTCTGGAAGACGGTGTTGACCTGGCGCTTGTAGGGCGGCAGGACGGTGACGTCCTGGCCCGCGAGTTCGACGGTCCCGGTGGTGGGCTCCTCCAGGCCGGCGATCATCCGCAGGGTGGTGGTCTTGCCGCAGCCGGAGGCGCCCAGCAGCGCGAAGAAGGAGCCCGCGGGGACGGTCAGGTCGAGCGGATGGACGGCGGTGAAGGAGCCGTAGGTCTTGCTTATCCCTTGGAGGCGGACGTCGCCGCCGCTGCTCTGGGGGGTCGCGGTCTTGGTCATGTCGGTCGTCCCGTGGGTCGGTGGGCGAAACGGCTCGGGGGCGGGCCCGGTGCGTGGTGGGGTCAGGCGCCGGTGAGGTCGGAGAACTTCTGGCTGAACACCTTGTTCTCCTTGGCGGTCAGCGCGCGGAAGGAGTGGGACCTGGCGGCCATCTCCTTGTCCGGCAGGATCAGCGGGTTGTCCGCCGCCTTCTTGTCGATCTTGGCGAGTTCCTCGCGGACGCCGTCGACCGGGCAGACGTAGTTGATGTACGCCGCGAGCTGCGCCGCCACCTTCGGCTCGTAGAAGTAGTCGATGAGCCGTTCGGCGTTTTCCTTGTGGCGGGCCTTGTTCGGCACCATCAGGTTGTCGGTGGACGTCATGTAGCCGCTCTTGGGGACGACGTACTCGATGTCCGGGTTGTCGTTCTGCAGCTGGACGATGTCGCCGGCCCAGGCCACGCACGCGGCGAGGTCGCCCTTGTCCAGGTCCGTGGTGTAGTCGTTGCCGGTGAAGCGGCGGATCTGCTTGGAGTCGACGCCCTTCTGGAGCCGGGCGATCGCCGCGTCGAAGTCGTCCGCGGTGACCTCCTCGGGCTTCTTGCCCATGTCCAGGAGGGTCAGCCCTATCGAGTCGCGCATCTCGGAGAGGAAGCCGACCCGGCCCTTGAGCTGCGGGTCCTCCAGCAGCTGGCTGACCGAGTCGACCTTCCGGCCGCCGGTGGCCTTCTTGTTGTACGCGATGATCGCGGGGATGCCCTGCCACACGTAGGAGTGCGCCCGGCCGGGGTCCCAGGCGGGGTTGCGGAACTGCGCCGAGAGGTTGGCGTAGGCGTGCGGCAGGTTGGCCGGGTCCAGCTCCTGGATCCAGCCGAGGGAGATCATCCGCGCGCACATCCAGTCGGTGAGCACGATCAGGTCGCGGCCGGTGTCCTGGCCGGCCGCCAGCTGTGCCTGGACCTTGCCGAAGAACTCGTCGTTGTCGTTGATGTCCTCGGTGTATTTGACGGCGATGCCGGTGCGCCGGGTGAAACGGTCCAGCGTCGGATGGTGCTTGCCGTCGTCGCTGACGTCCATGTACTCGGTCCAGTTGGAGAAGTTGAGCCGCTTCTCCTTCCGGGAGTGGTCCTGGGACGCCACGGCGTCGGTACGGCCGGCGGGCGGGATGCCGCAGGCCGCCAGGGCGCCCAGGCCGCCGGTGACGGCCGCCATGGCACCGCCCGCGCGCAGCAGCGAGCGGCGGGTCATGGCGAGCCGGCCGTTGGTCGCGCTCCGGCGCATGGCGGCGAGTTCGACCGCGGACAGGGGTTCGGGCTGCTGGTGGTGCTCCATGCGCGGTGCCCTTTCAGGGGGTGAGCCCGGCGCTCGGCCGGCGGTGACGGTGCCGTGCGGCCGGCTGGCCGCGGGGTGAGCCCGTAGGGGCGGGGAACGGGCGGGGCGAGGTGGGGGCTCGCTCCGGGGAGTCGACCGGGGACCGGTCCGGGGGCCGCCGCGGCCCCCGGTGGTCCCTTCAGGTGCGGTCCCCGAAGATCGTGCGGTGCCAGTCCTTCCTGGCGACCGCGGTGTTGTCGTACATCACGTGCTTGACCTGGGTGTACTCCTCGAAGGAGTAGGCCGACATGTCCTTGCCGAAGCCGGAGGCCTTGGCGCCGCCGTGCGGCATCTCGCTGATGATCGGGATGTGGTCGTTGACCCAGACGCAGCCCGCCTTGATCTCGCGGGTGGCGCGGCCGGTGCGGTAGACGTCCCGGCTCCAGGCGGAGGCGGCCAGCCCGTAGGGGGTGTCGTTGGCCAGCGCGATGCCCTCGTCGTCACTGTCGAAGGGCAGCACGACCAGCACCGGGCCGAAGATCTCGGACTGCACGACCTCGCTGTCCTGGGCGGCGCCGGCGATCAGCGTGGGCAGGTAGTACGCGCCCTTGGCCAGCTCGCCCTGGGGGGCCTCGCCGCCGGTGACGACGGTGGCGTAGTCGCGCGCCCGGTCGACGAAGGCGGCCACCCGGTCGCGCTGGGTGTGCGAGATCAGCGGGCCCAGGTCGGTGGACGGGTCGAAGGGGTCGCCGAGCCGTACGGTCGCCATCAGGTCGGCGACGCCGCTGACGAAGGCGTCGTAGAGCGGGCGCTGGACGTAGGCGCGGGTGGCGGCGGTGCAGTCCTGGCCGGTGTTGATCAGCGCGCCGGCGACCGCTCCGTGGACGGCCGCCTCCAGGTCCGCGTCGTCGAACACGACGAACGGGGCCTTGCCGCCGAGTTCGAGGTGGAGGCGCTTGACCGTGCCGGTGGCGATCTCGGCGACGCGCTTGCCGACGGCGGTCGAGCCGGTGAAGGAGGTCATCGCGACGGTGCGGTGGCCCACCAGGTGCTCACCGGCGTCCCGGCCGGCCCCGGAGACGATGTTGAGCACGCCGTCGGGCAGCCCCGCGCGCTGGGCGGCCTGGGCGAAGAGCAGCGAGGTCAGCGGGGTGATCTCGGCGGGCTTCAGGACGATGGTGTTGCCCGCGGCGATGGCCGGCAGCACCTTCCAGGCGGCCATCTGGAGCGGATAGTTCCAGGGCGCGATGGAGCCGACGACGCCGATGGGCTCGCGGCGGATCACGGAGGTGTGGTCGGCGCTGTATTCGCCGGCCGCCTTGCCCTCCAGATGGCGGGCCGCGCCGGCGAAGAATGCGGCATTGTCGATCGAACCCGGCACATCGAACTCATTGCTGAGCTTGATCGGCTTTCCGCAGTTCAGCGATTCGGCGAAGGCGAGATCGGCGGCGTCCTCGGCGAGTGCGGCGGCGAAGCGGTGGAGGGTGTCGGAGCGCTCACCGGGCGTGGCCCCGGCCCACTCCGGGAAGGCCCGTCCGGCCGCCTCGACGGCCGCGTCGACATCGGCCGTACCTGCGAGTTCGTAGCGGTACACCGTCTCGCCGGTCGCCGGGTCCACGACGTCCTGGCTCCGGCCGGAGGTGCCGCTCCGGAGGCTGCCCGCAATGAATTGCGCGCCCTGGGCGAATCGCTCGGTGACGTCGAATCGGTGATCCATGGTGCTCTCCTCCGCCGGGCGCCGGGGCCGCTCCGCGGCACTGCCTGGCGTAGCTATTTCCGGAATCGATGGCCGATCTTGACAGAGTAGAACAGCCTCAACAAGGGATTCCGTTGTTGCCTTTTGGTTACGCGACGAATTCTGCGATTTCCGTGGTGTACACCCCGACACGTTGTCAGTGCCCGCTGACAGAATCCCGGCATGATGCACGACAGCACGGGGAGCGACCCGGGGCGGGCCCCGGAGATCGCTGGGGGGATCATGGCCGGGCGCGCCGCGGACGGGCCGCGCTCGGTCGAGGAACTGCGCCGGGAGACCTCCGCCGGCAAGCGTCCGAAATGCGTCTTTTTCTGGGGCCACCGCCCGCGCCGCGACGGCGGCCTGAGCCCGAGCTGCTTCAGCCAGTGGTGGCCGGCCCCCTTCACGGTCGACGGGACCACCTACGCCACCTCCGAGCACTGGATGATGGCCGGCAAGGCCCGGCTCTTCGGCGACGCCGAGGCGGAGCGGCAGGCCATCGCGGCCGGCCACCCCAAGCAGGCCAAGGACGCCGGCCGGAAGGTCCGGGGCTTCGACGAGGAGACCTGGCGGCGCCACCGCTTCGCCCTGGTCGTCGAGGGCAGCCTGCACAAATTCGGCCAGGACCCCGCCCTGCGGGAATTCCTGCTGGGCACGGACTCCCGGGTCCTGGTCGAGGCCAGCCCGCTGGACCGCATATGGGGCATCGGCCTGGCCGCCGACGACGAGCGCGCCGCGACCCCGGAGCGCTGGCGCGGGCTCAATCTGCTGGGCTTCGCCCTGATGGAGGCCCGCCAGCGACTGCGGGAGGACGCGGCGGCGTAGCCGGGGGGGCGTCCGCTCGTAGCCGGGGGGTCCGCCCACAAGGGCCGCCCCCTGCCCCGTCACCGCCCCGCATAGCATGACGGGGCCGACCGGGCCGTTCCGCTCAACCGCCCATCCTGACCAGGAGGATCCGTTGTCCGATCTCGATGCCTTCATCGCGGGCCTGCCCAAGGCGGAGCTGCACGTCCACCACGTCGGCTCGGCCTCGCCGCGGATCGTCTCCGAGCTGGCCGCCCGGCACCCGGACTCCGCGGTCCCCACCGACCCCGAAGCGCTGGCCGACTACTTCACCTTCCGCGACTTCGCGCACTTCATCGAGGTCTACCTCTCCGTCGTGGACCTGATCCGCGACGCCGAGGACGTCCGGCTGCTGACGTACGAGGTCGCCCGGGACATGGCGCGCCAGCAGATCCGCTACGCCGAGCTGACCATCACGCCGTTCAGCTCCACCCGCCGCGGCATCCCCGATGCCGCGTTCGTCGAGGCCATCGAGGACGCCCGGAAGGCCGCGGAGTCCGAGCTGGGCGTGGTGCTGCGCTGGTGCTTCGACATCCCCGGTGAGGCCGGCCTGGAGGCCGCCGAGGAGACCGCCCGGATCGCCTGCGACCTGCAGCCCGAGGGGCTGGTGTCGTTCGGGCTCGGCGGGCCCGAAATCGGCGTCCCGCGCCCCCAGTTCAAGCCGTACTTCGACCGCGCGATCGCCGCCGGGCTGCGCTCCGTACCGCACGCCGGCGAGACCACCGGCCCCGGCACGATCTGGGACGCGCTCCGCGACCTCCGCGCCGAGCGCATCGGGCACGGCACCAGCGCGCCCCAGGACCCCGCGCTGCTCGCCCATCTCGCCGAGCGCCGCATCCCGTTGGAGGTCTGCCCCACCTCCAACATCGCCACCCGCGCGGTCCGCACCCTGGACGAGCACCCGATCAAGGAGATGGTCGACGCGGGCGTCCTGGTCACCATCAACAGCGACGACCCCCCGATGTTCGGCACCGACCTCAACACCGAATACGCCGTCGCCGCCCGCCTGTTGGGCCTGGACACCGCCGGGCTGGCCGCCCTGGCCAAGAACGCCGTCGAGGCCTCCTTCATGGACGCCCCGGCCAAGGCCCGGCTGGCCGCCGAGATCGACACGTACGCCACCTCCTGGCGCGGCTGAACGGCGCCACCGCCCGCCGACGGCACCACGGTTGCCCGCTGACCGGCGGCGTTCCCCGACGGGAAGGCCGCCGGCATCGCCGACACAACGACCGGATCCGTCCGCGTCATATCCGGCCAAACGCCTTATCCTGCCCTCCTGACGAGGTGTCACACAGTGCAGGAGGTCGCGTGCCCGGCTCACGAGGCGATGCGGAGGACCCCCACGGCGGGACGGGCGACTCGGGAACGGGCACGCGTACGGCCACGCCCGACGAGCGCTCCTGGCTGAAGCGGCACGGCCCCGAGACGCTGATCGGTTCGGTGATCGTGGCCGCGGTGACCACCGTGCTGACCGTGACGATCCCGCTGCTCGCGGGCGGCGACCCGGACGACGACCGCGGCGGCGGGGCCGGCCCCGTCCTCACCCCGTCCGCCGTCACGGCCGCGACCGAGCCCCCGACCTGCACGATGATCGACTGCGACGGTCTCGACCCCAAGGACACCCACTGCGACCGGGGCGCGGTCACCCTGGCCCGGGAGATGGCCGGCAGCATGCAGGTCTCGGTCCGCTACAGCCCCGGCTGCCGAACGGTCTGGGGCAAGCTGACCGGCGCCGAGGAGGGCGACACGATCGAGATCGCCACCTCCCCGGCCAAGAAGGAACGCAAAGCGGTCCGCACCGGGCACACCCAGTACACGGCCATGCTCCCGGCCGGCCAGACCTTCTCCGCCCAGGCGATCGGCATCAGCCTCAAGGGCCAGCCCGCCCACGGCCTCCCGCCGGGCCACCAGGTCCCCGTCGGAGCCGGCCAGAACGACATCCCACCCCTCTAGACGTGCCCTGCCGCCCGGCGCCCCTCCCTACAGCCCCACGATTCCCTACAGCCCCACGATCCCGTTCCACTCCTTCGCGAACTCGGTCCGCTCCTTGGACGTGATGTCCCGGGCGATGGCCAGCCGCTTGCGCATCGCGTCGTCGGGGAAGATCAGCGGGTCCTCGGCGAGCGCGGCCCGCTCCTTGTCCTTGGAGGAGGCCAGGACGTCGCGCGCGGCCGGTACCGGGCAGACGTAATTGACCCAGGCGGCCAGGTCCGCGGCGACCTCCGGCTCGTAGTAGTAGTCGATCAGGCGCTCCGCGTTGCGCTTGTGATCGGCGAGGTTGGGGATCATCAGGCTCTCCGCCCACAGCTCGGCGCCCTCCTGGGGCACCACGAACTCGATGTCCGGGTTGTCCGCCTGGAGCTGGATCACATCGCCCGAGTAGGCCTGGGCGGCGAGCACGTCCCCCGAGTCGAGGTCCTTGATGTAGTCGTTGCCGGTGAAGCGCCGGATGTGGCCCTTGCGGACCAGGCCGCGGATCTGGTCGGTCATCCGGTAGAAGTCGTCCGCGGTCCAGCGGGTGATGTCGGCGCCGTTCCCCTGCATGAGCAGGGCGAACGCCTCGTCGAGCCCGGAGAGCAGGGTGACCCGGCCGCGCAGGTCGGGCTTCCAGAGGTCCGAGGTGTGCTTGATCTCCCGGCCGAGCTTCTTGCGGTTGTAGGCAATGCCGGTGATCCCGGACTGCCAGGGCACCGAGTGCAGTCGGCCGCGGTCGAAGTGCGGGGTGCGCAGCAGCGGGTCGAGGTACTTGGCGACGTGCGGCTGGGCGGCGCGGTCCATCTTCTGCACCCACCCGAGCCGGACGAACCGCGCGCACATCCAGTCACTGATGACGATCAGGTCACGGCCGGTGCTCTGGTGGTTCATCAACGCCGGGCTGATCTTGCCGAAGAACTCGTCGTTGTCGTTGATCTCCTCGGTGTACGTGACGGAGATCCCGGTGCGCCGCTGGAACGCGTCGAGGGTGGGGCGCCGCTCCTTGTCGTGGTCGTCGACGTCGATGTAGAGCGGCCAGTTGGCGAAGACGATCTTCCGGTCCCGCCCGGAACGGTCCGGACCGCCGCGGTCCGCGGCCTCGACGTACGCGGGCGGCACCCCGCATCCGGTCAGAGCGGCCAGCGCCCCCATCACACCCGTTCCGCCCATGCCCCGGAGCAGCGTCCGCCGCGAAAGATCAGCCATGGCGAGCACTCTCACGTGCCGCGGGCGGAGGCGGCAAGCGACAGAGCGTCAGTTGCCGGGCCTCCGCCCGCGACGGTGTGTCGAGCGTTCCGTGCCACTCGACGGTGGGGATCCCCCGGGTCGGCCGGTCGAACCGGCCGGTCCGCTCAGTCGTTGAGCGAGGTCATCACGTGCTTGATCCGGGTGTAGTCGTCGAAGCCGTAGGCCGAGAGGTCCTTGCCGTAACCGGACTTCTTGAATCCGCCGTGCGGCATCTCGGCAACGAGCGGGATGTGGGTGTTGATCCATACACAGCCGAAGTCGAGGCTCTTGGACAGCCGCATGGCGCGGGCGTGGTCCTTGGTCCACACCGAGGACGCCAGCGCGTACTCGACGCCGTTGGCCCACTCCACCGCCTGCTTCTCGTCGGAGAAGGACTGGACGGTGATGACCGGGCCGAACACCTCGTGCTGGACGATCTCGTCGTCCTGCTTGAGGCCGGAGACGACGGTCGGGGCGAAGAAGTAGCCCTTCTCGCCGACCTGCTCGCCGCCCGCCTCGATCTTGGCGTGCGCGGGCAGGCGCTCGATGAAGCCCTTGACCTGCTTGAGCTGGTTGGCGTTGTTCAGCGGGCCGTAGAGCACGTCCTCGTCGTCGACCGCACCGGTCTTGGTCTCCGCGGCCTTCTTGGCGAGCGCGGCGACGAACTCGTCGTGGATGGACTCCTGGACGAGCACGCGGGTGGCGGCCGTACAGTCCTGGCCGGCGTTGAAGTAGCCGGCGACCGCGATGTCCTCGACGGCCTTGGCGATGTCGGTGTCCTCGAAGACGACGACCGGGGCCTTGCCGCCCAGCTCCAGGTGGACCCGCTTGAGGTCCTTGGCGGCGGACTCGGCGACCTGCATACCGGCGCGCACCGAGCCGGTGATCGAGGCCATCGCCGGGACCTCGTGCTCGACCATCAGGCGGCCGGTCTCGCGGTCACCGCAGATGACGTTGAACACGCCGCGCGGGTGGCCCAGCTCGTCCAGCACGCTGCCGATGATGTCGGCGATCAGCACCGTCGAGGCGGGGGTGGTGTCGGACGGCTTGATGACGACGGTGTTGCCCGCGGCCAGGGCCGGGGCGAACTTCCAGACGGCCATCATCATCGGGTAGTTCCACGGCGCGACCTGGGCGCAGACGCCCACCGGCTCGCGGCGGATGATGGACGTGAAGCCGGCCATGTACTCGCCGGCCGAGCGGCCCTCCAGCATCCGGGCGGCACCCGCGAAGAAGCGGATCTGGTCCACCATCGGCGGGATTTCCTCGGAGCGGACGAGCGCGATCGGCTTGCCGCAGTTCTCGGACTCGGCGGCGATCAGCTCCTCGGCGCGCTCCTCGAAGCGGTCCGCGATCTTGAGCAGGACCTTCTGCCGCTCGGCGGGGATCAGGTCACGCCATACGGGAAAAGCAGCCTCGGCCGCGGCCATCGCCGCGTCCACGTCGGCGGCACCCGAGAGAGGGGCGGTGGCGTACGCCTCACCCGTCGCGGGATTGACCACCTCCGTGGTCCGCCCGTCGGCGGCGTCCCGGAACTCCCCGTCGATGTAGTTGCGCAGACGACGCAGTGCGGTGGTCACTGTGCGCCCCCTTCAGTCAGATGTGTCCGGTGGGTGGGAACCACTGTCCGGTGGTTTGGCACCACCCTAGCCGCGTAACCCACGTTTTCAACACACCCGCCACTCGGGAACAACGGAATCAGTGAAATTCTGCTCGCGACACGACTAATTTCATCGATTTGGGGTTGCAAGACTGTCGAGGCTCGTGCACAGTGAGGGACGTGGCCACTCGTGACAGAAACGGCACTCCGTCGATCGACTCCGTCTCCCTGGCGATCATCGAGCAGCTCCAGGAGGACGGGCGCCGTCCGTACGCCGCGATCGGCAAGGCCGTGGGCCTGTCCGAGGCGGCCGTGCGCCAGCGCGTACAGAAACTGCTCGACCAAGGCGTGATGCAGATCGTCGCGGTCACCGACCCCCTCACGGTCGGTTTCCGTCGGCAGGCAATGGTCGGCATCAACGTCGAGGGCGACCTCGACCCCGTGGCCGACGCCCTGACGACCATGGAGGAGGTCGAGTACGTCGTCATGACGGCAGGCTCCTTCGATCTCATCATCGAGATCGTCTGCGAGGACGACGACCACCTTCTGGAAATGATCAACAAGCGGATCCGCACGCTTCCCGGCGTTCGATCCACCGAGAGCTTCGTGTACCTCAAGCTCCGGAAGCAGACCTACACCTGGGGAACGAGATAGCAATGAGCGCCGACCTCTCCAAGACGGCGTACGACCACCTGTGGATGCACTTCACCCGCATGTCGTCGTACGAGAACTCTCCCGTGCCCACGATCGTGCGCGGTGAGGGCACCAACATCTACGACGACAAGGGCAAGCGCTACATCGACGGCCTCGCCGGCCTCTTTGTGGTCAACGCCGGACACGGCCGGGTCGAGCTCGCCGAGACCGCATACAAGCAGGCGCAGGAACTGGCCTTCTTCCCCGTGTGGTCCTACGCCCACCCCAAGGCCGTCGAGCTGGCCGAGCGCCTGGCCCAGCACGCCCCGGGCGACCTGAACAAGGTCTTCTTCACCACCGGTGGCGGCGAGGCCGTCGAGACCGCCTGGAAGCTGGCCAAGCAGTACTTCAAGCTCACCGGCAAGCCCACCAAGCACAAGGTCATCTCGCGTGCGGTCGCCTACCACGGCACCCCGCAGGGCGCCCTGTCGATCACCGGCCTGCCGGGCCTGAAGGCCCCCTTCGAGCCGCTGGTCCCCGGCGCGCACAAGGTGCCGAACACCAACATCTACCGCGCCCCGATCTTCGGTGACGACCCGGAGGCCTTCGGCCGCTGGTGCGCCGACCAGATCGAGCAGCAGATCCTCTTCGAGGGCCCCGAGACCGTCGCGGCCGTCTTCCTGGAGCCGGTGCAGAACGCCGGTGGCTGCTTCCCGCCGCCGCCCGGCTACTTCCAGCGGGTCCGCGAGATCTGTGACCAGTACGACGTGCTGCTCGTCTCCGACGAGGTCATCTGCGCCTTCGGTCGCCTCGGCACGATGTTCGCCTGCGACAAGTTCGGCTACGTCCCGGACATGATCACCTGCGCCAAGGGCATGACCTCGGGCTACTCCCCGATCGGCGCCTGCATCATCTCCGACCGCCTGGCCGAGCCGTTCTACAAGGGCGACAACACCTTCCTGCACGGCTACACCTTCGGTGGCCACCCGGTCTCCGCGGCCGTCGGTATCGCCAACCTCGACATCTTCGAGCGTGAGGGTCTCAACAAGCACGTCCTCGACAACGAGGGCAACTTCCTGAGCACCCTGCAGAAGCTGCACGACCTGCCGATCGTCGGCGACGTCCGCGGCAACGGCTTCTTCTACGGCATCGAGCTCGTCAAGGACAAGGCCACCAAGGAGTCGTTCAACGACGAGGAGACCGAGCGCGTCCTGTACGGCTTCCTCTCCAAGGCCCTGTACGACAACGGTCTCTACTGCCGCGCCGACGACCGTGGCGACCCGGTCATCCAGCTGGCCCCGCCGCTGATCGCCGACCAGTCGGTCTTCGACGAGATCGAGCAGATCCTGCGCGCGGTCCTCACCGAGGCCTGGACCAAGCTCTGATCATCGCGTCACCTCCCGTTTCACTGATGCGGAGCTCACAGATACACAACTGAACACCCAGCGGCTCAGATTCACTCACTTCAAGCCATACGAGTGAATCTGGGCCGTTGTGCTGCCAAGCGGCGAATACCGGGGGTCAGCAATCCTTACCGTGCTAGTGACCGATACCCTCCATGGTCGTTCACCCGCTCGGGGGAACGAATCAACGCGAACGAGCAAGAGGTGCGCAGATGGTGGCCCCGCCTGACAACGACGTTCTCTGGGCCCGCGGCCTGCACCACACGTACGGTGGGACCACCGCCCTCGCCGGAGTCTCCCTCGGCGTCCGCGAAGGCGAGATCCTCGCCGTCAACGGCCCACGCGGCAGCGGGAAGACCACCCTCCTGAAGTGCCTCTCCGGTCAACTCGTCCCGGCCGAGGGCGAGGTCTGGTTCAACAGCGCCCCCGTGCACACCCTCTCCTCCCCCAGCCGCGAACGGCTGCGTCTCGACCGGTTCGGCTGGATCGACACCGAACCCCACCTCGTTCCCGAACTCACCGCCTGGGAGAACGCCGCCCTCCCCCTGCTGCTGCGCGGCACCGGCGCCCGCTCCGCGAAGCACACCGCGATCGAATGGCTCGACCGCCTCGACGTCGGCATGTGCGCCCGCCGCCGCCCCGCCCAGCTCGACCAGTCCCAGCGCCAGCGCGTCGCCATCGCCCGCGCCCTCGCCACCACCCCGCAGGTGCTGTTCGCCGACGAGCCGACCGCCCCCCTGCACCACGCCGACGGCACCCAGGTCCTGCGCACCCTGACCACCGCGGCCCGCTCGCACCAGATCACCGTGGTCCTGACCACTCACGACCCGGACATCGGCACGCTCGCCGACCGGTCCGTCGCACTTCTCGACGGCCGACAGTCGACCGCCACCCCGGCCGGCGCCGGCTCCTCCGACGAGGAAAGCAGGGCAGCGTGCTCGCTCTCCGTCTAGCCCGCGGCTCTCACCCCCTCCTCCTGCTGCGCCGCCTCCTCGTGACCACCGCCGCGGCCGGCACCGGCTTCCTCATCCTGTCCACCATCGGCCACGCTGCCGGCCACCCGGCCGCGGCCGAGGAATCCCTCGTACGGCTGCTGTGGTGCGCCGCCCCGCTCGCCGCCACCGCCCAGCTCGCGGTCTCCACGGCCCGCACCGATCCGGCCGCCCGTCTCCAGCGCGGCATGACCGCCGCCGGCCTGGGCCCCCTCCGACTCACCCTCCTCGCCACCGCTTCCACCGCACTGACCTGCTTCCTCGGCGCCCTCCTCTCGCTGCTCGTCTTCCTGCGCCTCCGCGGCGACCTCGGCGGCGCGGACACCGCCCGCTCTCTCGGCATCGACGCCGACCTGCTGGGCGCCGGCCACCCCCTGCCGCTCGCGGGAGCCCTCCTCCTGCTGGCCCTCGTACCGCTCACCGCGTCCGCCGCGACCGCCGTCTCCCTGCGCCCCCGCGACGACGCCGGGTCACAGGACGCCGAGCCTCGCCCCCGGACCGCCCCGCCGTCCGGCCTCCCCTGGGGCATCGCACTGGCCGCCGCCGGCCTGGCGATCGAGGCCTACACCAGCCCCGCCTCCAAGGCCCACGGCGGACTGCTCCCCCTGCCCGGCCGGCTGATCGGCAGCCCCCCGGGCGTACTGGGCGGCTGGGCCCTGTCGGCCCTGGGCCTCGTCCTGGCCGGCCCCGGCCTGGTGCATTTGTGCGGCCGCCTCCTGTGCGCCGGCCGGCCCGGCGCCCTGCGCCTCCTCTCCGGGCGCGTTCTCCAGGAGGAGTCCCACCGCCTCGGCCGCCCGCTCGGTGTGATGTGCGCGGTTGCATCCGCTGCCTACGTCGCCGTCAAGGTCTACGACTCCGTTCCCTCCCGTTCGTTCGGTCCCCTCACCGGCGTCGGCGCAACGGTCGTCCTCGCCTGCGTCATCGCCAGCGCCCTGACCGCCGCCCTGGAATCCCGATCCGCCCGAGCCCGGACCACGGCCGCCCTCCGCCGCTTGGGCGCCTCCGCCTCCGTCCTCCACCGCGCCGCCGCTCTCCGCACCCTGGTCCTCCTGATCGTCCTGGGCCCGCTGACGTGGACCGTGGCCGAGATGGCGACGCTGCCGTTGATGCATTGAGGCCGTTGATGCATTGAGCTGGTGGGGGCTGTGCAATGAGCTGACGGGTGGGCTGTGCAGTGAGTAGACGGGTGCCCTGCGGGGTTGTGCTGTGGTTCAGCTGAGGGCTGGGAGGTGGGGAGTTGGGCGGTGTGTGGCGCGGTGGTATGGGGTGGTGTGTGCGGTGATGGGACCAGCCTCTGAGTGGGGCGCCGCATCTGGCCCGTACGGCAGTGTCCCCTGAGTACGCCGCTCCGATGAATGCGCCGCTCCGACTCGCATCACGTTGTTCCCTGGTGGGGAGATGGCGGCCCATTCCCACCCCAAGCCGCCCCCTTCAGCGACGGTCCAGCGCCGTGACCTCCACCTCTATTCGCCAGTCCGGTTGGGCCAGTGCGGACACTTCCAGCAGTGTGTCGGCGGGGTAGGGCTCGGACAGGAGCTCCTCGCGCAGCGCGATGACATGCTCGAGGTGGGCCGCCATGTCCGTCACGAAGATGCCGACCTTGACGACGTCGGCCAGTGAAGCACCCGCCGTGGCCAGGACTCGCTCGACGTTCGCGAACGCCTGCCGGCCTTGTTCCAGGAAATCGTCCGAGACGGTCCGCCCCTGCTCGTCGAACCCCGCCTGCCCCGAGACGTGGATCAATCCGCCCGCCCTGATGGCCTGTGAGATCTTGTACGGCTCGTACCAGTCCGGCACGGTGGCGATCCGCTCAATCTCAGTCGCGCTCCGAGCCTCGGTAGCCACATTCCCCATCACCATCGCCATCCTCCCCCTAGGTCCATGCACATGCATCACTTGCATGCACATACATAAGTTTCGGATGCATGTACGCTGCTGTCAAGAGCCCAGCGGAAAAAGGCAGAAGAGGCGGATGGCGATGGACGCGGAGCACTGGGACCGGCTCGGAACACTGCACACGCGCGTCGAACAGGAACTCGCAAGGGCCCTGCAGCAGCACCACAGCATCGGGCTGTCGGAGTACCGCGCGCTGGCCCGGCTGGCCGAGGCGGACGACGGTGAGCTGCGGATGCAGGAACTCGCCGACCTCATCGGACTCAACCAGAGTTCGGTGAGCCGGCTGGCCTCGCGCCTGGAGTCCTCCGGCTTCACCCGCCGGGACCTGTGCCCCGACGACCGGCGCGGCGTGTACAGCGTGATCACCGAGGAAGGCCGCAAGCTGCAGAAGAAGGCGCGGCCGACCTACGACGGCGCCCTGCGCGCCGCCCTGGACTCCGCGGCCGCCGACCGGAACCTCCGCCCCCTGGTGGAATCCCTGCGGCCCTAACATGGCGGGCGTGCACTGGAATTCAGAGTCCCCAGCGTCCGACCGTCACCCCGAGCACGACCGTGAGATCGAGTCCCTGAAGGAGTTCGACCAGGTCGCCTCCACCGGCAGCCTCGCCGGCTACCGCATCCAGTCGGTAGACCTGATGGACCGTACGTTCGCGCTCCTCAGCACGGACACCACGGAATCCGTGTTTCTCGGCTGCGCCATGGAGCCGGACGCGGCGGCCAAGGTCCGCGCCGGTGGCGCCTTGGTCTTCCCGCCCATACCGGACCTCCCGTTCGATCCTTATCGGGGCAGTTTGTACGGGCCGGAGGAGCTTTTCGAGGGGCTGGTCGACGCGGGCTACGACGCCACCCCGGACGCTCTCACCTATCACTGGTACCAGGGCACCAAATCGGACGGCGACATCTTCGCCTCGATGCTCCGCAGCATCCACGACGACGCGGTCTCCGATGCGCTCGACGAACACCTCGCGGGCGCACAGGTGGTGGGCATCATGGGCGGACATGCGCTGGAGCGCGGGTCCGCAGCCTACGCAGGGGCGGCCCGGCTCGGTCGCCGGCTCGCGCGCGACGGCCTGACCGTGGCGACGGGCGGCGGCCCGGGGGCCATGGAGGCCGCGAACCTCGGCGCGTACGCCGCGCCCTTCGAGGACGAGATGCTGGAATCCGCGCTGGAGATCCTTTCCAAGGCCCCGCACTTCGGCCCCTCGATCACCGACTGGGCTCGTGCCGCCTTCGACGTACGCCGGAGCCAGCCGGGCGGCGGCTCCTCGGTCGGCATTCCGACCTGGTTCTACGGACACGAACCGCCCAATGCCTTTGCGTCCCACATCGCCAAATACTTCGTCAACGCGGTGCGCGAGGACGGCCTGCTGGCACGCTCGAACGCCGGCGTCGTGTTCCTGCCCGGCGCCGCCGGAACCGTCCAGGAAATCTTCGACAATGCGACCCCGAACTACTACCAGTCACGGGGCGAGCCGACCCCGATGGTGCTGGTGAACCGCGCGCACTGGACGGAGAAGCTGCCCACCTGGCCCCTGCTCCAGGCTCTCGCCGCGGACCGTCCCATGGCCACCCGGATCGCCCTGGTCGACTCGGTGGACGAGGTCCCGGACGCACTCGTCCGCCTGAGGAGCGGGGCTTCTTCCTGAGCGAGGGGACCTTCCTCCACCCGGCCTTCCGAGAGACGAATGGGCGCGCTCCTGTCGCCGACAACTGATCCGTTTGCCCGCTGAGGCAACTCCCCTCCCGAAATGCACGTCTGCCAAGCCAGGTAATGAACAGGTAATGCAGACAGCGGGCGAACGGAGCTCTCGGTGATCATCGGCCTTCTGACGGCCGTGGCGGCCTCGGCCTGCTACGGCACGGGTTCGGTCCTACAGGCGGTCGGTTCCCGTAAATCCGCACGCAAGGAGGCGGCCAAGGCCTCCACCGCTGGCGTCACCCAGCATGGCGGTCCCAGCCTCTCCTCGACCGCCAAAGCCGCCGTGACCTGGGAATTCATGGTGGGCACCGTGCTGGACTTCATCGGTTTCGGGCTCGGAGCGCTGGCGGCCCGAATGCTGCCGCTGTTCCTGTCCCAGACCGTGATCAGCGCGAACCTCGTGATCACCGCCGTTCTGAGCATCAAGCTCCTCGGCATCCGGCTCAGCAAGGCCGAGTGGAGCTCCATCGGCGTGGTCTGTTCCGCGCTGGTGTTGCTCGCCACGGCCGCAGGCCCGGAAGGCAGCGGCCATACTCCGATCGCCACCCACTGGTGGCTGCTCGCCGCCTCCGTCGTACTCATGGGAGGCGGCACCCTGATCGTGCGCCTGATGGGCGGACGGGCCGCGATCCTCGCCGGTCTGCTCTCCGGCCTGGGCTTCGGTGCCCTTGGCATCGGCGTACGGGTCCTGAACGGCGCGGACCCTTTCCATCTGCCGTCCATGCTCGCCGACCCCGCTCTGTACGCGATCCTCGTCGCGGGCCTCGGCGGCATGTATCTGCACACCGTCGCCCTGCAGATCGGTTCGGTGAACGGAGCCACGGCAGCGCTCGTGGTGGGCGAGACCGTGGTTCCCGGCATCCTCGGCGTCCTCTGGCTCGGTGACTCCTCTCGTCCGGGATTCGCCTGGGTCGCTGTCCTCGGTTTTGTAGTGGCCGTGGCCGGGGCGGTCGCCGTCGCCTGGTTCGGCGAGCCCGAACCGGACGGTTCCGACGCTGCGATGACGTCGGGAGCGCGATCCGGCACAGGAGCGGAGAAGAATCTGGGGTCGCCGGGTGCGGGCTCGCCCGGGGCGGCGGACGGGGCTCTCCCCGGCGGTGCCGTGCCGTCTCCCGGCCACGAACGGACACGGCGCGCGGCGGCGGACGTCCAGCCCAGTGCCGAGGTCAGCCAATAGCCCGTTCGTCCCGTGGCCAGTAAGCGCTCCAGGTTGTCGTAGGAGCGAGCCCCGGACCCAGCCCCAGTCCCAGCCCGGTCCCACTCCGACCTGGCCCAGGCATGCCCTCTCTCCCTCATCCTTCGCACGACATCAGGGTTCGGCCGGCGTGGCGTTGAGGTATTCCGAGACGGCAAGCCGACTGCGGCCATCGCCCACATGACCGGCCTCCCTGTCGCGCATCGCATCGGACGCACAGCCGACCCGAACGACACCCGGTCGTGCCGCGAGTCCGCGACGCGTGCCGGGCGGAGGGCAGCCATTGCGCTGACGCTCCGTTCCCACGTCTCCGCGGGCGAGCCCGCGTGCCGTTCATCTTGCAGCCCGCGCCAGGTCGGCATCGCCAACCACAATGTCGCCAACTGCCTTACATGCCAGGGGTATTGGTAGCCCATCATTCCTCCGTCCTCGCGTGATCACGAGGCTACGGAGTGCGCGCTCGCGGAGCGTCAACCGAGCAACCGAACCTCGGCGTCAACCCGTGGCATGACATGCGGTCGAGAGATCAACCCGTGCGGCGACGCTGCGGCATAGCGCGATTTTGAAAAATGTCGGCATGAGCAAATCTCTCCAGCAGCGGCTGCGCGGATGGATCGCGTCGCCCTCATACCCCTGGATCACCGGCGGAGCGCTGACCGCGTTCGCTGCCGCGGAACTGGTGGTCGTGCCGCGGCACTCGCTGGTGATCGCGCTCGCCGTGCTGGCGTCCGCCGCGGCTCTGACCTGGCGCCGTTCGTACCCGGCCATCGCCGTGCTCGCGGTCGTAGCGGTCCTGGTCAGCTTCGCGGCCGGAAGCGACCTCTATATCGCGGCCGCCGCGAGCGGGTTGATCGGCTGCTACACCCTCGGACGTCGCAGAGTTGCACACCCTGCGGCCGTTGTCGTCGCCGGCTCGGTTCTCTCGCTCATCGTGAACCAGTGGCACATTGCGACATGGGGGTGGCCCGCCTGCTCCCCCAGGCTGTACGCCGAGTGGTTCGTGCTGACCGTGGCGATCCTGGCGGCGGTATCCATGGGCGATGCGGTACGCGCACGGGAGGAGACGCGTCGGGAGCGCACCGCGGCACAGGCTCGGTTGATCGAGATGGAGCGGCGGCAGGCCGCCGAGGCCGAGCGGGCGGCGATCGCTCGCGAACTCCACGATGTCATTTCGCACTCGGTCTCGATGATCGCGGTCCAGGCCGAGGGCGCCACGTACACCACACCAGGTCTCTCCCCGCAGGCCCGCGACGGTTTTCAGCAGATCGCCGCCTCTGCCCGCTCATCGATGGCGGAACTGCGCCGACTGCTGAGCGTCCTGCGGACCGGGCCCGATGACAAGGCCGGCACTGCTCCCCAGCCGACCCTCGACGCACTGGACGACCTCATAACACAGCACCGCTCGGTGGGCGGTGAGGTCGAGCTGCGCATCAGCGGTGAACGCGTCGCGCTGCCCACCTCCTGGGAGCTGTCCGCATACCGCATCGTGCAGGAGGGGCTGACCAACGCGCGTCGGCACGCTCCGGGCGCTCATACGGTGGTGGAGATCGGCTACTGCTCCGACCGGCTGGCGGTGCGCATCGCGGACGACGGACCGGGTCCGGCGGGTCCGACCCACACCGGCCACGGGCTGGTCGGCATGCAGGAGCGGGCGGCGCTGCTCGGCGGGAAGCTCACCGCCGGGCCCGGGCCCGACGGCGGCTTTCTCATAGAAGCGGAAATCCCTTGGTGATCAGAGCAATCGTCGCCGACGACCAGGCGGTCGTCCGCACGGCATTCGTCAATCTGCTGGGCACTCAGGACGACATCGAGGTGGTCGGTGAGGCCGAGGACGGTGTCCAGGCGGTGCGTGTCGCCGCGGAGCAGCGGCCCGACCTGGCCCTGCTGGACATCCGGATGCCGCACAAGAACGGCATCGAGGCCGCTCGTGAGATCACCCGGGCGTCCGAAGGCGCCACCAAAGCACTGATGCTGACGACGTTCGGCTTCGACGAGTACGTCTATGACGCGCTCGCTGCCGGGGCCAGCGGCTTCCTGTTGAAGGATGCGACGTTCCCCGAACTCCTGCATGCCGTAAGGGTCGTGGCGGAAGGGAATGCACTGCTGGCGCCGGAGCTGACGAAGCGGCTCATCGCGGCCTTCGTCAAGCAGCGGGCGGCGCCGGTGCCCGTACGCACGGTCGAGGAGCTGACCGACCGGGAGGTGGAGGTGCTCGTCCAGATCGCCCAGGGGCTTTCCAACGCGGAGATCGCCGAACGTCTGACGATCACGGACCACACCGTCAAGACACACATCAACCGGCTGTTCACCAAGATGGGTCTACGTGACCGGGCTCAAGCAGTCATCCTCGCCTACGAGTTGGGCCTGGTGGTCCCACAGGGCCGCCGGCCGGGCACCCTTCCCCTCGCATGACCAACAAACCGCCCCTGCACAACGGACGACCACCACCTCAAGGAGCACACCATGGCCACAGCAGAGGCACAAGAACAGGCACCGTCACTCTGCACCAGCCCTCGACTCCGCACCCGCCAGTTATTCCGCCGGGTTCGCAGCATCCTGTTCCGTAGCGTCCAGGACCACGACGTCCTGTGCGGTGAACGCGATTCCCACCCGCTCGCCCACCTCCGGCGCCTCGCGCAGGGCACAGGCAGCCTCCAACTGCGGTCCGCTGGACGGCTGGAGCAGCAGGGCGACATGGGTGCCGCGGAAGGTGCGGGCCGCGACCCTACAGGGCAGGCCCTCGGGCGCGGGCATCAGCCGCACACCGGCCGGACGTACGAGCAGCCGGCACGGCCCGTCCGGGGTCCCGTTCGGGATCGGCACCTTGCCCCACGGGGTGACGGCGGCCTCGCCCTGCACCGTTGCCTCGACCACGTTGTCGAAGCCGAGGAAGCGGGCGACGAATTCCGAGGCCGGGCGCTGCCAGACCTCCAGCGGAGTGCCGGTCTGGGCGATCCGCCCCTCCTGCATCACCACAACTCGGTCAGCGAGCGCGAAGGCCTCACCCTGGTCGTGGGTGACGGCCAGTACGGTCGTCCCCAACTCCTGGAAGAGGCGGCGCAGTTCGACGACCAGCCGTTCGCGCAGGCCGCGGTCGAGCTGTCCGAGGGGTTCGTCCAGCATCAACAGGCGGGGGCGCGGGGCGAGCGCACGGGCCAGGGCGACCCGCTGCTGCTCACCGCCGGACAGGGACGCCACGGCGCGCCGCTGGGCACCCGGGAGCCCGACGAGGTCGAGCAGTTCGGCGACCGTACGGTCCCGGTCGGTGCGCGCGGTGCGTCGTATCCGCAGCCCGAAGGCAACATTGCCCGCGACGTCCCGCTGCGGGAAGAGCTGGTGGTCCTGGAACATCAGGCCGACCCCGCGCCGATGCGTGGGTACTCCCGTCTGGTCCCGCCCTTCCAGCAGCACCCGCCCCGCATCGGCCTGCTGGAGACCGGCGACCACCCGCAGCAGGGTGGACTTGCCGCTGCCGCTCGGGCCCAGGACGCAGACGATCTCGTGCGCGGCGACATCCAGGTCCACCGAGTCCAGGGCGGGGCGGTCGGCGGAGCCGAAGCGGACGGTCACGCCGTCCAGCCGCAGCAGGTCCGGCGCAGTGGTCTCGGCCCGTGCCGTCATCTAGAACTCCCCGGGATGGTTGATGCGGATGCGCTCCAGGACCAGCAGGGCGCCGGCGCAGACCACCATCAGGATGGTCGACAGGGCCATCGCCTGCCCGTAGTTGAGCTCTCCGGCCCGTCCCAGCAGCCGTGCCACGGCCACCGGAAGGGTCGGGTGGTCCGGCCGTGCGATGAACACCGTCGCGCCGAACTCCCCGAGCGATACGGCGAAGGCGAACCCCGCGGCGATCAGCATGGCCCGCCGCACCATCGGAAGATCGACTTCTCGCCATACCCGCCATGGCGAGGCGCCGAGGACGGCTGCGGCCTCGCGCAGTCGTCCGTCGACCGCCCTCAGGACGGGCAGCATCGTGCGGACCACGAACGGCACCCCCACCAGTGCCTGGGCGAGCGGGACCAGCCACCAGGAGGCGCGCAGGTCCAGGGGCGGCTTGTCGAGGGTGATCAGAAAGCCGAAGCCGACGGTCACCGCGGAGACGCCGAGGGGCAGCATCAGCAGGGCGTCGAAGCCCCGGACGAACCGGTTGACCGTGGGGGTCCGCCCGGACGGGCTTCTGCGGAGCCGAGGCAGTGTCAGGGCGGCGGCCGCCAGTCCGCCGATCACCAAGGCGATCAGCGTCGCCGCGGCGCCGTAGGCGAGAGAGTTCCACAGGGCGTCGAGCGGGGCGACGACGAAGGTGCTGTTGGCGGACGCGGCGGAGCGCAGGGAGTCGTAGAAGATCGTTCCGTAGCCGTCAGGGCCGGCGAACGACCGCTCGACGAGCACGACCAGCGGGACGACGAGCAGCACGGTGATGATCAGGAGGTTGCCCCACAGCAGTGCCCATTGGCCGCGGCCGCGCGGTCGACGGACAACCTGCGAGGCGTCGACGAGCCGGAGTGCGGATTCCCGTCGGCGCACCGTCCAGGCGTGCAGCGCGAGGACGCCCAGTACGGCCGCGAACTGGATCATGGTGAGGACCGCGGCTGTCGGCAGGTCCAGGAAGTCCGCGGTCTGCCGGTAGATCTCCACCTCCAGCGTCGAGAAGGTGGGGCCGCCCAGGATCTGGACGACGCCGAAGGAGGTGAAGGTGAAGAGGAAGACCATCAGTGCGGCCGCCGCGACGGCCGGTCCCAGTGCGGGCAGTGTCACCCTGCGCCAGGCCGCGAACCGCCCGGCGCCCAGTACCCGCGCGGCCTCTTCCTGACGTGGATCGAGTTGCCCCCACAGCCCGCCGACGGTCCGTACGACCACCGCGTAGTTGAAGAAGACGTGCGCGAGCAGGATCGCCCATACCGAGGTGTCCAGGCGCAGGCCCCAGAGTTCGTCCAGCAGCCCTCCACGGCCGACGAGGGCCAGGAAGGCGGAGCCGACGACGACGGTCGGCAGCACGAACGGCACCGCCACCACCGCACGCAACAGCTGTTTGCCGGGGAAATCGAAACGCGCGAAGACGTAGGCGCCGGGCAGTGCGATGAGCAGCGTCAGGCCGGTGGAGGCCGCCGCCTGCCAGACGGTGAACCACAGCACATGGACGATGTCCGGGTCGGTCAGTACGGTTCCGAGCCGGCCGAGCTGCCACTGTCCGCCGTCCTTCAGCCCCCGTCCGACGATCGCGGCCACCGGATAGGCGAAGAACAGCGCGAAGAAGGCGAGCGGCACCGCCATCAGGCCGAGCCGCACCGCCGTTCCCCGCGCGGGGCGCGCGCGCCGCCGGGTGTCGACTACTTCAGAACGAGCGAGGACCACTGCTTGATCCACTGTTCACGGTTCTTGGTGATCGTCTCCGGCGGCAGCGTCGTCGGCTTGTCGATCTTGGTGCCGTACTTGGTGAACAGCGCGGGCACCTTGGCGTCCTTGCGCGCCGGGTTGACGAACATCTCCAGCGGTTCGTCCTCCTGGAACTTCTTGCTCAGGAGGAAGTCCAGGAGCGCCTTGCCGCCCTTCTCGTTCTTCGCGCCCTTGAGCAGACCACCGAATTCGATCTGCCGGAAGCAGGTGCCGGTCGCCACCCCGGTCGGGGCCTCCTTGGGGGCGGGCTTCTTACCGAGGACCTCGGCCGGCGGGCTGGAGGCGTAGGAGACGACCAGCGGCTTGTCGCCCTTGCCCGCGCCTGCGGCGGAGCCCGAGAAGCGGTCGTTGTACGCCTGCTCCCAGCCGTCGACGACCTCGACGCCGTTGGCCTTGAGCTTCTTCCAGTAGTTCTGCCAGCCGGCGTTCCCGTACTTGGCGATGGTGGCGAGCTGGAAGGCGAGCCCCGGAGAGGAGGTGGCGGAGTTCTCCGTGACGAGCAGGTTCTTGTACTGCGGCTTGGTCAGATCGTCGAGGGTGGTCGGCGGCGCGATCTTGTGCTTGGTGAAGTAGGCGCGGTCGTAGTTGACGCAGATGTCGCCGTAGTCGAGCGGGGTGACGCGGTGCCGGCCCTTGTCGAGCTGCAGGGCGGCCGGGACGTTGTCCAGGCCCTTGGCCTTGTAGGGGGTGAACAGCCCCTCGTTCAGTCCCCGCGAAAGGAGAGTGTTGTCGATACCGAAGAAGACATCGCCCTGGGGGTTGTCCTTGGACAGAATCGCCTGGTTGACGGCCTTGCCGGCATCCCCGCCCTTGACGAAGTTGACCTTGTAGCCGCTCTCCTTCTCGAAGGCGGCCAGGACGGACTTGGAGACAGCGAACGAGTCATGGCTGACGAGCGTGACGGTCTTGGCGTCCGCGCTCCCGCCGCCCGAGCTGCCGCATGCGGCAAGCGTGGTCATACCGACCGCGGCGGCGAGCGCTGTCGCGGTGATCCTGCTGGTGGTGCTCACTGAATTTCCTCCTGGCTGGCCAGGAAGAGACGCGGCCCTGCCCGGCGTCCTCGGCTCTCGACGTCGGGGGACGTACGGAGGGGACGCCGGGCAGGGCGCAACAGCATGAGTGACGACCGAACTTCCTACCCGGAATGACCCGGGCGAGGTTCAAGGGTCTGCGGGCACCGTAGGGCTACGACGCTTCCGCACTCTCAGCGCTGTGGCGCTCCCCTGTCGGAATGTGCATTTGTTCGATCACACAGTACCAGCGGGCGGTCAGCGTTCCGAGGCGGCGAGCTGCCCGCAGGCGCCGTCGATCTCCTGGCCGCGGGTGTCCCGGACGGTCACCGGAACCCCGTGCGCCTCGATGGCCTGGACGAACGCCCGCTCGTCCTCGGGGCGCGAAGCGGTCCACTTCGACCCGGGTGTCGGGTTGAGCGGAATGAGGTTCACATGGACCCGCTTGCCCTTCAGCAGCCGTCCGAGCAGGTCACCGCGCCATGCCTGGTCGTTGATGTCGCGGATCAGGGCGTACTCGATGGAGATCCGGCGGCCGGACTTCTCTGCGTACTCCCACGCCGCGTCCAGCACCTCGCGGACCTTCCAGCGCGTATTGACGGGGACGAGCGTGTCACGCAGCTCGTCGTCCGGGGCGTGCAGCGAGACGGCGAGCCGGCACTTGAAGCCCTCGTCGGCGAACCGCAGCATCGCCGGGACCAGGCCGACCGTGGAGACGGTGATACCGCGCTGGGACAGGCCCAGTCCGTCGGGCTCCGGGTCGGTCAGCCGGCGGATGGCGCCGACCACCCGCTTGTAGTTGGCCAGCGGCTCGCCCATGCCCATGAAGACGATGTTGGACAGCCGCGCCGGACCACCCGGCACCTCACCGTCGCGCAGTGCCCGCATACCGTCGACGATCTGGTGCACGATCTCCGCGGTCGAGAGGTTGCGGTCCAGCCCGGCCTGGCCGGTCGCGCAGAACGGGCAGTTCATTCCGCACCCGGCCTGCGAGGAGATGCACATGGTGACCCGGTCCGGGTAGCGCATCAGGACGGACTCGACGAGCGTCCCGTCGTGCAGCTTCCACAGCGTCTTACGGGTGGTGTCGTCGTCGCACGAGATGTGCCGTACGACCGTCATCAGGTCCGGCAGCAGCTCGCTCGCCAGCTTCTCGCGGGCCGCCGCCGGGATGTCGGTCCACTGCGCCGGGTCGTGCGCATAGCGGGCGAAGTAGTGCTGCGACAGCTGCTTGGCGCGGAACGGCTTCTCACCGATCGCGGCCACCGCCTCGCGGCGCTCGACGGGGCTGAGGTCGGCAAGGTGCCGCGGGGGCTTCTTGGCCCCGCGCGGCGCGACGAAAGTGAGTTCTCCGGGTGCAGGCATGGTCCGTCCAGTGTGGCAGATCATCCGACCCGGCCCAGGTGAGAGCGGTGAGGGAACGGTCACCCTCGGGTGTCCTGCGTCTTCGTCGGCCCGCCTTGCACGGCCCGGTCGGGACCCATGGGCCGCATGCACCCCGCACATTAAGCCGTCCAGGGGGACATTGTGTGACATATCGGTCACCTGCGCGTTGATCAGAACCCCGGCCGTATCGCATGGGCGGGGAGCGTGATCTGACGTCATACGTGAAAGGACTGGAGAGCATGTCGCATATCGCGAAGGCACTCGTGGCAACCGTCGCTGCCGGGGTGGCCGTCACAGGCATGGCCGGCGTGGCCTCGGCCGACGCCCATGCAGGGGGCGGCGCGGTCCGCTCCCCGGGCGTCGTCTCCGGCAACAACATCCAGGTGCCGATCCACATCCCGATCAACGTCTGCGGGAACTCCGTCAACTTCATCGCTCTGCTGAACCCGGCCTTCGGGAACACGTGCATCAACGCCGACGTCAAGCAGCACGGCTACTACCACGACGAGTTCCGCAGGCGCTGAGAGCGGCCCCCGCGAGCGTCTTTGGGCGGGGGCCGTTCTCGTGCCTGCTGTCCGTGAGTGGCAAGAGACCGCAACCCGTACGCGGGCGTGCGGATCGGGTCGACTCCTCGCCTGCCCACAATTGCCCGGTTGGGCCCCGACCTTAGAGGCGCAACCCATAGTGGTGGCTTCCCGACGCCTTGACGCGCCGCCCGCCGACGGCGGGCGGCGCGCGCTTTTGCGCTCGCAGTCGATCCCGGAGCACTTCCCGTTGGTCTGCGGCCGGGACCTGCTCGACGAATGGGCCTGGCACCGCCCTACGGCTCAGAGGCCGACCGACGAGCAGCGTTCCCGCAATGGCGAGATGCGTGTTCTGCGGGTGCAGGCATGGTCTGTCCAGTGTCGTAGAGCGCCTTTGGAGCCCCAGGTGCAATGAGCGACGATCCCGCCACCCTCAGTCGTCAAGTGGCCGCGTCGTCATCTGGCGTCGTGGTCGATGGTCGACCTGCGGCCGGCCTGGCACAGCCCGCCGGCGGCCCGGAGCCGGATGCTGAGAGCCCACGATGGCGCAGCGGCAGCGGTCACAGCCGCGTCCGTCCAACTCGGCACCTGGAGAGGCCGCCGGCGCCACTGCTTCAGTCGATGATCCCGCCCCCGCCGACCCTCCGCAGGATCCAGCGGCGCGACGGGTGTGTGTCACAGGTGAACTGGACGAGCGTGACGTTGTTGTCGGTGGAGACACCGCCCGCGACCGTCATGCACTTGCCGGTCTGTGCATTGACGAGCTGGAACGAGTTGCCGTTCTGGTTGGTGATGATCCAGCGACGCGAGGGGTGCGTATCGCAATTGAACTGGACGAGCTCGACGTTGTTGTCGGTGGAGACACCGCCGGCCACCGTGGCACACTTGCGGGTCTGGTCGTTGACGACCTGGTTGGACCGGCCGTTGCTGTTGGCGATGATCCAGCGACGCGAGGGGTGTGAATCGCAATTGAACTGGACGAGCCTCACGTTGTTGTCAGTGGAGACACCGCCCGCGACCGTCGCGCATTTGCCCGTCTGCGCATTGACGAGCTGAAAGGTTCCCGATATCTGTGCCGGGGCGCTGTCCGTGGCCGGCTGCGCGACTGCGCCATCGGGAAAGAGCATCACGCCCCCGGCCACAAGAACTGTCGATGCCGTCAAAAGACGGCGCCTACGGTTGTTTTTGCGCATAGGAGTGCTCCTCTCGTCACTTCTGCGAGGAGGTGAGAAGGAAATGCGTTGGCCCGCCCGCCGGCCCTGCTCCAGGACTCCTGCGTAACGAACTCCGGCGCCGTGTCGACGGCTGACAGTCGACGGCTGACAGTGGGCCACCGATAGAGGCGCGGCGGCCGCTCCCACCATCGAAGCACGACTCGTACAGATCGGCAGCCGGTAAGGCATGGGCGCAGATCGCGCCGATGCGCTGTGCTTCCCCGCCTTTCGGCAGCTCGGTCACAGCTTTCAGCTCGGCCGGACGACTCGCCGGCTTGACCTACGGCGCGCCAGCCCGTCCACTCCCGCCCCGCCGGACGCGTGCCGCAGAATTCAGGAGTGAGTGCGCCACGCGTTCCGCGTCTTCGGGTGTCAGCATAATTTCTTGAGCCCCTGAGCACTGCCAGGACAACTGTGCCATCGAGCGCATTTGTCGCTACGCCTACCTCAACGCCGTTGCCTGAGACATCCGCAACATCCAGATCCAGGTCCAAATCACAGCCATCTTGCTTCCCTTAGGGATGGCGCAATTCTGCAACGAGCCCTGCCGACGGATAACTCGTAACCAGCGAGGCCGACTTGCATTCCGGCCGCCGGCTCGAAGCGTCGCTTTCGCGCACGACGGCCTCGACCGGAACGATGCCGAGACCCGAACGATCGACTCCGGCGCCGCCCGCCCCCTACTCCTCCCCCGCCAAGTCCCCCAAGTGGGCCGCCAGTACGGCGGTGCACATCTGCGGGCTCAGGACGTCGGGGTTGCGGACGGCGCCGAGGCCCAGGCCGTCGAGGAGGGCGGTCAGGCGCTCGGTCTCGATCTCCAGGTCGCGGCCAGGGCGCAGGGTGCCGGACTCGTCGAGGCGGGTCAGCACGCGGCGGACCAGCCGTCGGGAGCCGGCGGCGGCCTGGTCGGAGAGGTCCCTGAAGGCCGGGTTGGTGCGGGCCGCTGCGTTGAAGTCGAGGAAGACGGTGACCTCCGCGCGGCGGCGTTCGTCGAGCGGAAGGAGTTCGGCCAGCAGACCGGCTGCAAGGCGGAGGCGTTCCACGGGGGGATGCCGGCTCAGGTCTCCGATGTCCTCGACGTGGCGGAGCAACCGGTCGGTGAGGCCGTCGAGCATCGACTGCATGGCGAAGTCCATCAGCTCCTGCTGGCTGGCGAAGTAGTGGCGCAGGGAGCCGATGTTGAGTCCGGCCTCGTCGGCGACGGCGCGCAGCGAGGTGCGCTGCAGACCGTCCCGTACGACGACTCGGAACAGGGCGTCGACGACCTCGCGGCGGCGGGCGTCCGGATCCACGACCTTGGGCATGACCTCTTTGTATCACGTTGTATCACAGCCGTGATAAATTGTTTTATGTCACAGCTGTGATAGAAAACGGGAGGCTCCGGTGGAGACGTATCTCAACCTCATGCTCATCAGGTTCGGCGTGATCGCGGGCGGCATCGTGGTGCTCGCCCTGGTGGTCTTCGGCATTGCCGTGTTCCTCAAGCGCAGGGGCCGGCTGGACGAGGCACGCCGTTATGCCGATCCCGCCGTACGGGCCGCGCTCCGCATGGCCGCCCGGCGGCTGGAAGACGGGGCCGGGCGGGACCGGCGACGGGACGGCCGACGGTGACCGGGCCCGCCCTGGAGGCGCCCGGCCTCCCCCTGGAAGCGTCCGATCGTTACCTGGCGGCGTCCGATCTCGCCCACCATCTGCTGATGGATTTCGCCATCAAGATCCTCATCGTCGTCGTGGCCCTGGTGGTGCTCGGGCTGGGGATGACGGTGATCTGGAGGCGGGTCGGCCGACCGCGGAAACGGCAGCGGAAGATTGACGAGTGAGGGGGCGGGCGGGGCGGCCGGCGGAACCCACCCCACAGCCGACCCCACCCGCGTACCCCCGCCACGCAAAAGCCCCCTGCCAGCGCAATCCGCTGGCAGGGGGCTCCGGCTTCTCCGGCTTGTTCTCGTCGGCTCAGGGGCCGGGTGGCGCCGTCGGGTCAGCCCGCTCCGACGAAGACCACGAAGAGCAGCCAGACGATGGGCGCCGTCGGCAGGAGGGAGTCCAGGCGGTCCATGATGCCGCCGTGACCGGGGAGCAAGGTGCCCATGTCCTTGATGCCCAGGTCCCGCTTGATCATGGATTCGCCCAGGTCGCCGAGGGTGGCGCTGGCCGCGACCGCGAGGCCGAGCAGCAGGCCCTGCCACCACTCGCCGTGCTTGATCAGGAATTCCATGCACAGCGCGCCGGCCACCATCGCGAAGAGCAGCGCGCCGACGAGTCCCTCGCGGGTCTTGCCCGGGCTGATGCGCGGGGCGAGCTTGTGCTTGCCGAACCGCCAGCCGACCGCGTACGCGCCGGTGTCGCTGACGACGGTGAGCAGCAGGAACGTCAGCACGCGTTGCGGCCCGTCGTCGGCCGCGAGCATCAGCGCCACGAACGTCGCGAGGAACGGCACGTAGAACGCCGCGAAGACACCGGCGGTGACGTCCCGCAGATAGTTCTCGGGAGCCTCGGTCATCCGCCACACGAGGACGGCGAGCGCGGTGAGCGCCATCGCCACCCAGGCCCCCTCGGCTCCGCGCACGTACCCGGCGACGACCATGGCGGTGCCGCCGACGGCGAGCGGCACCAGCGGCACCCTGATGTCCTTGCGTTCCGCCAGCCGCGAGGTCAGCTCCCACAGCCCGACGACGACGGCGATCGCGATCACGCCGATGAAGACCGGCTTGTAGACGAAGAGCGAGGCGAGGATGACCGCGCCGAGACCGGCACCGACCCCTATCGCGGCGCGCAGATTGCGCCCCGCGCTCTTCTTCTTGGGCTTCTCTGAGTCCGGCGAACGGTCGGACCCGGGGACGGAGGTGGGCATGGGCTCCTGCGGCTGGTCGTCGCGGAACAGGGGGCCGCTCCGTGGAGCAGCCCCCCGGTCGTCCGGGTGGTCCCGGTTATCCCGGATGTGCCGATGTTCCCGGTCGTCGTCCTGGTGTCCGCCTGGCTCGGGCACGATGGGCATGGGCCGAGTCTGCGCCGCTTCGCCCCAGTCGTGCACGGGACCCGCCGAGGCGGACGGCGCCACCCCGCGAAGCGAGGAGGCCGGTCCGTATTCGGGCGGTCCCCATTGACCGGCGCCGGGCGGGGCCCCCCAGGATGACTCGTTCATCAGACCTCGAGGAGCTCGGATTCCTTGTGCTTGAGCAGCTCGTCCACCTGCGCGACGTACTTCGCGGTGGTGTCGTCGAGCTCCTTCTCGGCGCGGCGCACCTCGTCCTCGCCGCTCTCCTTGTCCTTGACCAGCTTGTCCAGGGACTCCTTGGCCTTGCGGCGGACGCTGCGGATCGAGATCTTCGCGTCCTCGCCCTTGTTCTTGGCGACCTTGATGAACTCCTTGCGGCGTTCCTCGGTCAGCTCGGGGAAGGTCACCCGGATGATGTTGCCGTCGTTGCTCGGGTTGACGCCGAGGTCGGAGTCGCGGATCGCCTGCTCGATGTTGCGCAGGGCGCTCTTGTCGAACGGGGTCACGACGGCCATCCGCGGTTCGGGAACCGAGAACGACGCCAGCTGGTTGATCGGCGTCATGGCACCGTAGTAGTCCGCCACGATCTTGTTGAACATCGCCGGGTGCGCACGCCCGGTGCGGATCGCGGCGAAGTCCTCCTTGGCGACCACGACGGCCTTCTCCATCTTCTCCTCGGCTTCGAGGAGGATCTCTTCGATCACCACTTGCTCCTGGTCTTTTCGGTAAGAAGCAGAGCCTCGCCCCTGCCGCGCGTCTACTCCTGCACGGTGTCCGACCGGCAGGCGGTTGTCCATCCCCGTACCGGGGTCTTACCCCGGCCGGTGGTTGCCGCCCGTACGGACCGATGCCCGTACGGAAGGGCGGCAGTTGGGGCCGTCAGGCCCGGGTGTCCTGATCGCTGACGAGCGTGCCGATCTTCTCACCCTTCACCGCACGCGCGATGTTGCCCTCGGCGAGCAGTTCGAACACGAGGATCGGGAGCTTGTTGTCCCGGCACAGCGTGATGGCGGTGGCGTCCGCGACCTTCAGGTCACGGGTGATGACCTCACCGTATTCGAGGGCGTCGAACTTGACCGCGTCCGGGTTGATCTTGGGGTCGGAGTCGTAGACCCCGTCCACGCCGTTCTTGCCCATCAGCATGGCCTCGGCGTCGATCTCCAGGGCACGCTGGGCGGCGGTGGTGTCGGTGGAGAAGTACGGCATGCCCATGCCGGCGCCGAAGATGACGACCCGGCCCTTCTCCAGGTGGCGCACCGCGCGCAGCGGGATGTAGGGCTCGGCGACCTGGCCCATGGTGATCGCGGTCTGGACGCGGGAGTCGATGCCCTCCTTCTCCAGGAAGTCCTGGAGGGCCAGGCAGTTCATCACCGTGCCGAGCATGCCCATGTAGTCGGACCGGGCCCGGTCCATGCCGCGCTGCTGGAGTTCGGCACCGCGGAAGAAGTTGCCGCCGCCGATCACGATGGCGATCTCGTACCCGTCGCGCACCACGGCGGCGATCTCGCGGGCCATCGCGTGCACGACGTCGGGGTCGACGCCCAGTCCGCCGCCGCCGGCGAACGCCTCGCCGGACAGCTTCAGCAGGAAGCGCCGCCTGCCGTCCTTGGCGGCATGGTCTGTGTGCGCGCCGTCGGCACCGTGATTCATTGAGCTCTCCTCGTGCACATACGAAGAAGGCCATTGCCGTGGGTCTGGTCCAGATCCCTGTGCGGCAATGGCCTCCTCGTCACATCTGCGGCCGGCCGGTGAGCGGCCGACTGCGTACGACCCTAGCGGGGTCGTAGGTCATTCGCTGCCTTGCGGCAGGCTCTCAGATGCCGACCTTGATGCGCGAGAAGCGCTTCAGGGTGACACCGGCCTCCTGGAGGACCTTCTCGACGGACTTCTTGTTGTCGAGCGCGTACGGCTGGCCGAGCAGCGTCGCGTCCTTGAAGAAGCCGTTGAGGCGACCCTCGACGATCTTCGGAAGGGCGGCCTCGGGCTTGCCCTCCTGGCGGGTGGTCTCCTCGGCGACGCGGCGCTCGGCCTCGACGACCTCGGCCGGGACGTCCTCGCGGGCGAGGTACTTCGGCGCGAAGGCGGCGATGTGCTGGGCGACGCCCTTGGCGACCTCGGCGTTCTCCTTGTCGAGCTCGACGAGGACGCCGATCTGCGGGGGCAGGTCGGGCATGGTGCGGTGCATGTACGCGGTCACGTAGCCGCCGGAGAACTGCGCGAAGCGGTCCAGGACGATCTTCTCGCCCAGGTTGGCGTTGGCCTCGTCGACGAACGCCTGGACCGTCTTGCCGGCCTCGATCTCGGAGGCGAGCAGGGCCTCGACGTCGGCCGGGGAGGTCTTCGCGACGTGCTCGGCGATCGCCTTGGCGACGGCCTGGAACTTCTCACCCTTGGCGACGAAGTCCGTCTCGCACTTGAGCTCGACGATGACGCCGGAGGTGTTGTCGTCCGCGATCAGGGAGACCACCGCGCCGTTCTCGGCGGAGCGGCCCTCGCGCTTGGCGACACCCTTCTGGCCCTTGATGCGCAGCGCCTCGACGGCCTTGTCGACGTTGCCCTCGGCCTCGTCCAGGGCCTTCTTGCAGTCCATCATGCCGGCGCCGGTGAGCTCGCGGAGCTTCTTGACGTCGGCGGCGGTGTAGTTCGCCATGGTCTGTGAATCTCTTCTCGAAATCTCGAAGTCGAAAGATCTACGGGTGGACGGCGGGGGCGGCGCTCGTGGCGCACTCCCCCGCCGTCGTCAACCGGTCCTGAGGTCAGGCCTGCTCGGCGTCCGCAGCCGGCTTCTCGGCCTCGGCGGCCGGGGCCTCGGCGGGCTTCTCCGCCTCGTCGGCCTTCTTCTCGCCCTCAAGCAGGTCGCGCTCCCACTCGGCCAGCGGCTCGGCGGCAGCCTTGTCGCCGGGCTTCTGGTCGCCGGTGGCGGCGCCGGAGCGGGCGATGAGGCCCTCGGCGACGGCGTCGGCGATCACGCGGGTGAGCAGGGTGACGGAGCGGATCGCGTCGTCGTTGCCCGGGATCTTGTAGTCGACCTCGTCCGGGTCGCAGTTGGTGTCGAGGATCGCGACGACCGGGATGTTGAGCTTGCGCGCCTCGCCGACGGCGATGTGCTCCTTCTTGGTGTCCACGATCCAGACGGCGCTGGGCACCTTCTGCATCTCGCGGATACCGCCCAGGGTCTTCTCCAGCTTGGCCTTCTCACGGGAGAGGACCAGGAGCTCCTTCTTGGTGAGGCCGGACGCGGCCACATCCTCGAAGTCGATCTGCTCGAGCTCCTTGAGGCGCTGCAGGCGCTTGTAGACGGTCGAGAAGTTGGTCAGCATGCCGCCGAGCCAGCGCTGGTTCACGTAGGGCATGCCCACGCGGGTCGCCTGCTCGGCAATGGCTTCCTGGGCCTGCTTCTTCGTACCGACGAACATGACGGAGCCGCCGTGGGCGACGGTCTCCTTGACGAACTCGTAGGCGCGGTCGATGTACGACAGCGACTGGAGCAGGTCGATGATGTAGATGCCGTTGCGCTCGGTGAAGATGAAGCGCTTCATCTTCGGGTTCCAGCGGCGGGTCTGGTGCCCGAAGTGGACGCCGCTCTCCAGCAGCTCCCGCATCGTGACGACGGCCATGGCCGTACTCCTTGTTGTTCTCGGTTCCACTGCGGCCGGTCGGCCGCGGTGCCTGACGCCCCGACGCGCCTGCCGGGGAAGACACCTTGCGGAGCCGTCCGAGGACCGAGGAGCGCGGCCGACGTGCTGCCCGAACGGGACTGGTGCACTGACGGCGGGGCGTGCGAAGTCGACCCGGTGACCCGGATCGCCACCAGAAGTGTACGGGACGGCTGATGCACCGGGCGACACGCATCATTTCGAGCCCTGACCGGGTGAGACCGACACCCGTCCGGGTGAGGCAGTTGTCCACAACCGGCCCGTTGTCCACAGTTCCGGACCAAGATCCCCACGCCGGACCGGACTGCGTCACCGTCGACCCATGCGACAGCAACGACAGCGACGACAGCAAGAGCAGCAAGAGCAGCAAGAGCGGGGGCTGGGGCCAAGGCCTCCGACCCGGCAACGGCACGTTCGACGATGTCAGGGACGTCAGGCGAGAAAGGATCGACCGCAGGACGTACGAGAGGACGTACGACACGACCGAC
Source organism: Streptomyces bugieae (assembly GCF_036352915.1). Lineage (NCBI taxonomy): Bacteria > Bacillati > Actinomycetota > Actinomycetes > Kitasatosporales > Streptomycetaceae > Streptomyces > Streptomyces bugieae. Next base: position 111,614 of record NZ_JAZBJP010000026.1, read on the forward strand.
CGCACGGCGTCCGACCGCACGACGTCCGGCCCAGCCGCGATGGCTCGGGCGGCGGTCGGCCGCGCGGCGGGCGGCTTACCGCCTCGGCGTCGCTGACCGGCCACCGGCCTTTACGACTGCCCCCGTCCCCGTACTCGCCTCCGCTCGGCGACCCGGCCGCCTACGGGCCGAGCTGCTTCTTTCCGGCCCGCGTGACCAGAGCCCTGCTGGCCCCGGCGCTGGCTCTGGGACTGGCCTTGACCACCTCGCCGCTCGCGCACGCGGCGGCTGCGGGGCTGGGGCCCAGGGCGGCAGTGCGCGAGGGGCAGGTAATGGGCCAGGTGGCGGGGGCTTCGCCGGGTGAGGGGCGGCAGTCACAGTCCGCAGACCTGGGGCGAGGCGCCGCCGGGGACACGACCGAGGCCGAGGCCGGTGGTGCCGCGACCGGTGGTGCCGGGGGTGGTGGCGCTGAGTCCGGCGGCACGCCGCCCGCTACAGGTGAACGGGCCTGGCCGGTGACGGGGGCGGAAGGGATACGCCCCACGGTCTTACGCGGCTGGGAGCCCCCGCCGGCACCCTGGGCGGCCGGACACCGTGGCGTGGACCTGGCTTCCTCCGTCGGCGCGACGGTCCGGGCCGCCGCACCGGGTCGAGTGGCGTACGCCGGGACCGTGGCCGGCCGCGGGGTACTGACCATCGAGGTGTCCCGCTCCGGCCGCCCTCCCTTACGCACGACGTACGAACCCGTGCGCGCCACCGTCCGGAAGGGCCAGCGGGTCACTGCGGGCCAGCCGGTCGCCGTAGTCCAGCGAGGGCCTTTCCACTGCCGAGCACCGTGCCTCCACTGGGGGCTGCGCCGCGGCAGGACCTACCTGGACCCGCTGTCCCTGCTGCCGCCGAGCATGTGCGGCGGAGGCCCTTCACGCCTGCTGCCGGTGTTCGGTGTGCCGGTGCCGCCGGGCAGCAGTACTACGGAGCCTGGGGATCCGCGCCCGCACCAGTCAGTGAAGCCAGCGAGCCAGATGGGTGCGACACCTGTGGCTCGGGAGACGGGGGCGGCACCGACGGGGGCTGCCGTCATGGGTGCGGTCGTGCTGGCAGTGGCGGCGCTCTGGGCGCTGGGCCGACTTCGTGCTGATCGCTCGGCGAGAGGTCGGCCGGTGCGAGGGGGTGGGCGCGGGGAGCGGCAGGGGTGAGGCGCGCGCTGGGCGGTTCGCCCGGTTCAGCCGGTGCACCTTGAAAGCGTGACTTCTTGAGTGCCTGACGTCCCGAGTCCCACCGAGTCCCTCAGGTCGCCGTGCCGGTCAGCCCGCGCGGCGGGGTACGGGGTGCGGGCAACGAGTGGGGGCCGGGGGCGGGTGAGGCGCTGGGGTGTGGGGGTG